>NZ_CP072357.1:980000-1635145 GCF_018127985.1 Prevotella multiformis | reverse complement strand
CATACGCACCAAATGTTTCGGAGAAAAATTTAAAAAGGAGCACTTTGTTGTATTATAAATTGACGTAAATCAACCAATCCGGTCAAAAACGACTAATTTTGCATCGTAATAACAGAACACAATGAGACATAAAAAAGAAATTACCAAGATCGGTTCACATATATGCACCCTTCATAGTGAAGAAAAAGCAGAGTTTTTCATCATCCAGCCCATAGACAGTAATGACGAGAAAGAATTAGAAAAGCAGATAACCCACATAGAAGAGAGTTCATCCATCCCCTTCATACACGTTGCCATCCGTATCAATAAATGGAATGAAGAGCTAACACCCTGGCCAGCCCCGCCTGTGTTTGGCAAAATCCCTTTTGGAGCCGGTGCTTATTCTACCTTATTATATATAACAAGTCAGTTAATACCGACATTAAATACTCGTTACGCATTGCAATCTACCAAAGACAACACCCTCTTAGGCGGCTATTCTTTAGCAGGGCTTTTCTCGCTTTGGACGGCCTATGAACCAGACAATCCTTTCTGCGGGATAGTCGCCGCATCGCCTTCCGCATGGTATATAGGCTGGTTGGATTATGCTGAAAACCACCAGCCTCTAATAAATTACGCCTACCTAAGCCTTGGCGACAAGGAAGAGAGAACAAAAACGAAGATAATGGCAACGATCAGTAAAGACATCCTACGCCAAGAACAAATATTCAAAGACAAAGGAGTCAACTGTAAGATGGAATGGAACGAAGGCAACCATTTCCAAGACAACGGAGTCAGAATTGCCAAAGGATTTGTTTGGTTGATGCACCAAAAAAAGGTTCTTCCGTTAAATGGATAGATGGGAATAGAATAAAGGGCTTGTGTACTTGCATAGTATGACTCTCCGAAAACGGATGGTCTTGCAAAGGAGGATAAGCTGAAAGATAAAATGCAGAAAAGGCAAATTGATACGATACCTGTCCATCAGCATGTCTTTCCGTCTTTTACACACAATTTATTTCCATATCATCGGTGTTTGTAAACATTTTTATGCAGCTCAAAGCTGAAACATGCCCTTCTGGCTTCTAAAAGATGCCTGATTGACCTGCAACAGGTGCTCTCTTAGCGTGTTACCAACGCCCTTTTGAAGTCCAATCAAGCACCTTTTACAAACGACTTAACAACCGATTGACTGACTGCTGGTTACAAACCCGCTTTTTGCACGTGTTCTTTACATTTACAGATGATTTGTTTGAAATCATGTAATGGTTTTTCAAAATCTTATCTGTCTTTTCAACGTATTAAAATGAAAAGGTCTTTGACTCGGAGGCTGATGACAGAATAGACAGTTGACGGTCTCGGCCATGTTTTTGTTTCATCAATCACTTCGGTTCTTCCGTTAAAGCTATATGAAAAGCATCTACGCATTTAACGGAAGAACCCAAAAAAACACCGACTTTTCCATTCTTTGAATGGAAAAGTCGGTGAAAAGGGCTAATAAAAAGTCATTTCTCTACTTCAAAGCCGAAAGTAATCAATCCAACTTACAGAATTAAGAAAGATTACTTAATCCCTGCAAGGCTTCGTGCCTCAGGCGAAAGGTATTTTCCAATCTTCTCATAAGCGACTGTAAAGGTCGGCATTCCGACAGCATAAGCACCTATCTCATACTGTCCATAGGAAAAGACCACACCCTCCGGAGACAGATAAAGCCCATTGCCTGGCAGCGGAATAACCCCATTCTCGAAGAAAAGCCCATCCATAAGATCCTTGAGCTCAGCTTCTGACATCTCCCTGTCATCCGAACTGACAGTCTGCTTTAAATAATTCTCTACTTTCTCTTTAAGAAGCGGCTGTAGTACTTTCTCACAATCTGCATTCAAGATATTCCGCAGTCTGACACCCGACTTCTTGTCAAAGGTTACGCCATACTCAGAAGTCATGCCATGCGCACCACCAGTATAAATATAATATGTCGACACATAAGTAACGAAACGCTCCGTCTCCCCCCTTTTCCTTACGAACAGAGACACTTCTGGGACGCAGGGAGCAGCCCTTTCCCCATCATCCTCAAAAATCCGGTTCATACCCTCGAACGCAGTTTTTGCATAATACGTCATCATCCCCTTCCCATCAGAAAGATTTCCATAAGGCTTGACATACCCGGCATCTGCCATCTCTGATGACAGATAAGCACGCAAAGAATCAACCAACGGACTTGGCCCGGAAACCGGGAAATCATAAGCAAAATCAAGGTTACCCTTTTTACTGCTGAACGATTTTCCTATGGAATCCACCACCAACGGCACTTCTTTCTCCACAACAACAGAATCAGAAACAGCAGTCTTCGAAGCCACCGAGTCGGCCAAACACTTTACTGCCGGTTTCTTCCAGTCTGCACATCCCACAGCTGCGACTACAGACAAAAGAAACGCTGAAAGGAATAAAAATTTTCTGTTCATCATATCAACTAATGCTTGTTAAGAGAGCACAAAAATAGTCATTTCCCCCATTTTCTGCAAAACATTCTATACTTTTGTTGCATCAGGAAAAGTAACAAGGCACATTCTATAAGTCTCATGTCGTGAAAAAACGACCATAGAATATGCCGTAAAACGGAAAACAAACATGAAGATTAGTATTGTAGGAACAGGAATGATAGCCACCGAGGTCATCAAGACGCTCAGGACAGAGGCAAAAGGAATAGAGATAACCAGCCTTTTCACACACAGCAACAAGGTGAAGGCACAGGCACTTGCGAAAGCGAACCATATAGAGCGCATCTATACCGACTATGCACAGCTGCTCAGAGAAGACGGTGCCGACTTTGTCTACATCGCCGTAATCAACAGCGTTCATTATGCGTTCGTACACGAAGCATTGGAGGCAGACAGGAATGTGATTGTGGAGAAGCCCTTTACCATGACTGTTGCAGAGGCAGAAGAGCTGGCAGCAATGGCACTGGAGCGGAAGCTGTATCTCTTCGAGGCCGTCTCACCGCTCCACACACCGAACTTCCGGCTTGTAAAGGAGAATCTGGGACGTATCGCACCGATACACTTCCTACAGTGCAATTACTCACAATACTCAAGCAAATATGACCGTTATCTGCAGGGAGACATCGCTCCGGCATTCGACCCACTTTCGGGCGGTGGTACGCTGAACGACCTCAACGTGTACAACATCAACGTCGTCACAGCCCTTTTCGGTTCTCCTGTTGCAAGCCGATATTTTGCCAATTACGGACATAACGGAATCGACACCTCCGGCGTAATGGTACTCTCCTATCCTACCATGACCGCCACCTGCACCGCAGCAAAGGACTCTACCAGTCCGTCGTTCATCCTCATCCAAGGAGAGAAAGGCTGGATACGCATTCCGACAGCCGCCAACAGGTTCGGCTGTGTTGAGATCATGGAGCAGGGAAAATACACCAGCTACCAGCACAACGCATACGAAAGCCGTCTTACCCATGAATTTCTGGACTTCAAGGATATATGGGAGAGGAAAGACTACAGACAGATGGAAGCGTGGCTCGACATCTCCGTGAAAGTGATGAAAACGATAAGACAACAGGATGAAACACACAGACCGTCACAGACAGAATGACATGACCTAATGGCAATCTGCAAATGGCATAAGGTTTGCAGACTTGTCAAACAGGCGGATCCGCCTCACGAGACAGACCGCTCTTCTATAACAGGAAGAAAGAAAACAAACAAAAAAAACGAATGAATATGAATTTTGACAATTTCACAAACGTGGCTTCCAGCCATGAGCACGACCTGGAGATGTCGCGCGCATTCCCCACACTGATGCGCAAGGTGTATGTATGGATGGCAATGGCACTCGCCATTACGGGTGTCGTGGCGTACGGTGCAGGCAATTCCCCAGCACTCATCCAGATGCTTTACATGAGCAGAGGGCCGCTGCTCATCGCCGGACTGGCGGAGCTGGGTATCGTATGGTATGTCTCTGCCCGCATCAACCGCCTGTCACTCGTCAGTGCGACAGTGTGGTTCATCGTCTTCTCCGCCCTCAACGGACTGACCTTGGGGTGGATCTTCGCAGCCTTCACTTCTGCCGCCATCTCCAAGACGTTCTTCATCACTGCCGGAACCTTCGGTGCGATGGCGCTGATCGGCTCTACGACGAAGAAAGACCTTACACGGATGGGCGGCATCCTCTTCATGGCACTGATCGGACTGATCATCGCCGGACTGGTCAACATCTTCCTCCGCAGTACGATGATGGACCTGATCGTCAGCGGCATCGGCGTGCTGGTCTTCACCGGGCTGACAGCCTGGGATGCACAGACCATCAAGCGCAACCTGCTCATGGCGCCCGATGCGGGAGAGTCGGCACAGAAGGTTGCCCTCCTCGGTGCTTTAAGCCTTTATCTCGACTTCATCAACCTCTTCCTCTACCTCCTGCGCTTCTTCGGAAACAGCAGAGACTGACTGAGGACAGAAAGAGAAGACATTGACCGGACAACGTACCGGCATTCTTCCTGCAGAGCAGTCGACATGGCATATATACCAGAAGACTCCAAGGGCACATCAAAAGAAAACAGGGACAGGCGGAATCGTCTGCCCCTGTTTTTCTTGTCATCACTCAATCTGCCACTCATTGCATAAAACCTGCAACAAAGCAATAACCCTGCTCCTGACTTCGGCGAGGACGGGCTGCATTTTTTCCTGACACCGTCTTTTCATGGCGGAACACGCCCCCTCGCCCCATCCGGATTCCCTTGCTCGTTATTCCACAGGACTATTGCCGGCAAGTCCTTCTTTTCCGACATCGGGAACAAGCCTCCTTCGCTTCACGGCAATCCGGAACAGACAGCTCCCCACACATGATTATCAGCTCCGGTTTCATCCGCCGGCCTACCTAATAGTAGGTAATTGCATTTCCTCCGCATACATTCAAAACCGTTTTTTCCGCAAAAAGATATACCTTTGCGGGAAACAGAACACAAAGGAAAATGGACTTCTATGAAATTCTGGCTCCGAAGAGCCAAGGCAACTTTGCAGACCAGCTGGAGGATCTGAGCCGACAGTTTTCCGAACTGCAGTCCCATGCAGGACGCAGACTGGACTATGTCAGAATATTCCTCAGCGACATACAAAACCAACATCAGCTGCTCATCGAGAGCGAACTCTTCCAGAACGTCTTGTCAACCCTGTCAACCACTATTGTAGAACAGCCTCCTCTGAACGGCAGCAAGATCGGCATACTTGTGAAGACGACCTCCCGGGCAGACAACTGCATCTTCCAGAGCATCAGGCTGACAGAAGAGGAGACACACGGAACAAGCGCATACTTCCAGACCGTCATGCTCTTTGAGAAATATCTCAGGAGCATACAGGAAAAAGGACTTGACATCCGCACTCATCTTGTCCGGACATGGATTTACGTGGCAGACATAGACATCAACTATGACGGAATAGTAAAGGCACGCAACGACATCTTCCGCCGTTACGGCCTGACCGCAGACACCCATTACATCGCCTCGACAGGCATCGGCGGCAGTTCACCGGCGCGTTCGGCGGCCGTGGCCATCGACTTCCTGACCTATCCGGACATCCGGGAGGAAGACAAGAAATACCTCCAGGCACTGGACCATCTCAATCCTACCCACGAATACGGTGTAGCCTTCGAACGCGGCACACGCCTCACCCTTCCCGACAAGCAGATTGCATTCATCTCAGGAACGGCAAGCATCGACAGATATGGCAATGTCCTCTACCTCGGCGACGTGGAGAAACAGACCGTCCGGCTGCTCGACAATATCGAGGCCCTGCTTCAGGACGGCGGAATGTGCATGGCGGACATCAACTATTTCGTCATCTATCTGCGTGATCCTTCGGACTACACCGTCGTCAGCCGGTACATGACACGCCGCTTCCCGACCCAGCCTCACATCATCGTCCTTGCCAAGGTGTGCCGTCCGGAATGGCTCATTGAAATGGAATGTACCGCCACAAGACAATAGCAGAAAAGGCCGAGAGAAAACAGGCACAAGCATAAAAAAGTCCGCAAGAACAGGATATACGAGGAAAAATGTATATATTTGCAGACGTATTAACGTTAATTCAACTACCTATCCGTTATGAAAAAGAAACTACTCTTCAGCACATTTGCCACTGCACTCCTCCTGCTTGGAGCGACACCTGCAAAGGCACAGTTCAACATCGGCAAAGCCGCCGCCGGGGCTACGAAAGCGGTAAAGGCCGCTACTCTGACCGATGCCGACATGGCCAATTACGTAAAGGAATACATCGCCTGGATGGACAAGAACAACAAGGTATGCGATGCCAGAAGTCCTTATACCAAGCGACTGAACAGACTCACGCAGGGACTGACGAATGTAGAAGGGATCCCTCTGAACTTCAAGGTCTACTACGTCACCGACGTGAACGCCTTCGCCTGCCCTGACGGCAGTGTACGTGTATTCTCGTCCCTGATGGACATCATGACCGACGAGGAACTGCTGGGAGTCATCGGACATGAAATCGGGCACGTCGCCCACAAGGATTCCAAGAAAGGTTTCCGCACGGCTCTGCTTACCAGCGCACTGAAAGACGGACTGGCGGCATCCGGCAACAAGGCTGCCGCACTGACCGACTCACAGCTCGGGGAACTGGGCGAATCGCTGCTCAATGCCACCTACTCGCAGAAACAGGAGAGCCAGGCTGATGCCTACGGCTACGAGTTCCTGAAGAAGAACGGCAAGAATCCCTGGGCCATCGCCCTTTCGTTCGAGAAGCTGAAGAAACTGGAAGAGGATGCCGGCATACAGAAGGAAGGCAAGTGGAAGCGTATGTTCTCGTCGCATCCTGACCTCGACAAACGCATCAAGACCATGAGCGCCCGTGCACAGAAAGACGGCTTCGCACGTCCCGAGAACAAGATGCCGGAGAAGGCCGCCCCTGAAAAACCTGTTGCCAAGAAGACAACCGGAAAGAAGGCGACGGGCAAGAGAAGAAGATAAACAATGATTCCTGTCCCGGAAAGACACCAATGCCATGGGGGATCCGTGCGCAACTTCCTTTCAACCGGCAATTCCTCATTGCCTCTGAGAACAACAGGCCTTCCTCACCGGAAGAAGTAAGTTAGACCACCGTCTTTTTACCGCAGGCCGTTCCCATCCGGGCAACAGACAGCGGGCGTGCGAGCCTTCAGCACGACCCGTGATGACCAACGGCACGACCGGTGCCGGGCATCAGCACCTCGGCAGGGAACTTCCCCGTTCCTGCCACAACCATACATGGCAAGAGGGAATGAACGGCCTGCATGGAAAATGATCACCGGACAGCAAGAATCAATTAACCGGCCCGGTCCTTTTGAGAAAACAGACAAGAGGCTCTACCGTAGTCCCGGGACCGCCGGTCCGGGACTACGGTAGAGCCTCTTGTTACAGTTTCTTTCCCAAGCCCCTGCCAGTGTAAAGAAACAGAGACCGGGGAAAGATACCGACAACCGAAGCGGGACACCTCCGCATTCTTACTTCAACTTCTCCTCAAGATGCTTCAGCATGTCGGCCGTCATGGTGTCAAGGTCGTAGCGCGGCTGCCAGTCCCATTCTTCGCGGGCACAGCTGTCGTCAAGGCTATCCGGCCAGCTGTCGGCAATGCTCTGCTTAAGCGGGTCAACGGCATAAGCCATCTCGAAGCCGGGCTTGTAGCGTCTGATAGTCTGGAAGATCTCCTCCGAGTCAAAGCTCATGGAGGCGATGTTGAAACCGTTCCGATGAACCAGGCGGGACGGATCGGCCTCCATCAGAGCGATGGCAGCATGCAGGCCGTCAGGCATATACATCATGTCCATCAGTGTTCCCTTCCGGATCGGACACACGAACTTCTCCCCACGGACCGCCGAATAATAGATGTCGACGGCATAATCGGTCGTGCCGCCACCGGGAGGCGTCACATAGGAAATAAGTCCCGGGAAGCGCACGGAGCGGGTATCCACACCGTACTTCTTGAAATAATAGTCGCTGAGCAGTTCCGTCGTCACCTTCGATATTCCGTAGATTGTACCGGGACGCTGCACCGTGTCCTGCGGAGTCTTCGTGTGCGGCGTGTTCAGGCCGAAGGAGCCGATGGAGCTCGGCGTGAAGACCGCACACTTGTTTTCGCGTGCCACTTCAAGGATGTTCCAAAGCCCGTCAATACCGATTTTCCAGGCCAGCTGCGGTTTTTTTTCTGCCACGACAGACAACAATGCTGCAAGGTTGTAGATGGTGTCAATCTTGTGTTTTCTTACAACTTCGGCAATCATCTCAGGATTCGTAACATCGGCCTCTGCAGACGGTCCGCCTTCTTTCAGCTCCCCCCGGGGTTCCGCCCCCTTGATGTAGCCGGCGACGATTCCGTCGTTTCCATAACGCCTTCTAAGTTCTCTGGTAAGCTCCGAGCCTATCTGCCCTGTCGAGCCAATGACCAAGACATTTTTCAT
Source organism: Prevotella multiformis (assembly GCF_018127985.1). Taxonomy (NCBI): domain Bacteria; kingdom Pseudomonadati; phylum Bacteroidota; class Bacteroidia; order Bacteroidales; family Prevotellaceae; genus Prevotella; species Prevotella multiformis. The sequence continues at coordinate 1,626,706 of NZ_CP072357.1, read as the reverse complement.
AAATATTGATAAGTTTATGTTTACAAGTATGCAAAGTAAACATATTTTTTGATGAATGACCCTTTCTCCAGTATTAAAATTCTTAAAAATAAGGTCAGACAAGTAAAAAAAATGCCTGTGAATGATGCTTTTCTCGTTTTTTATCGCTTACTTTGTCCACAACAAATTTAAAATCTAATGTTATGTACGGTAAGATGAAAGAACATCTCAGCAATGCGCTTGCAGAGATCAAGGAAGCCGGACTTTACAAGGAGGAAAGAATCATTGAAAGTCCGCAGCGTGCAGCAATCGAAGTAAAAGGCAGGGAAGTGCTGAATTTCTGTGCCAACAACTATCTGGGCCTTTCGGACCACCCTCGCCTGCTCGCAGGAGCCAGGAAGATGATGGACAGACGGGGCTTCGGCATGTCCTCGGTGCGGTTCATCTGCGGCACACAGGACATCCACAAGGAGCTGGAAGCCGCCATCTCGGAGTATTTCAAAACGGAGGACACCATCCTCTATGCGGCCTGCTTTGATGCCAACGGCGGCGTGTTCGAACCGCTCTTCACGGACCAGGACGCCATCATCTCCGATTCGCTGAACCACGCCTCCATCATCGACGGCGTACGTCTCTGCAAGGCAAAGCGTTATCGCTATGCCAATGCCGACATGGCCGACCTCGAACGTTGCCTGAAAGAGGCACAGGCACAGCGGTTCCGTATCATCTGCACCGACGGTGTCTTCTCCATGGACGGCAATGTGGCACCTATCGACAAGATCTGTGATCTGGCAGAGAAGTACGATGCACTCGTGATGGTAGACGAGTCCCACTCAGCAGGTGTTGTCGGTGCGACAGGACACGGCGTGAGCGAGCTGTGCAAGACCTACGGGCGGGTGGACATCTACACGGGGACGCTCGGAAAGGCATTCGGCGGCGCACTCGGCGGCTTCACTACAGGCCGCAAGGAAATCATCGACATGCTCCGTCAGCGCAGTCGTCCCTACCTCTTCTCCAACTCACTTGCACCCTGCATCATCGGTGCCAGCCTCGAGGTCTTCAAGATGCTGAAGGAAAGCAATGTCCTCCACAACCGGCTCGTCGAGAACGTCACCTACTTCCGCAACAGGATGATGGCTTCCGGCTTCGACATCAAGCCTACCCAGAGTGCCATCTGCGCCGTCATGCTCTACGATGCCAAGCTGTCGCAGGTATATGCCGCCAGGCTGCTTGACGAGGGCATCTACGTGACCGGATTCTATTATCCCGTTGTCCCGAAGGGAGAGGCCCGCATCCGTGTACAGCTGTCAGCAGGCCACACCCGCGAGCAGCTCGACAAGTGCATTGCAGCCTTCATCAAGGTCGGCAAAGAACTGGGCGTACTGAAATAGTCCGCTCACAGAGGACAGGTTCCGGTAACCGTCCTTGACGGGTCTTTGCCTTTCAGACGATCGGCTTCCGCTTTCTTCCTGAAAGAGCATGGCGGATTATGCGGCCGGAAGGGAGAAGGCGGAAGAACCCGTATAAAGGCAAAAAGGCACAAAATGCTGACAGCATCCACGTCAACGACCTACCGACGTGTGATTCTCAGGACATGCCACATACAATAATACAGAAGGCGCACGATGAACACCAGACAGGTTCATCGTGCGCCTTCCGTCTTTTCCGCACATGAGGTATGCAGGCGACAGGCAGGCGGGTCTGTCGGAAGTCAGCCGCCTTGCCGTTCTGCCATCATCAAATCCTACGGGACGCTCTTCCGCCGTATAAAGTTGCTTACCGGATAACCGCCGAACAGCGTCCCTCCTGTGTCGTCACACGCACCACATAGGTGCCCTTGGGCAGGGAGAGCGATATGCTTCCGGAGGCATCGGCCGTACCGCCGGCCACACGCACGCCGTTCATGCCATACACCTCCACACTTTTCAGCCCCTGTCGCTGCACGGAAAGACGTCCGCCGGTGAACCGCAGGACATCTTTGGCGTGGGCCGTTTCAATCCCGTCCGTCACATCATTGTTGACAACGGAAATGAATGTCTGCCGGGAAGAAGCCGGTATCAGGTCCACATTCCCGCCGTCTTCCTCGCCAATCAGTGCCACCCGGTAGCGGCGGTTGTTGATGAGCCGCTCTTTCTTAGGGTCGATCCAGTCGCTGGTAATCTGCGTCATAAGCCCGGCACTACTCAGGTCGACCTGCAGCGGTCTCTTCATCACGGGAATAGAAACCTCTGTCTGCGTATCGATCAGATACAGTGTCAGACTGCCTTTGTAATGCACATTTTTCCCAAGGAAAGCCATACAACTCACTTTGAAAGTCGGAGTTTTCTTGACATCTATCCCTTCACCCGGTATGCTTTCCTCGTTGTTGTCCTGAACAAAAGCACGCACGGTTGCAAAGACATCCCGCTTCTTCCCGTCCTCCACCGTGACCTTGTAAGGTCCGTGCAGGGGGCGGTCGTTTACCCTGCAGGTATTCCCATCGGCATTGACGATTGTCACACGCAGCCGGTATTCTCCCGCAGCGGTACCGTAGGGAACGGTAAACGGCAGCCTGACCCTCGTCGTGGCATACATATCGAAGTCCACCTTGTTCTTTGTCTGCGAGGTATAGACAGCTGTCCCCTCGCCGTCAACCAGTTCCACCTTCACAGTTCCGTCAAAGACCTGTGCATCCAGTTTACGGATGGACAAGAGCAGCCTGTTCTCCTCACCGGGAATCAGCCTGCCGTCCAACTGCGGGTCGGCTGCGAGCTGATAGGCAGGTGTCTTCGACGGCAGTTCCAGATAGTCGATTTTCCCATCTGCCACCTTCATCACCACTCGCGGTGCCTTCTTCATCCTTACCCACGTGCCCAGCGTGCCGTTTTCCTGCAGCCCGGCCACAATGGGCGACAGCGTGTAAGTGCCGTTGGCCAGTGCAGAGAAGTCGAGCGTAAAGGGTATCTCCTCGTCTATAACAGCCCCTGAAGTCATCTTCTCGTCATTATAGACAAAGCGGACTTTGGTGAATATGCCTTTCCCTTTCTGGCTATAGGGAAAAACGTTCGTCAGTCTGCCGTCCGCATCATAGATTCCCACGCCGATGTCACCCATGAAGGGGTCGTTGCTCTGATTGGTGAAATCTTTGTACATCAGCTTCACGCCGGCAGCAGGCACTGCAGGCGCTTCACCCTCGAAAGCCATCTCACTGCCAAGTCTGAAAGCTATGTTCGGCGACTTGTAGGCGATGTCGGCATCAATCTTGGGCGTATTCGGCTTGTTGGGATGTATGGCGATCACGTGCAGCGAACGGCTGAAAGTGAGCGGTTTCCCTCCGAACTCACTGCCTGTGGAAGTGATGTTCAAGGCCGTGACGGAGTAGTAGCCGTTGGCCTGACCGCCCCAGCCGAGGTTCATGTGGAACCGGTCTTCGCTGTCGAAGCCGTCGCAGACCCACGCATGGCCGCCTCCGCCGCCGGCCGACATCCCAGACATGTAGAGCGGGAAACCGTTTCGGATTTCCTTCTTCAGTATCTCCACGAAGTGGGCAGCCCCCTCGTCAGACCGCCCTATGAGGGAGGCGTCGTAATCGAAATAGTCGCGCAAAGCCCGCTCTGCCAGATAGTCCTGTGTACCGCTTGAGGCAGGCGTGTACTGCATGGCCGTGGCGATACCCACGTCGCTCATCAGCTTTGCCACGGCATTGTTCTGCCGTTCCGTAGCCCTCACGTGGGCATAATCGGGCAGCATGTCCCCCCAGTCGTAATGCGACTGGGAGAAGTCGGCCGACCTGACAGTATTGTCGTAAGTCACCCGATAGCTTGCCTGTCCCTTTCCCTGCTCCGGCCACCGGTGGTAAAACATGACCTGCGCCACTGCCGTAGCCACACAGCCCGTCGGGTAATCACCGCCCACCAGCAGATTGTAAGGATCGAACTGGCTCCATTTCGTGCTGACCAGCGGGTCCACATGGTCACCCGCCGCCGTGGCAGCGGCCGCACGCGTGGTAAGCCGCCTGTCCTTCCCCAATATCTCGTAGACCTTCCGGTAGGCATCGAAGAGATAACGGGCCTCGGGACTGAGACGGGTCATGTCGATCGAGGTCTCGTCGCCGTAGGCCAGCACCTCGCCCATCCTGTCGTCGCCGGCAACGACCACGAAGCCCTTTCCGGCAGCATCATTGAAGACATAATAAGGCTGCGGAACCGTCGATGCCGCCATGCGTGTCTTCCGGTTTACGGAAACCTTGCGGTCAACCTTCACATAACGGCGGGCAATGCGCAACGCCGTCTTGAAATCTCTGTTGTCGGCAGAGCCGACCGTGACGGAACACAGGAAGGCCAGTGCAAGGAAGCTCCTGCACAGGAAGGTATCTGACATACGATGACCGTGTCCGCCCTGAATCCCTCGAAATAATAAATGTATCATATCAGGTTTGTAATCCTATTGAATAACCGGCTGCAAAATTACAGTATTTTTTCCAATTACCGGCAGAGAACAAGCCGAAATCGGATGTCCAACCAAATGAAAACGAACAGAGGACGTTCCCGGCAGAGCAAACGGAGAAGAGAACAAGACACAGCAGCAGGATCCGCAAACAACTTGTTTACAGCAGGATACAATGCGATGTATGAAAACCGGGACACCTTTCTCCTTCCCTTATCTCTGCGCTTATGACCTGCTTCACCGCCAGGCGCCAGCCTCCAGCCTGCTTTATTCTGCAGACGGACTGTGACAGGACATGCGTGCGAGCCCTCAGCACAAGGGGTGTCTGCCACCAGCACAAGGGGTGCCTGCCACCAGCACGAGGGGTGTCGGGAAGCGGCAGGGCAGCCCCGTTCCATTCGTCCATATCGTAAGAAGCGGAGACCGCCTGATACGGAAAATGCCTGACAGACAGCAAGGTATGCAGAACATTAAAGCTCCTGACAGACGAAGCTTCTTGAATCCATCGTCCCCGGGCTTTCTGCCCCTGCCGGATTGCCGTCCGGTCCCGTTCGGAAGCTGAAACTGTTAATCTTCTGTTAAACGGACGTGAACGGCCTTGCCTGTCGGTTTATTTTGGCTATATTTGTACAAACTCTTCTAAACGGCAAAGCGAGACGGATTTCTACTGAAAGCTGCCGGAAAACTATGTTGACATGACAAAAGAAGACAGACAGAACGCCATTCTCGAGCAGCTTCTGGCACAGGAGTCCATACTGGTCTCCGACCTGGCGGTTTCCCTGGATGTGTCGCTGGTCACGATCCGGAAAGACCTGACCGAACTGGAGCGGGCAGGGAAGCTGTACCGGAGCCACGGCAAGGCCATCCTCATCAACCCCTTCACCAACAACCGGTCGGTGAACGAGAAGGAGAAACTGAACGCTGAAGAAAAACAGCTTATCGGGGCTGAAGCCGTCAAGCTGCTCACAAAGGACGATTCCATCATCCTCGCCTCCGGGACAACCATCCATGCGCTGGCCTGCAACATACAGCCGGCAGGACGGCTGACAGTCGTGTCGGCCTCCCTGCGCGCCACGATGACGCTGACCGCCAACGACAACATCGACATCATACAGCTCGGAGGCATGGTCAGACACAGCAGCGTGTCGGTCGTCGGACAGTACAGCATGGAGATCTTACAGGGCTGCTCGTTCAGCAAGCTCTTCCTCGGCGTGGACGGCATCGACCTCGACTTCGGCATCTCGACCACCGACATGCGGGAAGCCGAACTGAACCGGGTCATGATGCAGGCAGCACAGAAGACCGTCGTCCTGGCCGACTCCAGCAAGTTCGGCCGGCGGGGCTTTGCCAGGATCAGCAGGCTGGAAGACGTCGACATCATCATCACCGACTCCAAAATACCGCAGACGGTGGCGAAGAAGATAGAGGAAACGGGGATAGACCTCATCATTGCGAAGTCGGCCGGCATAGAACAAAGGACATAAACAGAAAACATACCAATTCACTTACGATTATGAAAATACCATCAGAGTTTGACCCTATCCGTCCGTTCGAGCCGGAGGAGTTGCCGGCTGTCTACGACCGGATCCTTGCTGACAAGCAGTTCCAACAGGTGCTGGCGTATCTCTACCCTGATGTACCCAAGGAGGCGCTGGCGCAGAAGATGCACGCCTGCAAGACCAACCTCGACTTCCAGAAGGCTTTCTGCTATCCGTTCCTCCAGCGTCTCGTCACGAAGCTGAGCCTGGGGTGCAGCATCGATGCGGTGAACATCAACACACGGAACCGCTACACCTTCGTCAGCAACCACCGTGACATCGTACTCGATTCCGCCTTTCTCGACAAGCTGCTCCTCGACGTGGGCTTTGCGACCACCTGCGAAATCGCCATCGGAGACAATCTCCTCTCGCAGGACTGGGTGCGCGACCTGGTACGCATCAACAAATCTTTCACCGTAGAGCGTGCCCTCCATTCCGTGGAGATGCTCCGTGCCAGCAAGCGCATGTCAGAGTACATCCACTTTGCCATCGCCGAGAAAAAGGAGAACGTATGGATCGCCCAGCGGCAGGGGCGCGCCAAGAACTCCAACGACCTTACCCAGCCGGCCATCCTGAAGATGATGGCGATGGGCGGCGAGGGTACGGTCATCGAAAGGCTGAAGCAGCTGCACATCGTGCCGCTGGCCATCTCCTATGAATACGACCCATGCGACTACCTCAAGGCGCGCGAGTACCAGCTGCGGCGCGACGTTCCGTTCTGGAAGAAGACGGCCGAGGACGACATGGAGAGCATGCTGGTAGGCATCAAGGGATACAAGGGACATATCTTCTACAAGTGCGCCTCCTGCATCGACGAATGGCTCGACACGGTGGACGGGGAACAGCCGAAGAACAAGCTCTTTGACGAAATCGCCGCACACATCGACCACGAGATCCACTGCAACTACAGGCTTTATCCGGTCAATTACGTGGCACTGGACATGATTCAGGACACACGTGTCTACGAGGAGTATTACACGCCTGAAGACTATCAGGACTTCGAGCATTATCTTGAAGGGCAGATTGAGAAAATCGACATTGAGAACCGTGATGACAAGTTCCTGCGTACCTGCCTGCTGACACAGTATGCTTATCCTGCCAAGAACTACATCGCCGCATCGCCTGAGAACGGGCGTTTTAAATCGCTGCTGAACCGTCTTACCTTCAAGAAGTGATGCCCCGTGGACGGATTCAGCAAGAGATTTCACGGCATCGTGACGATGGTGACGGCACTCGTGTCGTTACTCATCCTCTCCGCCTGCGACCATGACTTTTACAAGACCGGGGACAGTGACCTGTCCTATCTCCACACCGATTTCGTCGAGGCCAGGACAAACAGTGCGTCCGCCTTCATCTCCGCACGTACGGATGACGGCGCACAGCTGACCCTGCAGCCGGCATTGAAAACACCGTGGGCGACAAAGGGAGACACCGTTTACCGTGCACTGCTGCATTATAATAAGGTGGAGAAGGGTGTGACGGAACCGGTCGGCATCAGTCCGGTCGCCGTCCTGCACATACGTCTCTCCATCGATTTTCCGCAGGTACCGGCCGATCCCGTGACCTTTGAGAGTGCGTGGGTAAGCCGGAACAGGAAGTATCTGAACCTCGGACTGAAGCTGAAGACAGGACAGAGCAGCGGAGTACGGGCCGTCCAGTCATTGGGCATCGTCTGCAATTCTGTCCGCCGGCAGCCCGACGGCGGCCGCACCTTCTATCTGCAGCTGTACCATCAGCAGAATGGTGTCCCCGAGTACTACAGCACCCGCGTCTTTGCAAGCATTCCCCTGGCGGACCTGAAAGAGAAGGATTCCATCGTCCTGGACATCAATTCCTACAAGGGAAAAGTCAGGAAACGCATCGCCTTCTGACCGGAAAGAAAGGATAAGCCGGCTCTCCCCGCAGGTCGTCCAGGCAACGGACATACGTGCGCCGTCTGCGGCGAGGCCTTACGGAACAAGGCCGGACAGGAGTAGCTTCCGGGTACGGTCTCCGGCTGAGGACAGCATATCAGGAGGGATTCCTCTGAATAGAAGCCGACAGTCTGCCTGTCATTTACAAACAAAGTGTCATCTTTGCCCTATTATGAAGTACAGCATCATCGTTCCTGTATTCAACCGGCCGGAGGAGGTCGACGAACTGTTGGAGAGCCTGCTCGGACAGGAGGAAAAGGATTTTGAAGTCGTCATCGTGGAAGACGGCTCGCAGATTCCATGCAAGGAGGTCTGCGGAAAGTATGCGGACAGGCTCGACCTGCATTATTACCAGAAAGAGAACTCCGGTCCCGGACAGAGCCGCAACTACGGCGCAGAACGTGCCGGCGGAGACTATCTGCTCATCCTCGACTCTGATGTCGTACTGCCGAGGGGGTATCTCCGTGCCGTCAGCGAAGAGCTGGACCGTAAGCCGGCCGATGCCTTCGGAGGCCCCGACCGTGCGCACGATTCCTTCACCGATACCCAGAAGGCCATCTCCTATTCCATGACTTCCTTCTTCACGACCGGCGGCATCCGGGGCGGCAAGAAGAAGCTCGACAAGTTCTATCCCCGCTCGTTCAACATGGGCATCCGCCGTGATGTCTATCAGGAGCTGGGCGGTTTCTCCAAGATGCGCTTCGGCGAGGACATCGACTTCTCCATCCGCATCTTCAAGGCGGGCAAGCACTGCCGGCTGTTTCCCGAAGCATGGGTATGGCACAAGCGGCGCACCGACTTCCGCAAGTTCTGGCGGCAGGTCTACAACTCCGGCATCGCCCGCATCAACCTCTACAGGAAATACCCCGAATCGCTCAAGCTCGTCCATCTCCTGCCGATGGTGTTCACCGTGGGGACGGCTCTCCTCGGCCTGCTTGTCCTCACGGGCATCCTCCTGCTGTGCCTTCCCGGTACAAGAGCGGAAGGATGGCGTCTCCTCCTGACAGGACTGATACCGCTGCTGCTGTACAGTGCCGTCATCTGCACCGATTCCGCCCGGCAGAACCACAGTCTGAAAATCGGACTGCTCAGCATCCGTGCGGCGTTCACCCAGCTCACCGGCTACGGCTGCGGATTCATCAGTGCCTGGTGGAAACGCTGCGTATGCGGTAAGGACGAGTTCTCTGCATACAACAAGAACTTCTACAAATAGAGTCCATCAAGACGGATGCAGGATTATGAATGAGGAACTCAACCGGCTGTCCATCAACCACTGGGCGGAAGCCGACCGACCGCGTGAGAAGCTCGAAAGGCTGGGAGCGGCAGCGCTCAGCGATGCCGAACTGCTTGCCATCCTGATCGGCTCGGGCACTGCGGACGAGAGTGCCGTTGACCTGATGAAACGCATCCTCAACGACTGTAAGAACAATCTGAACACCCTGGGGAAACTGTCCATCCGTGACCTGACGACCTACAAAGGGATCGGGCCGGCAAAGGCAATCAGCCTCCTTGCGGCCTGCGAACTGGGGAAAAGGCGGCAGAATGCCGCTGCCGAGAAGGCTCCGCTGCTGGACAACGCCAAGAAGGTGTATCAGTTCATGCACACGAAGATACAGGACCTTGACATTGAAGAGGGCTGGATGCTGATGATGAAACAGAACTTCCGCCTCATTGAGGCAAAGCGCATCTCCATCGGAGGACTCACGATGGCACCGGTAGACATACGGCTCATGATGAAAGAGGCACTGCTGAAAAACACCACCATACTGGCCTTCTGCCATAATCATCCAAGCGGAAGCACGAATCCGAGCCGGGAGGATGACAAGCTGACGACATCCATCCAAAAGGCATGCAGCGTGCTCCACATTCATTTTGCAGACCATGTGATACTTGCTGACGGCAGCTACTTCTCCTATCGGGAAGAGGGGGAGCTATGACCATGGGGAGTGCGTAAGGGAGAGAATATACCTAATAAAGGGTGTTCAGAAACGGGATGATGCATGTTCTTTTCTTTGACCCATACCATGAAAATAATCCATACAGATAATAAATAAAGCAGCTCTGATAGGGCTGCTTTATTTATTTCCATCAAATATGACAGGATCTCCCACCGGCATCAAAAGTACTTTCCCTTTCGGTCCTTTCACTCCGGGAGATCTGCAGAATCCGCTTTTAAAAGACCGGAGACACATCCCAACAAACAAAAATAAACGGCTGAAAAGGGTTCTTCCGTTAAATGCGTAGATTAAAAATAGAATAAAGGCTTATATACTTGCAGGGGATGACCATTCAAAACCAGATGGTCTTACAAAGGAGGACAAACTACAGGATGAAGTGCTGGAAAGGAAAATGGATATGATGCCTGTCCATCAGCATTTCTTTCCGTCTTCCGCAGACAACTTATTTCCATATCACCGGTGTTTGTAAACTGTTTTCATGCACTCCAAGCCGACACATGGTCTTCTGGCTTCTAAAAGATGCCTGATTGACCTGCAACAGGTGCTCTCTTAGCGTGTTACCAACGCCCTTTTGAAGTCCAATCAGGCACCTTTTACGAACGACTTGACAACCTGCTGATTGACTGCTGGTTACAAACCTGTTTTCTGTACGTGTATTTTTATATTCACAGATGATCTGTTTGAAATTGTGTAATGGTTTTTCAAAATATTATCAGTGTCTTCACGTATTAAAATGAAAAAGTCTTTGTATCGGAGGAGGATGACAGGATAGACAAGTTGACAGTCTTGGCCATGTTTCTGTTGAATGAATCACTTCGGTTCTTTCCGTTCAAGCTATACGAAAAGCATTCACGCATTGAACGGAAGAACCCTAAAAAGGACTTGTCTTCATGGAAAGAAATATATTTTTTCCATGAAGACAAGCATGAAAAACACGACAGGAAATCATTTCTTACCGTGAAGGGGGGAATCACAGGAGATGCGGAATCAGGGACGCAGCGCACCCTGCTCAATTGCACTTATGCGTCATGATATTCAGCACCATATCATCGGTGTTGCACATCGCTTCCTTACCGATGCTGGTCAGATTGCGGATGGACTTGTCGACATCTTCATCGATGATGCCCTCGGCCGCCGTCACGTGTTTGCCCTCCATGGACAGGGTGGCGGAAAGGATCGCCGTGGAGACACCGGACGAAATCTTCAGCGAACAGCTGGGCTTGGCACCGTCGCAGATCATGCCGGTAAGATTGGCTATCATATTCTTCACGGAGTGGCAGACATTCACGTAATCCCCTCCCATCAGATAGGTGATGCCGCAGCTGGAACCGATACTTGCCACCACACAGCCGCAGAGGGCCGACAGCGCACCGAGGCTCTGCTTGATGTAGATGGCGGTAAGGTGACTCAGGACGAGCGCACGGATGAGTTCTTCCCGCGTATTCTCGTTCTCCTTGGCGAAAACGGCTACCGGATTGGTGGCACAGATACCCTGGTTGCCGGAACCGCTGTTGCTCATCACAGGAATCAGGGCACCGCCCATGCGGGCATCGCAGGCAGAAGCAGTCTTGGCTATGATGTGCGAATAGATGCTGTTCCCGAAGATGCCACGGCTCAGCGGACGGTCCATGATCTTCCCCAGGCAATGCCCGTAATTTCCCTTCAATGCCTCCGCCGCAGCACGGAGATTGTAGCGTTTGGCTTCCAGGATGAAGTCTATTTCCTCCACCGGAGCAGTTGTGGCAAACTCCCATACCGTACGGAGATCCAGACAGAGCTGCGCAGTATCAGCAGCAGCCGCACTCGGCTTCAGTCTGTCGAGCAGGACTTTCCCGTCGGTCTCTTCGAAGACAATGTTCGTATGACTTCCGCTGATGACGGCCGTCGCACGGTGTCCGGCGGTTTCACAGCAGACTTCTATATACAGTTTCTCCGTGATACCTTCCTTCAGCTTGATGTCAATCCGGTCCTCACCGATGAACCGCTTTCCGGCTTCCAGACTTTCCGGCGTAAGGTCCTTGATGACCTCCAGCCGGTAGTCCGACTTCCCGATCAGGACACCCAGGGCAATGGCGATAGGCAGCCCGATCATCCCTGTGCCCGGGATGCCCACTCCCATGGCGTTCTTCAGGATGTTGGCGGAAAGCAGTACGCTGACTTTTACCGGTTTCTCTCCCAGCAGCTCTGTGGCACGTGCGGCACACAACGCCACCGCCATCGGCTCCGTACAGCCCACGGCAGGAACTACCTGCCGGTGGATCAACTCGATAATCTGTTCTCTGATATTCGGCTCAAGCATAATGATTGTTATGGGTTTAGTCTGACGCTGTTATGATCACAAGGGTTATTCAGTTCCTCCGGCATCAGTGTGCCAGAGGCAGGATTTCGCCTAATTCCCGGCGCATGGCATCCATCTTCTGCCGTCGTTCGATAGAGAAAGTAGAGTCGTGCGCCTCCACGTAGTCGAACAGACAGTACGCTTTCTCCTGCAACATCTGCCGCAAGGGCTGCCCTTTGTAGCTCGCTTCGGCATACAGCAGTTCCGCAAGCATGCCGATCCGGTCTGTCCGCTCGTCCTCCTTCCACTGCTCTCCGGCATATTTCAGCAGGTCGCCGACAGAGAGGTTGCGCAGGTCGTCATATTCTCCGACATACTGTCTGTAAAGGTCTTTCAACTCCTTATCCCACTTCAGGTCGTCTCCCTTCTTCACGAGAAAACGCGACACGGCAGCGTTGAATTCCTCTATCAGGCGAATAAAATAATCTCGTTGTAACATAGTAGGTTTCCGTTTATGGTACAAAAGTAAAGAAAAAAATGGTATAAATCCACTTTTCATGGAGTTTTTACACAAAAAGTCAATGGGAACGTTTCCCGGCCTGGGCTGTGAAACAGATAATACCCGCTCCTAAAGAATCTTACTTCTTCCGGCCGAAATCGGCCGGTATCTCTCCCCACTGCCTTGTCTCCCATTTGATGACAGGTGTCATGACCTTATGGGTCTTGAGCCAGTGCTCGGCACGGGCGATGACCTGATAGAGCTGTTCGGTCTCCGCATTGCGGACAAGTGTCGTCTTGCAATGCTTCTTGTCCACCCACAGGATGGCATTGTAGGAATCGCTGTAGATGACCTTGTCTGTTATTCCCTGCCGCTCCATCAAGGCCAGAGCGTGTACGATGGCAAGGAACTCTCCGATGTTGTTCGTCCCCAGCACGGGGCCGAAATGAAACACCTGCTGCCCGGTCTGCAAATCGACGCACCTGTACTCCATCGGTCCGGGATTACCGGAACAGGCGGCATCGACAGCCCAGGCAGCCCGTCCCTCCGAGACAGGGGAAGGCTGCGTACCTGTCCGTTGCTTGTAATCTGTTGGCATTTTATCTTGTCATGTATTCCTGGTCCGGCCGTCCGGCCAGACCAGCTTCCATCGCTCATATCGCTTTCCCGGCTTTTCCTGACGGTATCCCGTCAGGCCTCCTCCCCCTTCGGGGAGAGGGGCGGGACTTCCCTTACATTCTCTCCGGCACCTCAATGCCCAGCAGTGCCATACCGTTCCTGATGACTTTTGCCACATTCTTCGCCAAGACAAGCCGGGTGATCTTCTCGGCCTCGGTGTCAGCGCTGAGGATGCTGTAGTCATGATAGAACTGGTTGAACTCCTTGGTCAGTTCGTAACAGTAGTTGGCGATGCCGCTGGGACTGTAGTCGATGCCTGCCTGTGCGACGGCAGTACCGAAGTCGTTGAGCTTCTGGATGAGTTCTATTTCCTTCTCGTTCAGCGGGGCATCATCGGCCAGCGATGCCGGCAGGAGGATGTCCTGCGCCGCTGCCTTGCGGAGAATGCTGCGGATGCGGGCGTAAGTGTACTGGATGAACGGACCCGTGTTGCCGTTGAAGTCGATGGACTCCTCGGGATTGAAGAGCATGTTCTTGCGTGCGTCCACCTTGAGGATAAAGTACTTCAAAGCCCCCATCCCCACGATGCGTGCTATCTCGTTCTTCTCCTCCTCGGTGATGCCCTCGAGCTTGTTCACCTTGTCTTCGCTGAGTTTCTTGGCATTCTCTATCATGGAGGCGACCAGATCGTCGGCATCGACAACCGTACCCTCACGGCTCTTCATCTTGCCGTTCGGCAGTTCGACCATGCCGTAGGAGAAGTGTACAAGATCCTTGCCCCACTTGAAGCCCAGACGGTCCAAGAGGATGGAAAGCACCTGGAAGTGGTAATTCTGCTCGTTCCCGACGACGTAGATCATCTTGTCGATGGGGAAGTCGTTGAAGCGCATCTCGGCCGTACCGATGTCCTGCGTCATGTAGACCGACGTACCGTCCTTGCGCAGCAGGAGCTTCTGGTCCAGACCCTCTTTGGTGAGGTCGGCCCATACGGAGTTGTCGTCCTTGCGGAAGAACAGTCCCTTCTCCAGACCTTCTTCCACCTTCTTCTTGCCGACAAGGTAGGTATTCGATTCATAGTAGATCTTGTCGAAGCTCACGCCCAATGCCTTGTAGGTCTCGTCGAAACCGGCATACACCCAGTTGTTCATCTTCTCCCACAGCGCACGTACCTCCGGGTCGCCCTGCTCCCACTTGACGAGCATCTCGTGTGCTTCCTTGATCAGCGGTGCTTCCTGTCCGGCTTTTTCCTCGGCGGCATCAGATGTCATGCCTTCCTTCTCATACTGTTCCTGCAACTGCCTGCACTCTTCTTTGAAGTGCTTGTCGAAGAGGACATAGAAATCACCGATCAGGTGGTCACCCTTCTTGCCGGCCTTCTCGGGCGTGATGCCGTTGCCCCACTTCAGCCAGGCCAGCATCGACTTGCAGATATGGATGCCGCGGTCATTGACGATGTTCGTCTTCACCACCTTGTTGCCGTTGGCTTCCATGATCTGTGCCAGCGACCATCCGAGCAGGTTGTTGCGCACGTGGCCGAGGTGAAGGGGCTTGTTGGTGTTCGGTGAAGAGTATTCGATCATTACCAGCGGACTGTCTGCCGTCACCCTTTTCTCACCGAACTTCTCATCGGCATTGATGTCGTTCAGCAGTCCTGTCCATGCCGCCTGTGCGATGACAAGGTTGAGGAATCCCTTGACGACGTTGAAGTCGGCAACCGCCTTGCAGTTCTTCTTCAGGTATTCGCCCAGTTCCTGCGCCGTCTCCTCGGGCTTCTTGTGCGAGGTCTTCAGCAGCGGGAAGGTGACGAGGGTAAGGTTACCCTCGAAATCACTGCGTGTCTTCTGCAGCTGGATCATCTTCTCCGGAACTTCGGTTCCGTATAACTCCTTGACAGCTGCAAGTGCAGCACCGGTAATTTGCTCTTCTATCTTCATTTTTCGTTTGTCTTTTATTCTGATTGCAAAGTTACGGAAAATCAGCCGAATAACGGAGAAGCTGGATTGTTAATTCATCATTCATCCTCCCATATTCTTATTCCGGGCAGCCTCATCTCCTTGTTTCCGATCTTTCCCAACACATGTTTTTACAAAAAAAAATACGAAAAACACTTTTACTTTCCATATAAAATCTTACCTTTGCAAACGATTAACTTCTAAATTAAAACAACATGACAAAGAGATTTCAGCAATGGGCGTATGCCCTTGCAGCGGGCGTGATTGCCCTGACAATGTGTTTCAGTATCAGTGCGTGCAGCAGTGACAATGACGACAACAACGGAGGTGACGGAATCAGTCCTGTCCTTTTCAGCGACTTCAATGGGACGATTGGCGTCAACTATCCATTGGGATTTACCGGCCAATTCGTAGGTTTCTCCATCCCGAAGAGCATGGCGGGAAAGGAAGTCGACCTGACGAAGCCGGGCGAATGGACTGCCGGCGGCTCTATTGTGCATGGGCTCCATGACTATGATGAACATTTCTTCAAGAAAGGCAGCTATGTCTATCTTCGCCAGACCGGCGAGCACGAGATAGAGCTCCGCTTCAAGTTCATCTGGAAAGACGGGACAAAGGAAGGCAGCTACAAGGGCAGGATGACCACACAAAAGGATGCCCTCGACTGGGCGCACAAGCAAGGTCTGTATTAACAGACAAGACTTCCGACGGACAGGAAAATCCCTGTATCAAAATGAAACAGGCGGACAGACGAAAGGGTCTGTCCGCCTGTTTTGCGGTTTCATACAGGGCATACGCATCATCCCACCTGGCTGCCGGGCTTCACCTCGCCCAGCGTCGTCGTGACGGTGAGCGACCCGTCGAAGTTGACGGCCGAGAGAATCATTCCCTGGCTCTCGATGCCCATCATCCTGCGGGGGGCGAAGTTGGCAACGAAGAGAACGTCCTTGCCTGTGAGCTGCTCCGGCTCGTAGTAGGCGGCGATACTGCTGAGGATGGTACGCTCCGTACCGGAACCGTCGTCGAGGGTGAACTTCAGCAGCTTCTTGCTCTTCTTCACCTTCTCGCACCGGAGGATGTGGCCTACACGGATGTCCAGCTTCTCGAAGTCGTCGAAAGGAATCTCCTTCTTCACCGGCCCGGCCTTGTAGGCAGCCTCCTCGTTGGCCTTGCGGGTCTCCTCCAGCTTGCGGAGCTGTGCCTCGATGGCCTCGTCTTCAATCTTATCGAAAAGGAGTTCCGGTTCGGCCAGCTGCTTGCCGGCAGGGAGCAGGTCGGTAGACCCAAGCTCGCTCCAGTCGTATTCCGTCATGTTGATCATGCTGCGGAGCTTCTTGCTGCTGAACGGAAGGAAGGGCTCAAAGGCGATGCTGAGGTTGGCGACGAGCTGGAGCGAGAGGTTGAGGATGGTCTCCACGCGCTTCGGATCGGTCTTCCATACCTTCCACGGCTCACACTCGGTGATGTACTTGTTGCCGATGCGGGCAAGATTCATCGCCTCCTTCTGCGCCTCGCGGAACTTGAACGCCTCGAGATAAGCCTCCACCTTTTCCTTGACATCCTGGAACTCCCGGATGGTCTGGCGATCCACGTCGTGCAGCTCGCCGCAGGCAGGAACGACACCGTCCCAGTACTTCTTCGTCAGCTGCAGCGCACGGTTCACGAAGTTGCCGTAGACAGCCACCAGCTCGGAGTTGTTGCGCTCCTGAAAGTCCTTCCAGGTGAAGTTGTTGTCCTTGGTCTCCGGAGCGTTGGCTGTCAGCACATAGCGCAGCACGTCCTGCTTTCCTTCAAAGTCGCGGAGGTACTCATGGAGCCACACGGCCCAGTTCTTGCTCGTGGAAATCTTGTTGTCCTCGAGGTTCAGGAACTCGTTTGCCGGCACATTGTCGGGCAGGATGTAACCGCCGTGCGCCTTCAGCATCGTCGGGAAGATAAGACAGTGGAAGACGATGTTGTCCTTTCCGATGAAGTGGACGAGACGCGTCTCCGGGTCCTGCCACCACTTCTGCCAGCTGCCGAAACGTTCGGGATCGCTGTCGCACAGTTCCTTGGTGTTCGAGATATAGCCGATCGGCGCATCGAACCATACGTAGAGTACCTTTCCTTCAGCCCCTTCAACCGGGACAGGGATGCCCCAGTCGAGGTCGCGGGTCATAGCACGGGGCTGCAGGTCCATGTCGAGCCAGCTCTTGCACTGTCCGTAGACATTCGGACGCCACTCCTTGTGGTCCCCGAGAATCCACCGCTTCAGCCACTCCTGATAGTTGTTCAGCGGCAGATACCAGTTCTTCGTCTTCCTGATGACGGGCTGTGAACCGGAGATGGTAGAGTGCGGGTTCTTCAGTTCCATCGGGCTGAGGTCGCTGCCGCACTTCTCACACTGGTCGCCGTAGGCGTTGGGATTGCCGCAGTGGGGACATTCGCCCATGATGTAACGGTCGGCAAGGAACTGACGGGCTTCCTCGTCGTAATACTGTTCGCTCTCCTTTTCGACGAGCTTGCCGTCATCGTAGAGCTTGCGGAAGAAGTCGGAAGCGAACTTGTTGTGGGTGGGACTTGTCGTGCGGCTGTACACGTCGAACGAGATGCCGAACTCCTCGAACGAATCCTTGATCAGCTTATGATAGCGGTCGCACACGTCCTGCGGCGTGATGCCTTCCTTCTTGGCACGGATCGTGATGGGCACACCGTGCTCGTCGCTGCCGCCGATGAAGACGACCTCCCGCTTCTTCAGCCGGAGATAACGCACATAGATGTCTGCCGGGACATACACGCCGGCAAGATGTCCTATATGTACACCGCCGTTGGCGTAAGGCAGAGCCGCCGTCACCGTGGTGCGCTTGAAATTCTTTTCTTCCATAAATATTTGCTTGTTGTTTCTTTGCTCCAATCTGACGAATCTGTACCAAGGCGCTATTCCCCTTGCACCATACACATCCGGAAATCTGCTGCAAAGTTACTGTAAATAAGGTAAACAGCAAAGAAATTAGAGACAAAAGCCTGTTGCGGCCCATGCCGTCATCACATTTCTGCCGACTTTCCCGAGGGACTGCCAAAACATACAGGCGGACAAAGATTGGCCTCCGCAGCCCGTGCGGTTCACCTGTCAGCAGCCATCCTACCCGGCTCTCTCAGCCGGAGGGCTACGCCTCTTAACCCGTCAGCCAGGCCTGAAAGCAAGACGAAACACTGTCAACCAAAAACATTAGATTACGGTCTGAATCCGACTTCACAGTCGGGCGGCATGTCCCGGACGTCTGGGAATCCTGTTCCCAACGCCCGGGAACAGGACTCCCAACGGCTGGGAGCAGGATTCCCAACCGGTTGGGAACAGCAGTCCCGGCAGCCGCACCATGGGAGGACTGCCCCTCCAGCGGAAAAGGAAACATGGGTCTCGTCTTATCCTCTTCCGCCGCTCGTGAAGGAACCTGCGTGTGTCATAGGACAATTGAATTTCTATAATAGACGGGAGAGGCGGGGCAGGCTCCGGAAACCTCATACATACGTCTCCCCTTTCTTCATCTGTACCTCATTGACGTATTTCCTCACCAGTGCAGAAGAATCCTCTTTCTTGCAGATAAACAGCACATTGTCCTTCTCTGCCACGATATAGCCGTCCAGACCGTTGATGACCGCCAGCCTGCCCTTGGGCAACTTGATGATGTTGTCCGTTGCGTTCTCAAGAATGACATCCGAATCGACGACGACATTGTCATTCTCGCATTTGCTCATCGCCTCGTAGAGTCCATGCCATGTTCCCAGATCCGCCCAGCCGAAATCACATTTCATCACATAGACATTGTCCGACTTCTCCAGCACCCCGTAGTCTAACGACATATTCGGATAGAGCGGGAAATTCTCCTGCATGAAGTTGTCTTCCGCCTCTATCGTGGTAATCTTTTCCTTACACTCCTCCGTGTGAAGGAGGGAGGGGAGGACTTTGGAAAGACTCTGCCGGAAGTAGCGGGCATTGGCGAGGAAGAGACCTGTGTTCCAGTACCATTCCCTGCTGTCCATGAACATCCGGGCAAAACTCCTGTCGGGCTTCTCCGTGAACGCCTGCACCTTATATATACCGTTCGCCCCCGTATAGACACCCTTCTGTATATAGCCGTAACCGGGCTCGGGGCGGGTCGGCCTGACACCCATCGTGAGCAGTGCGTCGTTGGCCTCGACAAACTGCAGTCCGTCTTCAACGTTCCGGCGGAAGTCCCCGTCGTTGACGATATGCTGGTCGGAGGGCGAAACGACGAGGTTGGCCCTGGGGTTGGACATCATGATGCGGTGTACAGCCCAAGCCACACTGGGGGCGGTGTTCCGGTGGATCGGCTCTGCCAGGATATGCTCCATGGGGATCTCGGGCAGCTGGCCGCGGACAATGTCAAGGTATTTCCGACTGGTATTTATATAGATGTTCTCCCTGGGAAGGATGCGGACAAAGCGGTCGAAGGTCTGCTGGAGCTGCGTCCGCCCTGAACCGAAGAAATCAATGAACTGCTTAGGATACCTGTCCCTGCTGCAGGGCCAGAGCCGTCTGCCCTTACCGCCAGCAAGAATCACGCAATAGTTGTTTTGTTTCGTAGTCATTATTTGTCTAAGCTAACCTGTTTCTATCCCCAAAGATACCCTATATATATCATACCTCCAAATCTTTTTTGTTTAAATACCAAAAATCACGACGAATCATGGAACGCCCGAGATTTTGTCACTTAAAAATTTGCCCCATTCAGATTTTCTCCCTAACTTTGCACCTGTTGTTCCGACAACAATTTATGCCCAGATGGCGGAATAGGTAGACGCGCTGGTCTCAAACACCAGTGGAGCAATCCATCCCGGTTCGAGCCCGGGTCTGGGTACTACAAATCCCTTGTAAATCGCTGATTTGCAAGGGGTTTTTCTGGGTCAGTCCTAAAACCCAGTTGCAAGCCTATTCTGGGTCAGTCCTAAAACCCAGTTGCAAGCCTATACTCTTAAGCACACAATTTCATAAGCCTATATAAAAAGAAAGGAATATCTGTAACTCCTCTGAACTGTGCCCTGAATGCCTTAACCTTAGCATTGAATGACTCGGCATTTGCATTCGTAGCTCTGTTTACAAAGAAATTGAGTATGGTTTGATAATGATTTTCAAACGTGTCAATCACTGTGTAGAAATTGTCCACTCCCAGCTCTTCAACCTCATTAAACCATTTTGCCAGCTTCAGCCTTGCAGCATCCTTGATGCTCTTGATGTTATAAATGTCGGTAAGTTTCATAGCCAAATCATATGCCTTTTTCAGTGTCGGATAATGTTCAAAGATGATTTCCGCCCTACCTTTCTGTGTTTCAGTCCACTTGGTCTTGTGCTTGGTCAATATGAACTTTGCTCTGGCGAGCAACTGCTTGCGCGTGTCACCATTGCTGTATCTAAATGGTATATATTCCTTACCCTTACTTTTAGCTTCTTTTATCTCCTCATTCTCTTTATCTCTTGCCATCCATCGGTAAGCAATACGCATGTCATCCAGAGCATCATAATATAGTTTCTGCACATGAAATCTGTCATTGGTAATAAGTGCTTTTGGAAAAACAGAGCGGGCTATGCGCATCATAGAAGATGATAAATCGAGTGTTATCTCCTTGACTGTCTTTCGTTTAGAAAGGTTTATCGTCTTGAGAACCTGGATGACGTCCTCTGCCTTGGTCCCTTTAACCACAGCTACCAAAGTCCCTTTTCTGCCCTTTCCCGCCTTGTTGGTCAGAAAAGTATAAACCTCGCCACTGCTTAGACAGGTCTCATCAATACTTAGGTTCTCACCTATGTTATCTTCAAACAATAGCCAGTCTTGAGCATGCCCCAACTGGTCCCAGCTACGATAATCACTGAAATGTTCCTTGTACTGTGTGGATAACTGCTTGCCATTTACGCCATAGTGCGCACCGATGCTTGCGATGCTCTCTGCAGTGGACTCAATTCTATTCTTTTAAAAAAGAAACGAACTCGGGGGATAGTTTACTGCCCTCGGCCGTCAAGTCATCATATGAATAAGTAAATATCTCTCCGTTGGAACTGTCACGCCACTTGCGACGGCGAACATGGAGGTAGACGGCTTTGCCACGAAGAGGAAAGTCCTGAATTACACGCTCGCTGGTAAAACCATAACTGCTTACAGTGCCTAGCTTATGGTCTGACTTTTCCATAAAGTTACGCTCGTCAAGCCAAAAGTCAAACTGGGAAACACTCTCTTGAATATCGACAACATCAAAGTAGTCGGCAAGTACATCTGGAAAGATGCAACGTAATAGTTGGTCACTCTTCATGATGCAAAGGTAATAAATACTTATGGAATTATGTGCTTAAGAGTATAGGCTTGCAACTGGGTTTTAGGACTGACCCCCTATTCTCTTAAGCACACAATTTCATAAGTCTATATAAAAAGAAAGGAATATCTGTCACTCCTCTGAACTGTGCCCTGAATGCCTTAACTTTAGCATTGAATGACTCGGCATTTGCATTCGTAGCTCTGTTTACAAAGAAATTGAGTATGGTTTGATAATGATTTTCAAACGTGTCAATCACTGTGTAGAAATTGTCCACTCCCAGCTCTTCAACCTCATTGAACCATTTAGCCAGCTTCAGTCTTGCCGCATCCTTGATGCTCTTGATGTTATAAATATCGGTAAGTTTCATAGCCAGATCATATGCCTTTTTCAGTGTAGGATAATGTTCAAAGATGATTTCCGCCCTGGCTTTCTGTGCTTCAGTCCACTTGGTCCTGTGCTTGGTCAATATGAACTTTGCCCTGGCGAGCAACTGCTTACGCGTGTCACCATTGCTGTATCTAAATGGTATATATTCCTTTCCCTCACTTTTAGCTTCTTTTATCTCCTGGTTCTCTTTATCCCTTGCCATCCACCGGTAAGCGATACGCATGTCATCCAGAGCATCATAATACAGTTTCTGCACATGAAACCTGTCATTGGTAATGAGTGCTTTGGGAAAAACAGCACGGGCTATGCGCATCATCGAAGATGACAAATCAAGTGTTATCTCTTTGACAGTCTTTCGTTTGGACAGGTCTATCTTCTTGACAACCTGAATAACGTCCTCTGCCTTGGTCCCTTTAACCACAGCCACTAAAGTTCCATTTCCGCCCTTTCCCGCCTTGTTGGTCAGAAAAGTATAGACCTCGCCACTGCTTAGACAGGTCTCATCAATACTTAGGTTCTCACCTATGTTATCTTCAAACAACAGCCAGTCTTGAGCATGATCCAACTGATCCCAGCTACGATAATCACTGAAATGTTCCTTGTACTGTGTGGATAACAGCTTGCCATTTACGCCATAGTGAGCACCGATACTTGCGATGCTCTCTGCAGTGGACTCAATTCTATTCTTTTAAAAAAGAAACGAACTCGGGGGATAGTCTACTGCCCTCAGCCGTCAAATCATCATATGAATAAGTAAATATCTCTCCGTTGGAACTGTCACGCCACTTGCGACGGCGGACATGGAGGTAAACTGCTTTGCCACGAAGGGGAAAGTCCTGAATAACACGCTCGCTGGTAAAACCATAACTGCTTACAGTGCCTAACTTATGGTCTGACTTTTCCATGAAGTTACGCTCGTCAAGCCAAAAGTCAAACTGGGAAACACTCTCTTGAATATCGACAACATCAAAGTAGTCGGCAAGTACATCTGGAAAGATGCAACGTAATAATTGGTGACTCTTCATGATGCAAAGGTAATAAATACTTATGAAATTGTGTGCTTAAGAGAATAGGCTTGCAACTGGGTTTTAGGACTGACCCGTTTTTCTTTTTCAACATGTACTAACTAACAAAACACAAGACACAGGCCGGGACTAACAGCTGAAGTCGTCATCTACCTCAGCGGCTTTCCCCAGCTGCTGCCCGCCCTGCGCACAAGATGACAGGAACAGCACGACCCTGAGATTCTCATAATGTGCCGGTACCGAAAGAACCAGGTCCAGCTTTCCGTCACCATCCAGGTCGCCGGCAAAGAGAAGACGGAACCAAGCATCATCCACCTGCGCTTCCCGGACAATCCGCTCTCCGTTCAGCAGCAGACAGTAATTCTTGTAGATGTCCTCCCCTTTCGCCTTTGCCTCCAACTTGTAAAGTTTCCCGGAAAAAGTGAAATTACGGACAGTACCGGGTTCAAGGTAAGAACTGTCCGAGAGTTCAATGTCGGCTACTTGTACCTTCCCCATTCTTATGGGCAGCTGATTGACAAACAGAATCGTTTTCCGCTTTCCCCGCAGGTCTGATGCCAAATCACCTGTACAGGGGTCTTCCTCTTTCCGAATGCGATAATGCGCCTTTCCAACGTAATAATCCTTTCCTTGCTGGTAAAGTTCAGCCCAGTTCCTGTTTATCAGCGTGTCCGGGTCACACAGGCGATAGAGGAAGGGTACAAGAATCTTATACGTAATTGGCTTCGCCCTCACGGTTTCTGCAACCTCCATTTTCTTTGCGGAGACCGTATCCTTCCGCAATACCAGTTCCTCATGAACACTGCCGACAGGTTTCCTGTCCGTACACGACAGGAGCATCACACAAAGAACCGGCAATAAGAAAAGTGTCTTTTTCCTCATCATAATCATACGCTTAACGCCTTCCGGCATACGACATCTTCCATCTAAACACATTGCAAAAATAATGTTTTTCCTTGTATATTACAACCTGTCGGCTGTACTTTTCCACATACCGTTTCAACAGCCGTCTTCGTAGTAGCCACCTTTTTCCTTGATGTAGTCGATGAGTTCTGCGAAGAGCGGGTTCTGTCTTAACGTTGCCTCATTGCCGGTAAGAACCAGCTGCTTGCGTGCCCGTGTGATGGCGACGTTCAGCTTCCGGTCGATGGGCTGGCCGTCCTCATAGAAAGTATTGGCGGTGAGGAAATCGAGCTGGTAACGGCTCTGAATCGTGAAGGAATAGAGGATGATGTCACGCTGGCTGCCCTGGTAGCGTTCGACCGTGTCGATGCTGATTTCTTCCAGTCCCGGGATGCCGAGTTTCTCGATTTCCCTGCGAATCATGGCTATCTGATTGCGGTAGGGAACGATGACTCCCACGGATTTCTGCGGATTGAAGTCGCTGCCGAGCTGCCGGTGCAGACGGCGGAGCAGATCGGCAATGATCCGTGCTTCTTCCGTGTTTACCTTTTCGGAAACATTCAGTTGCCGGCAGGGTCTTGAAGGAATGAAAATCATGCGATGGGTCTTCAAGAAGTCGTCAGTCTCGTCTTCGCTTACTTCATGATAAGGCAAGGTCTGTTCCAGCTGATGCGCCAAGGGCACACATTCCAGTTGCTCTTTCGCATAGAACCTGCGGTTGGCAAAATCGGCAATGTCAGGGTGCATTCGTCCTTGTCTGTGCAGTGTGCCGATGAAGTCTGCGCGTCCTGCTGCCCGCTCAGTGAGGATGAGCCGCTCGAAGAGGGAGTTGGCGCAGGAGGTGAGGTGGATAGCTTCCAGTGTTTCGTCTTCGACTATCACTTCCGCATCACTCTGTTGCACAACCGCCGGCAGCTGTTTGTGGTCGCCGATCAGTATGAACTTCCCGATTGCCCGCTCTTCCCCGTGCCGGCTTGTCAGCAGCCCGATAATATTCGGTTCTAATATCTGACTCGCCTCGTCGATGACGGCGAGGTCAAACTGCTTGATGTTGAACAGGGCAGAACGGGAATTCATCGTTGAGGTGGTGGCTACCACAATCTGCGCATTCTCCAAGGTCGACCTGATGGTGTGAAGAGACGGGTTCTCGTCGATGATCTCCTGCAACAGATGGTCGCTGTATTCCGGGGAACAACTGAACTCATTACCCACGCGGATATAATCGAGCTTGTTCGCTGAAAGCATGTTGCAGATCTCGTCGACAGCACGATTTGTATAGGCCAGGAGAAGGATTGAACTTTGAGCCTTGGCCTTTGGGCTTTGAACATTATTACATTCTGCTAACTGTTCACGCACAAGGAACTGCAGTGCCTGTGAGGTCTTCCCCGTCCCCGGAGGACCGATGAGGAGAAAATAGTCCTGCGCCTGCTTTGCTTTCAGGAGGATCTCGTCATAACCGGGATGGTAACTGTGCGACAATCTCAAGGTCTTGTCCACACGTGGCGCACGCTGGCCGAGAAGCAGCCGGCGGCGGTCTGTTTCCGAAGTGATGAACGTGTAGAGACTCCGGATGGCCGATGTGCCGCCGATGTCGCTTCCGGCATGTTCGATGGCGAAGCGTTCTCCGCTGATCAGGTCGGGGTTCTGCTGTCCGTCGCTGAGGTGTACGACGATTCGGTCGCTGTGTATCTCCTGCAGCGATCCCTTGAAAAGAATGCTTTTCCGCACGTCCGGTTCTTCGTTTTTCCTGTACGCATAGAGGTAGACCATGTCTCCTCTGCGGAAATTCGGCAGGAAGTCATCCCCCTGCCGGGGTATGCAGAGTGTCACCGTGTCGTAGCCGTTGGACGAGGTGCTGCGTTCTTTGCCCATGAGGGTCAGTTCTGTGTAGATGTTGCCTGTCTCTTTCTTCTCTGCCAGAGGCATGTTCCAGAGGTCGGCACAGCTGTTTCCCACGCCCTCCTGCGCTCCCACTTTCGATACAAGCTGTTCCTTGATGACGAAGGTCATCATACGCATGAAGTAGGCCCGTTCCAGGCTGTCGAGCCGGTGGAGGGGTGCAAGCGTCTCCGTAAGCTGTGGCAGGAGGTATTCATGATAGAACCGGTCGTTCTGTTTCCCGGT
The DNA here is from genome assembly GCF_018127985.1 of Prevotella multiformis. Taxonomy (NCBI): domain Bacteria; kingdom Pseudomonadati; phylum Bacteroidota; class Bacteroidia; order Bacteroidales; family Prevotellaceae; genus Prevotella; species Prevotella multiformis. The sequence goes on along the minus strand of NZ_CP072357.1, from coordinate 1,600,801 downwards.
GTTCAATGTCTGTGGGGTAAGCAGTGGCAGTATTCTGCCAAATCCGTTCTCTGCCATCCAGAACTCCGTCGCCACGGCCTGGTTGCGGAAGCGGATGGCCTCGTGCAGGAGCGATTGCAGCGGCTCCACCTCGAGCAGTCCGTCGGGCAGAGGATATTTCGAGTACATCAGCCGGATGTGTGCCTGTTTCGGGGTAAGGCGGAAGTTGTATTGCAGAATGCCGTAGTAGAGGAGCAGCTGTACATAATGTTTCTCCACATGGAGTGACCCGTGCGGATTCCGGAACTTGCGTTCGATAAAGATGTTCTTGCCCGACTTCTGTTCGACAAGCAGCTTCAGGTCGGTCGTCATCAGGTCCACACGTCCCTGTATGCCCAGCCGTTCGCAGACGAAAGACGGCTCGAGGATGGCTTTCCCACGGTCGAAAGTGCGGAAGATTTCATCCACAATGTCCTTGATGTTCTCCACCTGCCGTCCGGCCTCCTGCTTGAAGGCTGCGGCGTCAAAGTCGGGGCAGGTGGCGAAGTCCAGTGCCTTCTCCCGGAAGTTGGAGCGGAAGGTGTCCTTGATGTCGTAGTGTCCGGGATGGTTGATGATGTCATCGAGTGCAGCCCCGGCGAAGTTACCCAGCACGGTGTATTTGTTGGCAGGCCGTGTACCGAGCCGGTTGACCGTGAAGAGCAGCGGGTGGTGTCCGTAACTCTCAAAACAGTTGGCGATGGCGGATATATCCAGCAGATAGTCGGGCTCAACGACGATGAGCCTTGGCACTACCTTCCGGTGTGTGACGGTGCAGTCGAGGAGGTCCAGCTGCATCCCCTCGCGCAGCAGCGGTCGCAGATAGCTGAAGTCGACATATTCTGGCGTGTCCGTATAGTCTACCGTCAGGAGATTCTCACTGCAGTCCTGATTCGTCACGGCCACTTGTATGGTTTTCTCGTTCCACTTCCTTACGATGCAGCGGATGTAACGGTAGTTTGCAATCTGTATGTACTCCGTCATGCGCCCGTGTTCCGGTATCCTACCGACGAGGAACGGGGGGACCGGCTCCTGTACGACAGCAGAGACGAAGAGAGCGAGGGCACGGCAGTCGTAAGCCACGTCGTCGGGCAGGACGGGTGCGCTGGAATTGCTGTGCCGGCGCATCTTCTGGATGGCGACGATGTCCTGTGGAGCTATGTTATGCTGCCGGCAGAGCGACTCTACCTGCGACGAGAGGTTGCCGAAACCGTGGCGGGTCTCCTTCAGTCCTTCGTGACAGGCGATGACGAGTGCCTCGTGCATGATGCGCGGCTGTGCTTCTGCCGGCGCTGAGAGGATGTCGGCGATGCGTGTGAAAAGTTCGTGTGCCATAGAAAAGTATCTCTCCGTCCTTCCCGAAGAAGAGGAGTTGAAATTATGCAGTGCGTGAGGACGGAATCTTTAGTGTATCTCCTGTGTGAAAGCTGTTGCCTTGAAACCGGGTCATTACAGATTGTCTTTGCAGTCAGACGGCACTTGTCCTGAATTATTTCCGTGAAGAGAAGAATTTCTTTTCACGAAGACAAACATTTCTTTTCATGAAGAAAAAATATTTCTTTTCACGAAAATAATTCCGCAAAGATAGCTTTGCCCTGTTCTTTACTGTCCTCCCAGGCGTTCAAAGAAAGTGATGATTTCTTCCCAGGTTTTGAACTCATCGCTGCCGAAGTGCAGTGTTGTTCCGAGGAAGTCGTCGTTTCCGGTGCTGCTGATGAGGTAGTCGCCATAAAGAAGCTGTGGCTGGTTGGTGAAGACGACGTGATCCCATGCCGGCGTACTGAAGGTCTCTTCAATCCATTCCTGCTGTCTGGCAATGACTTCCGGACTGTTCGTCGGAGCAGGACAGACGAAGAAGACGTTGTAGCTGTCGAGTAAGAACTCGTAGGCTTTGTGGAGGCTCGACTTCGGTTTTCCGTACCCGTCGGCAAGGGTGTTCTGGTCGATGAATACTGTCCGGCGTTCGCATCCCTCCTGACGGTCGTCAATCCATCGGACGACCGGCATGAGATAGTGGAAGATGGCCTTTTCTATGAGGCGGTGTTCTCCGTGGAAGCGGATGGCCTGCGGGTAATGTTCCCGGAACAGATCGAAGGTGTGGACAATGGGGTCGGCATCGCCGAAGAGCCCGAAGACGTGCTGCCGTTCCTCTTCCGTCACCTGCGAGAAGCATTGCTCGGTCATGTCCCTGTATTCCTTCACCAGTGCCTTGGTGACGATGACCTCCTGCACGCCGTCCTGCCGTTCGTTCTGGTAGACCTGTTTCCCCATCATATTGCTCTCGGTGAGGGTTGACCCCATCTGGAAAGCAGGGTTCACGCAGATGCGGTCAATACCATAGAGCATCTCTGTGTACATGCCTCCCATCGACGTGCCGATGATAAGGTCGGGCTTCTCTGTGCCGACGAGATTCCGCAGCAGTTCCATCGCCTCTTCGGGATGTAGGGGGAGGTCGGGGGCGATGACGGTTGCCTGAGGCATGTAGTCGCGCAGAATCTGTGCGGTGTGGGTGGATCCGGCTGACATGAAGCCGTGAACGTAGATGATTTTCTTCCCAGCCATGAGGTCGGGGAAGGTTTTCTTATATTGATTTTCCATAAGCGGTGATAAGCAGTGATAAGCGGTGATGAGTCTTACCCTGACTGGCTTCCGTCAGGCACTCCCCTCCTTCTGAAGAGCCGGGGGAGGCTTCACTATACCAGCGGCAGGCTGATTCCGTTTATCTTCTGATAGATGTCCAGAGCATAGATGTCCGTCATGCCGCTGATATAGTCGAGCACAGCCATGATGCGGGTCTCCTTGTCGGGACTCTGGATGTCGTACTGGCTGGAGAAGCGGTGGATGAGCTGCTGGCTGTGGAAATGGTCCGGCTCGACAGCTGCACCGATGAGGGCTTCCATGAGTGTCTCCATGATCTTATAGCCTGACAGTTCGACGTCGAGTACGGCCTTGCTGCGGTAAATCTTGTCTTTGGACACCTCCGTACAGTGCCTGTAAGCCTGACAGGGCAGTTCGGAGATATGTTGGATGAGCGACCCCTCGAACGTCCCGTTGAGAATTTCCTCCTCGCGTTCGACAAAGACCCTGACGCACTCTGCCTCCAGCAGACCCACGGCACAGGCCCGGAAGTAAACCACCTGTTCGTTCCGGTCGGTCACCCCTTCCTCCTCTATCCGCCTGCGGATGCTCTGCTTCGCCTGCTCATCGAAAAAGCCGAGAAGCAGGTCGGCGGTCTCCTCAAACGACAGGAGCTTGAGCTTGTGCGAATCCTCGATGTCCATGATTTCATAGCAGATGTCGTCTGCTGCCTCCATCAGATAGGTCAGCGGATGTCGGACGTAGCAGATGCCTTCCGCCGAACCGTCTTTGCGGATAATGCCCAGTTCGTCTGCTATCTTCTGATACGTTTTCTCCTCCGTGGCAAAGAATCCGAACTTGCCGTGCTTCCCTGCATAGGAAGAGCTGAAGGGGTACTTCACGATGCTGGCCAGCGTACTGTAAGTCATGACGAATCCGCCCTCCCTTCTGCCCAGGAAACGGTGCGTGAGCAGACGGAAGGCGTTGGCGTTGCCCTCGAAGTGGGTGATGTCGTCCCAGAAGCGGCGGCTCACATCCTTCTCCAGACCGGCTCCCGGCCCTTCGATGAAGAATGCCTGGATGGCCTTCTCGCCGCTGTGACCGAACGGAGGATTCCCCATGTCGTGCGCATAGCAGGCTGTCTGTACGATCGTGCCGATCTCTTCGAAGAGCGTCCCGCGCAGCTCCGGATGGACTTCCGTCAGTTTCCGTGCTACGTCATCGCCCAGCGACTTGCCCAGTGAAGCCACCTCCAGCGAGTGGGTAAGGCGGTTGTGTACGAAGACGCTGCCCGGAAGCGGGAACACCTGGGTCTTGTTCTGCAGCCGCCGGAACGGTGCGGAATAAATCAGCCGGTCGCTGTCGCGTTTGAACTCGGAGCGGTCGTCGTGCCGCAGTGCGTGCCGGTCTTCCTGTCCGAGCCGCTTGTTGGAGATGAGTCGTTGCCAGTCCATAAGTGTTGGGTGTTGATGAATTGCCGACGGGGTGTCGGGTTGAGGCGGAATATTGAAAGCCACACGCAAAAGTAATTAAAATTGGCTAAAAACCATCTTTTTAGCCCGTATAAATATAGTTTTATGGTATTAATTGCTTAATTTTGCACCTTATTATATGACAATGATACGGATAAAAGTAATCAATAAAGGGCATCAGCAGCTTCCTGCCTATGCCACTTCACAGAGTGCGGGGATGGATCTCCGTGCCAATATCGACACCCCGATTGTATTGCAGCCCATGGAGCGGAGGCTCATTCCTACCGGACTTCACATCGCTCTTCCTGCCGGATTCGAGGCACAGGTGCGGCCACGCAGCGGACTGGCTCTGAAGCACGGGCTGACCGTCCTCAATTCTCCAGGCACGGTCGACGCCGATTACCGGGGAGAAATCATGGTGCTGCTCATCAACCTGTCCAATGCGCCTTTCACTGTCAACGACGGTGAACGCATCGCCCAGATGGTCATCGCACGCCACGAACAGGCGGCGTTTGCCGAGGTGGAAGAGCTGGACGAGACCGAACGGGGCGAAGGCGGCTACGGACATACAGGCCTGAAGTGAAGACAGAGAAAGGTATCCGATAAATGTTCGACAAGAATATACTGAACGTCAAAAAGATGCGCCGGCTCTTCCTCGTCCTGCTGCTGACGGGGGCTTCGCTGGCGGTGCAGGCCGACCGGAAGGACAGTCTGCAAAGCTATGATTACTTCTATCTGGAGGCTTTGCGGCAGCAGGACATGGGCAACCTGACAGCTGCCTTCGACCTCCTGTGCCATGCCCGTGACCTCAATCCGCTGGCGCCGGAGGTGTATTTCCAGCTGGCGGGCTATTATGTGGACATGAAGAACGACTCCCTGGCACGTGCATACTTCGAGAAGGCGGCGGCACTTGACCCGGACAACACGGCCTATCAGGAGAAGCTCGGACAGCTCTACGTGACGCAGAAAGATTATCCCGACGCCATCAGAGCCTATGAACGGCTCTATGATTCCAACAAGGCACGCACCGACGTGCTGCAGCTACTCTACCAGCTCTACGGCTCGCAGAATGATTACCGGAAGATGATCAGTACGCTGGAACGGCTGGAGACCGTCGAAGGCAGCAACGAGCAGATCTCACTCAGCAAGATGCAGATCTACGAGCAGCTGGGGGAGAAACGCAAAGAGTATGACGAACTGAAGTCGCTTGTCGACAGCCATCCACTCGACCTCAACTACCAGGTGATGTTTGGGAACTGGCTTCTGCAGAACGGCAAGAAGAAGGAAGCCCTGCAGAAATACCGCGACGTGCTGAAGGAAGATCCTGCCAACTCGCCCGCCCGGCTCTCGATGATGGATTACTACAACAGCATCGGCGACCAGCCGACTGTAAATGCCATCCGGCAGGAACTCCTGCAGTCGGCCAAGACGGAGCAGAATACAAAGGTGGAACTGCTGCGGCAGGTCATAGCAGCCAGTCAGAAAGACAACAACCCCGACAGCACGGAAGTCATGCGCCTCTTCTCCACGGCCCTGGCGACCCCGCAGGAAAATGCCGACATCCTCATGCTGAAAGCGGCCTACATGACACTCCGCAAAATGCCGAAGGCCGACATCAACCGGGTCTACGAACAGGCCATAGAAGCAGAACCCGACAATTCGAGGGCGAGGATCTTCCTCATCCAGAACATCTGGGAGACGGAGGACTACGACCGGGTGATCGCCATCTGCCGGCCGGCTCTGGAATACAATCCGGACGAGATGGCGTTCTATTACTTCCAGGGAATGGCGCAGTACCAGAAGCATGAGAATGATGCCGCCCTGGCGACATTCCGGAAAGGAGTCGACCAGATCAGACCCGACAGCAACCCCGACATCGTGTCGGACTTCTACGCCATCATGGGCGACATCCTCCACGAGAAAGGACGCAACGGAGAGGCCTTCCAGGCCTACGACAGCTGCCTGCAGTGGAAACCGGACAATACGGCGGCGCTGAACAACTATGCCTATTACCTCAGCGTGGAGAAAAAGAACCTCACGAAGGCCGAGCAGATGAGCTACAAGACCATCAAGGCCGAACCTTCCAACAGCACCTTCCTCGATACTTACGCATGGATCCTCTTCCAGGAGAAACGGTATGAGGAGGCGAAGATCTACATCGAGCAGGCCATCCGAAACGACTCGACACTCAGCGGGGTCGTCAAGGAACATGCCGGCGACATCTATGCGCAGACCGGCGACATGGAGAAGGCCCTCGAGTACTGGCGGCAGTCGCTCGAAGGGGGCAATGCGAGTGCCACACTGAAAAAGAAGATACAACTGAAAAAATACATAGCAGAATGAAAACGACAAAGATCTTGCTTGCCGGCATGACGGCTCTCCTACTGGCTTCATGCGGTACACATAAAACGCTGATGGAGCAGAAGCCCGCGCCCGGCGACACGCCCCGGCCGGCAGCGGACTCGACCAGCCATAAACTTTCCTACGTACAGCACATATCCGACAAGGCGCTTTATCAGAAGAATGTCGTGTCGAACCTTACTTTTACGGTCAACAACGGCCGCAAGGACATCACCGTTCCGGGCATTCTCCGTATGCGCAAGGACGAGGTCGTCCGTCTGCAGCTGCTCATTCCGATCCTCAGAAGCGAGATAGGACGCATCGAGTTCACAAAGGATTATGTCCTGTTCATCGACCGCATCCACAAGCAATACGTAAAGGCAGGCTACAACGATGTCGCCTTCCTGCGTGACAACGGCATCAGCTTCTACACGCTCCAGGCGCTTTTCTGGAATCAGCTGTTCATCCCCCGCCAGCAGAGAGTGAGCGAGGCCGATATGTCACAGTTCTCGGTCGACACCCATCGGCTGGAGGTTGACGGCAGTGCGAAAATCGTTCTGAGGGATGGCAAGATGACCTACAAGTGGGTCATACCCGCCCTATGGGATCAGATTGCACACACCGCAGTCTCTTACACCAGCCCCACCCACGGCACATCAGAACTTTCCTGGTTCTATGAAGATTTCAGACCCTTCGGCTCAAAGCAGTTCCCCGCCAGTCAGTCGGTAGAAATCCATACGCCGGCCATCGGTCAGCGGCCGGCGAAGACGCTCAAAGCCAGCTTTGAGCTCGACGGCTTCAGCGACGCCGGCGACTGGGAGCCTTTCACAACTCCTTCGGACAAATACAAGAAAGTAAGCGTAGAGGAAATCCTCGGCAAACTAATGAACTTTTAAATGAAACGACTTTTTCTATCATTCCTGTTCTCGTCGATCGGGATGCTGACAGTCTTTGCACAGCATACGAAGAAGAACGGCGCAAAGCTGAAGACACCTGTCATCCAGCCCATACAGGCTCCCTCCACCGGAACCGGGAAAGGCGGGGCCGCACAGAAGAACGCACATAAAATAATGACCGGGATGCCGGCTTCCCGCCTCAAAGGGCAGCGGAAGACCGCCGGCAAGGAACAGCCACAGGCTAAAGGCAGGCAGGTACAGGTAAAAGGCCAACCGCAGGCAAAGCCCGTACAGGACACACATGGGAAGACGGCAGGGCGCAATGTGCGTACCGGCAGGAAAGGTGCCAAAGCTCCGGCTTACGTGACCACGGAGGAAATCAAAGGCCTGCAGAAACAGAACCAGCAGCTGCAGAAGGAAATATCAGAACACGAGGAGGAAGTGAAGGTGAAGCAGAAGGATGTCGACAACCGCCTGCAGAAGATCGTCCGACTCGATACGGAGATCGGACAGCACCAGAAGACCATCAACAACATCGCCACCGACATCAAGGGACTGGACACGAACATCGGCATCCTGAAGGGACAGCTCTCCTCCCTTGAAGCGCAGCTGGGCGAACGGCGCGCCCGCTTCATCCGCTCCATGCGCTACATGGCACGCCACCGCAGCATACAGGACAAGCTCATGTTCGTCTTCTCGGCCAAGAGCCTGACGCAGATGTACCGCCGCCTCCGCTTCGTGCGGGAGTATGCCGCCTACCAGCGGGCACAGGGCGAACAGCTCAAGGCCAAGCAGCAGCAGGTGGACCAGAAGCATACCCAGCTGAGACAGGTACGCGGCAACAAGAGCAGTCTGCTCTACAAGGACCGGCAGGTACACGCCCAGATGGAACGCAAGCGTGTCGAACAGCAGGCGGTCGTGGCCTCTCTGCAGAACGACCAGAAGGTGCTTCAGGGAGTAATCGCACAGCGCCGCCAGCAGCAGCAGGCACTGAATGCACAGATCGACCGCCTCATCCAGATAGAGATACAGAAGGCACGTGCCCGTGCCATCGCTGAAGCCAAGGCGCAGGCGGCGGCACGGGCGGCCGCTGCGAAGAAACGCGCAGAGGAGCTGGCCCGCAAGAAGGCGGCGGCCGAAGCGGCGGCACGCGAGAATGCACGGCGCATCGCAGAGGCGAGGGCACGTGAGGAGAAAGCCAAGGCGGAGGCACGTGCGGCGGCAGAAGCGGCTGAGAAAGCACGCCAGGAAGCTGCGGCACGTGCCTCCGCAGCCCGCGCCGCAGCCGAAAAGGCACGGCAGGAGGCCTTGCAGAAGGAGCGTGCTGCCGCCCGTGAACGGGCCATCCGCAAGGCCGAACAACAGGAAGCTGCAGCCCGTGCCGACCAGGAGAGGGCAGAGGCAAAGGCCGCACAGGAGAAAGCACGTGCCGACCAGGCTGCCCGGGAGGCTGAGGCCACCCGTGTGGCGGCCGAGCGCAAGGCGGCGGCCGACCGGGAGCGGGCGACCCGTGAGGCAGCTGCGGCAAGGGCTTCGGCGGCAGAGAGCAATGACATGCTCAGCTCTGCCGACCGTGCCATAACCGGCAGTTTCGCCAACAACCGCGGACGGCTGCCGATGCCGCTGTCGGGACACATCGTCAGCCATTTCGGCCAGTACAACGTTGCCGGCATGTCGAACATCCGCCTGAACAACGACGGCATCAACATCAAAGGCGCACCGGGAAGTGCTGTCCGCAGCGTCTTCATGGGCGAGGTGAGCGGTGTCTTCATGGCAGGCGGCATGAGCGTGGTGATGATCCGCCACGGTATCTACATCACCGTCTACGCCAACCTCGGTTCCGTCAGTGTCGGCAAAGGACAGAAGGTAGGCACAGGGCAGACCATCGGAACCGTCGGCAGGAGCGGCATTCTGCAGTTCCAGCTGCGCAAGGAGACGGCCAAGCTGAACCCGGAACAGTGGCTGCGCTGATCCGGCTGACACCTTATTATATATGGGAGGCCCGGAGAGGAGTGATGTGAAGACTCTTCTCCGGGTCTCGTCCTGTCATACGACTTCTGTCGCTCGCAATTCTCCGCCGGCAGAAATGACGGTTGTCTGTGAAGGTAAAAAAGGATTCTGCGGAGAGGCCGTGGAATGCGGATGCCGACGGGCTTCCATGTCCGCAAAAAGCAGGTTGTGGGAATCCTGATTTTCAGCAGGTTACAGACCCGTTGGGAAGAGGTGCCTGATTGCCGTGCAAACAAGGCCTGATTGAAGCCCAAGTGAGGCCTGATTGAAGTCCAAGTAAGGCTTGTTTGGAATCCGGGTGACGGCCGGTAGGATTCCGGAGGGAATCCGGTCAATTTCCAGACAGGAAGGAGTGCTCTGCGAAAGAACATTATTGTTCTTTTCTTCGCAATAGAACAAGAGGGAGGGAGAGAGGGAAATTGCAATTAAACACTTAAATTATTTTCTGTTTTGCAGATAAATGTTTATATTTGCAGAAATAAACTGCACCGGCAGGTTGAAAGCAAGTCTCTTTTGCCCTCTCCCATGTTTTTTTTGCAGCATACATAAAACCAGAAAACAATGCAGACAAACAGTCATCTTTCTGTTCTTATTCACGAACAAGCCAAGAAATACGGATCGAAAACGGCACTGACTTTCCGCAGCTTCGGCAGTCTGAAGTGGAAGAATGTCTCATGGAACCAGTTTTCAATGCGGGTGAAGGAGGTTTCAAACGCCCTTTTGAACCTCGGAATGAAACCGCAGGAGACAATCGCAGTATTCGCACAGAACTGCATACAGTATCTTTACACTGACTTCGGTGCATACGGTGTCCGCGTAATCAGCATTCCCTTTTACGCCACCAGCTCAGAGCAGCAGATACAATACATGATCCAGAATGCAAGCGTAAGATTCCTTTTCGCAGGCGAACAGGAGCAGTATGACAAGGCGCACCGCGTCGCCGCACTCTGTCCGACGCTGGAACGCATCATCGTCTTCGACCCGAGCGTGCGCATCAGCTCGCATGACCCCAACAGCATCTATTTCGAGGATTTCCTGAAGTTAGGAGAGGGACTGCCCCGGGAACCGGAAGTGGAGGAACGCTGGGCGGAAGCGAACGACGAGGACATTTGCAACATACTTTATACAAGCGGGACGACAGGCGAGAGCAAGGGCGTCGTGCTGACCTACAGGATGTACCGTGCCGCCCTGGAGGCGAACGGCAAATGTGTTGAAGTAAACGAGAACGACCGCATCATCAATTTCCTGCCTTTCACGCACGTCTTCGAACGCGGATGGTCCTACCTTGCCCTCTCGGAGGGTGCGCAGATGATTGTGAACACTTATCCGAAGGAGATCCAGCAGAGCATGCGGGAGACGCATCCGACGTGCATGTCGGCCGTACCCCGATTCTGGGAGAAGGTCTTTGTAGCCGTCAAAGAACGCATGGACAATTCCAGCGCCGTCCAGCGCAAGCTCTTCTACCACGCTCTGGGTGTCGGAAGGAAACGCAACGTACAGTATCTGGCACGAGGGAGACGTGTCCCGCTGGCACTGGAGATGGAGTACAAAGTCGTCAACAGAACGATATTGAGCCTCGTCCGCAAACAGCTGGGACTGGAACATCCGAACATCTTCCCGACAGCGGGCGCCTACGTCTCACCGGAGGTCGAGGAGTTCGTACACAGCATCGGCCTGAACATGATCGTCGGGTACGGTCTGACGGAAAGTCTGGCCACGGTCACCTGCGACCGTCTGGGCGAACCTTACACCATCGGGTCTGTAGGACGGCCGATAGACAGCATCGAAATCAAAATCAGTGATACGGGAGAAGTGATGCTGAAAGGGCCGACGATCACGCCGGGCTATTTCCGCCGTGAAACAACGAATGCGGAGTCTTTCGACAAGGACGGCTTCTTCCATACAGGTGACGCCGGTTACCTGAAGGACGGAGAGCTGTTCCTGAAGGAGCGCATCAAAGACCTCTTCAAGACCTCCAACGGCAAGTACGTGGCACCGCAGATGGTGGAAGGAATGCTGCTGGTGGACAAGTTCATCGAGCAGGTCTCCGTCATCGCCGACCAGCGGAAGTTCGTCTCTGCACTGATCGTTCCGGAATACAGCGTGCTGGAAGAATGGGCCAAGGAGAACCATATCGGCTTCAAGGACCGGGAAGATCTGTGCCGGAACAGGCAGGTCAATGCAATGATGCGTGAGCGCATCGACACCTTGCAGCAGCGGCTCGCACCCTACGAGCAGATCAAGCGTTTCACCCTCCTTCCGCATCATTTCTCGATGGAGAGCGGTGAGCTGACGAATACGCTGAAACTGAAGCGTTCGGTGGTCAACCGCCGTTACCAGGACGTGATTGACAAGATGTATGAGGAATAAGCGAAAGGGTGGATGGCCAGTCGGACGCGTCAACGGATCTCTTCTGAGACAGTATTACCGCTGTTGACAGTCCCCGCCAGTCCTGCTAGTCCTGCTAGCCTCGGCAGGAGCCGCCCCCGCATACACCGATAAAAGAAAAAAGAAACAATGATAACAGCAGACCAGCTAAAAGACATCCAAGTGCGTACCGACGCACTGCACCGCTATCTTGACATCGACAGGAAGCGGATAGAATTTGAAGAAGAACAGCTCCGCACACAGGCGCCCGACTTCTGGGACGACCCGAAGCGCGCACAGGAGCAGATGAAGAAAGTCAAGGGAATAGAAAAGTGGATCAAAGGCTACGATCAGGCGCGGTCGCTGACAGACGAGGCACAGCTCGCATTTGATTTCTACAAGGACGAACTCGTCACGGAGGAAGAGGTCGATACGGCTTACGACAAGGCGTTCAAGGTGATCGAAGACCTGGAGCTCAAGAATATGCTGCGCCAGGAGGAAGACCCGATGGAGTGCGTGATGAAGATCAACTCCGGTGCCGGCGGCACGGAGAGCCAGGACTGGGCATCCATGCTCATGCGGATGTATATGCGCTGGGGGGAGGCGCACGGCTACAAGGTGACCGTCTCCGACATCCAGGAAGGGGACGAGGCCGGCATCAAGAGCGTGACGATGAAGTTCGAGGGCGGAGAATACGCCTATGGCTATCTGAAGAGCGAGAACGGCGTACACCGTCTGGTCCGCGTCAGTCCGTTCAATGCGCAAGGCAAGCGCATGACGAGTTTCGCCAGCGTTTTCGTCACGCCGCTGGTGGACGATACCATCGAGGTATATGTCGATCCGGCACGTGTCAGCTGGGACACTTTCCGATCGAGCGGTGCCGGCGGACAGAATGTCAACAAGGTGGAGTCGGGTGTCCGCCTGCGTTACCAGTATGAAGATCCGGACACAGGAGAGCAGGAAGAAATCCTCATCGAGAATACGGAAACGCGCGACCAGCCCAAGAACCGTGCCAAGGCCATGCAGCTTCTGAAGTCTCAGCTCTACGACCGTGCGATGAAGAAACGCATGGAGGAGCAGGCGAAGATTGAGGCCGGAAAGAAAAAGATCGAGTGGGGCAGCCAGATCCGCAGCTACGTCTTCGACGACCGGCGGGTGAAGGATCACCGTACCAATTACCAGACATCGGACGTGGATGGCGTGATGGACGGCAAGATTGACGCCTTCATCAAGGCTTACCTGATGGAGTTCCCGTCAGAAGAGTAGCCCTCTCTCCGACCCTCTGAAGGAGGGGAGCGACTGCAGAAGCCGGTTGGGACAAGGCTCATCACACCCACGGCCTCCCCCTCCCCCCGGAGGGGATGAGGAGGTCATCATCACCGCTCATCGCCTAAAAAGAATCAACCTTTTAAAAAAAATATAACTATGAGTGAAAGAAGCAAACTGAACCGCAAAGCACGGGAACAGAAACAGGAAAAACAGGCAAAACGTGTCATCTTCTGGATCGGTGCAGTGCTGATCCTATTGGCGATAGCATACGTAATCGTGGCGACCGCAACCATCTGACCCCGCAAAAGAAGCTGTCCGGCTACTGCTGCCGGAACACCTCCCTGAAGAAACAGCCGCCTGGCTGCTACGACAGGCAGCATCTATTCGCATGGGGGACAACGGCAACCAACTGCCGCGACAGCACACCTCCACAACGGAAGGAGGCGGCATCCGTCAGAAGGAGGAGATTGTCAGAACACATTAACAAGAAAGCAACCGATGAGTGGATTGGAGATAGAAAGGAAATTCCTGGTACATAAAAGGATGGGCTGGAAACGGCTGGCAAGCAGCTGCAGCCATATACAACAGGGCTATTTCGCCGCCGTCAACACTGTCCGCATCCGCATCCGGGATGACAAGGGCTACCTGACCATCAAGGGGCCGTCCCGTGACGGCGGTCTGTCCCGCTACGAATTCGAGAAGGAGATAACGCTTGAGGAGGCACGGCAGCTTATGCAGCTGTGTGAGCCGGGCGTGATAGACAAGCACAGGTATCTCGTCCCTTTCGGCGGACATATCTTCGAAGTGGATGAGTTCCATGGTGACAACGACGGGCTCGTCATGGCCGAAGTGGAACTGGGCAGTGAGGAAGAAGCCTTTGAAAAACCCGACTTCATCGGTACGGAAGTGACCGGGAACCGGCATTTCTACAACTCCTACATGCGGAGAAATCCGTTCAGGACCTGGCGTGACAGCGTGCCAGAAGAATACCGATAGCCAAGGCTATCGTCGAGCCTGCCGCATCTGCAAGGAAGTCGAGCCACTCTCCGCTGCGCCGTCCCCCCGTACAGCTGGCCTGGAGGATTTCGATAAGTCCGCCCATGACGACCGGCATGAGCCATGCCCAGACAGCAAGGAAGCGGGAGCCGGCGGGCTTGACCCTGTACAGGTATTCGAGGCTGATGGTCAGACTCAACACCAGGTACATCACACTGTGCGTCCACTTGTCAATGAACCTGACCTCGCTCAAAGGAGTCTCCGGAATGTCCATGAAACACAACACCCAGATACCTGCAATGATGATACAGCTGAATGGGAACCGGGTTAAGATATGCCGATATAATCTCATATTTTACTTCTGATCTGATACAAAAGTAGATATTTTTTTGTAATTTTGCGTATCTATACAAAGTAAATTTACATGGTTCAACAAAAAAGAGCAAAGTTCGGAAGTAAAATAGGAATGATTCTTGCCACAGCAGGCGGCGCCGTCGGTCTGGGCAATGTGTGGCGTTTTCCTTATATGACAGGGCAGAACGGCGGTGCGGCCTTCATCCTTATCTATATCGGCTGCATCCTGCTGCTGGGACTGCCGTGCATGGTCAGCGAGTTCATCATCGGCCGTCATGCAGCCTCGAACACGGCACGTGCCTATACGAAGCTGTCCAACGGGACGGCCTGGAAATGGGTAGGCTACCTGGGAGTCCTCACAGGCTTTCTCATCACCGGTTACTATGCCGTTGTCTCCGGCTGGTGTCTACAATACGGTCTGGCCTCCGTCATGAATCACCTGCACGGGTCACCGGCCTATTTCCAGTCCTATTTCTCAGGCTTCTCCACCAATCCGTGGAAGCCGGTGCTGTGGACAGCCGCCATCCTCCTCATCACCCATTACGTCATCATCCACGGAGTGCGGAACGGTATAGAGCGTGCCTCGAAGATCATGATGCCCGCCCTTTTCCTGCTGCTGCTTGCCATCGTCGTTGCATCCTGCCTGCTTCCGGGAGCGGGAAAGGGAATCGAGTTCCTCCTGAAGCCCGACTTCAGCAAGGTCACGGGCGATGTCTTCCTGGGCGCTCTGGGGCAGTCGTTCTATTCCATGAGCATTGCGATGGGCTGTATCTGCACCTATGCGTCATATTACAGCCGCCATACCAGACTGCTGAACTCGGCCGTACAGATCGGCTTCATCGACACCGTCGTCGCCATCCTTGCCGGCCTGATGATTTTCCCGGCGGCCTTCTCCGTGGGGGTAAGACCCGACAGCGGGCCTTCGCTCATCTTCATCACGTTGCCGAATGTCTTTGAACAAGCTTTTGCCGGCATGCCTGTCGCGGGCTACGTCATCTCCCTGTCGTTCTATCTGCTTCTGTCCATGGCCGCCCTAACCTCCCTCATCTCCCTGCACGAAGTGAGCACGGCCTTCTTCCAGGAGGAGCTGCACATCAGCCGCCCCCGCGCGGCACTGATCGTCACCGCCTGCTGCACCGTCATCGGAGCAGTGTGCTCTCTGTCCCTGGGCGACTGGAGCTTCCTCAAGTTAGCGGGTACAGACCTCTTTGACGTATTCGACTTCGTGACCGGACAGATTTTCCTTCCCGTCGGCGGTCTTCTTACCTGCCTGTTCATCGGCTGGTACGTACCGAAACAGCTGGTCAGGGATGAGTTCACCAACTGGGGAACAGCCCGCAGCCCATTCTTCGGGACATACTATTTCCTGATCCGCTTCATCTGTCCGGTGGCCATCCTTGCCATCTTCCTGCATCAGCTGGGCATATTCTGAAACTCCCCCCTCCTCCTCTGAGAGGGGAGGGGACGGAATCCTACTCACCCCACGCTATCCGCCGGCATCCCTGTCAACGCCGGCATCCACCGAATCCACCTGAAAATCTCCCTCCACATGAACCTTAAATCTCTCTTCTATCTCCACCATTCCGACCGGAAAGTAATCCTGTCCCTGCTGGTCTTCGTCCTCATCTGCCTTGGACTGATTGTCTTCGTCGGCAGCCGAACAGAAGAGACGGCAGCTGGAAAGGACGATTCCCTCCCCCTCCGGCCGACCGCTTCCTTCCCGAGACGGAAACAGCTACCGGTATATGAAATGGAAAACGGCAAGCAGCTGTTCCCCTTTGATCCCAACACCGCTACGGCCGATGAACTGCAACAGCTGGGACTGGCTCCCTTCCAGATACGCAATATCCTGAAATACCGTTCCAAAGGCGGAGTCTACCGGTCGCCCATGGACTTTGCCCGCCTCTACGGACTTACACGCAGACAATACAGAGAATTAGCACCTTACATCACGATCGGCGATGACTATGAACCGGCCTCTACCCTCCCCTCCGTACAGCATTACATTGCCCGGAAAGAGGCAGAGAAGCAGGCGGCCCATGCGGCTTACGAGGCCTACAAAGCCAGGAACACTTACAAACCTTACAAGGAATACGACCGCGACACCATCCGTTATCCGCTGAAACTGAAAGCCGGAGAGCACGTCAACCTTGCTGCCGCCGACACCAGCCAGCTGAAGAAAGTCCCCGGAATCGGGTCGGGCTGGGCACGTGCCATCATCAGTTACGGCAGACGGCTGGGCGGATACGTGGCCGTAGGACAGCTGCTGGAGATAGAGGGGTTTCCCGAGGAAGCGCTGCCTTACTTCTCCATCAGCGATCCACATACGGACAAGATAAACCTCAACACCGCTACGCTCAGCCAGCTGCGCCGCCATCCTTACCTGAACTTCTACCAGGCAAGGGTCATCTGCGACTACAGGCGGCTGAAAGGAAAACTGACCGGTCTTGCCCAGCTCCGCCTGTCCAAGGACTTCCCTCCGGAAGCCATCGAACGGCTGCGTCCGTATGTCATATTCTGATCTGCAGCAGCCGTCACCCGGACGGAAATACTCCAGAATGCCGTGCAGCAGACCATGAAAACGTCAGCCGGGTTTAAAAACAAGACGAAAAGCAGTCAACCAAAGCCACCCAACCACACCGCCGACAGCATTCAGGAAGTACCTGAATCCGGGATAAGTATTATGCAGTTCGCCTTTTTCAGTTCGTGCAATGCCTCTTGGGGCTCATTCTTTTGATTGAGACCGAATTCAGATGGAAAATCCAGAACCAGAGCCATAAGCCAGCCGGACAAAGGAAACGCTTTTTCTTTAGAGGATTCTGGACAATGTTTCTTTTACATAACAGCCTGTTCCAAAGCCTGATGAGAAGATTTTCAATGCCGAAAAGCATACTCCCCATCCGGTTCCGAACTTCTCAGAAAAATGTTTTTCCGTATTTTTAGATGTAGCCATAATGCTACTGTCTTATCGGTTTTAGCCCAAATTGTAAATCATCCTCGTCGATCTGATACAGACGGAAGAGGTTCTTCAGAATGGCCATTTTGTTCCATGTGTTGCTTCTTGAAGGACGGTAGTACAATCCTTCGGCTATTTTCTTATAGTGCCTACTTGCCTCAGTAGTGGAGAACCAGACATTCCTGTTACTTTTAGCCTCCTCATACAACAGAATAGGATTGAGAGCAAACAGTCTGTTGATAACAGCCCACATCATTTCTGACCATTCACCCACATCTTCCCTCTCTTCTTGGAAGATATAGTACAGTATCTTACGTCCGGTAGAAATACCGTTGTCTTCTGACAGACTGACCACATCATCATCCTGCACCTCCGGCACGAAGTCTGTTTCAGGATAGCTCCAAATAGCCTTCGCCAAACATGAAAGTTCTTGCTTTCTCTGTTCCAGCTCCTCTTCACTCCATTTGTCAAACTGGGCGATGTAATGGTTCATCCTCAACCCACTCTGCTTAAAGCCATTCTCCATATCTCGCTTTTCAGCGAAGGGTCTGTTGCTGTACTTGATGTTATAACCAGTTAGCGTAAGGTTTGATATGGTGTGCAGCCATTTCTCCTGTATGGTTTCCCATTCTGTGCCAAGTTCCCGCTTCCAGGCATTACTCAATGTCTGTGGCATGATATGCTCTATGGTCAAGATGCCTTCCTCCATATTCTCCACCACATCGTTCTTTTCTTTGCTGCTGCCATTTTCCAACCGTTCAAAGATGTACATCTTGTTCTTGGTCCGCATTGAATAGACCTTTTTTGTCGTGAAGCCGTTGATAAACTCTTCATCCTTGGGGAACGCACTCGACAGCTTCTTGCTTTCAAGGATATAAATCAGTACGGATGAATAGTTGTCCGTTTCCTTTTTGTTCTTCAGGACCGCATCATGAAGTGTCGCAAATATCTTGTTAAGTGCATTGGTCGGCAGGTCGCACATCAGGCGACGGAAGATGAAGGTTTCGATGCACGAGAATACTTTATAGATTTCCGTCAACGGCAATCCCACCTCCCTGGCATAAACGAGGAATGCCATCAGGAAGGGATAGGCAACCGTCATTTCAAGCAGATCCAGTCGTCTGGCAATCTCATTGGTGTCTTTAGCGCCCACCTGAAAAGTCTTGATGCCATGATAAGCATCGGCATAAACAAGCATTTCCTGCAGCACTCCTTCTATGCCGTCGTAACGCTTGGTAAATTCCTTAAAAGCGAAGTATATCTTCCTTTGATTAGGAATAGTTCCTTGCTTAATGGTCAGATAATTCCTGACGAAACCGTCCAGCTCGTTACCACTGCATTTTTCTATCTTATTCCAATACCTGTCGTAGAACTGTTCCTGAATGTCCGGGGGCAAGTTCATCAATACGAAGTTCCTTATCTTGTCGGCCTCCGTCAAATCAAGCCCAGTAGAGTTCAGACTCTCGAATATCAACTGCGGATTATCGCCGTGCTGCGGTTCCAGTTCTATATCAATGATCTCAAGACTGTCAATGGCCCTGTACAGTTCGTCTGGTGTCAGTTCCTTTATCTGCACAATCCTATCGTAGAAATAGTTGTAGTTGACAGTAACCTTAGAATCTTGAATATATTCCGTCTCTTCGTTATATATCAGCCGGTCAAAAGCCGTACAGTCATCACGGAAGGGCTTCAGCCGGACTTTTCTTTCATCCCTCCTATACTTATCTATGATATACGTATCCTCCAATATCTCCGGCAACCTTGAATCACCAGGAACACAGATACCCTTCTTCATGGCATTGATCATTGCAATAAGAATCAGCGAGATAGTGGTTATGCGCTGTTGACCGTCAATGAGTATAACTTCGTCCCTGCTGTGAGCATACGACACTATGCTACCAAAGAAGTGAGTGTTTTTCGGGTCAGTCCTAAAACCCAGTTGCAAGCCTACCCGCTTAAACACACAATTTCATAAGCCTATATAAAAAGAAAGGAATATCTGTAACTCCTCTGAACTGTGCCCTGAATGCCTTAACCTTAGCATTGAATGACTCGGCATTTGCATTCGTAGCTCTGTTTACAAAGAAATTGAGTATGGTTTGATAATGATTTTCAAACGTGTCAATCACTGTGTAGAAATTGTCCACTCCCAGCTCTTCAACCTCATTAAACCATTTTGCCAGCTTCAGCCTTGCAGCATCCTTGATGCTCTTGATGTTATAAATGTCGGTAAGTTTCATAGCCAAATCATATGCCTTTTTCAGTGTCGGATAATGTTCAAAGATGATCTGTGCCCTACCTTTCTGTGTTTCAGTCCACTTGGTCTTGTGCTTGGTCAATATGAACTTTGCTCTGGCGAGCAACTGCTTGCGCGTGTCACCATTGCTGTATCTAAATGGTATATATTCCTTACCCTTACTTTTAGCTTCTTTTATCTCCTCATTCTCTTTATCTCTTGCCATCCATCGGTAAGCGATACGCATGTCATCCAGAGCATCATAATATAGTTTCTGCACATGAAATCTGTCATTGGTAATAAGTGCTTTGGGAAAAACAGAGCGGGCTATGCGCATCATCGAAGATGACAAATCGAGTGTTATCTCCTTGACAGTCTTCCGTTTAGAAAGGTTTATCTTCTTGAGAACCTGGATGACGTCCTCAGCCTTGGTCCCTTTAACCACAGCCACTAAAGTCCCTTTTCCGCCCTTTCCCGCCTTGTTGGTCAGAAAAGTATAAACCTCGCCACTGCTTAGACAGGTCTCATCGATACTTAGACTCTCTCCTATGTTATCTTCAAACAATAGCCAGTCTTGAGCATGATCCAACTGATTCCAGCTACGATAATCACTGAAATGTTCCTTGTACTGTGTGGATAACAGCTTGCCATTTACGCCATAGTGCGCACCAATGCTTGCGATGCTCTCTGCAGTGGACTCAATTCTATTCTTTTAAAAAAGAAACGAACTCGGGGGATAGTTTACTGCCCTCGGCCGTCAAATCATCATATGAATAAGTAAATATCTCTCCGTTGGAACTGTCACGCCACTTGCGACGGCGAACATGGAGGTAAACTGCTTTGCCACGAAGGGGAAAGTCCTGAATAACACGCTCGCTGGTAAAACCATAACTGCTTACAGTGCCTAACTTATGGTCTGACTTTTCCATGAAGTTACGCTCGTCAAGCCAAAAGTCAAACTGGGAAACACTCTCTTGAATATCGACAACATCAAAGTAGTCGGCAAGTACATCTGGAAAGATGCAACGTAATAATTGGTGACTCTTCATGATGCAAAGGTAATAAATACTTATGAGATTGTGTGCTTAAGCGGATAGACTTGCAACTGGGTTTTAGGACTGACCCTGTTTTTCCCTTCCTTGACGACGCTGACAAGGTCGTCGAACAACTGTTTGCAGTTTTCACGCTTCCAGTCGTAATTTCTTTGATATACGGGTATGATGAATCTCTTTCTAGCCCCTTCAAGGAATTCCAGCAGATGCGATGCAGTCCCTTTCATAATTGTTATTGTTTCAGAATGTCACGGACTATATTAAACCTTGATCCCGCGACTAAACACGTAATTTATTATTAATTTATTTTACAAGTCTCTGAAGAACAATACATTCCTCAGAGTTTGCTGTCTGTAGAATTTTCACCGACTTTATGGTGAAAAACAATATAGTACAAAGTTCTACTTGGCATGGCAAAGATAGCAATAAAATATGAGAACATCGTCCCTTATGGTGGTATTTCCTAATGGGATGGACGATTTTAAGCGCACCAGGCTGGACGGACCGGTAGCCGCCGTCTGGATGTCTGCTGTCTAAAACCAAGGTCATCAGCACAGTGACATCATGCCGTTCCGTGCCTGTCACCGCAGCGGCGGGCATAGAGGAAATCGACACCGCGTCATTTGCATTCGAGGCCTCCTCTCCGAACACCCCATAAGCATTCAATCTGCCAGCCGAGTATAAAAACAAGAAAAGAAAGCAGTCAGCCAAAAGCATGGACACTGCTGGGAATCCTGTTCCCAACCGGTTGGGAACAGGATTCCCAAGCCTTGGGAACGACATTCCCGAAGCCCGGGAACAGGATTCCCGGCCGACGGGACGGACTTTGTATGTGACAGGAATAAAGAAAGAGGAGGTCTCAGACAGAAAGTCTGATACCTCCTCTTTCTATGAATCGGAACGGTCTGCCTTTTCCGCAGACGGTGCGTGTCAAGGCATTCTCCGAAAGTCTGCACCGGCATGCCGGTATGCGGAGCCCGCCAATCCTTCTGCTCCCTTTCAGCTTCCAGAAGGCTTTTCTGCTCTTTCCGTACCAGCCACACAGCCTGCCATGCGCTACCCAGAAGAAGGCAGAATCCGTCCGCCTGGAAGGCGAAGAACCGCCCAAGGAGAATCCTGGAGAGCGTCTTAGGAGTTCACACGACCCAGATAACTGCCGTCGCGGGTGTCGATCTGGATCACTTCACCCTCATTGATGAAAAGCGGCACACGGACAACAGCCCCCGTCTCAAGTGTCGCCGGCTTGGTGGCGTTGGTAGCCGTATTGCCCTTGATGCCCGGCTCGCTGTGGGCGATGGTCACGGTCGTCTTGACCGGCATCTCGGCCAGGAGAATCGTGCCGTCAGAGGTATCCGTAACGACTTCTACTACATCTCCCTCCTTCATGTAGTCAGACCCCGTGATCTGGTGCTTAGGGATAGGAATCTGCTCGAACGTCTCCTGGTTCATGAAGATGTAGCCCGTAGCATCCTGGTACAGATACTGGTAGGGACGACGCTCCACACGCACATCCTCGAGCTTGAAGCCTACCTGGAACGTACGCTCCAGCACGCGGCCGTCGGACACATTCTTCAGCTTCGTGATCATAACGGTGTTACCCTTGCCCGGCTTGCGGTGCTGGAAGTCGATGCAAGTCCAAATCTTGCCATCAAGACGAATACATGTTCCGATCTTGATTTCCTGTGAATTAATCATAATCTGTTAATATCTAATTTGTTACTTTTTTATACGGTACAGTCTCGCTAATGCGGTGCAAAGTTACGGAAAATATAGAAAAAAACATAAATAACAGACGTAAAAAACACCGTTTCCTTGGTTAATTCAAAAAGATTAAGTAATTTTGCAGCCCGTAACGGCAGACTCCCCTTACTGCCGGCCACACGTACATCAACGATAAAAACAACAATAAAATAGGACAAGAAGATGAAAAGAACATTTCAGCCGCACAACCGTCGCCGTGTAAACAAGCACGGTTTCCGCGAGAGAATGACAACAAAGAACGGCCGTCGTGTACTGGCTGCCCGTCGTGCCAAGGGTCGCAAGAAGCTAACAGTGTCTGACGAGCACCACGGAAAGTAAGGAAGAGTGCGCATTCCCCTCTATGGGATTTCATGCGGAAACGGAAAGAAGTAGAGACTATTCTTTGCTTCTTTCCGTTTTTTTATCTAACTTTGTCCCGATATAGTGAGATGCGCCGGCGGACCGACTGGCGGACGGACCGGCCGGCGGACCGACAAGCAAACAATTTGAATGACAGCAAGAGAATTCTTCCATAAATTCAACAGCACATATATCTGGGGCAATATCCTTGCCATCGTCATCCTTGTGCTGTTGCTGGCAATAGGAGTCAGGTTCGGCCTCGACTTCTATACCCATCACGGCGAATCCATCGTGGTGCCGGACGTTGTCCACAAGCAGTACGACGAGGCGGTCGACATCATGGACAAGATGGGACTGACGATAGAAGTGACCGATACCGGATATGTAAAGGAACTGCCGCCGGACTGCATTCTCGAACAGTCGCCGGCGGGCGGCAAGCGCATCAAGTCCACCCATGTGATCTATGTGACCGTCAACGCCGCCAGCGCACCGTCGCTCGTCATCCCCGACATCATCGACAACAACTCGCTCCGCGAGGCACAGGCGCAGCTGCTCTCCATGGGCTTCAAGGTGGGAGAACCCGAATACATACCGGGCGAGAAAGACTGGATCTACGGCATCCTCGTCAATGGCAGGCACGTACAGGCGGGCGACCGCGTTCCGTCGGATGCGGTCATTGTCCTGCAGGTAGGCGACGGCACACGTGAAATCAGCGACACGGCGGGACTGAACGAGCCGGAATACGAGGATGTAGAGGTAGAAGAGAAAATGCCGAAATACGATGAAGTGGAGGAGTACGTGGAGGTCCCCGTCGACGAGAACGGCAACGAGATAAAGGACGAACGGGGCAAGCCGGGAGCCGGCAGACCGGCCTCCGGCCCCTCCTCCGGGCTTCCCGCCGACCCGTCCTCACCGAAACCTACAGAGTAAAGACACATGACAACTGACGAAGAAACGCTATACGACGACGAACTGGCCGGCGACCTCCTCGGCGCAGAGGCGGATGAGGAGGCGGACGGCGGATTGTATGAGCACTTCCGGGTCGCCGTCGACAAAGGGCAGGTACCTGTCAGAATCGACAAGTTCCTCTTTGAGCGGATGCAGCATTCCAGCCGCAACCGCATCCAGAAAGCCGCCGATGCAGGATTCATCCATGTGAACGGTTCCCCGGTGAAGAGCAACTACAAGGTGCGGCCGGAGGATGTCATCACACTGATGCTCGACCGTCCGAAGCACGACAACACCATCGAGGCGGAAGACATCCCTTTGGACATCGTCTACGAGGATACGGTACTGATGGTCATCAACAAGCCTGCCGGACTTGTCGTCCATCCCGGCGCAGGCAACTTCCACGGCACGCTGATCAATGCCGTCGCCTGGCATCTGAGAGACATGCCGGCCTTCGATCCGAATGATCCGGAGGTGGGGCTGGTACACAGGATAGACAAGGACACCAGCGGACTGCTCGTTGTCGCAAAGACGCCTGATGCGAAGACAGCACTGGGAAAGCAGTTCTTCAACAAGACGACACACCGCAGTTACAATGCCCTCGTATGGGGCAACTTCACGGAAGACGAGGGACGGATAGAAGGCAACATCGCCCGGGATCCGAGGGACAGGCTCCGCATGACGGTCTTCCCTCCCGGCTCCGAAACGGGGAAACATGCCGTGACACACTACCGTGTCCTCGAGCGTTTCGGCTATACGACACTCATCGAGTGCATCCTCGAGACAGGCAGGACACACCAGATCCGTGCCCACATGAAGCACATCGGACACCCGCTGTTCGGCGACGAACGTTACGGCGGGACCGAAATCCTGCGGGGACAGCGGTCGAGTTCCTACAAGGCATTCATCCGCAACTGTCTCGCCTGCTGCAGCCGCCAGGCACTGCACGCACGCACGCTGGGCTTCGTCCATCCCGTCACGGGCGAACAGATGAACTTCACCAGCGACCTGCCCGAGGACCTTTCCTCACTGCTTGCAAAATGGAGAGGATTTATCAGCGGACAGCTGAAGGCCGATGATTGACAACTGTATCGGGGAAAATCCGGCCGGACCGGACTGACGACACCGGCAGAACCCGGCGCGGCAGCATCGCGGAAGGCATCCGGTTCCGATGCGAAGAAGACACCTGCCGGCATTCATGGCATCCCCATCCAAAAAAATAAAAACAACACAATGAAAGATTCCAAGCGGACAATCGCCATCGTATGCGGCGGCGACTCTTCAGAACACGATGTATCCATGCGCTCAGGGCAGGGACTGTACTCCTTCTTCGACAAGGAGCGTTACAACATATACATAGTAGATGTGAAAGGTATCGACTGGCATGTCGAACTGCCTGACAGAAGCCTTGCGCCCATCGACAAGAACGACTTTTCGTTTGTCGAGAACGGCAGGCGCAGGGAGTTTGACTACGCCTACATCACCATCCACGGCCAGCCGGGCGAGAACGGGGTCATGCAGGGCTACTTCGACCTCATCCATCTCCCCTATTCCACCAGCGGCGTACTTGTCGAGGCGATGACCTTCGACAAATTCGTGCTCAACAATTACCTGCGCGGCTTCGGCGTGAAGGTGGCCGACAGCATCCTGCTCCGCCGCGGCGAACCTTACAATGAGGCGGAAATCGAGAAGCGGCTCGGCATGCCGTGCTTCGTGAAGCCTGCCGCCGACGGCAGCAGCTTCGGCGTGTCAAAAGTGAAGAATGCCGACCAGCTGGCACCGGCCCTCCGGGTGGCTTTCATGGAAAGCAACGAGGTGATGATAGAAGGGTTCATGGACGGAATGGAAATCTCCCAGGGAGTTTACAAGACGAAGGAAAAGGCTGTCGTGTTCCCGGCGACGGAGGTAGTGACGAGCAACGAGTTCTTCGACTACAATGCCAAATACAACGGACAGGTGCAGGAAATCACCCCGGCACGTATGTCACCGGAGACCGCCGCACGTGTGGCTGCCGAGACAAGCCGTATCTACGACATCCTGCATGCCAACGGCATCATCCGCATCGATTACATCATCTCGAAAGACAAAGACGGCGAGGACGTGGTCAATATGCTGGAAATCAACACCACACCGGGGATGACCGCCACCAGTTTCATCCCGCAGCAGGTGCGGGCGGCAGGCCTGGACATCAAGGAGGTGCTGAGCGAAATCGTGGAAAACCAGTTCAAATAGTCCTGCCGGACATCCGCCGACGGAAACGCAGATGCAGTCCGTCGGCAGACATGGAAGACAAGAGAGGGTATCAGACCGCCTGTCCCCAACGGACAACAGGCCGTCTGATACCCTCTCTTCTTTCCATGCAGACAGGGCATTGAGAAGCCGCCATAACACCGAAGTCCGGCAAACCTTCAACGGCATGGATGTCCCTGCATCAGCTCCTTCCAACAGGCGGTCCTTCCTCATTCTCACCGTGAGCCGCCCTCGAACCGGTTACAGATTGCAAACGTGCGGAGCCTCAGCACGAAGGGTGACAGCCATCAGCACGAGGGAAGTCAGTACCCGATACGAAGGGTGGCAGACGCCGGAACAGCTGCAGAAAGCGGGGCGTCAGGTGCGTTTCCGTCACTATCCCGCATATCGCAAGGGGCTGATGACCGACTGATACGGAAAGCGTTTCCCGGACAGCGACAGAACCCTCATGCACTTCCGCACACGTGGAAGGCCTTTTCTCCTCCATGCCCATGGACCAGGCCGACGGCTCTCTATCCTGTACAGGAGAGTTCCCGTCAGGTCGAAACGGTACACTGCGCGCCGCCGTCCATGGCTTTTTATCTTGCACGCATCGCATTGAGGACGGCAAGAACCATCACACCGACATCGGCAAAGACGGCCATCCCCATGCTCGCCAGTCCGAAAGTGGCGAGGACAAGCACGGCGACCTTGATGCTGATGGCAAACCAGGCGTTCTCCCGGGCAATGAAGATCGTGCGGCGGGAGAGGCGGATGGCAAGGGCTATTTTCGAGGGCTTGTCGTCCATCAGCACGACATCAGCCGCCTCGATGGCAGCATCACTGCCCAGCGCACCCATGGCAATCCCCACGTCGGCACGTGCCAGGACCGGCGCATCGTTGATGCCGTCGCCCACGAAAGCTACGGTCTCCCCGTCCTTCTTCGCCGCCAGAATCCGCTCGATGTGGCTCACCTTGTCGGCAGGGAGCAGCCCGGCATGGTACTCCGACACCTTGGTCTGCGCCGCTGTCAGCGCTGCCACATCCTCCTTGTCACCAGTCAGCATGACCGTCCTGTTCACTCCGAGCCGCTTCAGCCGTTCAATCGTCTCGGAAGCATCCTCCTTCAACTGGTCGGAAATGACGATGTGTCCGGCATATTCGCCGTCGATGGCGACGTGGACCGTCGTTCCCGCATAGCCTGCACAGCGTGTACAGGGATGGAGCGTGATGCCGAGCGACTGCATCATGCGGGCGTTCCCCACACTCACAGTCCTGCCATTGATGCGTGCCGTGATGCCCTGACCTGCCGTCTCCCGTATGTCTTCCACCGTACATCTGTCGGCTTCATGGGGATAAGCCGTACGGAGGGCGACGGCGATCGGATGGGTGGAGAAACGCTCTGCATGGGCTGCCAGATGGAGCAGTTCCTGCTCGGAGACGGTCTCCGGATGAACCGCCTCGACCTCGAATGTGCCCCGTGTCAGCGTCCCCGTCTTGTCGAAGACCACCGTGGAGAGCTTTGCCAGGACATCCATATAGTTCCCGCCCTTGATCAGGATGCCCTTACCGGACGCTCCGCCGATACCGGCAAAGAAGGCCAGCGGGATGGAGATGACCAGCGCGCAGGGACAGCTTACGACCAGAAAGGTCAGCGCCCGGTAGAGCCAGGTACCGAAAGCGGCGGCGTAACTGTCATAGAAGAAAGGCGGCAGGAAGGCCAGCACCAGCGCCGAAAGCACCACGACAGGCGTATAGATGCGGGCAAAGCGGCGGATGAACGACTCGCTGTGCGACTTGTTCTCGCTGGCATGCTCGACGAGCTGGATGATCTTCGAGGCCGTCGACTCGCTGAAAGGCTTTGCCACACGCACCTTCAACACACCCGACAGATTGACACAGCCGGAGACGACCTCCATCCCCGCCTGCACGTCACGCGGCATGCTCTCGCCCGTCAGTGCGACGGTATTGAGACTGGAACAGCCCTCCAGGACCGTTCCGTCCAGCGGAATCTTCTCGCCGGGCTTCACGATGACCGTCTCTCCGACCCGCACCTCCTCCGGACCTACGCGGTCGGTCTTTCCGCCTCGCTCGACAAATGCCACGTCAGGACGGATGTCCATCAGTCCGGAGATAGAGGCACGCGCCTTGTCCTCCGCATAATCCTCAAAGAGTTCGCCGAGCTGGAAGAACAGCATAACGAACACTCCCTCTATGAACTGCGGTTCCGCACCCGGCAGGAAGCCGATCAGCAATGCACCGACCGTGGCAAGGCTCATCAGGAAGTCCTCGTCGAACGGGTCGCCCTCCATGATCCCTTCTATGGCCTCGCCCAGCACATCATAGCCGATGAGCAGGTAAGGTACGAGATAAACAAGCAGCACCTGCCACACGGGAAGTCCTGCAGACCGCTCCACCAGCCAGGCTCCTGCCAGGAGTACAGCCGTGAGAATGATTCTTATAAGTTTTCTGTTCATAATACAAAACCTGTTACTGATCTGTTATTCTGGCGCAAAGATAAGGATTATATTCTGCAACCGGGTTGCAAACTTGCAAGCCAGGAAGGACTTCAGGCATGATGCCGGAATACGCCGCTGCTTGCGGGCAAGGCTCTGGCTGCACTCATTCTTACCGCAATGCGGACGGCACGCCGGGCTCTCCCCGCCCCGACCTTCTCCCGCTCATCTGCCGCCATTTCCCTTCATTGATGCGATGCCGTTCACATTTTATCTTTCTATCCTGTCACTTTTCAACGCCTTTTCCTTACCTTTGCACCCATGAAAATAGGAACGATAGATTTCGGGGAACGCCCCCTGTTCCTGGCTCCGATGGAAGACGTGACGGACATCGGATTCCGGAAGATGTGCAAACGGTTCGGTGCGGCAATGGTCTATACCGAGTTCGTATCGGCAGATGCGATCATCCGGAGCATCAGGTCGACACTCTCCAAGATGGTCATCGACGACCGTGAGCGTCCCGTCGGCATACAGATCTACGGCAGGGACGTAGCCTCAATGGTCGAAGCCGCCAGGATCGTGGAACAGGCAAGGCCTGACGTAATCGACATCAACTTCGGCTGCCCCGTAAAGAAAGTGGCGAACAAAGGCGCCGGATCGGGGATGCTGAAGAACATTCCGCTGCTGCTGGAAATCACCCGCGAGGTGGTCAAGGCGGTCAAAGTACCTGTCACGGTGAAGACCCGCCTGGGCTGGGATCACGACCACCTGATCATCACCGACCTTGCCGAACAGCTCCAGGACTGCGGCATCCAGGCCCTGACAATCCACGGACGGACCCGTGCGCAGATGTACACCGGCAGCGCCGACTGGACCCTGATAGGCGAAGTGAAGAAGAATCCCCGCATCCATATCCCGGTCATCGGCAACGGCGATGTGAAGGACGTCGTGGATGCCCGAGGGAAGTTCGACCGATACGGTGTGGATGCCGTCATGATCGGACGCGCCACTTTCGGCTGTCCGTGGATCTTCGGAAAAGGAACGGAAAAACTCACACTCGACGACAAGATAGACGTCCTGGAAGAGATGCTGCGCATCAACGTGGAGCGCATTGACGAATACCGGGGCATTCTCCATACCCGCCGGCACCTGGCGGCCTCTCCCATCTTCAAGGGCATCCCCGACTTCAAGCAGATGCGCATCGCCATGCTCCGCGCCACGAAGATGGACGAGCTGCTTGCGATACTCGAAGACTGCCGGGAGAGACTGAAGAGGTCTTAGCCGCCGGAAAGCAGGGGCGGCAGCGCCTGTCCGCCTCATCAGCCTCCGGCCGGGAAAGCGGGCGGCAACAGCCCCCAAAAAGCAGAAAGGGAAGAAACCATGCGGTTTCTTCCCTTTTTTCTGTCGGGATGACCGGACTCGAACTGGCGACCCCTACGTCCCGAACGTAGTGCGCTACCAACTGCGCTACATCCCGATTGCTCTGTAAGCGAGTGCAAAGGTAATTATTTTTTTGGAACTGACACAAGTTTTGCGCGCTTTTTTTCATGTTTGTCACAGCAAAGCGGGCAGTTCGAAGAGTTTTATGCCGTTACTCCCCTTTATCAGGATGTAATGTCCCTCCGGACGGCGGCGTTCTATCTCGGCCTTCACCTCCTCCACGTCACGGAATTTGCGGAAGGCGCACCGTGTCTTTCCGAACTCTTCTCCGACGAGCCACACATCGTCTATGCCGGCTGCTTCCAGCTCGCCGGCCACCCGCTGGTGCTCTTCTCCGGAGGCCTCTCCCAGCTCCCGCATGTCTCCGAGGATGGCCATCTTGTTCTCCACCTGCATGATCCGGAAGTTCTCTATGGCGGCAGACATGCTCGACGGATTGGCATTATAGGCATCCACGATGAGCCTGTTATGCGCCGTCTCGGTCAGCTGAGAGCGGTTGTTGCGGGGGATGTAATTCTCCAGGGCATGGTTCACCTGCTGCGCCGTAACTCCGAAGTGCAGGCCGACGGAAATGGCAGCCAGCATATTGTCCAGGTTGTAAGACCCGACGAGACGGGTCTGCACCTCATAGGTGTTGGAGGAGGGCTGAGGGGTGTTGAGCGCCCGCCAGGTGAATTTCAGGAAGGGTGCACAGCTGACGACCTGTCCCTGTACATCGGCGGTGCTGTCCTGCCCGTAAGTGACGATGCGGTCGAACTCCCGCTGCTCCGCCATCTCCGTAAGGTCGGCATTGCTTTCGTTGAGGAAGAGCAGTCCTCCATGTGCCTTGAGGAAATCGTACAGTTCCCCTTTCGTACGTTTCACCCCCTCGAAGCTGCCGAACCCCTGCAGATGGGCGCGTCCGACATTGGTGATCAGGCCGCAGGTCGGTTCTACATACCTGACGAGCTTCTCAATATCACCGGGATGAGACGCACCCATCTCAATGACGGCTATGTCGTGTTCGGGACGTATGCCGAGCAATGTACGGGGCACGCCCACATCATTGTTGTAATTGGCCTCGGTAGCGTGTACGTTGAATCTCTCTGACAGAACCGCCGAAATAAGTTCCTTGCTGGTCGTCTTCCCGTTCGTTCCTGTTATGCCGATGACCGGTATCCCGAACCGGCGGCGGTGCGCACGCGCCAGTTCCTTGTAGGTCACCAGCGCGTCGTCTACGAGGATGAACCGTGCATCACCGGCCTTGGCGTATTCCGCTTCATCGACTACGGCGTAGCTGCACCCTTTCTGCAAGGCCGCCTCCGCAAACCTGTTGCCATCGAAAGACGCACCTTTCAAGGCGATGAAAATACTTCCTGCAGGGCAGCTGCGGCTGTCGGTAGTCACAACGGGATGCTGCCGGTAAATCTTGTAAATCTCCTGTATGTCCATGCTGATTCCTCTATTTTCAGATGCAAAGATAACGCAAAAGGCAGACAATGCAAAGCAATCCCGCCCATTTTTACAGGGAACCGGAAAGCCGGTCTCCGGAATGCAGACGATTCCCGACCGGTCGGGAATCCGGTTCCCGGCCGTTGGGAACACGATTCCCGGCCGTTGGGAACAGGATTCCCAGCCGGGCGGGAACACGGCTCCCGGGCAGGCGGGCGTGAAGGCCGGATGCGGCGGCCGCGGCCTCTACCTGCGGATGTTCCACATCGGCGTCTCGCCGCCTCCGATGAGCACGTCGATGTTGGCGCCGTTCTTCTTCTCGATGACATCCCATGCCCGCAGCTGGATGAACTGTGCGGGGGAGAGGTTCAGCTCGGTCATGTAAGCCTTGTCGGCCACGGCTTTGTTGCGTTCGGCCTTGGCGCGTGCAAGCTCCATCTCCGCCCGTTTCTCCTGTGTCTGTTTGGCCTGGATGCTTGCAGCCGTCTTGTTCATTTCCTCCAGCTGCTCTTTGTTCGGCATGACGCGGTCGGTGATGACCTGCTGTATGTCGATAGGGAAGTTGGCCTTCCGCGACAGTGCGGCAACATAGTTGCGCATGGACTGCTTGATGCGGTCGTCGAATTTCGCCAGCACCTCACGGTTGCTCATCAGGTCGAACGGCGAACAGGACGACACGTATTCGCGCACCTTGTTGCGGAAATAAGGCTCGATGAAGTTCTCGAACCAGTTCTCGCCATAGTTACGCAGCAGGTCGGGCGTCTGTCCTTTCTTCACCTGGATGATCATGTACATGTTGACATCGAGCGGCGTGTTGTCGTTCGACAGCAGGTCGTCGAACTGGAACTGCATCTTCTGCGGGAGGATGTTGAAGTAGACGGCGGTAGTCGTCGGGGCTACCAGCGTGATGGAGTTCACCGGTTCGCCGTCGACGCGTGTACTGCCGAAGAAGATCGGCTTCATCTTCAAAGCCGCCTCTTCATCGTATGAGGGGTTGACAAACGAGAAAAAGGCAAGGCCCGCTACAAGGACGGCCGCAACGATTCCTGCGAGAATCCATATCTTTCTGGGTGCATTCATGTGAGGTAAATTTATTGGATTGTGATTTGTATTCCGTTGGTTGACTTGTCTGGAGGAAGTGTTCATAACCTATATATAATAATGTGAATATTCCGGTCTGCCGGTATCTCTCATGTGCAAAGGTAGAGAAAAAAAATGAGAAACAACTTCTACGCCTTATTATTTGACATCGGTCTGTACAGGCTCCCCCCCCGACCGGGCGGAATCAGGAAAGGGACAGCCGTTCCGGACATAACCTACCGTAAGGGGAAACAGAGAAATCATCCTCATTTTCGTTCAGAAAAGCAACTAAACGAAAGAAAAAAACTTCTGAACGAAAGTAAATATATAAATTATGTTAATTGATTTGGAGTTTTAAAAGCATTTTATTTATCTTTGCTGCGAAAAGAAACGATTATATTTATGAACAGCAGGCGTATCGTTCACTAAATCTTTCGTTACGAAACATTATGAAGTAAACTTTTGACCGATTTGAACGACCTATACAATGAGCAGCGTATTAAACAAAGACTATGACGTGATTATCATCGGTGGGGGCATTACCGGTGCCGGCACTGCACGCGACTGCGCCTTGCGCGGACTGCGTGTGCTGCTTGTAGAGAAGTCCGATTTCACCAATGGAGCGACAGGACGCAATCACGGTCTGCTGCACAGCGGTGCGCGCTATGCCGTGACCGACCCGGAGTCGGCTTCCGAATGTATCAAGGAGAACATGATTCTCCGGCGCATAGCCCATCACTGTGTGGAAGAGTCGGACGGCTTGTTCATCACGTTACCTGAAGACGACATCCATTATCAGGCGACATTCGTCGAAGCCTGCGGGAAGGCAGGAATAAAAGCCAGTGTCATTTCTCCGGAAGAGGCACGCCGCATAGAGCCGTCGGTCAATCCCGACCTTGTCGGGGCCGTGCGTGTACCCGATGCTTCCATTGACCCTTTCCATCTCACAACGGCGAACATCCTGGATGCACGCCGTCATGGGGCCGATATTCTCACTTATCACGAGGTGACAGGCCTGACTGTCAGGAACGGACGCATTGAGGGAGTACAGCTCCGCAACAACCATACGGGTGAGGACAGCGAGGCGCATTGCCGGCTGGTCATCAACGCCGCAGGTATCTGGGGACACGGCATTGCCGGTATGGCAGGCATAAAGCTGAACATGTTCCCGGCCAAAGGGACGCTCCTCGTGTTCGGTCATCGTGTCAACAACATGGTCATCAACCGCTGCCGCAAGCCTGCCGATGCAGATATTCTCGTACCGGATGATACGGTGTGCGTCGTCGGAACGACAAGCGACCGCGTGCCATACGAAACGATTGACGACCTGAAGGTAACGCAGGAAGAAGTGGACCTGTTGATAAAGGAGGGCGAGAAACTCGCTCCAAGCCTTGCGACGACACGCATCCTGCGTGCCTATGCAGGTGTCCGTCCGCTTTTCGCTGCCGACAACGACCCTTCGGGACGAAGCATCAGCCGTGGCATCATCTGCCTGGATCATGAAAAGCGCGACGGTCTGGCCGGTCTCATTACGATTACAGGCGGCAAGATGATGACCTACCGGCTCATGGCGGAGCAGGCCACAGACCTGGCCTGCAGGAAGCTGGGTGTCGATGCAAAGTGCCGGACAGCCGTCCTCCCGCTTCCCGGAACAGAAGGAAAGTCGGGCGACAGGCCCCGCCACGTCTATTCTACAGCACATAATGCTGCTGAAGGAAGACAGGGCAACCGCGTGCAGGAAGTAAGCGAGACAAGTGAGGAAGACCGCTCGCTGGTCTGCGAATGTGAGGAAGTGAGTGTCGGTGAAGTGAAATATGCCATCGAGGAACTGCACGTCCACGACCTGCTCAACCTGCGCCGACGCACACGGGTGGGCATGGGCACCTGTCAGGGCGAGCTCTGTGCCTGTCGTGCGGCAGGCATCATGTGCCGGACGGGAATGGAGACGGACAAGGCACTGGCCGACCTCCGCAGTTTTATCAACGAGCGTTGGAAAGGGATGCGTCCTGTGGCTTGGGGCAGTACATTGGATGAAGCGCAGCTTATGGCGGTGATTTATCAGGGGCTGTTGGGACTGGCAGCAGGAAAAGGATGATGGTGTCGGCAGGGCCGGCAGCCACAGTTTTCTTAGCAGCATTAGTGGTAGTGGAAAATTTAGAAAAGCCAGAAAAGCCAGTGGTATTAGCAAAGCAATAACTACCGGCAGACTCTGAAAATTCTAACGAGGCAAGCAATCTACACAATCAAAACAATCGACGATGAAATACGACATTATAATAATAGGTGGCGGACTCAGCGGACTCACTGCCGGTATCACACTGGCACAGGCAGGCCGTCGCGTCTGCATTGTGTCGGCAGGACAAAGCGGCCTGCACTTCCATTCCGGCTCGTTCGACCTGCTGGGCTATGACGTGGAGGGAAAGCCGGTCACCCGTCCCTTGGAAGCAATCGGGCAGTTGGGAGCAGAGCATCCCTATGCAAAGATTGGCTTTGAAAGGATTGCCCGGCTGGCGGATGAGGCCGAGACGCTTTTGAATGAAGCGGGCGTGAAGGTGAAAGGTGACAGCAAAAAGAACCATTACCGCTTCTCTCCGCTTGGCAGACGGATTCCGGCATGGCTGACGACCGAGGGATATGCTGTGTGCGAAGAGGCGGATACCCTGCCTTGGAAACGTGTGGAAATCCTGAATGTACAAGGGTTCCTGGACTTCCCGACTGAGTTCATCTCAGCCGGTCTCAAGAAACAAGGAGCGGTCTGCCAGGTGAAGTCTTTTACGACAGACGAGCTGCGCCATGCGAGGAAGAGTCCTACGGAAATGCGTGCGACAAACATAGCGAAAGTGCTGGCAGACAGGGAGAGCCTGCGCAAGGTCGCCGACTGTATCAATGCCGTCAGCGGAGAGACCGATGTGCTGTTGCTGCCGGCTGTACTGGGCTTCAGTGACGACAAGAGTCTCGACGAACTGAAGACAATGGTTGCAAAGCCCATAGCATACCTCCCGACGCTCCCTCCGTCGGTATCGGGAGTCCGTACGGCTATCCTCCTGAAGCGGCTCTTCGCCCGTCTGGGCGGTACGCTGCTGGTCGGTGACAAGGCCAATGGCGGTGTGTTCAAGGACGGCCGTCTCGTCTCAGTCACTACAGATCATCTGCCGGACGAGACTCTCTATGCCGACCAGTTCATCCTTGCTTCAGGGTCTTTCATGAGCCATGGACTTGAAAGCAACTACCAGCGTGTGTTCGAACCGGTGTTCGGTCTTGATGTCGATGCAGCCGGGAAACGTGCTGAGTGGACGAAGGAAGATGCCTTTGACGCACAGCCTTACATGGAATACGGTGTGCGGACAGACCGGGATTTTCATGCCATAAAGGACGGACAGACCGTCGGCAATCTCTTCGCCGTGGGTTCCGTACTGAGCGGACACAACCCTGTCAGGCTCCTCGATGGTACAGGTGTTTCACTCTTGACTGCCCTTCAGGTAGCCAGAACAATTACAGAAAGGAGATAAGGTCATGCCAGAAGGAATACAACTGAAGAATATCAGCGGCAATAACTTGGAACAGTGTCTGAAGTGTTCAATCTGTACTGCGTACTGCCCGGTGTCGGCAGTGGAGCCGGCATACCCCGGTCCGAAGCATTCAGGTCCCGACCTGGAGCGTTACAGACTGAAGGACAGCAGGTTCTTCGATGAGGCCTTGAAGATGTGCCTGAACTGCAAACGGTGCGAAGTGGCCTGTCCGTCCGGTGTCCGCATAGCCGATATCATTCAGGCTTCACGCATCAAATACAGCACACATGGTCCTATCCTGCGCGACAGGATGCTGGCGAATACTGACTTTGTCGGTACGATGGCGAACAGGGTGGCACCCATAGTGAATACTACCCTGGGCCTGAAACCTGTCAAGGCGGTGCTCCACGGCGTGATGGGGATTGACAAGCATCGCAGCTTCCCGGCCTACAGCAGCCGGAAGTTCGAGACCTGGTTCAAGCGCAATGCTGCCCCAAAGCAGGACGGATACAGGAAACATGTAAGCTATTTCCACGGCTGTTACGTCAATTATAACTTCCCGCAGCTGGGAAAGGACCTCGTGAAGATCATGAATGCAGCAGGCTATGGTGTCCATCTGCTGGAGAAGGAGAAGTGCTGCGGCGTGGCGCTGATCGCCAACGGACTCAGCAAGCAGGCTCGCCGGCAGGGAGAAGTGAACATCAACTCCATCCGGAAGTCAGCAGAGAAGGGCCGGGTAGTCCTCACGACCAGCTCCACCTGTACCTTTACCATGCGTGACGAGTATGCGCATCTGCTGGGCGTAAAGACCGATGACATAAGAGAGAACCTCACACTGGCCACCCGCTTCCTCTACCGGCTCATAGAGCGGGGCGAGATAAAGCTGGCGTTCCGCAAGGACTTCAGGATGCGTGCAGCCTATCATTCAGCGTGCCACATGGAGAAGATGGGCTGGGTGGTCTACAGTACGGAACTGCTGAAAATGATTCCGGGACTGGAACTTGTGATGCTCGACTCCCAGTGCTGCGGCATTGCCGGTACGTATGGCTTCAAGAAAGAGAACTATGAACGGTCGCAGCAGATCGGCTCCGGTCTCTTCACACAGATAAAGGAAGTCAATCCCGACTGTGTGACGACCGACTGCGAAACCTGCAAGTGGCAGATAGAGATGTCTACGGGATATGAAGTGAAGAACCCCGTCTCGATACTTGCCGAAGCCCTGGATGTGGAAGAAACAATGAAGCTGAATGGTGTATAAACGCTTATAAACGCCTATCATCGCCTATCACTGCCTATCCATCGCTTATCATCACCTATCATCACCCCGCAAAATAACAACCTACAAATTATTACTGACATGGAGAAGAAGTTTATCCTGGCCCTCGATCAGGGCACAACAAGTTCAAGGGCTATTGTCTTTGACCACAACGGACAGATCAAGTCCGTCGCACAGAAAGAGTTCACACAGTATTTCCCACAGCCGGGATGGGTAGAACACAATCCCAACGAGATCTGGTCGTCACAGGCTTCTGTGATAGCGGAAGCCATCTCCGCCATCGACATCAACGGTCTTGACATTGCCGGCATCGGCATCACCAACCAGCGTGAGACGACCATCGTATGGGACATCGACACCGAAGAGCCCATCTACGACGCCATTGTCTGGCAGGACCGCCGCACGGCCGAGTACTGCGACAAGCTGAAGGCACAGGGACTGACGGACAAGATTCATGAGAAGACCGGGCTGATAGTCGACGCTTACTTCAGCGGGACAAAGATCAAGTGGATTCTCGACAACGTACCGGGAGCACGCAAACGCGCCGAGATGGGCAAGCTCCGTTTCGGCAATGTTGACGCATGGCTGGTATGGCGTCTGACACGCGGAGAGGTACACGTGACCGACGTCACGAATGCTTCCCGCACCATGCTCTTCAACATCCACGACCTGAAATGGGACGAGGATCTGCTGAAACTGCTCGACATCCCTCTGTCCATGATGCCCGAAGTGAAGTCGAGTTCGGAGATCTACGGACACACCAAGACCACCATCTTCGCCCACGAAGTGCCTATCTCGGGCATCGCCGGCGACCAGCAGGCGGCTCTCTTCGGCCAGATGTGCATCGAGCCGGGTGCCATCAAGAACACCTACGGGACAGGCTGCTTCGTGATGTTGAACACAGGTCGGAAGCCTGTCATGTCGAAGAACAACCTGCTGACGACCATTGCATGGAAAATCGGCGACCGTGTCGACTATGCCCTGGAGGGTTCTATCTATGTCGGAGGCTCTGTCGTGCAGTGGCTGCGCGACGGTCTGGGCTTCATCACCTCGTCGTCGGAGATAGAAGACCTGGCTTCCACCGTGCCCGACAGCGGCGGAGTCTACTTCGTACCTGCCCTCACCGGCCTCGCCGCCCCTTACTGGGACCAGTATGCCCGCGGTACGATCGTCGGCATCACGCGCGGCACGACCCGTGCGCACATCGCCCGTGCCGCCCTTGACGGCATCGCTTTCCAGACTTACGACATTGCCCAGGCCATGGCGAAGGACATGGAAGCACCGCTTACAGAACTGAAGGTTGACGGCGGAGCCTCCCGCAACAACCTCCTGATGCAGTACCAGTCCAACCTCCTCGGCATAAAGGTCGTCCGCCCGAAGATCACCGAGACCACCGCCCTCGGTGCCGCTTACCTTGCCGGTCTGGCGGTCGGCTTCTGGAAAGACATTGACGAGATCAAGAACCAGTGGCAGGTTGAGCGCAGCTTCGAGCCTCTTGCCGACAGCGAAGAGATGGCTGCCGCCAAGGCCGGATGGGCTGATGCCATCGGAAGGACACTGACAAACAGGTAGACAGCCGGCCGAAGACAGGCGGCTGCGGGCAATAACCGGCGTACCGGGCGATTATAAGATTCCATCATCGCCTATCATCGCTCATCATCGCCTATCATCGCCCCCCGCCTATCTCCCCCCAGAAATCCTAAACAACAATTACCTAAATTCAATCATTATGGAATATTCTATGACGACCCAGTTCCTGATGGAACTGATTGGAACACTTGTCCTGGTACTTTTCGGAGACGGTGTATGTGCGTGTGTAACGCTGAACAAGAGTAAGGGACAGAATGCCGGATGGGTGGTGATCACTCTGGCATGGGGTCTCGCAGTCTGCATGGGTGTGCTCGTTGCCGGACCCTATACCGGTGCCCACCTCAATCCTGCCGTATCGCTCGGCCTGGCTGTAGCGGGTATGTTCCCCTGGAGTTCGGTCCCTGTCTACATCGCCGCACAGATGATCGGCGGCGTACTGGGCGGTATCCTCGTGTGGGTTTTCTACAAAGACCACTACGACGCCACCGACAACGACGCTGCGAAGCTCGGGACGTTCTGCACGGCTCCGGCCATCCGGAACTATGGGATGAACTTCCTCAGCGAGGTGATCGCCACGCTGGCACTGGTCTTCATCATCATCAGTTTCAGCACGAAGGGCAACTGCTGCGATCCGGAACACTTCAAGTTCGGACTGGCAGCCCTCGGTCCTGTCCCGGTGACCCTGCTGATCATCGCGCTCGGTATGTCGCTCGGCGGTACTACCGGTTACGCCATGAATCCCGCCCGTGACCTCTCTCCGCGCATTGCACACGCCATCTGCATGAAGGGCGGCAACGACTGGGCTTACTCATGGGTGCCTGTTGTCGGTCCTATGGTCGGCGGTGCCATTGCCGGTCTGTGCGGTGTATGGCTGCTCTCATTGTAGGAATTGGACATGACTGCTTAGCTCGCATTACATAACCAGATGAGGACGGACCGGGAGGCCAGGACGTATGCCCTGCGGAAACCTTGCATCCTGCACGCCCTCATCACAATACAGAAAACTATGACGAAAAATCTATTCAAAATGGCCTGCGCGGCTGCCTTGAGCCTTGTTTCTTTCACAGCCAACGCACAGAAACTGCACTTTGTATCAGAACTGGAGACAGCCCATCTGTGGCGCGGACTTGAGGTCTCAAAGGGACTGACCTTCGACAATGACGTCTCCATCTCCGACAACAACGACCACTTCCGCTTCGGACTGTGGGGCGGAATGCAGACGGACGGTGACTACAAGGAGTTCGACTATTATGCTTCCTACACCCATGGCGGATTCAAACTCGCCGTCTGGGACATTTACAACTTCTCCGACGGTATCTATGCCAACG
Source organism: Prevotella multiformis (assembly GCF_018127985.1). Taxonomy (NCBI): domain Bacteria; kingdom Pseudomonadati; phylum Bacteroidota; class Bacteroidia; order Bacteroidales; family Prevotellaceae; genus Prevotella; species Prevotella multiformis. The sequence continues at coordinate 1,560,871 of NZ_CP072357.1, read as the reverse complement.
ACAAGGCGTACCGTATCTTCAACTATAATGCCCGCACGACAGGACACTTCATCGATGCCGCCGTCAGCTACGACTTCGGCGAGAAGTTCCCCCTGAGCCTTTCCTGGTCGACCATTCTTGCCGGGCGCGACCGCGGTGCTCTGAACGACAAGAACCTCTATTCCACCTTCGTGCAGGCTTCTTACAAGGTTTATGAAGACGAGGATTTCGTCGTGACTCCCTCTGTCGGCGCAGCCTTCGCCCTGAGCCCGGAGGACGGCAGCCATGCCACATTCTACGGCAAGTCGGCCGGTGTCAACGATGTGCGGGTCAACGTGACCTATAAGCTGAAAATCGGCAAGCATCCTATGCCGGTGACGGCTACGGCCATGTGGAATCCGGAAGCGAACAAAGGTTACTTCCGCGCTTCCATCAAACTGCTTGACATCTGACCGTCTCCTGTGTCTGTCCGGAACAGGCTGCAGGGGGAGGTTATACCGTTACAGTCCTTTAGTAATCTTGACCAGATAAAAGTACTTAATATTTAAGAAAATCCCCGGTTGTCGTGATGACAGCCGGAGATTGTTTTTAGGATTGTCTACAAAGAACAGGTGTTCTTTTTGTCCTTATAATTTACTCTTCCGTATGTCCGGGTTCTTTCCGAAGCCTATGTCTCTCTTTCTTTCGGGAGAGAGGGCGGTACACGGAATCGGAAGAAGATGGAAGAACTTGTAAATAGCTCAAAGACAGCAATATGGATTGCCGTTTTGAAACAGTGCTTACTTGCAGGCCAGACAGGCGTTAATTGACGTGCAAGTAAGCCTTGCTTGGAATGCTGGCAGGCGTTAACCGGAAAGCAGATGAGGGCTGGCTGGAGTCGAGGTGACCGTTTTCATTCCCGAAAGCGTAGGTCAGGATGGAGGAGAACAAGAATTTCCCGCATTGATTGTAAAGTCTTTTCTCGTCTTGTGCAAGGATAGTCCTTTCCCGTTTCCGCCGTCCGTTTTGGGTGGAGGATGCGCAGGCCCGTCGCCCGGATGCTACTTGCTGATTTCCTCCGGCAATGAATCCTTGATCCATTTGGCAAACATACCGAGCAGCGTACGGCGGATGAAACTGGGCGAGGTCATAAGGATGATTTCACGTGAAGGAACAGGGTGGGCAAACGGCCGGACAAGTCGTTTCTGCCCGTCGTTCAACTGGGTCAGGGCAAGCTGCGGAATGAAGGTGACGCCCTTGCCGTTCTCCACGATCCGCATGAAGGTCTCTATGCTTCCCAGGTTATAGCTCTTCTTGCTCCGTGCCGCCGACTTCAGATGGCAGAACTTCACCAGCTGGTCGCGGAAACAGTGCCCTTCGTCCAGCAGCCAGAGGTATTCGCCTGACAGGTCGGACGGACGGATGAACTCCTTGCTGAAGAGAGGGTCGTTTTCAGCCACATAGGCGAGGAACTGTTCATGGTAGAGTGGCGTGCAGTCCATTCCCTCCAGGCCGCCGACCCTTGCCAGAATGCCGGCGTCGATGTCGCCCCTCCTGACAGCCCTGCACATATCTTCTGTCTTCATTTCCGTAATCCTGACGTCCATCTCCGGGTGTTCGTTCATCAGCTGGGGAAAGAAGCGCGGGATGAGATAGGGTGCGATGGTGGGCAGGACACCCACTTCAAAGGTGCCGGTAAGCGTCTGTTTCTCCTCTTCGACGGTCTGCCGGAGCTTCTTTGCCCTTGAAAGCACCTTCCATGCCTCCTCTATCACCTTCATGCCTGCCTTTGTCGGCTGGATAGGCTGCCGCTTGCGGTCGAAGATTTTCACGCCGAGTTCGTCCTCCAGTTTCTGTATCATCGAACTGAGGGTGGGCTGTGTCACATCGCAGTAGTCGGCCGCCTTTGCGAAGTGTCTGAGCCGGTAGACTGCCATGATGTATTCAAGTTGTTGTAGCGTCATCGTCTTGTCAAGTTTGATATGTCACAACAAAAGTAGGAAAAAAACGCCGGACAGTCGCATCCCCGACCTGTAATAATTCTAAAATGGCATAGAAAAAGGGGAACCGGCTGCATCATGCAGTCAGTTCCCCAGTGTAAGGAGAATCTATGAGCAGGCTGCGGACCTACTCGCCGTAACCGGGATTCTGCTGTGCCTTGAGTGTCGGATTGGCATCCGTCTCATAACTTGGGATAGCCGGCAGCGACTTGTAGTAATCACGGTTGTAGCTCCGGGCCTCTTCTGTCAGGACATCATGCCATCCCCGGTGGTCGTCATCCGTGTAGCGGGTGATGGTCTCGTTGTTGCGGACGGCATCGAAGAAACGCTGTCCCTCGCCCACGAGTTCCTTGCGGCGTTCCAGTGAGATGCGCGCTGCTGTGATGTCGGCAGCCGTAACCAGGCGTGAGGTATCTGTCGTGCGGTTCTTGATGACATCGTTCAGATACTGTGCGGCCTTTGCCTTGTCGCCCGACTTGAAGGCGGCCTCGGCAGCCGTGAGGTAGACTTCCGAGAGACGGAGCATCGGGACATTGGCATAGCGCGGGTCACCGCCTACACCCGGCATCTTGTTCAGATAGACCTTCGCTCCGCCGAACACCTTGTCGCCCTCATCCTGTGTTGCCTTCAGGAAGACATCGGCACGGATGTCGGCCGGATCCTGCGCCAGCAGGTCGACGAAGTTCTTCGTGGCGCAGACATCGCTGTAACCGATGCCGTTGTCGCCGTCCTCGGCGTAGAGGTAGGCGATGCCATCACGGTCGTTCCAGTCCTTAGTGTTGGTGACAGACAGTTCGAAAAGCATCTCGTTGACGTGATCTCTGTTGTCCTTGCCCCATGCAGCGACATACTGGTCGCGGGTCCAGAGCTGCTTGCCGGAGTTGTCGATGACATCCTCCGCCGTCGAGAGAGCGTCCGCCCAGTCGCCTTTCGTCAGATAGACACGGGCGAGCAGTGCCTTTGCAGCATTGAGGTTGATGTACCCGACATTCTCCTTGGAAGAGGTCGTCATCAATGCACCGGAGCTGATGGCTTCCTTGAGGTCCTTGATGACCTGTGCATAACATTCGGCAACGGTGTTGCGGCCGGGCTTTTCATTGCTGTCAAGCACCTTGGTCACCAATGGCACGCCCAGCGATGCGCCGTTGTCCTCGGTATAGGTCTTGCCGTAGATGCGGGTGAGGTCGAAGGTGGCCATGGCACGCAGTACCAGAGCCTCGGCACGGTACTGTGCGATGGCTGCCGCCGCTTCTGTCTTGTCGGACAGCTTGCCGCCGTCGGCCGCCTCGATGATGCGGTTCGCACTGCCGATGACCATGTAAGGCGACTGCCAGATGGCCGTCGACTGGCTGAAGCTGCTTGCCGAGGTGTACTCCATCTTGTAGTAGAACCCGGCGCGGTTGCTGCCGAAGTTCTGGTTATACTGCAGATCCTCGCCGTGCATCTCGCCGTAAAGGAACATCTGCGCACCATAGTAGTCGGTGAAATTCGATGACCCCTTCAACGCCTGGTACATACCCGTCCGGGCGGTCTCGAGGTCTGAACTGTTCTTGAGTGCCTTGCCGGCATCTACTCCGTCGGAAGGCTGCTGGTCGAAGAAGTCGTCTCCGCAGGATGCAAGGCCGAACGCTACTGCGGCAGCCAGCATCCATGTATATATGTTCTTATAAGTTCTTTTCATAAATAATCATCATCTGTTAAACAATTAGAAACCCAGTTCCAGACCGAAGGTGAATGTGCGTAGGGCAGGTGTCTGGAATGTGCATACGCCGTCGACACGCATCTCCGGATCGACCGTGAGGTCTTTCGACTTCCATGTGAGGAGGTTGCTTGCTGCGAAGTAGAAGCGGGCCTTGCTCAGACCGAAGCGTGACACCCAGTTGCCGGGAGCGGTGAGACCCAGCGTCAGGCTCTTCAGACGGAGATAGTCTGTCGGCATCAGCCAGCGCGAAGAGTTCTCGCTTGTGTTGCCGTACTGGAATACAGGCTGCGAGGCACTGGTGTCGCCGGGACCCTTCCACGTCTTGTTGATGTCATAGTAGGCAGGAACGGCACCGCGGAAGAGGTAGGATCCGTTGTTGTGCTGCCATGTTGCACCGTCGTAGGCCTTGCCGCCGAGAGAGAAGGTGAAGTTCAGACCGAAGTCGATGAACTTCCAGGTAAGGTTGTTGCTCAGGCCTCCTTCGAGGGAGGTCTCGTGGTTGCCGATGATGACCTTGTGGGCCTTGCTGGGGTCGGTGGTCGTCTTGCGGGCATCGGCGGTTCCGTCATTGAGATAGAACGATTCCTTGCCTGTCGCCGGGTCGACACCTGCATACTCGTAGCCGTAGAAACTGTAGTAAGGCTCGCCGACCTTGTGGATGCGGATGCCGCTGATGATCTGGTCCTGGTCGCCGTAGATCTTCGTCAGCTTGTTGTGGTTGTGTCCGAAGTTCAGAGAGGTTGTCCATGAGAAGTCCTTGGTCTGGATGTTGTTGCTCGTGATGGTCACCTCGTAACCGTTGTTGCGCAGCGAACCGACATTCTTCGGAGAAGTCGGCAGGTAAGGACTGTCACCGCTGAAGTAGCCCGGCACGGCTGAAACCGGCAGGTCATAGATCAGGTCGGAGGTGGTACGTACATAGTAATCGAACGTCACGGAGATGCGGTCGAGGAAGGTGAGGTCGAGACCGACATTGAATGCACGGTTCTTCTCCCACTTCAGGTCGGGGTTACCGATGCCGACGATGGCCATGCCCGACTTCCCGTTGTAGTAGCGTCCGAACTTGTAGAGGCTCATGTAGTCGTAATAGTTGCTCGGCAGCGTACCGTTCACACCGTAGCTGACACGCAGCTTGCCGTCGCTGAGGACGTGCTTCACCGGTTCCATGAACTTCTCCGCACCGAAACGCCATGCGGCTGATACCGACCAGAAGTCGCCCCAGCGGTTCGCCTTTGCCAGACGGCTGCTGCCGTCACGGCGGTAGCTTACGCCGGCATAGTACCTGTTGTCGTAGTTGTAGTTGACACGGCCCAGCCAGCTGGCAAGCGTGTATCCGCTCTTGTTGCTCTCGGCACTGGTCGTACCGGCATTGCCGAACTCATAGAGATCGCCGGGATAATCGGTACCGTTGATGTAGTTGTACCTGTAAGTGTATTTTTCCGTCTCATAACCCAGCAGCGCATCCACGTTGTGCAGACCGAAGCTCTTCACGTATGACAGCTGCGTCTGGCCGTTGAGCTGGCTGAGGTCGCTTACCACCCGCTGCATCACCGCACCCGGCGCACCGTCGTTGGAGTAACGGTCCCAGAGGATGTTCTCCGTGTTGGAGGTATAGTCGTAGGTGACCTTCTCGCTCAGGTGAAGCGCGTCCCAGATGTTCCAGTCGATCCTGATCGAATTGAGCATACGCTTGATGTCGCTCTTGTCGCTCGAGTGTTCGTACTCGTAGAGCGGATTGATTTTGACGACGCTCTTCGTCTGTGCGCCTGATGCCAGGCTGCCGTCAGGAAGATAGGCAATGCTGGACGGTGACTGGAAGAAGGCATAGTTGGCGATTGAACTTGCAAAGCTCGTGCCTTCATTGGCAAGCTGCTGGTTCATCTTCGTGAACAAGGCGGAGTAGTTCAAGGTGAAGTGTCCGAACCTGTGGGTCAGGTTGGCATTGCCCGTGAAACGCTCCAGTGCCTGGTTGGCGGTGATACCCGTCTGCTTCATGTAGGACAGAGAGGTGTAGAACTGCGTGTTCTCGCTGCCGCCGCTGAGGCTTACCTGATAGTTCTGATGGTGTCCCGTTTTGAAAAGAAGGTCTTTCCAGTCGGTCCACTCCTGGATGGGATTGCCGCTTTCGTCATAGCCTACAGTAGGCTTGGCAGCATAGTTCTCGATGTTCTTCTTTGCAAAGGCCTCCGCATCGGCTTCACTCATGCCTTTCTTGTAGAGTGCGAAGTTCTTGAGCCCGAGGGACAACAGCGCACGACGGTCGTCGCCGCCCAGCATGGGACGATAGTCGATGGCAAGGTTGGAGAAACCCCAGTCGCTGCGGAAGTCGACATGGGTCTTGCCCTTCTTGCCGCTCTTCGTCGTGATGACGATCACGCCGTTGGCGGCACGCGAACCGTACAGTGAAGCGGCAGCGGCGTCCTTGATGACGGTAATCGACTCGATGTCATTGCTGTTCAGCGTTGCCAGCGCACTTGTTCCCGACTCGTTATAACTTGACTGTGCGGCACTGAGGTCGCCGGAAATCACCGGTGTACCGTCAATGACATACAACGGATTGTTGCCCGCATTGATGGAACCCATACCGCGGACACGGATGCTGCCGACGGAACCTGGAGCACCGGACGAACTCGTCACCGTAACGCCAGGAATGGAACCGGCCAGCTTGTCCTGGACGGATGTCACCGGCACATCGGCCAGCTTGCCGGGGTCGATGCTGGCTGCCGCACCCGTAAAACTTGATTTCTTGAAGTTACCGTATCCTGTCACAATCACCTCGTCGAGCGAACCGGCATCTGCTTTCATCACGACACGCATGCCGTTCTTCACCGGAACAATCTGGGTCTTCAAGCCTACATACTGGAAACGCAACTGACTTTTCCCTTCAGGTACAGACAGATGGAAATTACCATCAATGTCTGTAACAGTTCCCATCTGTGTCCCGACAACCAGGACGGATGCGCCTACCACAGGCTCACCGCCATCAGCCGAAACAACAGTTCCTGAAATCTCTGTCTGCGCCAATGCAACACCTATGCAAAGGAACAGACCTGCTAAAACCATTGACAATCTTTTCACCATAAAAAATAAATTATAAATGTAAAATTCTCTATAAAAACCGATGCAAAGGTATGAATATTTATTTAACACACAAAAGAAAACATAAATAAATTGAATATTTAACAGTACTGTTGATTACAAATTGCAAGATACCGAACCTCTTAAATAGCATTATAGGCAGATTCTGTAAATTGTATCGGATGTCCCTTTCCCACTTTCAGGCAACCCGCTGCGTCCATCCTTCCTTTGGAGAAATGACAGGCTATGTGACTGAAAAAGAGAGCAGAAGAGACCGTATGGAAACATCGAAGACGCGAAGAAGCCCAGGTACGCAGCCTCCGTATGGCGGCATGGAATTTTCCGGAACCTCCTTACGACAACATAAAAACTGCATAACCGGTGCATCTTTTTACATTCTGCAGACAGGCGGCCTGTCCACGGAGAACAGCCTCCATAAGACCACCGGCCGACCGGGCAGGAGACGGACGGACGACCCTAAACCGGCCAGCCGGATTGAAAAGCAAACCCGAAAGCGGCCGGTACAAACCGTCAGACCACACCATCAATCCGTCAACCCAGTATAGAAACAAGATGAAAAGCAGTCAAGCAAAAACGTTAAAAACACACCGGTCCCGATGTCCGCATTCCTGGGACAGGTGTTCCCAACCGGTCGGGAATCCTGTTCCCAACGGCTGGGAATCCTGTTCCCAACAGCCGGGAATCCCGTTCCCAGACACCGGTACTTCCCGCCTTACCGCTGATGCTGAAGACGACCTTTTACGGACTCCCGCCTTTCCGGCAGGAAGAGGCCGTCCTGTTTCCGAAGAGGTGCGGCGTTCTCCACAACGGAAAGAGAAAAAGGGACTGCTGCACAGGGAATCGGAAAACCGCAGAGGAAGGTAACGGCAGACCCATGCGTCCAGCTCGGATATGCCAAACATTATTAATATCCTGCCTGCTGCCTATAAAAAAAGTTTAGGGAAAACGTGTATGTGAGAACTTTTGTGTTTCTTTGCAGCAAAGAACAGACTGCAATGCCTATACGTACCCTTCTCCTTTCCCTGTGGTGGCTGCTGCCGGCCGCACTGCATGCACAGCAGGTGCTGGTATGCGATGGTGCGACACGTTTCCCGATACGTGATGTACTGGTCAGTGCAGACGGGAAACCCGCCGGGCAGACGACATGGCAAGGATACATCAGCCTGTCCGGCCCCTTTCAGACTGTCAGCTTCCAGAAGAAAGGATATGTCCCCGAAAAACTGCTGAGAGAGGAGGTGCTGCGCGACACGGTCTTCCTCTTCCCTGCCGCCCACTATCTGGACGAAGTGGTGGTTGTGGGGAAACAGACGGTCGACGGACGGGGGATGCTGAAGAAGATGCCGAAGCGGGACATTCTGGAGAAGCGTCCCCCGAGCAGCCTGGGAGGGTTCGACCTGGGAATCATGCTGGACAAACGGTATCGCCGCGACCGCAGGCACGTTGCCCAACTGCGTGAGATATTCAAGAAAATGGATGGACTTGACGAAAAGGAAGACCCCGTTCTGAAGGCTTACCGGCAGACACAGATGGAATTGAAGGCCGACTCCCTCCAGCAAAAGAACGCCCGGCAGCCGTCCCCATAGCCGGCTGCCCGCCGCCGGAAGGTGCACCCCCCTGTCCGGGCAGATCCACCCAGACGGCCATCCGGCGGACAGGCTCACCCTGCCGTGAATGCACATCCCGCTCCCCTGCACCATCAGAAAGGGAAACAAAAAAACCGGAAAAGAAAAAGAATATCGTCGTAAGCCACTTTCATCTTGCTTTTTAGACTGTTGATTGTTTTCTCTACGCTCAAAATTAATCGTCCGCTTATTTGTTTATTTGAAAAAAATAAAATACCTTTGACAGCGGAAAAGGGATTAAAAACCTACGACTATTCTGCCTTGCAACGATCAACGACGTGCGGTAAACGGAGGCAATACCGTCCTCTGGCGACGTACTACGCCAGCAGCAGATTTTTCGATAACTGACATCAGAGTCATCAGGACAAGAAGCTATAAAGTATAACTAATTATTAAAAGATCTAATCCCTCATGAGCAGCAGATTGTTTATGAAGCGGACCGCAGTGATAGCTGTCGGTCTGACGTGTGCAATGAGTTCCTATGCCCAGTCAGTGGTACAGGGAAGTGTGAAGGATGCGTCGGGTGAGCCATTGATTGGTGCGACCATCCAAGTGAAAGGAGAACAAGGCGGTACCGTAACCGATATTGACGGTAACTTCAAGCTCCCCAATGTGAAGCCCGGTGCGACGCTCGTCTTCTCTTATGTAGGCTACAGCAACAAGGAAGTGGCTGTAGGCAACCAGTCCAATATCAATGTTTCTCTCTCTGAAGACAACAAGCAGCTCGACGAGGTAGTCGTCGTCGGTTATGCCGTAGGCACGAAGCGTACGGTGTCGGGAGCCATTGAGCGCGTAGGCAAGGGCGATATGAACAAGGGTGTCGTAACCACGGCAGCCGATGCCCTGAAGGGAAAGGTCAGCGGTGTCGTCATCAGCCAGAACGGCGGCGACCCGATGGGGTCTACCAATATCCGCGTGCGCGGCACCTCTTCGCTCTCCGGCGGTAACGACCCGCTGGTGATCATCGACGGAGTCTTCGCTGACATGACCATGTTCAACGCCCTTCAGCCCGGCGACATCGAGAGCATGACCATTCTGAAGGATGCCTCGGAGACGGCACAGTACGGATCCCGCGGTGCAGCCGGTGTCATCGTCGTCACGACGACAAAAGGAAAGAACGGCTTTGCCTCCCTTTCTTACAACGGTACGCTGGGCGTGAACACCATCTTCAAGAACCTTGAAATGCTGAGCGCGGATGCTTACCGTGCCACTGCCACCAAGATGGGTGTGGCATTCACCGACCTCGGCGGCAATACCAATTGGTTCGACGAAATAGAGCGTTCGGCCGGACTGACACAGACCCACAACATCGCCTACTCGTCCGGCAACGACTCCGGCAACTACCGCGCCAGCGTCGGCTTCGTACAGCGTCAGGGCGCATTGAAGAACTCGGATATGCGCAACTATACCGTGAAACTGGATGCCACGCAGTACGCCTTCAACAAGAAGCTCAAGCTGGAGCTGGGTGTCCTGGGCAGTGAGCGCGACGGAAAGATGCAGTACGACCCGCAGAAGATGTTCTATTCTGCCGCCGCCTACAACCCGACCTACCCGACCTACAAGAACCCGCAGACAGGCGAGTGGGACGAAGACCGCCTTGCCAACGAGATATACAACCCGCTGGGACAGCTGGAGGTGCAGGACCGCTTCGACGTAGGTTCGCTCAACGCCCATGGAAAGGCGACCGTCACGCTGGCTGACGGACTCTTCCTCAGTGCCTTCGGCAGCTATACCCGCATGAACCTCGACCACAAGCGTTACGTGCCGAACGACATCCAGCAGGGACGCATCAACGGCAACGGCTGGGCATACATCAGCAACATGAAGCGCACGGACATCATGGGCAACCTGCAGCTGACTTATACCAAGGACTTCGGCGAGCACCATATCGACGCACTCGCCCTGATGGAGGGCCAGCAATACAAGACCTTCTGGAATTCAGAGCAGTCGTTCAAGTTCGATACCAATTACTTCGGCTTCAACAACATGAAGGCCGGTGCCAACGTCTCCTGGGGCGATGTGGACTCCGAGTCTACGGAATATACCCTCTGCTCTTACATGGCACGTCTGAATTACATGTACGGCAACCGCTACATCGCAACCGTCAACCTCCGTACTGACGGCTCTTCAAAGCTGGGTGAAGGCCACAAGTGGGGCTGGTTCCCGTCAGCATCTGTCGCATGGGTCGTATCACAGGAACCGTTCATGAAAGAGGTGCGCTGGGTGGACAACCTGAAAGTCCGTCTCGGATATGGTGTGACGGGCAACCAGGATGTCATCGCTCCTTACAACTCACTGGCCCTCTACGCACCGAACGGCGTGACCTCGGTGAACGGTGTCAACACGACGACATACGCCATCCAGAGCAACGACAACCCTGACCTGAAGTGGGAGGTAAAGCATACCTTCGACATCGGCATCGACTTCGCAGCTTTCCGGAACCGTCTGAACGTTACTTTGGACTGGTATACTTCCAAGACGAAGGACCTGCTCTATACCTATACCGTACCTGTTCCGCCATTCACCTACAACACCTTGCTGGCGAACATGGGTGAGATGACCAATTCGGGCTTTGAAATCGGCGTGCGCGGCGACATCATCCGCACAAAGGACTTTACCTTCAATTCCGGCATGAACCTCAGCTTCCAGAAGAACAAGCTGAACTCGCTGAGCGGCACCTATAAAGGACAGAGACTGACGACCAGTGAGCACATCCCGGTTGCCAACATCAATGCGGCCGGCCTGACGCAGAACACCGGTGTGACCTATCTCATGGAGGGACAGCCGATCGGCGTATTCTACCTGCCCCACTGCAAAGGCATCGACGACAAGGGACAGTACATCATCGAAGACCTCGACAAGAACGGAACCATCGACACCGGCGACTCCGGCGACCGCAAGGTGTGCGGACAGGCGATACCAAAGGCTTACCTTGGCTGGGACTTCACCTTCAAGTACAAGAACTGGGATCTCACCATGCAGTTCAACGGTGCCTTCGGCCATAAGATCTACAATGGTACGGGCATGACCTACAGCAACCTCAGCAACTTCCCGACCTACAACGTGCTTTCTGATGCTCCGGAGAAAGGAATCAAAGACATACAGATTTCCGATTACTGGCTGGAGAAAGGCGACTACGTGAACTTCGAGTACATCACGCTGGGCTACACCTTCGACAAGAAGCAGCTCAAGGCCGACTGGATCCAGAGCATCCATCTCGGACTGGCCGTCAACAACGTCTGCACCCTCACCGGGTACAGCGGCCTGACCCCGATGATCAACTCCGCATCGCTCGTCCGTGTCGACGAAGGCCGTACGACCTACGGGACACTGGGTGTAGACGACAAGCGTCTCTTCCCGTTGACACGCACCTTCTCGTTCAATGTGTCTGTTAATTTCTAAGGTTTTGATAAACAAAAAAAGGAATACTATTATGAAGAAACATATTTTCGGAATGGCACTGCTCTCCACGGCACTGCTTGCAGCCTGCTCGCTGGACGAGACACCTCAAAGCAAATTCAAAGAGACTGACGCTTTCGCAAATGCCACGCTGACCTATGTCAACTCTGTGGCAAAGGTCTATTCAGAGATCGGAGACGGCATCTATGGCGGTACGGACGCCATCCACTGTCTGCAGGAATTCACTTCTGACGAGGCCATCCTCCCAGGACGGCAGGGCGACTGGGTAGACGGCGGCAAGTGGCAGAACTTCTTCCTCCACAACTTCGCATCGTCTGTGGACACCTACAACAACAACTGGAAGCATATCTACAAGATCATCGGGCAGTGCAACGGCTCCATCGACCAGCTCACGCCGATGCTCGGCGAACATCCCGACTACAAGCCGTATGTGTCCGAGCTGCGTGCCCTGCGCGCCATCTATTACTATTATGCGATGGATCTCTTCGGACAGGTGCCGGTAGTGACGTCTTCCAAGCAGGGAACCAGCGATGTCAACCAGAGCAACCGCTCGGATGTGTTCAAATTCGTCGTCAAGGAACTGACAGAGGCCATGCATGACCTCGCAGATGACCAGAGCCAGAAGACCGGCAAGTATTTCGGACGTATCACCAAGCCTGTTGCCTATATGTGTCTGGCAAAGTGCGCCCTCAATGCACCTGTCTACAACACGGATGACGTAGCCCCGGACAGCTACAAGGCGTTTGTCGGCGACGACAAATCGAAGGAATGCAAGGCCAGCGAGACCCTCGGTGCAAACATATCGGCAAAGGGAATGGACATCAAGATGACTGTAGACGGGACGGAACGGAACTGCTGGGAGACCGTGAAGTACTGCGTGGACAAGCTCGCAGGCTTCGGCTACACCCTCTCGCCGAACTATGCCGACAACTTCGTCACACAGAACCAGAACTCTAACGAAAACATCTTTGTACGTCCGAACGACGACAAAACGTACAAGATTACCGATTACAACCTGATCCGCTCCGTACACTACAACCATGCGAGTGCCGCCGGCTTCAACGGATGGAACGGTGCCTGCGCCACGGTACGGGCGATGAAAGTGATGGGATACAAGGAAAGCAACGAAGACCCACGCCTGCGCCAGAACTACTGGGTAGAGCAGGAGTACACCCAGCAGACCGGCGGCAAGACCGTGGACGACGGTGTCGGCGGGACGCTCTCCTACCGTCCGCTGGCAGTCGTGGTAGACTTCGATGCCAATGCCGACAAGCATGACGTGAAATGCGCCGGTGCCCGTTTCAAGAAGTATGAGTACGACCCGACGGCAGCCGCACAGGGGCAGTACAACAACGACCTTGTCATCTGGCGTTATGGCGATGCGCTGCTGATGAAGGCGGAAGCAGAATACCGGCTGGGCAACCATGCGGCAGCACTGACACTCGTCAACCAGGTCAGGGACCGGGCACACGCCACCCTGCGCACCTCGCTCAACCTGAATGATATTCTTGACGAACGCATGATTGAACTGGCCTGGGAAGGCGTACGGCGTCAGGACCAGATACGCTTCTGCACCTTCACCCAGCCGACGGCAGACCGCTATCCCGGTGTCAGCCACAATGCTTCTGCCGGCGATTATCTCGATGACACCCAGGGATACACCTGCGTCTATCCGATTCCTTATGAGGTGCTGAATCTGAACAAGAATCTCCATCAGAATCCAGGCTATAAGAAATAAAGCCGGTTCTGATTCCTTATCACAGCCGGAATGTCCAAGGATATTCCGGCTGTCAACTTTCAGGGAACACAGACTCCTCCATCCTATTCTTCCTTTGTTTTTCAAAAGGATATCCGTACTTTTGCATCAGACAACACAACAGGAAGTCCGACGGACATCCTGACAACTAAAAACTTAAACAATGAAGAAAGAAATCATCACAGCAGCGGCGGCACTGGCCATGGCAGTCCCCATGACAGCCCAGATCGGCACGAACCCACAATGGCTTGACAATGCCGTTTTCTATCAGATCTATCCTTCCTCTTACATGGATACGGACGGGAACGGTATCGGAGACCTGCCCGGCATCACCAGCAGGCTGGATTACATCAAGTCGCTGGGCGTGGATGCCTTGTGGCTGAATCCCGTATTCGAGTCGGGATGGTTTGACGGTGGCTACGATGTCATCGACTTCTACAAGATTGACCCGCGCTTCGGTACGAATACCGATATGGTGACGCTGGTCAACGAAGCCCACAGAAGAGGCATAAAGGTCTGCCTGGACCTGGTGGCAGGACACACGAGCGTGAAGTCGCCGTGGTTCCAGGAATGTGCGAACGGCGACCGCAACGGGCGTTATTCCGACTATTATATATGGACTGACACCATCTCACAGAAAGACAAGGAAGAGATTGAAGCACGCCACAGGGATGCCAATCCGGAGGGAAGCACACGTGGGCGTTATGTGGAGATGGACGCAAAACGCGGCAAATACTATGAGAAGAACTTCTTTGAATGCCAGCCTGCCCTGAACTACGGCTTTGCCCATCCCGACCCCTCTCATCCCTGGGAGCAGCCTGTGACGGCACCCGGACCGCAGGCCGTACGCCGGGAGATGAAGAACATCATGGCCTTCTGGTTTGACAAGGGCATCGACGGCTTCCGTGTGGATATGGCCTCTTCGCTCGTCAAGAACGACCCGGGGAAGAAAGAGGTGTCAAAGCTGTGGAACGAGATGAGGGCATGGAAGGACAGGCATTATCCCCAGTGCGTACTGATATCCGAGTGGAGCGACCCGGCCGTCGCCATCCCTGCCGGCTTCAACATCGACTTCATGATCCACTTCGGCATCAAGGGTTATCCCTCTCTCTTCTTCGACCGCAACACACCGAACGGCCGGCCGTGGGAGGGGCAGGACATCTCCAAGGAGTACAAGTTCTGCTACTTCGACAAGGCAGGGAAAGGAGAGGTGAAGGAGTTTGTGGACAACTTCACGGCAGCCTTCAACCGCACAAAGCTGCTCGGCTACATCGCCATCCCGACGGCCAACCACGATTTCCAGCGTCCGAACATCGGCACGCGCAACACGATGGACCAACTGAAGGTGGCCATGACCTTCTTCCTGACCATGCCGGGCGTACCGTTCATCTATTACGGTGACGAAATCGGCATGAAATACCAGATGAATCTTCCTACCAAAGAGGGTAGCAACGAACGTGCCGGGACACGTACTCCTATGCAGTGGGCTGCCGGTCCTACCGCCGGCTTCTCCACCTGCGAGCCTGCCCGGCTCTATTTCCCTGTGGATACGGAAGACGGAAAGCTGACGGTGGAGGCACAGGAGAAAGACCCCAATTCCCTGCTGAACTTCACCCGTGAACTGGTCCGCCTGCGCCATGCCCACCCGGCATTGCATGGAAACGGAGAATGGGAACTTGTCAGCAAGGAAAGCCAGCCCTACCCCATGGTCTACAAACGTACGGCCGGCGGTGAAACCGTAGTCGTTGCCGTCAACCCCTGCGACAGAAAGGTATCGGCGAAGCTCCCACACATCGGGAAAGCCCAGCCGTTGATTACGACAGGAAAGGCCGTCTATAAGACCGGGAGCGGCAGCGATGCCGTCGAACTGAAAGGCATATCGGCCGCCGTCTTCAGGATCATGGAGTAAGCCCTTCTTCCCTTTTTCCGTCAACTGGCCCCGGGACAGACCGGAGGGTGTGTCAAAACGCAGGACTGCGAGAGAGGTCTCCCTTCCCTGCCGACCGTCCCCCCTCTATCCTCAACCGACTAAGACCATCGCCGTCACTGCATTCTTTGTGCTCTGACGGCGATTGTTCTTTGCAGAATGACGGTTGATTTCAGGTTCTTCCGTTAAATGGATAGATGGGAATAGAATAAAGGGCTTGTGTACTTGCATAGTATGACTCTCCAAAAACGGATGGTCTTGCAAAGGAGGGTAAACTACAGGATAAAAGGCAGAAAAGACAAATTGATACGATGCCTGCCCGTCAGCCTGTCTTTCCGTCTTCTACAAACAACTTATTCCACTATCATCGGTGTTTGTAAACATTTTTGTGCAGTGCAAAGCTGACACATGCTCTTCTGGCTCCTGAAAGATGCCTGATTGACCTGCAATGGGTGCTCCTTTAGCGTGTTACCAACGCCCTTTTGAAGTCCAATCAGGCACCTTTTACAAACGACTTAACAACCGATTGATTGACTGCTGGTTACAGACCCGATTTTTACACGTGTTCTTTACATTTACTGATGATCTGTTTGAAATTATGTAATGGTTTTTCAAAATCTTATCTGTCTTTTCAACGTATTAAAATGAAAGGGTCTTTGACTCGGAGGCTGATGACAGGATAGACAGTTGACAGTCTTGCCCATGTTTTTGTTTCATCAATCACTTCGGTTCTTCCGTTAAAGCCATATGAAAAACATCTACACTTTTAACGGAAGAACCTGATTTCAGGAGGAACGCTGTCCTGACGCATCCTCCCACAAACACCACAAAAGAATCCGGTGGATAAGCAGAAGAGAAAGTCCCTGCTTATCACACCGGATTCAAACTGTACTCAGGTAAGAGACTACAGTAGCTTATATCACCCCACGGATACGGTCCTCGAAGGCAGACAGGGCAGCCTTGGCCCCTTCACCCAGGGCAATCGCAATCTGTTTGTAAGGAACCGTCGTCACGTCGCCGGCAGCGTATACACCAGGCAGACTGGTACGGTTGGCCACGTCGATGACAATCTCCTTGCGCGGAGTCAGCTCTACTTCGTTCCTGAAGACATCGCTGTTCGGCGACAGACCTATTTGTACGAAAACACCGTCCAGGGGAATATTGCGTTCCTCACCGCTGATACGGTCTTTCACCGTGATGCCCGACAGCTTCTGTCCGTCACCCAGAAGCGCCGTTGTCTGGGCAGACAGGAACACTTTCACATTGGGCAGACCGGCAACTTTCCGCTGCAGCACCTCATCGGCACGCATCGCATCAGCAAACTCGAGAACGGTCACATGACGACAGATGCCGGCCAGGTCAATGGCAGCCTCGATGCCCGAATTACCGCCACCGATGACCGCGACATCCTTTCCTTTGTAGAAAGGACCGTCGCAGTGCGGACAGAAGTGCTCGCCATGGCCGATGTACCTTTCCTCACCAGCCAGACCGAGACGACGCCAGCCGGCACCTGTGGCAAGGATGACCGCCGGGGCTTCAAAGGTCTCGCCGCCACGCACGGAAACACTTTTCTGCTTGCCCTTCAGGTTTACAGCAACCACTTTCCGGTTGTCGAATATATCAATCGGATAGTCTGAAAGATGCGTGCGGAAATCGGCTGCGAGCTGCGTGCCGGTTGTCCTGGCGACCGAGACAAGGTTCTCGATGCCGGTCGTGTCATTCACCTGTCCGCCGATACGTTCTGCCACAACGGCCACCTTCAGCCCCTTCCGGGCGGAATAGATGGCGGCCGAAACACCGGCAGGTCCGCCGCCGAGAACAAGGACATCATACGTACGGACAGGCAGCACGGCCTCCCCGTCATGGTCCGTCCCGACCTTGTCTTCCAGTTCCTGCAGCAGCACGCCGAGGTCGCCGCGTCCTACGTGGAGCGGTTCTTCATTGACATAGACGGCAGGGACACCCTGTATGCCCAGACGCTCTATTTCGTCCTGGTACAGTCCGCCGTCCACCATCTCATGGCTGATACGGGGGTTGACGAGTGCCATCACATTCAGTGCCTGCACCACGTCGGGACAGTTCGTACAGGTAAGGGAGACGTAGGTCCGGAGCCTGATCTCCCCTTTCAAAGCCTTGATACGCGCGGTGATTGCCTCATCGGGAAGATTCTTCCCCTGTCCGTCGGCATTGAGGATGGCAAGGAGGAGCGAGGTGAACTCATGGCCGTTGGGGATACCGCGGAAACTGATTCCGGTTGCTTTTCCATTGCGGAGGATGCTGAACGAGAACCGTTCACCCTCCCGGCTGACGGTCTTGATCCTGTCGGATACAGAAGCGATGTCCTCTACAAAAGCCGAAAACTCCGCCGACCGCGCGTCGTCGCTGTTACGTACGACACTGAGCGTAATGTCTGATGAGAGCGAACTGAAGACGCTTCCCGTCTGTTTAAGTATATCTGGATCTATCATGGGACTTGTTGAATTCTCTGCTTATTCTACAAAAAGTGGAGAGAAAAAGCCCGCAGGCTCCTCCCTCCACCGGGACTTCTATGACGATTTGATGTCCGCTTACGTCTTAGAGCTTGCCGACGAGGTCGATGCTCGGCTTCAGCGTCTCGCCGCCCTGCTTCCACTTGGCCGGGCAGACTTCCCCGTCATGGGTCGCTACGAACTGGGCTGCCTCGACCTTGCGTACCAGCTCATCGGCATTCCGGCCGATGCTGTTGTCCTGGATTTCGGCAATCTTGATCAGCCCTTCCGGGTTCACAAGGAACGTGCCACGGTAAGCGACTCCCTCATCCTCCTTGTAGACACCGAAGCCACGGCTCAGTACGCCTGTAGGGTCGGCAAGCATGGTATACTTGATTTTCTTGATTCTCTCAGAGGCATCGTGCCATGCCTTGTGTACGAAATGCGTATCGGTACTTACCGAGAACACCTCTACTCCCATCCCCTTCAGCTGCTCGTATTTGCCGGCCAGGTCTTCCAGCTCCGTAGGGCATACGAACGTGAAGTCGGCAGGATAGAAGAAGAAGAGTGCCCACTTTCCTTCAATGTCTTTGTTGGAAACTGTCTTGAACTGTCCGTCCTGGAAAGCCTGGACGGTAAACTCGGGTGCATGTGCATTGATAATTGGTTCCATATCTAACTAAAACTGTTTATGTGATAAATTCTTCTGTTTTGTGATGCAAAGGTACGTGCAGAATCCAGCATCTCCAAAAGATAAAAACTATCACACGATAGAGAATATCTATCAGACCGGAACAACATAATGGGTATCAGATGTTTAGGAACGGCACCAGCCCTTTTGAAAAAGATTGTCTGCCATGAAAAAAAATCGGACGGTGCAGTCCCGGCACCGTCTTCAACTTATAGAGAGGTGTGTCAGACATACGTTCATCGCCCTGTCTGACACACCTCTGAGAAACCGGAAGAGAACCTTCTCACTGTATCCGCACGCTCTTTCCGTCTTTGTAACAGGCAATAGTACGGACACCGTCGGTGTAGATATCCTCGCTCCCCGGCATATCCAGCGTGAAGCCGGCCGCCTTCACCTGTGCCACAAGATTATCGTATGCCGCCTGGTTGAACACGGCGACGATGACCGCCCCGTCCTTGAAGGCAATGTAACTGGACACTCCCTTGCGCATCGGCTTCGGATAATCCGCATACTTGTCGGCCGTGAGGAGCTTGGCCAGAGCACAGTTCTTGTAATACATCTTAGAGAACCTGTCCAGACGGTAAACCTCATAGTTGGACTTCAGCTTATAGCCATACTTTTTCGTTATCGCCGCTGCCTTGTCAGGGTTCTGGTACATATCCAATGCTTCGGCAATCGTAATCACCTCCTTCAGCGGCTCGACAGCTACAATGCTGTCTCTGTGCACAGGGGCTGCAGCTGGTTGCGTTGCAGTCTGCTGCGTGCCGCAGCTGAAGAAGGTCATGGCTGCCACGAGGGCGGAGAATACGATTGATACGTTCTTTTTCATATTGTTGTTTTTGATGATGAATGACAAACGGGGGCAGGCGTTTAAACAGGTACGCCATCGGCACACGGATGTTTCCGAAGCCATGCTTCAGCCGTCGAGGACAGCCTGCATGGAGGCCTTTACCTCATCGGCGGAGACGCGGTGCAGCGAGCGGTCTTTTACTTCCAGCAGGCAGTCGGCGAACCGCACGGCAAGCCCGAGATCGTGGGTAGAGAGCAGGATGAGTTTGTCACGGTCGTGCGCCATCCGCTGCAAGAGCCGGAAAGTCTCGGCCTTGGAGGGGAAATCAAGGAATGCCGTCGGCTCGTCCAGGAGGATGGCAGGTGTCTGCTGGGCGAGCGCCTTGGCTATCATCACCTTCTGCCGTTCGCCGTCGGAGAGGGTCTGGATCATCCTGTGCCGCAGCGGCTCTATCCCCACGGCGGCAAGGGCATCGGCGATGACGGTCCGGTCCGCATCATGAAGGCGGCCGAAGAAACCGGTATAAGGCGAACGCCCCAGGCCGGCCACCTCCTCTACCGTCAGGTTCTGTATGTCGGGCTTCTGCGTCAGGACGATGCTCACCTGGCGTGCCAGTTCCCGCTGCGAGAACGTTCCGACCTCCCTGCCGTCCAGCAGCAGCTCGCCCCCCAGCTTCGGCAGGAATCCCGTGAGCGTCTTCAACAGGGTCGACTTCCCGATGCCGTTCTCGCCTGTCAGACACGTCAGCTGTCCGCTCCTTACCACGGCATTGATGCCGGAGACGACCGGCAGGGAAGGCGAATAGCCTACAGACAGATGAGACAGGCGGATGACCATGGCCGTAAAGTATAAGCCGTCAGACGAAGAACATCACCAGCACCTGGGCGATGATGACCCGGACGAACATACCCAGCGGATAGACCGTGGCATAACTGATGTTGCTGGTCTCGCCCTTTACGGTGTCGTTGGCATAGCCCAGGGCCATCGGGTTTGCCATCGATCCGCAGAGAATACCACAGACCGTACCGAAGTCGAACTTCTTCAACCGCAGTGCAATGATTCCCACGATGACGACCGGGACAACCGTGAGGACAAATCCCAGACCGATCCACAGCAGTCCGTCAGGACGGACAACCGTGGCAAGGAAGTCCTTGCCGGCATCCAGCCCGAGGCAGGCCAGATAAAGCGAAAGCCCCAGTTTGCGCAGCATGAGCGACGCACTGCGCGTCGTATAGGCGATGAGGTGCAGACGGGGGCCGAACGCACCGGCAAGGATACCCATGATGATGGGGCCACCGGCAATGCCCAGCCGTATCGGCGACTCCATTCCCGGAATCGAAACCGGAATGGTTCCCAGGGCCAGACCGAGCAGCATCCCGAGGAAGATAACGGCCAGATTCGGCTCGTTGAGCGTCTTTACGGAGTTGCCCAGGAACTTCTCGGCATGGTCGATAGCCTCCGGCTGTCCCACCAGTGTGAGGCGGTCGCCATAGCGCAGGACAAGGTCCTCGGTGGCAAGCAGTTTGATGTCGCTGCGCAGGATACGGCTCACATTGACGTTGTATGCGTCGCGCAGGTGAAGCTGTCCGAGCCGTTTGCCGTTCAGGACACCCTTCGACAACACGATGACACGGCTTTCCACTTTCGAGTCAAGGTGGTTCCAGTCCACCTGTTCCTTGTTCAGGTCGCGTTTCACCTTCTGTCCGAAAAGGATTTCAATGGCAGATACCTCTTCGCGCTTGGTTGCGACAAGCAGGTTGTCGTTCGTATGCAGCACGGTCGTCCCCTTGGGGACAATCACCTCCTCTCCACGCCAGATGCGCGAGATGATGAACTTCAGATGTGTCCCCTGCGCTACCGTGGCAATCGTCTTGCCGTCGACAGCCGGGTTAAGGATGACAAACTGACCGATGTAAGTATGGTCATCATCCGAAGCGGAGTGGACGACAAGGTCGTCCGGCCTGACGAAGAACCTGCGGATGAAGATCATGGCGAAGATGACGCCTACCACACCCAGCGGATAGGTGACCGCCGTTGCCAGTGCCGCGCGGGCACCGCTGACTCCTGCATGCTGCAGGGCCTGCTGCCCGGCACCGAGCGCCGGCGTGTTCGTCGTCGCGCCGCAGAGGATGCCCACCATGTCGGACATCGGCACCTTCACGGCATAGGCGAGTGCCACGGACATCACCGTACCCAGCAGGATCACGCCCAGCGACCAAAGATTGAACGATGTACCTTCGTGTCGGAAAGAGCCGAAGAAATTGGGACCGACACTCAGACCGAGCGTATAGACGAAGATGACCAGCCCGAAGGTCTCACAGTAATCCAGCATCCGGCTGTCTACCGTCAGGCCGAAGCTGCCTACGGCGATGCCGAAGAAGAAGACGAAGGCGATACCCAGCGAGATGCCGCCTATCCTGATTTTCCCCAGGCCTAAACCTATCGCACAGATGAGCGAAAGGACTACCACAGCCTGCAGTGCCGAAGGAATTGAAAAGAGTCCGTTGATCCAGTTCATATCGGTTTGATTTTGGAGTCAAGGAGTGGATAAAGTGCCAGCATCTTTCCCCCCTGCCTCCTCGTATTACAATATCCCAAGATATTTTTCCAAAGGAATTCCCCTGTTCTTGTCCTTGTTGTCCTTGTTGAGATCGATCAGCCGGTAGACACCGTCCATCGCCTTCTGCGTGCTTGCCTCCAGCTGTCCCCCGTCAAGGAGATGGCCGATGAGGATGGCGGAGAAGATGTCGCCTGTACCCGGGAAATGAACAGGAATCTCTGTGTAAGGCAGCGAGAAATACTGACCGGTCCTGTGGTTGTAACCTGCCACGGAGGGAGTACCGTCGATGAGAACCGAAGTGATCAGCGCCGACTTTGTGCCGATGCCACGCAGCCTGTCGAGCAGGTTCTCCGCATCGTCAAGACCGATGCCGTCCTCGTTGTACGTACTGCCGGTGAGGTAACAGGCCTCGGTATAGTTCGGGAAGATGAGGTCGGCAACGCCGATCATCTCACGCATGGAGTTGACGGTGGCAGGTGTCACACCGTTGTAGAGCTTCCCCTCATCGCCCATGATCGGGTCGACAAAGATGGTCGTACCCCGTGCAGCCTGTTCACGGCAGTAGCCTGACACCAGCTTCGCCTGCCGCTCGGAGGCGATGAACCCCGTGGCGACGGCATCGAAACGGAAGCCCAGCTCCTTCCAGACGGGGAAGACCCCTTTGATGTAATCCGTCGTCTCCAGTATATTGAACTTGCCGTAATCGAGCGTGTTCGAGACCAGTGCCGTCGGAAGATTGTACACCGGATGCCCCTGATAGGACAGGATGGGAAGCATGGCAGCCGTCGCCACCTTGCCGTATCCCGCCATGTCATTGATAAGAAGTATATGTTTCTTACTCATTATGTGGATCTTGATTGGACTGCAAAGGTACGGCAAAGCGCATGAACCGCAAAATAAAAAGGCACAAATCGTATGATTACAGCGGCTCGCAGACCTCGCTCCTGACTTTCCGACGGCTTGTACGGCCCTGTTCCAAAACGTTCACGCCAGCATACCGGTACTATGAAAGTGGGCAACGCTCTCTGCCTTTCTGCGGCTTCCGTCAAGGAGGGCGCCTCATACGGAGGGAGAGAGGACACAGAGGAGAAGTCACACTGGACCACCGCGGCTTGAACAAGCAAACATACTGCTCCTTGCAGAGGCGGGACTTTATACAGAACATATCAAGGTCAACCAAGTTTGAAAGTAAAACGGAAAGCACTCTGACCAAAAACAGCAGACTACATTGCACAAATGCCCCTGAATACCGGGACGGTTGTTCCCAACACCCGGGAATCCTGTTCCCAACGCTTGGGAATCCTGTTCCCAACGCCTGGGAATCCTGTTCCCAACGCCTGGGAGTCCTGTTCCCGTGCGGGTTCATGTATCCGGTTTGCCGGCGGGAGGAAGAAACAGGAAAGGAAAAAGCCGGACAGGGGCAGGGGATTTGTCTCACACGGAGGGGGAAAGGACACAGAGGAGAAATCAGCACCGATGTGCAGAGAAAGGAACACTGGGAAGAGAGAAGAAGCAGGAAAAAAGAGAAGAAAGGGAAAAGCGGATGGCGCAGATGTAATTTATCATTTCCCATCCATGTATTCAACAGAAGAACCCGAAGAGGTAAACAAAACCTCCCTCCTCACCACACGGAGAGGAGGGAGGTCGTCCTTAATCGTCCCAGAACCCATCAAAGTGGTGCCCCTTGGCACCGGAGACACCCGGGCCGTCGCCGGTGTCATCGTGTACATCTCCCTTGTTCGGCCATTTGGAATGGTCTGAACCGATGTCGTACTTGTCCTTTTCAGATGCAACGGTAAGCAGCAACTCTATCTCTATAGGGGTAACGACGATGCAAGGACGGTAATATGTTTTTTTCTTTGCGGTCATAGTTTTCATTCTCCTTTATTTTACAATATATTTCTTACCATTCACGATATACAGACCGGCCGGCAGTCCCTCGAGGTTTGTCGTACCGCACCGGACAATCTGTCCGTAGACACTGTAGACGTTGTTGCGGCCGGCAAAAGTACGGTCCGACTTCGAGGTATCGGTGGCAGGAAGCGTGCTGATGCCTGTCGGATCGGTATCGATGCTCCGTGTATAGAACGCCTGCCTGGCAGCTCCCGACACGCCATTGTCTCTGCTGAGTTCTACGACTGCGGTCTGCGGGGTGAATATGACGTCTGTGCGCATAGCCTTGTAGAAGGCATTCTCCCACTTCGGATTGTTGCCGGAGTAATAATAGTAGCTGTACATCGGCACTTTGGCTCCTTCAGTGTAGCTGCCGATAAAGGTGTACTTCACGCCGTCCCCTTCGTGGCTTACGCTCTGTGCCTTCAGCTTCTTGGCAAACTTGTCGTTGTCCGTGTCAGTATCTTTGGTTACACCTACGATAATGCTGTACTCGGCATGGTGAAGGCCCAGGTGAATCATGTAGGGATGGTGTGCCTTCATGTCCTTCACCTCGGTCTTGAACTGCAAGGTAATGTATTTCTTGCCGGTGATATGCGGGTCGTTGTCGCTCTTCACACCGCTGAACTCGCATACCTCCGTAGCATCGCCAAAGGCATTCTTGATCTGCTCTTCCGTCAGACTGAACGGGAAGCAGACGGAATACCACTTGCCCTCGACAAGACGCTCGTCCCTGTGCGTATCCTTCAGCTTGGCAGTGAGCATGAACTCGTTCCAGCCGGCATAGTCGCCAGTGGAATGATGAAAGTAATCAGAATGTATTTTGGGATACTTGTTCCCATCTTTATCAAAGACCCATTTGTTGTCGTCTTTACGATAAGAAGGATAATTCTTGTATTCCTCTGTGCCGATTACCTGAATATATTTATTGACATAATTTTCATAGGCCTCTTTCGGATAGTGCAGTACGGTATAATGACCGGTTTTAGTCGTAAAATCGGCCAATTTAACCGTAGCACCATTTTGTATATTGTCTTTGTTCTTAAGTTCATAGTCATAAGTGTATTGGACTGGATCAAACGCATGGTTCTCCGCCTTTGTATTGCAGCCCAGTACATACACATCCGCCAGCGGAGATCCTGTCCCGCCAAAAGCCTGACGTTCAATGCGCTCTACACTTTCAGGGATGACAACCGTCTTCAGTCCAGTCCCCTCAAAGGCTTCCTTCTTGATGGTCTTCAGCGAGTTCGGAAGGCGTACGGTTCTGAGGTTCTTACAGAACTCGAAAGCACCCAGGCCAATCTCTTCGAGACTTTCGGGAAGAATGATGCTGGTCAGTCCTGTACAGCCCCAGAAAGCATGAGTATCAATCTTCTTCACTCCATATTGGAAATCTACCATTGTGAGATTTTTACATCCGTCAAATGCTTTACCACCTATAGATTTTACACTCGTACCAATGGTCAACTTCTTAATCCACTCTGTACGGGTAAAGACAGTTGCAGTAATCACCGTAGTCCCCTTATTTGCATCCTTGGTAGCATTTGGGAATACCACGCTTGTCCACTTGCTAAAATTATCGTTAAACGAGAACTTGGTCTCTTTGATACTCTCCGGTAGGACAAGTTCGCCAAGTGGATTGCCACCGTTCAGGAACCTTGAGTTCTGCCCAAGGGTTTTAAGTATGTCATCATTAGCAAAGTCTGCCAATGCCAGGTTCAAGTCTGTAACCTTTGAGAAAATCGGGGCGGAATTATTGCCCACACCGAAGAAGTTCGTCCAGTCAGTCTGCGAAATCTTCACACCGGCGGCAGTGACCAGCTTCACATGCTTGACGGCTTTATTCTCTGGGGTGAAATTACCGGGGGCGAGGTCGCCGTTGGCATTCACCGTGATGACAAGCGTGTCGCCTCTCATCTCTTTAGTCGGACCGGCATACGCCATGATGATGGTCATGAGCATAATGCCTAACACATAAATTCTTCTCATTTTCATTAAAAAAACACTTATTATGATTCAACATTAAACAACTCTCTCTAAGGTAAGAGCACCCCTGTCTCACGACGGAGATACCCTCAGGAATATAATTAGGCTGCACCTCACGTGCAGCCCCTTACATGAAAATGTTGTTTTCAGCAGAGACCTACTATCCATCAGTCCCTCCTGACTGCATATAGGGAAAATCCCTTTAGTGGCCGGTTTCCTCTTGTGAAGAGGAAGCTCGCATAATACCAATTTGTCAATTCAGTTGCAAATTTATACTTTTTTATTGAAACCGACACCTCTTTTCCAGACTTTTTTGTTCAGACATTCTTATAAACAGTCTTTTTAACATCCTGACGGTTCAGAAAGCTGATGGTCTGATCAGGTGTCTGCTATACCCATCCACAGCTTTCGGTGAACACCATGCGCATTGAGAATAGATACCCTTGCGGTCTGCCGGCGACACACTGCCAGTCATCAGCCGGATGAACCGCATCCGATCGGTTCATCCGGCGGAACGGGCAGGATTCCTTTCCGGAGCAGAGGCCGGAACGACACAAGAAAACGCAAGCAGCCCGCTGCCTGTGACGGCAGCGGGCTGCTTTATATATATAATAAGGTATGAATATCTGTTCTGACGACCTCCGGGCTACGCCTCTGCGGATGCCGCCTCCAACTCATGCGAACGCTTCTCGATCTTCTTGCCCAATACGAGGTAGGCAACCGGTGAAGCGATGAAGATGGAGCTCAACGTACCGATGATGATACCGATGATCATCGCAAAGGCGAAGCTGCGGATACTGTCACCGCCGAGGATGAAGATCGACACGAGCACGATCAGCGTAGAGACGGACGTATTGATGGTGCGCGAGAGCGTCTCGTTGATGGAGTCGTTGAAGATTTTCTGGATGTCGGCCTTCAAAAGATTGTGCTTGTGCTTGCGGAGGTTCTCACGGATACGGTCGTAGACAACCACCGTATCGTTGATATCGTAACCGATCACCGTCAGGATGGCACCGATGAAGGTCTGGTCGATCTCGAGTGAGAATCCTATCCAGCCATAGCACAGCGAGAAGAATCCGATGACGATGGTCGTATCGAGGATCAGGCCGACGATCGAACCGACGGAGAAACCGATATTGCGGAAGCGCAGCAGGATGTACAGGAAGATGAAGAAGATGGCCAGCAGGACACTCATGAACGCATTGTACGTGATGTTCTTGGCGATGGAAGGCCCTACCTTCGCACTCTGGATGATGGAACCGCCCTCACGGATGTCAGGGTTCTTGAAGTTGGCAACGCTTGTCTGACTGACGAAACCGCCCTTCTTCAAGGCGCTGTAGAGGATGGTCTCCGCCTTGTCGTCCTCAAGCGGATCGTTCGACTCGATGTTGTAGTTCGTCGAAATGCGCACCGTCTTGCCGTCCGTACCCAGAGCGATGACGTTGGTGTTCGCCGGTTTGCCGGCATTCTCGCCGACGGTGTTGACGAATGCGCCGTTCATCACCTTGCGCACCTCCTCGACCTGTGTAGGCTTGTTCAGCGTGACAACATAGTTGCGGCCGCCGGTGAAGTCGATGCTGCGGCTCAGGCCACGGACAACGAAGCTGACGACACAGATGACGATGGCGACACCCCATACGGTGAAACTCCGCCTGTACATGCTGAGGAAGTGGAATTTCTTGTTCTGCATGAAATTCTTGGAGACGGCCGTCGTAAACGTCTGGTTCAGCCATTTGTCGCTGTTGATACGGCTCTCGAAGACAAGACGGGTCAGGAAGACCGCCGTGAAGAACGAGATGATGATGCCGATGATCCATGTCGTGGCGAAACCGCGGATAGGACCTGTACCGGTCACGAGGAGGATGACACCCGTGATGAGCGAGGTGAGGTTGGAGTCGAAGATGGCCGAGAACGCATTGCCGTAGCCTTCATGCAATGCCTGTTTCATTCCCTTTCCGAGCCGCAGCTCCTCCTTGATTCGCTCGTAGATAAGCACGTTGGCATCCACTGCCGTACCCAGGGTCAGCACGATACCGGCGATACCCGGCATGGTCAATGCCGACTGGAAGGAGGCAAGCACGCCCAGCGTGAAGAAGAGGTTGGCGATCAGCGCCAGGTTGGCCATCATGCCCGGGATGACATTGTACATGACAATCATGTAGATCATCAGCAATACAAAAGCGATGGCGAATGACACAAGACCCTGCTGGATAGACTGGGCACCGAGCGTAGGACCTACGACCTCCTCCTGGACAATCTTTGCCGGAGCCGGCATACGACCCGACTTCAGCGTGTTGGCCAGGTCCTTGGTATCCTCGATGGTGAAGTTGCCCGTGATGGACGACTGCCCGCCATCAATCTCACCGTTGACACGGGGAGCTGAGTAGACAACGCCGTCAAGCACGATGGCTATCGCCTTGCCCACGTTCGCCTTTGTCAGGGCAGCCCACTCACGGGCACCCTCGGAGTTCATCGTCATGCTGACCTCAGGACGGCCGAACTGGTCGAACTGGTCTTTGGCATCTGTCACGACATCACCTTCCATCGGTGCGCGGCCGTCGGCAGTGGTTATCTTCAGCGCATAAAGCTCATATACGTTCTTCTTGTTCAGACCGTCTGCCGGCTTGGCTCCCCATAGAAGTTTCAGGTCGCTTGGCAGTACCTGCTTGGCAAGCGGACTGTGAATCAGCTTGTTGATGGCGGCCGTGTCACGTACGCTGGCATAACCGACGAGGCTGAGCGCATCGCCCGGAATAGTCTGCAACATGGAGAGCAGCGGGTGCATCTTCTTCAGTGCAGCCGTCTGGACATCCTCACCGGCAGCGGCACCCTTGTCGGCCTTGAGGGCGAACTTCGGCGTTGCAGCCGGGTTAGCCTGTGCTTTCCGGGTTGAGTCTGCGGCAACGGTATCGGCCTTGGTATCGCCGTTGGCAAGGCGCTGGTCGAGCTGTGCGAGATAAGGTGTAACCTCCTGGTTGTTGTAAGTCTCCCAGAACTCAAGGTTGGCAGAACCCTGCAGGAGCTTGCGCATACGTTCCGGCTCGCGGATGCCCGGCATCTCCACCATCAGACGGCCTTCCTGCCCTTCAAGCTTCTGGATATTCGGCTGGACGACACCGTACTGGTCGATACGGTTGGTAACGACATTGTAGGAGTTGTCGATGGCTGAAGCGACTTCCTCGCGGAGTGCCTTCTCCACCTCGCTGTCAGAACTCTGCGTGCTGACCTTTCCCTTGAGCTGCTGCGTGGCGAAGACCTCGGCGAGCGAATGGCCCGGCGCCACCTTGTGGTAAGCATCAATGAAAAGCGTAATGAAGTCCTTCTGGCTGGTCATCTCTTCCTGTCTGGCCTCCGCCATCGCCTTCTGGTAAGCAGCATCCTGCTTGTGGTCGGCCAGCACGTCGACGACGTCGGGCACGGAAATTTCAAGTACGACATTCATACCGCCCTTCAGGTCAAGACCGAGCCCGATCTGTGTCTCAAGGCACTTCTGGTAAGAGTAGATACCCAGATACTTGACAGAATCCTTGTAATCCTGCTGCGCAATAGGGTCCTTGATCTTTGCTGCCTGACTGTCATAGTAGCTTGTCGCCACCGAGAAAGACAGGTAGAAGATACTTGCGAGCGTCAGGAGGACGGCTACGCAAATTACTAATCCTTTGTTCTGCATTTTATTATGGTTGTTTTTAATTATTGTTCCGCTACACTTGATAGACGTGCAAAGATAAGCATTTTTTCACACTTTGGGAAATTTATACCTTATAAATGTGTGCATTTTAAGGTTTCGGACGGTATTTGAGCCAGCAACAGACAGGGTAGTGGTCGGAAGTCTCCGCGCTGTCGTCCACCTTTGCGCCATACGGTTCGAAGTCGTCAGAGCAGAAGATGTGGTCGATGCGGAAGTACATCCCGCTCCGGTGATAGCTGATTCCGGGACCGTTGCCGCTGGCTACGTAGCAGTCGGTCAGTTCCCGGGCAATCGTCCGGTGGGTGTAGCTCAGCGGACTGTCGTTGAAGTCGCCGCAGAGGATGACCGGCACCTTCCGGTCGAGGTATTTCCTGACATAACGCGCCACGGCCACTGCCTGCGGCGCACGTCTTGCGGAGACCTCGCCCAGCTTTCTGAGCAGATGGAACGATTCGTTCCTGGCATCATGGGTGTCCATGTCTCCCTTCACCAGCGTCTTGAAGTTCTCCTTGTCGCCGGTACTCAGTCCGTTGCTCTCGAAATGGTTGTTGACGACGAGCGTCTTCGTCCCTTTGATGTCCACCAGATAAGCGACACTCTGGTTGCTGCCCGAGCCGTAAGGGATGCTGTCCTGCCAGAGCACAGGATACCTGCTGAGCAGTACCATGTGGTCGGCGCCGGGCTTTTTCTTCACCATCAGCCTGAAATAAGGATAATGCTTCTTCAGTGCGGGATAGATGCGATCCGTGCCTTCCACGTCCGCCTGCGCTTCCTGCAGGCAGACAATATCGGCCTTGCTCTTCAGGATGTAATCTACGATCGGGTTCTGCTCTCCGCCCGGCTCACTCCAGGTAGAAAACATGAAGACGTTGTAGGACAGCACCTTGATGGAGCCGTGCGGCTTGTCTTCGGGCAGATTGAACGGCGAATAGTTCCGGACAGGGCCGTAACAGAGGAGAAAGCCCAGCAGCGGCAGCCAGACCGTACGCAGCCTGACGAAACACCACAGCACGAGAAAGCCGAGGTTGAACGCAAGGAGTATCGGGAAGCCCAGCCCCAGATTGGCCAGCAGCGGGTGGTCGACAGGATTGAGCCGGTCGACATTGCCGACAAGCAGCATCAACAGCACCACGATGCCGTTGCCGGCAACAAGCAGCCTGAACGTAATTTTCTTGATCGTCCTGTACATTTCGTCTTTATCTCATGATCTCTGTACCGGGGACGCTTCCCAGACCGGACAGACAGACTAAGGACAGCCCAAGCTGGTCGGAGCTGTATGTCCTGTTCCGGCAAGCAGTCCCGTCTGCTACTTCCTGCTACTGTCAAACAGTTTCTGTTTTTCCTCTTTCGACAGGCTGTCATACCCGCTCTTGCGTATTTTGTCGAGGATGCGGTCCACCTCCTCCTGCTCCCGCTTCCTGCGTGCGTTGTAGTCCCAGTCGCTGTCGCTGCCGGCCGTATTGCCCTGGGACGTACCTGCCCAGCCGCTGCGGCTCTGCCTGTCATAGCCGTCGGCACGGTGTCCCGACCGCTGTTCCCACGTATGCTTCATGCGGTCGAAGAACTGCTGTCCCCTGTTCATGCCGAAGTCGCCGTAGCCGGAATACGGATGTTTCTTCCAGTACCGGATCAGCAGGAACCCGAAGAGCATGCCGCCCAGGTGCGCCAGATGTGCCACACCGTCGTTGCTTGTCCCGATCGCCGAGAACAGCTCCACGGCCACGGATCCCATGACGATCCACTTCGCCTTGATGGGGATGGGGATGGGGATGATGAACATACGCTCCTCCGGGAACAGCATGCCGAACGCCAGGAGCACCGCATAGATGGCACCCGAAGCCCCGACCGTCGTCATCATGTTCAGATAGACCGACATGGGGACGATGCTCCCGCCCATCCTCACGGAGTCGTACTGCGCCAGTCCCTCCACGACATACGCCGCATACTGTGCCAGCTCCTGGCACAGACCGGCCCCGATGCCGCAGACCAGATAATAGAAAAGGAACTTCCTCGGCCCCCAGACATTCTCCACGACCATGCCGAACATCCACAGCATGAACATGTTCATCAGGATATGCGTGAAGCCTCCGTGCATGAACATATAGGAAACCAACTGCCAGACATGAAAGTCGGAAGCCAGGAAGAAATGCAGGCCGAGGAGCTCGTTCAAGTCGATGTTCGACCCGCTCAGGACGTACGTGGCGATGAACACCAGCACGTTGATGACAAGAAGATTCTTCGTTACTACAGGTATGTTTCGCATTTACTGTTTTCTATATCTTTACGACTTTCTCATTAAAACACTGCAAAATTACGAAATTCTCCTGTCATCAAGCATGGAACAGGGGAGATAAAGGCTTAAATTTGTAAAAATCTACACTTTTCATTAGATTTTATTTGTTTTATAAAAGTAAACCGCTATATTTGCAGCATAATCCTGAATATCATTCATAAATTAATCAACAAATAAATCAAAATTATGAACAAGACAGAGTTAATCGAGAAGATCGCAGCGAGTGCCGGGCTGAGCAAGGCTGACGCAAAGAAAGCATTGGACGCAACGACAGAGGCCATCAAGGGCGCACTCGTGGCTGGTGACAAGGTACAGCTGGTAGGCTTCGGCACATTCGCTGTCAACGAGCGTCCTGCTCATGAGGGCATCAACCCGGCAACAAAGGAGAAAATCCAGATCGCTGCCAAGAAGGTTGCCAAGTTCAAGGCCGGTGCAGAGCTGGCTGATGCGGTAAACGCTTAAATTCGCAGACTGACTGCAACAGATAAGAGGCAGGCCCGACGGGTCTGCCTCTTTCCGTACAGGGAGAAATGAACGGACAGGAGCTGCCGGGCAAACCGCCCGGCAAAGAACCGGCAGCTGCATACCGTGCCGCGGCCCGCTACATGATCCCCGTCTGCCGGTCTTCCTTCTGCTGGATCGTCTTCCTGATTTCCTTATACGTCTTCCCTCTCGAGAGCCGCCAGTTGAAGCTGATGGTCAGCATATTGCCCAGATCCCTGCTGCGCTGGGAGATCTCCTTGTGCAGATATTCATTCAGCACCTGTGAGCGATACATCCTGGGATGCTGCTGGAAGGGATGCTGCAGGTAAAGCGAGACGGTGCAGTTTCCCAGCCGATAACCGGCGGTGAAATAGACGGCCGGACTGTCATGCCCCAGCTGTTCCCCCTCTACGAATTTCCAGCCGTTGTCCGCAAAGCCGGCCAGGGTCCAGCGGCCGAGATAGACCTGCACGTTGCCGCCACAGGTATAGGATGTAAGGTAATGACGGTAAAGACTGCTGACATTGAAGAAACGGTTGATTCCTCCGGCCAGGGTCAGGGACAGATGCTCGGGGATGAGGTCATACCTGAGGTAGTCCTGGACGTAGAACATCCGTATGCTTCCGGCGTTCTGCTGCGAATAAAGGAACTGTCCGGCCACCGTCCGTTCATAGACCCCCATGTTGCAGTTCTGGTTGTTCCGGTACTCCATATAGACGTTATTCGTCAGGCGCGGACGGCAGTAACTGACTTCCACCAGGTGCTGGATGACGCGCGAGGGCTTCAGGTCGGGATTGCCGACCGTCCACTCCCTGCTGTTGTTCCGGATGCGTGCCTTGCTCACCATGGCATAGGACGATACCCGGCGATAGGTCTGGAAGGTATAGCGCACGTCCAGCCCCTTCGCCACCTCGAAGCCCAGCGTCAGTTTCGGGCGGAACGTCCAGTAGTCGTACCGGAAGGCCGCCTGCGAATAGGTCTTGTCCGCCACGCCGGCACCCGCCGAACAGCTCATCCGTTTCCACCGCCCCTTCACCTCGGAGAAGAAATACAGTTCCCCGAGGTGGATTCTGTTCAGCGCCGACACGTCCCCTTCGTAATCGTTCCGGGTGTACTTCGCCATGTGCTGCACTCCTGCCGAGAGGGTGAAAGGCTTCAGCCGGTTCTCATAGACGGCTTCACTGCGCACCGTCCAGCTCCGTCCGTCGGCCCGGTAGGCGTAGTGTCCGCCCTCGTCATTCTGCGTCCGCCTGTCGGTATAGATGCCGGCCCCCACGATGTCCACCGTGACACTCTGGTGCTTCCCGAGCTGATGGAAGAAGTAGAGGTCCAATGCCGGGGAGAAACTGCTCTCCACGGCGGCCTTCCGGAAAGTCCCGGTCACGGCTCCGTCCCGCAGCAGGAAGTCGGCGAAGCTGCCGGGGCTGTTGCTGCCGTCGCCGGACAACGTCGCCTGGAAGACATACGTGGAAGAGTCGGCAAGACAGTATTTCACCTGGAACATATTTCCCAGCGTGCGGTTCCTTCCTGCCGTCTGCTCCCGGGAAACGAAGTGGTGGCTGCCGTCGGCCAGCAGGTAGTCCGCCGCCTCGGAGCTCCGCTCTCCACGGAAATCCTGATAAGAGAAGCCGTAGGAGAAAGACAGTTCCGAGTTCCTGCGGTTGAACTTGGCATAGACCCTGTCATCGCTGTTCCGTGCCGTGAGCGTATGCGTCAGGTCTGCCCCCACCGTATAGCCGCCGGTGTTCCGCTGCGTATGGATGTCGATGACATAAGCGATTCCCTCTCCATAACGCACCCCGGGATTATCGATGAAATCGATGTTTTTCACCTGTTTCGGATCCAAGGAGAGCATTTCCTCCTTGCCTGCCGGCACGCCGTTCAGCCGCAGCTGCACCTCCCCGTTGTTCATCAAGGCCGTGACCGTGTGCATCGTCTCGTCGACCCGGATGTGCGGAAGGGCGACCCTCCCCAGCAGACTGTACCCGTCAGCGGCGGCCTTCCGCTGTGCTTCGGAAGGGACGACCAGCTGTCCGTCCACCTTGCGGATCACCTTTGCTGCCTCCACGGTGACCTCCTTCAACGTTACCTGCCCGGCCTGCTGCCCGGCTTCCCCCTCCTTCTGCGCCGGGACCGGCAGGGACAGAAGGGCCAAAATCGCCATACATACAACTTTTCTCATCATCTTTCGCATCTTCGTTTTTTGCGTGCAAAGATAGCTTTTCACTGCCCGTCCGGCGAAAATAATCCCTGACATTTGGCTGACATTGTGTTTTCCTTCCATCTGCCGGGGCATTTCCGCTGTTTCCGCACAGCACGTCTCCCTTTCAAGGGGGAGTACGGGCCGAACCGTCCCCGGCCGGTCGGGAACAGGAGTACCAGGCGTTGGGAACAGGAGTACCGGCCGCCGGGAACAGGATTCCCGACCGGTCGGGAACAGGATTCCCAGCCGCTGGGAGACGCACCGCCGCTGCATCCCCCCGCCCTGCACTTTCCGGAAGCCGGAGAAGCGGAGATGTGATCTTTCATCAAAGTCATCAACGCGCGAGACAAACCTCATCACTCCGGATTCCTGAAGATCCGGAATAAAGGAAAACGGAGAAGAGCAACGGATTTCCGGGTAGCTTCCCGCTAAAGAAAAAAGCATTTTCTTCATCCGACTGGCTTATAGTTCGGGAATTTTATCTAAATTTGCGCCATAATAGCTAATATTCAATTACAAAACAACGTTCAAGATGAAAATCAAACACTTATTCTTGACTGTCTTGCTTTTTGTCACAGGGATGGTGTCTGCGCAGCAGATGGGGCCGATTCCCGTGAACAAGAACGTGAGACAGGGAAAGCTCAGCAACGGCCTGACCTATTACATCCTTCACAACGAATGGCCGGAGCATGTAGCCAACTTCTACATCGCACAGCGGGTCGGTTCCATCCAGGAGAACGACAAGCAGCGAGGGCTGGCCCACTTCCTGGAGCACATGGCCTTCAACGGGTCGGAGCACTTCCCCGACTCCACGCTGCTGGAATTCACCCGTTCGCTCGGCGTTGAGTTCGGCAGCAACCTGAATGCCTATACCAGCATCGACCAGACCGTCTACCGTGTCTGCGACGTGCCGACGTCCCGCCAGAGCGCACTCGACTCCTGCCTGCTGATTCTCAAGGACTGGTCGAACGGCCTGACGCTTGCCGACAAGGAAATCGACAAGGAACGCGGGGTCATCCACCAGGAATGGCAGCTGCGCCGCAGCCCGATCATGCGGATTTATGACGACGTACTGCCGAAGTTCTATCCCAACTCCAAGTACGGACACCGTATGCCGATCGGCCTGATGAGCATCGTCGACAATTTCCCTTATCAGGACCTCCGCGACTACTATAAGAAGTGGTACCGTCCCGACAATCAGTGCATCATCGTCGTCGGCGATGTGGATGTAGACCATATCGAAAGCGAAATCAAGAAGCTCTGGGCGAAGTCTACCGTTCCGGCCGACGCGGCACAGGTCGTAGACGAGCAGGTGCCTGACACCAAGGAAGCCATCTACGTCTTCGGAAAGGACAAGGAGATGCCTTACAGCCAGGTAGGCTTCTGCATGAAGCACGATGCTTTCCCTGATGATCAGAAAGGCGATATGTACTATTACATCGACTCGTACGCCAAGGAAATCATCACCATGATGCTCGACCAGCGGCTGGAGGAACTCTCGCAGAAACCTGACTGTCCGTTCACGAGTGCCAGTGCCGACGACGGCGACTACTTCCTCTCGAAGACCAAGGACGCCTTTGAAATGTCGGCATCGGCCAAGGACGGCAAGGACCTCGAGTCGCTGGCCGCCATCTACCGTGAGGCCCAGCGCGTGCGCCGGCACGGCTTCACTGCCGGCGAGTACGACCGCATGAAGGCGGAATACCTCTCCCGGATCGAGGCCGCCTACGTCAACCGCAACAAGATCAAGAATGCACAGTACGGCGACGAGCTGCGCGACCACTATCTCACCAACGAGCCTATCCCGGGCAAGGAGGACGAGTATCAGATCATGAAGCAGCTGATAGATATGCCGGCACTGAACGTGGACGTCATCAACAAGTATGCCCAGGAGCTCATCTCCGACAAGGACAGCAACTTCGTGGCTTTCATCTTCGCACAGGAGAAGGCCGGCAAGACCTATCCGACGGAGGCGCAGATGGCGCAGACCATCAAGGCCGTACGTGACGAGAAGATCGAACCTTACGTTGACAACGTGAAGCAGGAACCGCTCCTCGACGAGACCCGGCTGCCGAAGGCCGGCAAGATTACCGGCGAGAAAGAGAACAAGGTGCTCGGCTACAAGGAACTGACCCTGAGCAACGGCGCGCGTGTCATTCTGAAGAAGACCGGCTTCAAGGACAATGAAATCCAGTTCCAGGCGGTGGCCAAGGGCGGCAAAGGGCTCTATGGCAAGGCCGACTTCGACAACCTGCAGCTCTTCGATGCCGTCATGGGCAACAGCGGACTGGGCAGTTTCTCGCACCAGGAACTGCAGAAGGCTCTCTCGGGCAAGCAGGCTTCCATGTCGTGCACGCTGTCAAACTACTATCAGATGCTCGGCGGATCCTGTGTCCCGAAGGATGTGGAGACGATGATGCAGCTGCTCTATCTCAACTTCA
Source organism: Prevotella multiformis (assembly GCF_018127985.1). NCBI lineage: Bacteria > Pseudomonadati > Bacteroidota > Bacteroidia > Bacteroidales > Prevotellaceae > Prevotella > Prevotella multiformis. The sequence goes on along the minus strand of NZ_CP072357.1, from coordinate 1,523,891 downwards.
CGGATGTCACCAAGGACGAGGCTTCGTTCAAGTCGATGATGTCGCAGTTCGAGCTGGCGTTGAAGAACAAGGACCTCTCGCCGGAGAGCGTCTTCTCCGACTCGGTCACCTGCACGATCTACGGGCACGAGGCACGCTTCGCACCGGTGACGCTGAACACGCTGAAAGGCGTGGACTACGACCGCATTCTCCAGATCTGGAAGGAGCGTTATGCCAATCCGGGGCAGTTCGTCTACTACTTCGTCGGCAACTTCGATGAGGCTGCACTGCGCCCGCTGATCGAGAAGTACATCGCTTCCCTGCCCAAGGGAAAGGCCGAGAACTGGAAAGATGTCCCGGGTTTCGCTGCCGGAAAGATCGAAAACAGGTTCACCCGCAAGTCTGAGACACCCAAGGCCATCGCCTTTGAACTGTGGCATGCGCCGATGGCCTATACGGTTGAGAACTCCGTCCTGACAGATGCCGCCGCACAGGTGCTTTCAATGGTTTACCTGAAGAGCATCCGCGAGGATGCCAGCGCCGCTTACTCCGTGAGTGCCGGCGGCGGTCTGCAGCGTCGAGGCGACAAGGCAGTGGCGATCATACAGGGCTACTGTCCGATGGACCCGAACAAGTCCGGTCTTGCCCTGAAGCTCCTCGCCGAGGGGATGAAGGACAACACGGTGAAGATGGATGCCGACAAGGTGCAGAAGGTAAAGGACTTCATGCTGAAGAATGCGGAGCTTTCCGCCAAGAACAACGGCCACTGGATGGACATCCTCGACGAGTACATCTGGACGGGTGTCGACCTCCAGACAGGCTACAAGGCAGCCGTAGAGGCACTCACTCCTGCCAGGCTTGCAGCTCACCTGAAGCAGCTGGTTGCTGCCGGCAATCATGCAGAGGTGGTGATGACACCGGGTAAGTAAAGGACGGTTCCCGCCACAGAACAGACAGGCGGTGACAGGCGATGACGAACGTTTCCAAGCGTTCATCAAAAGCCTGCCACCGCCTTTTCCGTCTGTCCCCGGCGCCATCGGCCGCCGCCTTCCATCCTCCTCCGAGAGGGCCGGGGAGGTCTCCCGCCACCTCTTATAATTTATAATAATGTATAAATCTCCCCCTTTTATTTTGTTTTCCAAGCAAGTTGCAGTAACTTTGCACCCTTAAACGGAAAAGTAAACAATAAAACAGAGGAAATATGGCATATTTGTTTTCATCGGAATCCGTATCTGAGGGACACCCGGATAAGGTTGCCGATCAGATCAGTGACGCACTGCTCGACCAGTTCCTGGCCTACGACGAAGAGGCCCGGTGCGCAATAGAGACCTTCAACACCACGGGACAGGTCGTGATCATGGGAGAGGTCAGGTCCAAGGAATACGTCGACCTGCAGACCATCGCCCGGAAGACCATCAACAACATCGGCTACACGAAGGCCGAATACCAGTTCGACGGCAACAGCTGCGGCATTCTCTCCGCCATTCACGAGCAGAGCGACGACATCAACCGGGGCGTCGACAACGGCGATGCCGAGAACCAGGGAGCCGGCGACCAGGGGATGATGTTCGGCTATGCCTGCGACGAGACCGACAATTACATGCCCGTCACCCTCGACCTGGCCCATCTCATCATGCGCACGCTGGCCGACATCCGCAAGGAAGGCAAAGTGATGACCTACCTCCGTCCGGACGCCAAGAGCCAGGTGACGGTAGAATACAGCGACGACAACCTGCCGCAGCGCATTGACACCATCGTTGTGTCGACACAGCATGACGACTTCATCAAGCCGGCCGACGGTTCGCATGAGGCACAGCTGAAGGCCGACAAGGAGATGGTGGACAGAATCCACAAGGACGTCGTCGAAATACTGATGCCCCGCGTAAAGGCGCAGATCAGGTCGGAGAAAGTGCTGGCGCTGTTCAAGGACGGCATCAAATACCTCGTCAACCCGACAGGCAAATTCGTCATCGGAGGGCCGCATGGGGACACCGGTCTGACGGGTCGGAAGATCATCGTCGACACCTACGGCGGCAAAGGCGGCCATGGCGGCGGCGCCTTCTCGGGCAAAGACTCCAGCAAGGTGGACCGTTCGGCAGCCTATGCGAGCCGCTATATTGCCAAGAACATGGTGGCTGCCGGCGTAAGCGACGAGATACTCGTACAGCTGGCATACGCCATCGGTGTCGCCGAGCCGGTCAGCGTCTACGTGAACACCTACGGCCGTTCGCACGTGAAAGCCTCCGACGGCGAGATTGCCGAACAGGTGAAAAAGCTGTTCGACCTCCGTCCGAAAGCCATCGAGAAGACATTGAAGCTCCGGCAGCCGATGTATCTGGAGACAGCGGCATACGGACACATGGGACGGAAGAACGAGATTGTAAAGAAGACCTTTTCAAGTCGTTATCACGATACCAAGACCGTGGACGTGGAACTCTTCACATGGGAGAAGATCGACCGCGTGGACGAAATCAGAAAGGCATTCGGACTTTAATTGACAATGCCGACAACCGACTCCATCGTTCCCTCTTCCCTGTTGCTGAAGCCGGCAGCAGGAAAGATGAAGAAGACCGATTCTGCGACAAAGGCGGACCAGTCTCCTGTTCCGCCGGCCTTGCTGTGCCCCCGGAAGCAGAAGACCTTTCAGCTGACGGACATCCACTTTGCGGAAGAAGGCTACTTCAAGGGCAGCAAGTACTTCAAGACAGAACGCGGAAGCAGACACGCCGGCGGAGTTGAGGGCGTACCGGTCCCCTATACGGTCAGCAATGACAACACGATAACGGTCCTGCTCTTGGGCTGCTTCGTCATGGCGATGGTGGCATTCTCCGTGTCACGCAACTTCATTGAGAAGCAGATCAGGAGTTTCTTCCATATCGGCCGGCGCAAGGAATCGGTCACCGAGACGGACTATGAAGTGCGCTTCCAGCTGTTCCTAATAGCGCAGACCGCTTTGCTGGCAAGCATCCTCTATTACTTCTTTGCACACGGAGGGAACAACGGACGGCCAGAATGCGCATCCCACCTCGGGACGATAGGATGCTTCTGCGGCATCTTCATGGGCTACTTCCTGCTCAAGTACTTAACCTATGGGTTCGTCAACTGGGTGTTCTTCGACAGGAGAAGCAACGGACAATGGAACCACACATGGCTCTTCCTTTCCTCACTCGAAGGGGTGCTGCTGTTCCCGGTAGTCCTGCTTCAGGTGTATTTCTCATTGTCGGCGAATGCGGCACTGGTCTGTATACTGATTGTCATGTTATTCGTCAAAATGCTTGCTTTCCATAAGGGCTATTCCATCTTTTTCAAAAGAAAGGGTGTCGGTCTGCAAATAATTTTGTACTTTTGTGCGCTCGAATTGATGCCGCTGATGGTATTATGGGGCATTTTGCTGATTACAGATAACTATTTGGTAATAAACTTTTAGGACACGATGATAAAAAAGATCTTGGTTTCACAGCCGAAGCCGTCAAGCGACAAGTCGCCTTACTATGACATCGCAACGGACTTAGGAGTGGAACTGGTTTTCAGACCTTTCTTCAAGGTGGAAGGGCTCTCGGCGAAAGAGTTCCGTCAGCAGAAGGTCAACCTGTTGGACTATACCGCAGTGGTATTCACCTCCCGTCATGCCGTAGACAATTACTTTAATCTTGCCAAGGAAATGCGGATCACCATCCCCGAGGACATGAAGTATTTCTGTGTGATCGAGACCATTGCGCTCTACATCCAGAAATATGTACAGTACCGGAAGCGCAAGGTGTTCTTCGGCAATACAGGAAAGATCGACAGCCTCATCCCGACCATGCAGAAGCACAAGGTGGAGAAATACCTCGTACCGCAGAGTTCCGTACACACGGATGCACTGTCGAAGCTGCTGGATGCGAGCAGGCTCAAGCACAAGGAATGTGTGATGTACCGTACGGTCAGCAACGGTCTGACCGAGGAAGAGGTGAAGAACTTCGACTACGACATGCTCATCTTCTTCAGTCCGACAGGTGTGAAGGCACTGAAAGAAAACATCCCTGACTTCAAGCAGGGCGACATCAAGATTGCGGCCTTCGGCCCCGCCACCGCCAAGGAGGTAGAGGCACAGGGGCTGAAGCTCGACCTGCAGGCTCCCTCCAAGGAATATCCGTCCATGACAGGGGCACTGCGTTCTTATCTGGAGAAACAGAGGAAAGAACTGTGAAGCCCCCGCTTCCCTCCCTGCCGGACAGGCGGAAAGGAACGGAGAGAAGGCGCAGGGCATACAGGTATTACAAGCTGGAAAGGAATGGACAAGCAGGACGAAAGACTGAGAAAGAGCGAACGGCTGTGCAGCAAGAAGCGCATAGACCTGCTCTTCGGCACGGGTGGGAGTCATGCCATGACGGCATTCCCTCTGAAGGCCGTCTACCGGCTTACCGACAGCGTTCCGGCATCCTCTTCACCGGACGGTGACCCGGAGACAGCGAGTGTGCAGATGATGGTCAGCGTGCCGAAAAGGCATTTCAGACGTGCCGTGAAGCGCAACAGGGTGAAACGGCAGATACGTGAAGCCTACCGCAAGCACAAGCACTCCGTCATCCGGCACATGGACGGACAGGCCGGGAAGCAGCTTCTGATCGCCTTCATCTGGCTGGCCGACGAACTGTCCGACACCGCCGCCGTGGAACAGCAGGTGAGCAGCCTGCTCCAGCGCATAGGAGAACGTGTCTGATGGAAGAGCAGAGAAAGAACAGCCATCCGCCCTGCGAAGGACAGGCACGCAGCCGCCGGTTCCGTCCGCTGCACCTTCTCTCACGAGGTCTTTCGTGGCTGTTGATACTCCCGATACTGTTCTACCGGCAGTTCATCTCTCCCTTCACGCCGCCGTCCTGCCGCTTCACACCGACCTGCTCGGAATATGCCAGGCAGGCTATCCTGAAGCACGGACCGTTCAAGGGACTTGCCCTTGCCGTCTGGCGCATACTGAGATGCAACCCGTGGGGAGGCAGCGGATATGATCCCGTACCGTGACAAAGAACGAAAGAGAACATCGCTGCCGGCTTGTCTTCCTTACCTCCCAATAGCCTCTTCAACTCCCAATAATTCCATACGCCCCATATAACTGCCCCCATAACTCCATATAACTCCCAAAATAAAAGACATAGATGAAGAACTTTGTAGAAGAACTCCGTTGGCGCGGTATGCTGGCACAGATCATGCCGGGAACCGAAGAACTGCTCCAGAAGGAGATGGTTTCAGCCTACTTGGGCACCGACCCCACCGCCGATTCCCTCCATATCGGACATCTCTGCGGCATCATGATGCTGCGGCATCTGCAGCGTTGCGGCCATAAGCCTTACCTCCTCGTGGGCGGTGCAACGGGTATGATCGGCGACCCTTCCGGCAAAAGCCAGGAGCGCAACCTCCTCGATGCGGAGACCCTTTACCATAACCAGGAGGCAATCAAGAAGCAGGTAAGCAAGTTCCTTGACTTCGACGGCAGCGAGCCGAACAAGGCCGAGATGGTCAACAACTATGACTGGATGAAGGACTTCACTTTCCTCGACTTCGCCCGTGTCGTCGGCAAGCACATCACCGTCAACTACATGATGGCCAAGGACAGCGTGCAGAAGCGGCTCAACGGAGAGGCGCGCGACGGCCTCAGCTTCACCGAGTTCACCTACCAGCTGCTCCAAGGCTATGATTTCCTCTACCAGTATGAGAAATTCGGCGTGAAGCTGCAGCTCGGCGGCAACGACCAGTGGGGCAACATGACGACCGGCACGGAACTGATCCGCCGTACCCTGGGCAGCGAGGCAGAGGCTTACTGTCTCACCTGCCCGCTGATCACCAAGGCTGACGGAAAGAAGTTCGGCAAGACCGAGAGCGGCAACATCTGGCTCGACCGCAACCGCACGACTCCATACACTTTCTATCAGTTCTGGCTCAATGTCAGCGACGAGGATGCCGAGAAGTACATCAAGATCTTCACGTCATTGGAGAAAGACGTCATCGACGCACTCATCGAAGAGCACCGCCAGGACCCAGGCCGCCGCACACTTCAGCGACGTCTCGCAGAAGAAGTCACCCGCATGGTTCACTCCCAGGACGACCTTGACATGGCCGTCGCAGCCTCCAACATCCTCTTCGGCAAGAGCACGAAGGAGAACTTGTTACAGCTGGACGAGCAGACCTTCACCGATGTCTTCAAGGACGTGCCGCACTATGAGGCATCAAAGGATATTCTCGGTCAGCCGGCCGTCGAGGTCTTCAACCAGGAAGGAATGCAGATCTTCCCGAGCAAAAGCGAGATGCGCAAGCTCGTCAAAGGCGGCGGCGTATCCCTGAACAAGGAGAAGCTCGCAGCCTTCGACCAGCCCGTGACTGCCGACGACCTCATCGACGGCAAGTATCTTCTCGTACAGAAAGGCAAGAAGAACTACTCCCTGATCATCGTGAAATAAGTACTCCGGACTTATTCACGCACAAAACTATGAAAAGCCTTACAGCATTCCGGCCGGATGCTGCAAGGCTTTTTCCGACCACATAAAAACGAATGTCCCACATCCTTTTACGGGGCAGAAACATCATCATTATGAAGAAACTGATTCTTTTCCTGCAATTGACCGCAATCCTTGTCTTCACTTCCTGTCAGAGCGAAGACCCTGAACCGGCCCCAGCACCGCAGCCCCCTGCAGAGGTGGAGAACACCATCTTCGTCTATATGCCATGGTCGGGCGACAGCGGCAATCTGTACTCATTCTTCAAAACGAACCTTCAGGACATCAAGCAGGCCGTCCAGTCACAGGGCGGACTTGGCGACAGACACCTCATCGTCTTCATCTCCAGCTCGTCTTCCAAAGGCGCGCTGATCAACGTGGAATACAAGGAAGGACACTGCGTGGACGATACGATGACGGTCTTCGACAACAGCCTCCCCGGGCAGCAGCTGAACTCTGTCAGCTGGATAACCGCCCTGCTGAAACGTGTGCAGGAGCATGCCCCAGCCCGCAGTTATTCGATGATCGTGGGCTGTCACGGCCTGGGATGGCTTCCCGGAAAGAAAGTGACAAGGAGCCGCCATGCCCGCTCTGTCTCCGGCGGACACGGGACAGAACGGCTGCCGCTGACCCGGTGGTTCGGCGGCGAGAAATACCAGACGGACATCACGACACTGGACAAAGGCATCGAACAGTCGGGAATCGGCAAGATGCAGTACATCCTCTTCGACGACTGTTACATGGCGAACGTGGAAGTCGCCTACGAACTCCGCCACAGCACGCAGCACATCATCGCCTGCCCTACGGAAATCATGGCGCACGGCATGCCCTACGACCGTCTCTGGCCGGAGCTGTCAAAACGTGTGCCTGACTATGGACGTATCTGTGACGAGTTCTACAATTTCTATGTCAGCTATACCAGTCCCTATGGAACCATCAGCGTAATCGACTGCTCGCAGGTGGAGGGAATGGCCGGTGTGATGAGAGACATCAACCGTTCGGGCAATCTCGTCACGGTCCCGGAGAATGACCTTCAGGTGATGGACGGTTACCAGCCTTCCATCTTCTTCGACATGGGCGATTACGTCAGCAAGACAGCACAGAACGAACCGGAGCTGCTGGCCCGATTCACACGCCAGCTCGCCCTCCTGGTTCCCTACAAGCGCAACACGCCCTCGTTCTTTACATCTGTCAGAGATCCCGAGAACGGCGACATCATGCCTATCAGCACTTTCTCCGGCATCACCATCTCCGACCCTTCAAACAACCCAAAAGTCAAAAATGCACTGGGCGGGAATTCCTATTACAAGGCGACGCATTGACGGTCGGGAGTCGGCAGACCGGACTCCCATAAGCCCGGGACAGACCGCTTTCTCTGCAAGGAAGAAATCACTGAAGATTAAAAAGTAACGCCCGCTTGGTTTCCAAGCGGGCGTTACTTTTTTGCGGCAGAACGGCAGATGTCCGGGACAAGGTAATTGTCTTTTGATGATCAGACTACCGTGCCGTAACCGTAAACACCTTGGTTTCGTGAGGCTGCAGGTCGTCCTGCCAGGTCTTTTGCCGAAGTGTAGTCTTGTGTTCCCATACATCCCTGAACGCGTATTTCTCCGCCTTTCCTATAACTGACAGCGGCAGCCGGATCCCCTGGGGCTTGTCGGAAGGATTCATGACGGCAAGTGCCTGCCGGTTGCCGCTCAGCCGACGGAGGTAGACACGGCACACGCCGGGGAAGTCGACTCTGCGGGCAGCCTCTCCGAGCGCGTCCTGGTTGATGGCAATCATCTCTTTGTTAAGGAGGATGCGGCGTGTGGCTTCGTTCTCGTCCAGGAGGTCGTGGCTCATTGCCAAAGGCGAAGCGAACATACACCACATGGACATCTGCGCCTGATATTCGGTACAGGTGCAGCCCACCCCACCTAAATCGCTCGAAGGGCCGCCTTTCCCGTCAAGTCCGACAATGAGCATATCCATGTCGAGCCAGTGTCCCGGTCCGGCGTATTTATAGAGCGGTTCTGTGATATCGATGATATCCAGAATCCCCATGCCGCCTTGACCGACGATGTCTTTCCACATATCACGCACATCATAGCTCACACGCCAGAGCGAACCGCCGGCCTGCCGTGCCCACCGTTCGGGGTTCAGCTGCCCCCACTCGCAGACACCCAGGGCAATCTTCCGTCCGGAGTCCTGCAGTGCGTCACCCATCTTCCTGTAGCGTTGATGGGCAACGGCACTGTCGGAAGGGGCGTGGCAGTAGTCGTATTTCAGGTAGTCGATGCCCCATTCGGCAAAGGTCCTGGCATCCTGCTTCTCGAACCCATAGCTGCCCGTATAGCCGGCACAGGTGAGCCGGGCGGCGTCGGAGTAGATTCCGAGCAGCAGCCCCTTCGAATGAACATAGTCCGCCAGCGCCTTCATGCCGCTCGGGAACTTGACCGGATCGGGGATGATGTTATTCCGCTTGTCGCGTCCTCCCTGCCATCCGTCGTCGATGAAAATGTATTTATAGCCTGCTTCCGCATAGCCTGCAGAAACCATTCTGTCGGCAATCCGCCGGATAAGCTGCTCGCTGATGTCATCCTTGTACTTGTTCCAGGTCATAAAACCCATCGGCGGAGTCAGTGCCAGAGAGTCACGGCCGAGAGCGGCGGAAGCCGGCGCAGCCAGCAGCAAGGCCGAAAAGAACAGGACTGCCTTTCTGAGTTTAGATAGTTGACAAGTCATAAATGTTGTATTTCAGGATGATGCTCTAAACGGAAAATCCGCGGCTCCTTATTGGATCTGCGGATTTCCTGCTGTTGTCCCAGGCGGATTCGAACCACCACTGACAGAACCAAAAACTGTAGTGCTACCATTACACCATAGGACAATCGTGGGTGCAAAGGTAGTGCATTTTGGTTTAACGCCCAAATTTTGATGTATAATTTTATGAGGCAGTCCTCACCGTACCGTTCACCCTCGCAGCATCGTGTTTCAGCACAGAACATTCCGTTGTGACTTCTGCCAACGGACGGCCTTACGGGGCCGACTTCCCGCATCGCCCCCGCCTCTAAAATAAGGGTTCAGAACTTACTGATTGGCAGACGATTACGGGTACGCTTCCAAAAGGTGCCTGATTGCACGCCAACTAACGCCCGATTGAGACCCGAACAGGCGTTAGTTGCAGTGCAAGTAACGGCCGTTTGGAAATCAAGCAGGCATGGGTAAGAATGGACAGACTGGCGATGCGTTCTGTCAGGCATCGGTCTCCCTTTCCACAGACATCGGTCCAAGAGAAAAAAACGACCGCTTCCCGGATAAAGAAAAGCTGTATTTCTTACCCGTCCGCCACCCCGTTCACTTTTTTTGTGTATATTTGCAGAAACATAATGAGAAGCCTATGAAACCTATCTCTTCCGTCATCCTGTTCCTGCTGCTCGTCAGCTCGGCCGTATGGGCAGGCGTCGACAGCTATCACCGCGCAGAGACCGCCATCGTGCAGGACATGGACCAGGCGCTCTCGAAGACCCTCGCACAGAAGCGTGAAGCCTGGATCACGCCCGACACGATACAGTGTTACCGGCGGCATCTGCAGATCGCCGGGCTGAAAAGCCGTTCGTTCGTCTCCTACGCTCTGGGAGAAGACCGCCATTCGCTGTGCAGCAGGCAGATGAGATGGGGTTCAGGCCGGCATTCGCTGACGTTCCAGAGCTATGCCGACTGCTCCTTCGCCACGGTGTGGGGACTGTCCGACCAGCGCATGGCTTTCGTCTTCCTGCTGCTGGCGGGACTGTGGATGGCAGTGTCCACGGTATACTTCCGCCGACACCGTACGGACAGGAGGGTATTGGGAAACATGGTCTATGCAGCATCCGACCACGGCTTCCGGGACCGCCATGGCGAAAGGATTCCCTTCACGCCGATGCAGCAGCAGCTGATGGAGCTTTTTGTCCATACTGCCGGCCACAGGCTCTCGAAGGCCGTCATCTGCGATACGCTCTGGCCCGGTAAACCCGATGCAAGCGAAACGCTCTACACGCTTGTCCGCCGGCTGAAGCCCATCGTCAGCGAGCGCGGCGGCCTGAAGATCGTAGCGGACAGAGGCGGCTACCGGCTGGAGTAGTCCGTTCATCCGCCGCGGTGCTCTTCGCTGTACTTGATGTTACGGGGATGGTGCTCGAGGATCTCCTGCCGGAGCGTGGAGGTGTCGATATGGGTATAGATTTCGGTCGTCCCGATGCTTTCGTGTCCCAGCATCGCCTGAATGGCACGCAGGTCAGCACCGCCCTCAAGCAGGGAGGTGGCAAAGGAGTGGCGCAGGGTGTGGGGAGAAATGGTCTTTCTGATGCCGGCCTCAGCGGCGTACCGCTTGATCATGATGAGAATCATCGTGCGGGTGAGGTGGTGTCCGCGCCGGTTGAGGAAGACATAATCTTCCTCGCCGGGTTTTATCTTCATCACGTTGCGGTCGGCGAACCAGCAGTCCAGTTCGTCCAGGGCACGGGGCGAGATGGGGACCAGCCGCTCCTTCGACCCCTTCCCCATCACACGGACATACTGCTCTTCCCTGTAAAGGTCGGATAGCTTCAGATTCGTGAGTTCAGAGACACGCAGCCCGCAGGAGAACAGCACCTCGATGATGGCACGGTTGCGGTGCCCCTCCCATTTGGTCAGGTCGACGGCCTGTTCCAGGAGGTCGACTTCGGCCGTGGAAAGGACCTCCGGCAGGTGGTCCGGCTGCTTGGGCGACTCCAGCAGCTCGGTCGGGTCTGCTTCCATATAGCCGTCAAGGACAAGGAAACAATAGAACTGGCGCACGCCGCTGAGGATGCGGGCCAGGGAGCGGGCACCGATGCCGAGGTCGGAGACCGATGCCGCGAAGTGCTCCAGCTGCTCCAGCGTCACATCCGTCACGGGCACCTGCTCGCCGGCGAGATAGCGCAGGAGCTTGTCCACATCATGCAGATAGGCATCCACGGTATTGGGTGAACAGCCTTTCTCCAGTTTCAGATAACGGCGGAAACGGCCGACAATATCCTTTGAACTCTTGTCTGTTTCCATTTATTTTCTTATTTTTGCATGCTGCATTCCGTATGCAAAGATACATCAAAAACTGATATTCGAGAAGAAAGAGACATGAAAGTAATCATTATCAACGGTCCTAACCTGAACCTGCTGGGCATCCGCGAGCCGGGGATATACGGCAAAGAGTCGATGGAGACATTCCTTCCACGGCTGCGGAAACGATATGCCGGCATGGAGATTGACTATTATCAGAGCAACGTGGAGGGCGAACTGATCGACAAGCTGCAGGAGACAGGATTCTCGTATGACGGCATCATCCTCAACGCCGGAGCCTACACGCACACCAGCATCGCCCTTCTCGACTGCATCCGTTCCCTCCGCACACCTGTGATAGAGGTACACATCAGCAATGTCAACGACCGGGAAGAGTTCCGCCGGAACTCGATGATCGCCCCTGCCTGCAAGGGTACCATCCAGGGCTTCGGCCTCGACAGTTACCGGCTGGCCATAGAGGCATTGTCTGTCCTTTAGCCACCGCTTATCACCGCTTACCACCGCTTACCACATCCCCCTCCCTCGGAGGGGCTTGGGGAGGCCGCCTACCATCACCCTAAAGATGACAACAACCGACCACGACTCCTACCTCACCTCCCACATCGACCCCGAAGGCGATTACCTCTACCGACTCTATCGTGCAACGAACATCCACACCATCCACGGACGAATGGCAAGCGGACATCTTCAGGGACGGCTCCTGAAGATGCTCGTCCACATGATACGCCCCAAGAACATCCTTGAGGTGGGGACATTCAGCGGCTATTCCGCCATCTGCATGGCCGAAGGACTGGAAGAGGACGGCAGACTCTACACCTATGAAATCAACGATGAGATGGAGGACTTCACACGCCCCTGGATCGAAGGATCGCCGGTGGCCGGCAGGATCGACTTCCGCATCGGTGATGCCGCCGAAGAAGCCCCGAAGCTCGGGATTGTGTTCGATATGGCTTTCGTCGACGGCGACAAGCGTACCTACACAGAAGTCTATGAAAAGATTCTGCCCGTCATCCGGCCCGGCGGATACATCCTTGCCGACAATACCCTGTGGGACTGGCACGTCATCGACCCGGCCTACGACCACGATGCCCAGACCATCGGCATCCGCCGCTTCAACGATTTCATAGCCAATGACAATCGTGTGGAGAAAGTCATCCTGCCCTTGCGTGACGGGCTGACACTGATAAGGAAGAAAGACCTCCCACGACCTCTCTAAAGCCTCACCCCCCGACCCCTCTCCGAATGGAGAGGGGAGTAATTACCGATAAGGATTAAGATTAGCTACTATCCAGCACCGCTTATCATCGCTTATCATCGCCCATCACCGCTTATCATCGCTTATCATCGCCCATCACCGCTTATCACTGCTTATCACCGCCAAATGTTTGTGATTTCCTCAAACATTCAGTACCTTTGCACGACAAAAACCATAAAATAAAGAATTATGCAGGAAACAAGACAGAACCGCATAGCACGCCTCCTCCAGAAGGAGCTGGCGAGCATCTTCCAGACGCAGACACGCATGATGCACGGTGTACTGGTCAGTGTCACACGTGTGAAGATAAGCCCCGACCTCAGCATCTGCACGGCGTATCTCAGCATATTCCCGTCTGAAAAGGGGGAAGAGCTGCTGAAGAACATCAATGCCAACGAGAAGACCGTCCGCTACGAACTGGGACAGCGTGTACACAACCAGCTGCGCATCATCCCCGAACTTCGCTTCTTCATCGACGATTCCCTCGACTACCTGGACCGCATCGACGAGCTTCTGAAAAAGTAATAGTCTCATCCAGCACCGCTTATTATCGCCCATCACCACTTATTATCGTCTATCACCGCTTACCCCCGCCTATCACCCCCTATCACCCAGCATGAACTTCCCCTTTTACATCGCCCGCCGTTACCTCTTCTCGAAAAAGAGCACGCATGCCATCAATGTCATCAGCCTGATTTCCGTACTCGGCGTGTCTGTGGCGACAATGGCACTGGTCGTTGTATTGAGTGGATTCAACGGATTCTCCGACCTTGTCGCCTCTTTCTTCACTAATTTCGATCCGCAATTGAAGATTGAGGCCGCCAAAGGTAAAGCCATGCCGGCCGATGACGCGCTGCTCCAGAAAGTAAGGCACCTGCCCACAGTGGAGGTTGCAACAGAGTGTGTGGAAGACCAGGCGCTGGCCGTCTATCACGACAAACAGGCCATGGTGACCGTAAAAGGAGTGGAGGACAACTTCGATTCACTGACGCATATCAGCAACATCCTTTATGGCGACGGCGACTTCACGCTCCATGCGGCCAACCTGCAATACGGCGTTCTGGGCATCCGGCTGGCACAGGACCTCGGTACGGGCGTGGCATGGCAGGACTACCTGCAGATATACGCTCCGCAGCGGGAGGGGCAATACGATGCCTCCAACCCGACAAATGCCTTCGTGAAAGACTCACTGGTGTCACCGGGTGTGCTCTTCCAGGTGAAACAGACGAAATACGACAAGGGTTACATCATTACCTCTATCGACTTTGCGCGCCGTATCTTCAACCGCCAGGGAGAGATTACCTCACTGGAGCTGCGCATGAGACCGGGTGTTGACATCGACAGGGAGAAACAGGAAATACAGGACATTCTCGGCAGGAAATACAGGGTGCTGGACCGCTACGAGCAGCAGGCCGACACCTTCAACATCATGCGCATAGAGAAACTCTTTGCCTACCTGTTCCTGACATTCATACTCATGGTGGCGTGCTTCAACATCATCGGTTCGCTCTCCATGCTCATCATCGACAAGAAGAATGATGTCATCACGCTGCGCAACCTCGGTGCGACAGACGGTCAGATACGCCGTATCTTCCTCTTCGAAGGACGTATGATCTCCGCCGCAGGAGCAATCATCGGCATTGCACTCGGACTGCTGCTCTGCTGGCTTCAACAGACCTACGGACTTGTCCAGCTCGGCGACCAGGCCGGCAATTTCGTCGTCAACGCCTACCCTATCAGCGTCCACCCGGAGGACATCATCGTCATCTTCTTCACCGTCATCCTCGTCGGCTGGCTCTCCGTATGGTATCCCGTACGCTACATGAGCCGGAAACTGACAAGCGAGTAGGACCATGGAAGCCGGCCCCGACAAGTCCTGGCAGCCATCAAAGCCTGCCGGCCCGAGGAGGCGGACAGTCAAAAAAACATCCAAATCCTTTGCAGTTCGGAGATTTAACCTTATCTTTGCAGACGGTTTGCCGCAATGGTGGAATTGGTAGACACGAGGGACTTAAAATCCCTTGGCCAGTAATGGCTGTGCGGGTTCGAGTCCCGCTCGCGGCACTTCTTTCTTAAATCTTTATGCGCATGAAGCGAATAGCATACCTACTTGTGTTCTCCCTGCTGTTGGTTTCTTGTGGTACCCGCAGCGGTTACTTCAAGATGGAGGGACGCTTCCTGCACATGAATCAAGGCGAACTTTATGTCTACAGTCCCGACGGTGGTGTCGATGGATTGGATACCATCAAGATCGAAGCGGGACGCTTTGCTTACGAAAAGCCTTGCAGTAAGCCTTCCACTCTGATTGTCATTTTCCCCAATTATTCTACGCAGCCCATCTTTGCCGAATCAGGCGAAGCAGTCGAGGTGAAGGCCGATGCCTCTCACCTGAAGGAGATGGAAGTAGAGGGGACGGATGACAATGAACTCATGACGAAGTTCCGCAAGCAGATCGCCAATGCATCTCCTCCACAGGAAGTGAAATATGCCGTTCAGTTCATAAAAGACCATCCGGAGTCTGCCGTGAGTGCCTATCTGCTCAACCGCTACCTCGTCCAGACGGAATCGCCGGACTACAAAGAGGCCGCAAGACTCTTGCCGCTCCTGATGAAAGAGCAGCCCGAAAACATCACCTTAGGACGGCTTCACCGTCAGCTGAATGACCTCGGCACACTGGCAGTAGGCAGCAGACTGCCTAAGTTCGCTGCCAGGGATGTCAACGGAAAGACCGTCAATAACACCTCTTTACAGGGAAAAGTCACCATCATCATCAACACCTGGGCTGCGTGGAGCTATGAAAGTCTCGACCTGCAGCGCGCACTGAACGATGCCGTAAAGGCCGGGAAGATTGCAGCACTGGGTATCTGTGTGGATGCCAGTACCAAAGAGACGCGACGGACACTGGAACGCGACGGGATCGTCTTTCCCAATGTCTGTGACGGAAAGATGCTTCGTACCCCCCTGCTCAAGACCTTCGGACTCACCACCATACCCGACAATATCGTCATTCGCAACGGAAAAGTAACCGAGCGGAACATCACCGCTAATACCATCCGACAGCGTTATGGTGCCGACTAAAAACCAGAATCGTGCTTGTAAAAACATTCTGTGCAGCTGTCAACGGAATGGAAGTCACCACCGTGACCGTCGAAGTAAGTATCACACGGGGTGTACTGTTCCATCTTACCGGCCTTGCCGATGGGGCGGTAAAGGAGAGCCATGACCGTATCGCCGCCGCACTTCTCAATAACGGTTACAAATTTCCCGTAGCCGACATCACCGCCAATCTTGCTCCCGCCGACCTCAAGAAGGAAGGTTCCAGTTTCGATCTCCCGCTGGCAATAGCCATTCTGGCTGCCAACGAGAAGATGAGTCATGACCGTCTGGGCGACTTCATGCTCGTGGGAGAGCTCAGTCTCGACGGTACCCTGCAGCCCGTCAAAGGAGTACTGCCCATCGCCATCAAGGCGCGTGCAGAGAAGTTCAAGGGCATCATCGTGCCGAAAGCCAACGAACACGAGGCGGCCGTGGTAGACACGCTGGAAGTCTACGGCATGGAGAACATCCTGCAGGTCATTGACTTCTTCAATGGGACAACGGCCCCAGAGCCTTGCTTTGTCGATACCCGGAAGGAATTTTATGAGCACCAGTATGCCTTCGACCTCGACTTTGCAGATGTCCGCGGACAGGAGAATGTGAAGCGGGCATTGGAGGTGGCAGCCGCCGGCGGACACAACCTCATCATGGTAGGACCGCCCGGAAGCGGAAAAAGCATGATGGCAAAACGGCTTCCCTCCATTCTCCCTCCTTTGTCGCTCTCGGAAAGTCTGGAGACGACACAGATTCATTCCATCGCCGGCAAGCTGCACCGTGATACGGGACTGATCACGCAACGTCCCTTCCGCAGTCCGCACCACACCATCTCCGAGGTGGCACTCGTAGGCGGCGGCATGAACCCGATGCCGGGAGAGATAACCCTTGCACACAACGGAGTCCTCTTCTGCGACGAACTGCCAGAGTTCAACAAGCACACCCTGGAGGTGCTCCGCCAGCCGCTGGAAGACCGACAGATAACGATTTCGCGCGCCAAATACACCGTCACCTACCCATGCAGCTTCATGTTCGTGGCAAGCATGAATCCCTGTCCGTGCGGCTATTTCGCCGACCCAACGCACCATTGTGTCTGCACACCGGGACAGATCCAGAAGTATCTTGCCAAGATCTCCGGACCACTCATGGACCGTATCGACATCCAGTGCGAGATCGCTCCGCTGCCTTTCAAGGACATATCACAATCGACGCCGGGCGAACCGAGTGCCGCCATCCGGGAAAGAGTCATCCGGGCACGTACCGTCCAGACCGAGCGGTTCCGTGACTATCGCAACATCCACTGCAACGCACAGATGTCCGAACGGATGATCCACGAGTTTGCTGAACCTGACGAAGCCTCCGTCACGCTGCTCCGCAACGCCATGGAACGGCTGAAGCTCTCTGCCCGTGCCTACAACAGAATCCTGAAGGTCGCCCGCTCCATCGCCGATCTGGAGGCGTCAGAGACGGTACAGGTGCAGCATATCGCAGAAGCCATCGGCTACAGGAACCTGGACAGAAGCGACTGGGCGGAGCGATAATTTCCATCCTCCGCGAAAGGAAGGGTGATGCGTTAAAATGTCAAGGCCTATGATTCTCTATCGCGGTTCCGGCACAGAATCACCTGGACTCCTTGAAAGGATCCGTGCCGCAGACCAGAACCCATCCACAATTAACTCGTCAACCCGTCAACCGCGAAACAATATTCCAGAAGTTCATACTGCGGAACAAAGCCCATCCACAATTAACTTGTCAATTTGTCAACCCGTCAACTACAAAACAATGTTTCAGGAAACATCCATACAGCTTTTACAACGACAGCGGCTGCTGCTCCAGATGGAGTATTATGCCGAGAAGGAAACTTTCAGAAAGCAGACGGAAGCCACCGGCATGCAGCGGAAGGTGAAGCGCGGCGATGCCTGGTTCCCGCTGAGGGTGGGCAAGCGGTTCTATAACGGACTGAACCAGCTCTGCATCGAGGTGTTCCGTACACAGGACGGCGACATAGAACACAACTTTGAATGCGGCCGGCCGTTGCTGTTCTTCAGGTATGTTGATGGTGGAGACAAGGAGGGTGGCAGACTGAAATACTACGATTTCACAGCTACCGTATCGTATGTGGAAGGCGACCGTATGGTAGTTGCAGTCCCCGACTCCGCCCCCTTGCCGGACCTTCAGTCGGCTTCGGAGCAGACAGGCTGTCAGTTGGGCTTTGATGAGACAAGCTACCAGATGATGTTCGACGCGCTGGACCGTACAATGAAGGCAAAGGGGAACCGGCTGGCCTACCTGCGCGACTTGTTCTGTTCACGGCAGAAGGCAGAGAGATTCTCCTTTTCCCCCATTCGTCTGCCTTGGCTGAACCCTGCGCAGGAGCGGGCGGTCAACGAGGTGCTGTGGGCGAAGGACGTGGCGGTCGTCCACGGTCCGCCGGGAACAGGAAAGACGACGACACTGGTCGAAGCCATCAACGAGACGCTGATGCGGGAGAGCCAGGTGCTGGTCTGTGCGCAAAGCAACATGGCCGTAGACTGGATCTCTGAGAAACTCATCGACCGGGGCATCAATGTCCTGCGCATCGGCAATCCTACCCGTGTGAATGACAAGATGCTCGGTTTCACCTACGAACGGAAGTTCGAGGCGCATCCGGATTACCCGCAGCTATGGTCGATACGGAAGGCTATCCGTGAATTGCGGAACAACAGGAAACGGGGATCTGAGAGCTATCATCAGAAGATGGACCGCCTGAAGAGCCGTGCCACGGAGCTTGAAATACGCATCCACACCAGTCTGTTCAGCGAGGCACGTGTCGTTGCTTCCACCCTGGTCGGGGCCGGCAGCAGGGTGATGGAGGGGCAGAAGTTCACCACCTTGTTCATAGACGAGGCAGCACAGGCACTGGAGGCAGCCTGCTGGATCGCCATCCGCAGGGCTTCGAGAGTCATCCTGGCGGGCGATCACTGCCAGCTGCCGCCGACGGTAAAGAGCATCGCCGCTCTGCGGGGAGGATTAGGGAAGACACTGATGGAACGCATCGTGGAGAACAAGCCGGAAGTGGTGACGCTGCTGAAAGTGCAGTATCGCATGAATGAGGAAATCATGCGTTTCTCGTCCGACTGGTTCTATGGCGGACAGGTGGAGGCGGCTCCGCAGATCAAGTACCGAGGCATCCTCGACTATGACAACCCGATGGTATGGATAGACACCTCCGACGAGGCGGTGACGTCCGCCTACGGCCTTGCCGCAGATGAAAGCCAAACGCCTTTCCCCCTGTCTGGTAAAGACCAGGAAGACGCTTTCCACGAGCAGTTTGTCGGTTCTTCTTTCGGCCGTATCAACAAAGGAGAAGCAGAGCTGACACTCCAGACATTGAAGGATTATTTCACGAAGATAGGCAGGCAGCGTGTGCTGGACGAACGGATTGACGTAGGCATCATCTCGCCTTATCGTGCCCAGGTGCAGTACCTCCGCAGCCTGATAAAGAAGCGGGAGTTCTTCAAGCCTTATAGGAGTCTTGTCAGCGTGAATACGGTTGACGGCTTCCAGGGACAGGAGCGCGACGTAATACTCATCTCTCTTGTGCGTTCCAATGAAGAAGGGCAGATCGGTTTCCTGCGTGACCTGCGGCGTATGAATGTCGCCATAACCCGTGCCCGCATGAAGCTGATAATCCTCGGCAATGCCCGGACAATGACCCGCCATGCCTTTTACAAGAAGTTGTGGGACAGCCTTTCCACAGACTCGTGATGCGCAGCCCGGTTCTTCCCAAGGGAGATGAACCGGATTCACCGGAACAGAAAACCAGTGGAATGACCTTGCGTCGTCCAGCCGCATGATACATCCGCAGAAAACAAATGCTCCGGCAAGCAGAACTTGCCGGAGCATTTCATATTGGCAGGATGAGCCTTTTATCCGTAGATGATGTTCCCGTTCTCGTCCTTGTATTCGTCGAGTCCCTTCTCGTAGGTAGCCATGGCGCGGAGGCTCATGCCCACATTCGAGAAGCCGCCGTCGTGGAAAAGATTCTGCATGGTCACCTTGCGGGTGAGGTCGGAGAACATCACGATACAGTAGTCGGCACACTCGTCAGCACTGGCGTTGCCCAGAGGCGACATACGGTTGGCAAAGTCGAAGAGCTTGTCCATGCCCTTCACGCCGGCACCGGCCGTCGTCATCGTGGGCGACTGGGAAATGGTATTGATGCGGACATGATGCTCACGGCCGTAGATGTAACCGAAGCTGCGGGCGATACTCTCCAGCAGCGCCTTCGCATCCGCCATGTCATTGTAACCGTAGAAGGTACGCTGGGCTGCAACGTAAGACAATGCCACGATGGAGCCGTAATCGTTGATGGCGTCGAGCTTCTTGGCACTCTGAATCATCTTGTGGAACGAAACGGCAGAGATGTCGAGCGTGGTGTCGAGCATCTTGTAGTCCAGGTCATCGTATGTACGGTGCTTGCGGACATTCGGTGACATGCCGATGGCGTGCAGGACAAAGTCAATCTTTCCCCCGAGGATTTCCATGGAACGCTTGAAGACGTTCTCCAGGTCTTCCACATTGGTGGCATCCGCAGGAATCACTTCACAATGCAGCTTCTCCGACAGAGCGTTTACCGTACCCATACGTACGGCGACAGGCGTGTTGGACAGGGTGATTGCCGCACCTTCTTCCACGGCCCGTTCTGCTACTTTCCATGCGATTGACTTCTCGTTGAGGGCACCGAAAACAATACCCCTTTTACCTTTTAATAAGTTGTAACTCATAATCTCGTTATTGAAATTTGGTGTAAAGGTAAGCAAAAAAGGTTGATTTGACAAGAATTTATATATAAATAACATCTGGGCAGGGGCCTGAATCACCGTTTTTTTGTCCCTGCATTCAATTCACAGACGGAACTGGACGGCTTCCCTGAAAAACTTTAACGGATCTATCTCCTCGGTGTAATATTCTTTCAACAGGCTAATCGCTCATTGCCTGAGAGGAAGGCGAACCTCTCCGTCGCCCGACAGGTCAGGTCAGCCATGGCGGTACAACGCTTCCTTCACGACACGCCGCTCCCGTTCCGACGGCAGACTGCAGGCGTATATGCCATCGACACGAACGGTGTTCACCAACCGCACGACCGGTGACGGACACCGGCCCATCGGCAGGAGACGGGAGGGCTTCCATGCAGTTGACGGCAGACTTCCAGCCCGCCTTCACGGTGAGAAATGCGTTCCTTCATGGTGGAAGAACGGTTCTTCCGTTAAATGCGCAGATCGGAAATAGAACAAAGGCTTGCGCACTTGCAGGGTATGACTGTCCAAAAGCAGATGGTCTTGCAAAGAAGGACAAACTACCAAATAAGATGCAGAAAAGGCAAATTGGTACGATGCCTGTCCATCAGTATGCCTTACCGCCTTCCACAGACGACTTGTTCCCATATCATCGGCGTCTGTAAACTGTTTTCATGCAGTCCAAAGCAACACATGCTCTTCTGGCTCCTGAAAGGTGCCTGATTGACTTGCAACAGGTGCCCTTTTAGCGTGTTACCAACGCCCTTTTGAAGTCCAATCAAGCACCTTTTCTGAACGGATTGACAACTAATTGATTTACTGCTGATTACAAACCTGATTTTGGCACGTATTCTTTTTATCTGCAGATGATCTGTTTGAAATTATGTAATGACTTTTCAATATCTTATCTGTATTTCAACGTATTAAAATGAAAAGGTCTTTGTATCGGAGGATGATGACAGAATAGCCAGTTGACGGCCCTGGCTATGTTTTTGTTGAATGAATCACTTCGGCTCTTCCGTGAAAGCTATGTGAAAAACATCCACGCATTGAACGGAAGAATCTGAAAATACCGGTACCGGTCACCTTTCCACCCGCTTCTGTTGCGATTGTAGTTTTAAATTATTATCTTTGCAGAAGATAGGGCGGCATCCGGCCGTTTTGGAACAGGTTCTCATGCCTCCGTCCGTCCTGTCCCGGCAAAAGATGCACTGTTATAAACGCCAAATACAATTATGACACAAGAAGAGAAGACAAAGATAGAAGAGAGGATCGTCGACGTGCTGAAGACCGTCTACGACCCGGAGATTCCCGTCAACATCTATGATCTCGGCATGATTTACAAGATTGATGTCGACGAGAAAGGGAACCTTGACATGGATATGACTTTCACCGCTCCCTCCTGTCCGGCAGCCGATTTCATCCTCGAGGATGTACGCACGAAAGTGGAGAGCGTGGAAGGGGTCAAGTCTGCCAGCATCAACCTCGTCTTCGATCCTGCCTGGGATCAGAGCATGATGTCAGAGGAGGCACGTGTCGAGCTGGGATTTGATTAATCCCGCATGATTTCCAGCCCTGTGCCCACCGTCTCCCGAGCATCGGCCGGGCATCCTGCCGGGTGTCCGTCACCCCGGCACTTATAACCGATCACTCACAGCATAAAGACATGAAGAATATCTATTTCCTCTCCGACGCACACCTCGGCTCGCTCGCCATAGAGCACCGACGCACACAGGAACGCCGCCTTGTCCGCTTCCTGGACAGCATCAAGCACAAGGCAGCCGCAGTCTATCTGCTCGGCGACATGTTCGATTTCTGGGACGAGTACAAGTACGTTGTGCCAAAAGGGTTTACCCGCTTCCTGGGCAAGCTGTCGGAACTGACCGACATGGGGGTGGATGTCCATTATTTCACAGGAAACCACGACATCTGGACCTATGGCTATCTTGAGGAGGAATGCGGCGTGATCCTCCACCGGAAACCCGTCACGACGGAGATCTACGACAAGGTGTTCTATCTTGCCCATGGCGACGGACTGGGTGATCCCGACCCGATGTTTCAGTTTCTCCGCAGGGTGTTCCACAACCGCGGATGCCAGCGGCTGCTCAACTTCTTCCATCCCTGGTGGGGAATGCAGCTGGGTCTGAACTGGGCAAAAAGAAGCCGCCTGAAACGTTCGGACGGCAAGGAGACCCCCTATATGGGGGAAGACAAGGAGTATCTCGTGCGTTACACGAAAGAGTATATGCGCACGCACAAAGACATCGACTACTTTCTTTACGGCCACCGGCACATCGAGCTGGACCTCACCCTTTCGCGCAAAGCACGCCTTCTGGTACTCGGCGACTGGATATGGCAGTTCACATACGCTGTATTCGACGGAGAACACATGTTCCTCGAGGAATATGTAGAAGGCGAGACCAAACCTTAATAAAGGTAAAAATACATTCTTCACAAGGATAAAAAATGTTTTTTTAGAGATGAAAACCCAAATTTACTGAAAAGTATTTGGAAGTTACAAAACAAACTCGTAACTTTGCATTGTCCTTAGAAAATATGACGAAAAAATTGTCATTGAAAGGATTTCAGGGATTTTTCATACCAATAAGAAGATTAAAAGACATTCATAATATAAAATTAAAACTCAGGTTTGTAGATTAAGTTTAGTCAAAAAGAAAGGTAGTTGTCGTGAGACAACTACCTTTCGCGTTTTCAGAAGAGTGTGGAGCCATAGGCGGTGACAGACCCGACAACAAGCGAGGACAGGCGATGACAGAAGGAATAAGCTGTCATCATCGCTTATCGCCACCTATCATCGCCTGTCCCCGCTTGTTGTCGCCTGTCTTTTCCTCTGGCTTCTTACTTCTTCAGATTCTTGACAAGCTCCTGCGTGTCACGTGCAATGACAATCTCTTCGTCAGTAGGAACAAGGACGACCTTGACCTTCGAGTCGTCGGCAGAGAGAATCTTCTCTACACCACGGCATTCGTTGCGCTCTTTGTCGAGCTTGATGCCAAGATATTCCATGTCCTTGCAGGCATCCCAGCGAAGTCCGGTCTGGTTCTCACCGACGCCTGCCGTCCACACGATGATGTCCACGCCATTCATGGCTGCTGCATAGGCGCCAATGTATTTCTTGATGCGATAGGTGTACATCTGCAGTGCCAGATGCGCCATCTTGTTGCCTTCGTTATCGGCATTCTCTATATCACGCATATCCGAACTGATACCCGTAATACCCAGCACACCGCTCTCCTTGTTCAGGAAGTCCGCCATCTCCTGCGGCTGCTTTCCGAGCTTCTCCATCAGGTAGGTAACGGCAGAGGGGTCGATGTCGCCGGAGCGGGAGCCCATCATCAGGCCGGCCAGCGGTGTCAGACCCATAGAGGTGTCGATGACCTTGCCGCCCTTGATGGCCGCTACCGATGCACCGTTGCCGATGTGGCAGGTAATGATTCTCTGCGTCTTGATATCGACACCCAGCATCTCGCAGACACGGTGTGACACGTAGCGGTGACTTGTTCCGTGGAAGCCGTAGCGACGGACGTGGTACTTCTTGTAGAAGTCGTAGGGTACGGCATAGAGATAAGCATAGTCGGGCATCGTGCTGTGGAAGGCATTGTCGAACACCGTCACCTGAGGCGTATGCGGCATCAGCTCATCGACGGCACGCAGTCCGCGCAGATGTCCGGCATTGTGGACGGGTGCGAGGTCGATAAGGCTCTCGATGCCGTCTTCCACTTCCTTGGTGACGATGCAGCTCTTCTCGAAGAGGTCGCCACCCTGCACGATGCGGTGGCCGACCGCATCAATCTCGTCGAGGCTCTTCAATGCTCCGATTTCCGGGTCAAGCAGTACCTTGAAGACGAGTGCCACACCCTCCTTGTGGGTCGGGAGGTCGGCCATTATCTGCCGCTTCTCGCCGTTGTCCAGTTTCACCTTGATGAACGCCTCGTCAAGTCCGATACGTTCAACACCACCTTGAGCCAGCACCGACTCATCTGCCATGTCGTACAACTTGTACTTAATGGAACTGCTACCGCAGTTCAGTACTAATATCTTCATATTGTATTTTTGGAGTTGTTACTTTCTTTTCGCATCCTGTGCCTGGCACGCCGTGATGGCTACCATATAATAGATGTCATCCACGCAGCAGCCGCGGGAAAGGTCGTTGACCGGGCGGGCAATCCCCTGGAGAATCGGTCCGATGGCTTTCGCACCGCCGAGACGCTCGATGAGCTTATAGCCGATGTTGCCGACCTCAAGGTTCGGAACGATAAGCACATTCGCCTTTCCGGCAACGGCAGAACCCGGTGCTTTCTTGGCGGCAACGGCAGGGACAAGGGCGGCATCGGCCTGCAGCTCGCCGTCCACATCCAGTTCCGGGAACTTCTCTTTGGCGATCTTCGTCGCCTCAACCACCTTGTCGATGATATAAACGCTTTTCCCTGTCTCCTTGTCTCTGGCATCCTTGGCAGAGCCTTTGGTAGAGAAGCTCAGCATGGCAATGTGCGGATTCCGGAATCCGGCAACGCTCTTTGCGGTCGCCGCCGTAGTATAGGCTATCTGTGCCAGCTGGTCGGCGGTGGGATTCGGCGTGACGGCGACGTCGCCCATCACGACGATACCGTTCTCCCCATACTGCTGTTCGTGTGTGAGGATCAGCATGGCACCGCTCACGCAGGTGATGCCCGGCGCGCACTTGATGATCTGCAGGGCAGGACGCAGCGTATCACCCGTAGTTGAAAGGGCACCGGAGATCTGTCCGTCAGCCCCCTCCGTCTTGATGATCATGCAGCCAAGGTAGAGATTGTTCTTCGTAACCAGTTCGCGGGCCTGCTCCAGCGTCATACCCTTCTTCTTGCGGAGTTCGGCCAGCTTTTCGGCATACTCTTCACGCTTAGGGTTGTTCTCCGGATCGACAATGGCAGCCTTGTCAATGTTCTTAAGCCCCCACTCTGAAGCGAGCTTATGGATATTGTCCGGGTTTCCAATGAGGATCAGATCGGCGATGTCGTCAGCCAACACCCTGTCAGCTGCTCTAAGGGTACGCTCCTCTTCTGCCTCGGGGAGCACGATGCGCTGCTTGTCGGCTTTCGCACGTGCAACGATTTGCTCTAGTAAATCCATATTCCTTTCTTAAGATGTAAAAGTTGTAATTCGGTCTTTGTCATGCAAAGATAGCAAATTAAAGTAAGATTGCCAAACATGCTCCTTGTTTTCTCTGATAAATCAGGTATTACCTTGGAGGTTTGAAGTATTCTGCATATCTTTGCAGTCCAACCAACCAGAAAAGTTATGATCAGATTTCACGACGTGAAGACGACCGACCGTGAATTGATACAGAGCTATACGCTGTGCGGCGACCGCCAGAACTGCGATCTCAGCTTTGCCAACATCATCTCATGGCGTTTCCTTTACAACACGCAGATAGCCGAAGTCGACGGCTTCCTCGTTTTCCGCTTCTACACTGGACACCATCTCGCCTATATGGCACCGGTATGGAAATGCCACTGGGACGAATCCATGCGCGGTCGTTTCGCAGCCGTCGTCCGGCAGATGCGCGACGATGCCATCACGTTAGGGCATCCTTTCCTCATGCTGGGAGTCTGTTCCTACATGGTCGGCATACTGGAATCGACCTTTCCCGACACTTTCTTCATCAAGCCCGACCGTGACCACTTTGACTACATCTACACACGTGAGAAGCTGGCGACGCTCTCCGGGAAGAAGCTGCAGGGCAAGCGCAACCACTGCAACAAATTCCGCAAGGCCTATCCGGACTATGAATACCGTCCGCTCACCAAGGACATGATTCCGGAATGTATCGCCGTAGAAGAGAACTGGCGGACCGTCACGAAGGACGATACCGAAGAGACGGAAGAGCTCTCCGAAGAGCTCCGCTCCATGACCCGTGTCTTCGATTTCTGGGACGAGATCGGTGCCACAGGCGGTACGATATGGGTAGGGGGGAAGCTGATCGCCTTCACGTTCGGCTGTCCTGTCACGGACAAGGTCTTCGATGTCTGCGTTGAAAAGGCCGACACAGCCTACGAAGGGGCGTTCTCCATCATCAACCAGGAGTTCGCACGGCATCTGCCCGAACAATATGAATACATGAACCGGGAGGAAGACCTCGGGCTGGAGGGGCTGCGCTATGCCAAGCTGTCCTACAAGCCGGACATCCTCCTGGAGAAGAGCGTGGTCATGGAAAAGTATCCTCTGGCACAGGAGGAGACGCAGGAGCAGATCAAGGAAGAGACGATAGCCCTGTGGCGCAACACCTTCCATGATCCAGAGCCTTTCATCCGGTTGTATTTCTCACGTGTCTTCAAGCCCGAGTACAACATTATCTGCCAGATGAACCAGCGCACGGTGGCCGCCCTGCAGACACTTCCCTACACCCTGAAGTACTACGACAGAAAGGTGCATACGGCCTACGTCAGCGGAGTAAGCGTGCTGGAAGAATACCGAAAGCAGAATGTGGGCAACAACCTCATGTCGCAGGCACACTTCCGCCTCTACCACAAGGACATTGTCTTCGCCACGCTGATCCCCGCCGAAGAATGGCTCTACGACTGGTACGGCCGCTGCGGCTACACCCGGCATATCACCTGCACGCCACCGCCTGCCGGGGTCGACAGCATGGACTTCGCCGCCTTCGACCACTGGCAGCAGACAAGAGACTGTGTGCTCCTGCACGATGAAGAGGGCTTTGAAATCATCAAGGAAGACTACCGCATCGCCCTTTCCATCGACCCTTCGGCCCGACGGCAGAGCAGGGACATCCCGGCCATGATACGCGTCATCAACGCCGAGAAAGCACTCCAGCTGTACGCCGGCCGTCATCCGGACCGCACGGAGAATCTCCGTGTCTACAACGACTCGGACATTCCGATGAACAACATCTACTTCCAGATCCGCGACGGTCACGTCACACGTACGAACCAGCCGCTCCCCGGCACCCGTCCGCTGACGATCACGGAGCTGGCCGACCATATCTTCCGGGACGACCGTCTCGAGATGAACCTGATGCTGAACTGACAGGAGAAGGGGCGATGACAAGCGATAGACGGGGATAGGCGATGATAAGCGGGGATAAGCAACAACAGACACTTACCCCTGCCTGTCGTCGTCTATCCCCGCTTATCATCGCCTATCCCCGCCCACCTCAGGCAGGTGCCATCTCCTTTGTCAGGATGCTCTCCAGCTGCTCGGCGGAGAGCCGAAGCTGGAACTCGCCGTGCAGAGCCACACTGATGCGGCCGGTCTCCTCGGAGACGATGATCGCCAGTGCGTCGGAGTCCTGCGAGATGCCCATTGCCGCACGGTGGCGCAGACCGAGTTCCTTGGGAATATCCTGTTTGTGGCTCACCGGCAGGATGCAGCCTGCCGCCTTGATGCGCCGCTTGGAGATGACCATCGCTCCGTCGTGCAGCGGCGAGTTCTTGAAGAAGATGTTTTCGATGAGCCGCTGGTTGATGCGGGCGTCTATCAGGTCGCCCGTCTCAACGATGTCTTCCAGCATCACCCCCCGCTCGATGACAATCAACGCCCCCACCTTGCCGCGGCTCATGCTCATGCAGGCCATGACGATGGGCATGATGGTCTCCTTGTCGACCTCCTCTTTTCCGGTCTTCGTAAAGAGCTTCACGAGGTTGTTCACTTTCCTGTGCGCACCGAGACTGTAAAGGAAGTGGCGGATCTCCTCCTGGAAAAGGACGATCAGTCCGATGACACCCACCGAGACGAGCTTGTCCATAATGCTGCCCAGCAGGCGCATCTCCAACACCTGGCTCACGATAAGCCATACGATGACAAACACCATGATTCCGATGAAGACGTTCAGCGAGCGCGACTCCTTCATCAGCCGGTAAAGATAGTAGAGCATCAGTGCTACCAGCACGATGTCGATTACGTCTTTTATTCCAAACGGGAAAAACATAAGGCTTCTTCCCCATGTCCCTCTCCTCGAGAAGAAAGGGCGGGCGGATGACCGTATCCGCCTCACTCCGGGGCATAAATTTATGGGTTAATACTAAATCTGTCCAAGTGATTCAATCGTCTGTATGCTGCCGCATGGCCTCGACGATCCTGACGGCTTCGACGGCGGGCCGTACGTCGTGTACACGGAGGATGCCGGCTCCTTTCAGCAGGGCGATGGTGTTCAGGACCGTCGTCCCGTTCAAGCTCTCGGCCGCCGTGATGCCGAGGAGCTGATGGATCATGCGCTTGCGGCTGATGCCCACGAGCAGCGGCAGTCCCATGACCCGCAGACGTTCCATCACGCCCAGCAGGGCATAGTTTCCGTCCACCGCCCCTTTGCCGAACCCGAAGCCGGGATCGAGGATGATGTCTTTCTGCCCCAAGGCGCGCAGTTCCTGCACCTCACCGGAAAATCTGACAAGCATATCATGCAGATTCGCCGCCGTAGACATCAATATATAAGGTGTACCCAGCTCTGCCACCGTACGGAACATCTCCGGATCCCTTCCTTCCTCCACGTCATTGATGATGTCCGCCCCGAACTCCTCCACCGTCCGCCGGGCGACCGACGCACGGAACGTGTCGATAGAGAGGATGGCATCCGGCACCGCTTCCCGGATGACCGGCAGGGCAAAAGCCAGACGGCGCATCTCCTCCTCCTCGCCGGCCACCTCTCCGCCGGGGCGTGTCGAGCAGGCACCCACATCAAGGATTCCCGCCCCTTCCGCCACCATCTGGCGGGCACGCTGGCGGATGGCATCCTCCGTCTGCACACGGCTGCCTGCGAAGAAGGAGTCAGGCGTTATGTTCATAATTCCCATGACGACCGGCCGGCTCAGGTCCATGAGCCGACCCCGCACGTTGATGGTATAGTCAACAGGCTTTACATCAGCCTCAAGGTCTTGTTTTTTCATATCCGCAAAGGTAATGCAAAACTGCCATATTCGTGAATTTTGCTTCAAGAATTTTCATGATTGCCGTCCGGCAGACATTTTCCGTATAAGCCGGTCATCGGCATCCTGCCCGACAAGACAGCGACCGGGACGGTTCTGCATTCCCACCTTCTGCCGGTGTGCCGGTGCCTGACACCAGTCGTGCAGCCGGTTGACACCGGCCGTGACGGGCGTCCGCACGTTTGCTATCTGCCGCCAGGACGGGAGCAGTCGGCACCTCCGGGACAGCCGGCAACGGCTTAGCAGGACGGCTGTACGGCGTCAGAACTTCCAGCGAAGCTGGACATCAAGATCGCTCATCGTGGACGAACTGATCTGCTGAAGTCCGGAAGCTATCGTGTCCCGGTCGAAATAGCGGGTCGTGGCACTGCGAAGGATCAGCATCAGGCGGCGGGAGAGGTCGGCCCTGGCGAACAGTCCGCAGCGCACGCCCCTGCCGTAGAAAGCGGGAAAGCTGAAAGCATACAGCGGACCGCACTCATAGACATAGATCCGGGAGGAGAAGTCGGCGGTGTGGAAATAACCTGCCGTGGCGGTGAGGCTGAGCCATGCGGCGGGCTGCCACGTCCCCGTCTCCGTGAACATATAGCCCGTGCTCCGCCGGAGATAACGGCTTGCAGCAAAATCTATCTGGCTTCTGAAGTTCCACGAGGCGGCGGCATACGACAGGGAGAGCCGCCCGCGCTGTGTCAGCTCGCGTACGAGCGCCGTCCTGCCGGCATTGTCCTTCTCACGGATCCATACCCGATAACGTACCCGCAGCGACCACCGCTTATATATATAGGCGAGCACCGCCAGATTGTCCCATGCCTTGCTGGCCGTATGGGCACCGGGGCGGGGATGGGAGAAGTAGGCGAGATCCGTGTATCCCATGAGCGACAGGCCGCGCGCGACTTTCCATTCGGCTCCCACGAGGAGGCCGCTCTCATTCTGCACGGATGCGTTGTCGCCGGAACTCCGGGCGAAGAGCGCCGTGTAGCGATAGCCATAATAACGCTGGGCGGCAAGCAGTGACAGGCAGGAGACCGGCTGGAACGAAAGACGGTTCGCCGTGGCAAGGTTTCCTCTGCTGTCCGTCGCCGTCTCGCCGCCCATAGACCAGCGGTGGTGCAGGTAACTGTAATCCACGCTGACATTCCAGAAGTCATTGCCCGACGGAGCGTAACGGCGGTAATACAAAGACGTACTGGGAGTCAGTTCCCTGCTGAAGCGGGAGAATACCCCTGTCAGCCCCATGCGCAAAGCCCCGCACGTCCATCCCAGATGCGTTCCGGCAGCCAGCTGCGCGGCGGCATCCTTGTGGCTCATCTCACGCTCGGTGCGATGGTATCCGTTCTTGGGCAGCGTCCTGACCGTCCCGCTGTCAGAGAGCACGGCATCGACGGTGCGGTAAGAGAGAAAGGCGGTTAGGTCCGTATGCCGGGCCACCTCCACCGTGGCGGCCGCTCCCTGCAGATAGCCGTCTGCCGACCGTGAGGAATGGGCGCGGATTCCTGCGGGCTGCCTGCCAAGCGTGGTGAGCAGTCCTGTCTTGCCGAGGCCGAAGGTGTTGTTGATGACGAGCCCCTGACCGAAACTTATCCTGTACCGTCCCGCCGCCAGGGTCTTCAGCCGCCCCATTTTCCGTATCAGGACATAGAAGCTGTAATGGTCGTAGCCTAAGTTGTTGCCATGTGCGAAGAAAGGCTCTCCGGCATCCTGCGCACCCACCAGCCCGGCCTGGACGTAATCGCCGGCCCGGAACGAATAACGGAACGAATGGGCATACGGATAGCCGAGGTAGCCGTTGCGGTCGCCTTCCCGCCTGTAGAACGGAATGCGGGAGGTGAACAGCAGCGTGTGCTTCGCATGGGTCAGAATGTTTTTCAAGGATGGGAAGGTCCCCTGTTCCACAGCAGGGGCGATACATACGAAATAGGGAAGAAGCTGCCGTCGGACAGCGTCCAGGGACTCGATCAGGGCGAGTTCGCCCAGTGTCCGCATGCCGTGGTACCGGTAGACGTAGGCCTGGAGTTCCTCGATCTGTTCCGCCGTCAGGAAAGGGATGCGCTCCAGATCCTCCCGGGAAGCCGTGTTGAGCGGAACAGGATGTGCCGCAAGAGCCGACAGGATTTCAAAGTTCTCTTCCCGCACAGCCTGGGATTCCTCACCGGCGGCATAGAGTTCGTCATACAGTTCTTCCCAGTCACAGGACTGCTGTGCGGCCGCTGTGAGACAGGCAAGTCCAAGGAGGAGGGTCAGTAGCAGGTTCTTCATTCGTCAATGTCTCAAAGTATTATGGCAGCAAATATAGTCTTTGTTTCCCGAAAAAGCAAGCGGAATGTCAGGAAAAACACGTTTCCTCCGCATCACACCGGGAGGCTTCCGGCGTCTCGAAACGTGCATTTATACTTTTTTGACTTTAATTCTTCGTATGCTTTCGCAAATAATTGCTATTTTTGTCCATTGGCATTAACAACAGAACAAAGACTTTAAGCTTATGAAAAAGACCGACGTGCAGCAGACGCACAACCTCCCGTCAGAGTGTACAACCATCATCATCGGGCAGAACCAGACCGCCGACGGATCCATGATCGTGTCGCGCTCGGAAGACTGGGATGCAATGGTAGCCAAGAATTATGAGATCTTCGAGGAT
Source organism: Prevotella multiformis (assembly GCF_018127985.1). Taxonomy (NCBI): domain Bacteria; kingdom Pseudomonadati; phylum Bacteroidota; class Bacteroidia; order Bacteroidales; family Prevotellaceae; genus Prevotella; species Prevotella multiformis. Next base: position 1,491,687 of record NZ_CP072357.1, on the reverse strand, counting down.
ACGGAGCACGGACTCAACGAGTTCGTCGCACTGGACAGCCCTTTCCGCTGCGAGCTTCCGGAGAAGGCCCTGGGCTATACGGCTCTCTCCCCGCACCACCTACACCGCCACTGGGGCAGTGCCGGCTTCAACACGGCAGGCGTGGGCATGAGCGCTACGGAAAGCATCTTCAGCAGTGACGAGGCGCTGAAATATGATCCGCTGGTAGAGAACGGCGTGGCGGAGAATGCCGTCTTCAACATCACCCTGCCCTATATCCGCAGTGCACGCGAAGGGGTAGAACGGCTGGGAATGCTCATCGAAAAGCACGGCATCGCCGAAGGCTTCGGCATCGGATTCGTAGACAACAAGGAGATATGGTACCTCGAGACGGCGTGCGGCCATCGCTGGCTGGCATGCCGTATGCCGAAGGACCAGTACTTCGTCACCGGCAACCAGAGCCGGTTCCGCACCTATCATCCCAATGACAAGGAGAACTACCTTGCCTCCGCCGACCTGATAGAGTTTGCGGAGAAGCACGGTCTCTACGACCCGGCACAGGGTGACTTCGATTTCCACAAGGCCTATGCGCGCGACGTGGAACTCGACACCACCTACAACTACCCGCGTGTATGGGGACTGCAGCGGTTCTTCTCTCCGGACATCAAGAACGACGTCACGAAGAACACTTTCCCGGTCTTCGCCAAGGCCGCACACAAGATCACACTGACCGAACTGCGCACGGCATTCCGTTTCCACTACGACAATACGGAGCACGATCCCTACCTCCACGGCAATCCGAAAGAGCCGTACCGCCCAGTCTCCATCTTCCGTACCACACAGACCCACCTCCTGCAGGTCCGTCCGGAGCTGCCGCAGGCCATCGGATGCGTCAATTACGTCGCAATGGGCATGGCCGACCTCGGCGTGTTCCTTCCGCTCTACCAGGGGGTCACGTCTTATCCGGAGGCTTACGGAAAAGGGACTGACGTGTCGAGTGCCGACTCTGCTTACTGGAAGTTCCGTAAGGTGATGGCACTGGGCATGACCAACTACAACAAATATGCACCCGTCATCAAGGAGGCCTATTCGAAGTTCGAGGCGGAAACAGACCAGCGGCAGCGGGAAATGGAAGAAGAGTATCTGCGCATCTGCAAGACACAGCCGCTGCACGCCCAAGACCTGCTGCAGGCTTTCTCGGACAAGATCCTCAACAGCGCACTCGACCTCGCCGACCGCCTGCAAGAGCAGCTCTTCACGCTGATGACGCAGGATATCCAGCAGGAATATCTCTTCCACGGAGCATAGGCCAATGCGCTGTCCGACGACTATGAAGCAGAGGGATGGGGATGCCGGATACGCCAGTGACAGCAGACAACAGGTGCTGACGGGCTATGGGGCACACCCCTCTTTCTGTTTATTTGCCGTGGGGCTGTATGGTTTCTCAGGGGTGAAATCTGCATTTTCGGGGGTGTAATGCCCGGAAGAAAAGCAAAAAACTGCCGTTTCGCAAGCGATTATAAACTTTTTTTCCTACCTTTGCAGCCGAAGAAGCACCTCTCCTCTATATGTCTATGGAGGCGTGCAAAAGGCTCTGATAGTTCAATGGATAGAACGGAGGTTTCCTAAACCTTTGATCCGGGTTCGATTCCCGGTCGGAGTACAAGCGTACGATCCGCTCCCCCTACTCTTCCCCAAAGGAGGATTTTCCGGAAGGCAATACGGGAAGCCGGCAGACGGATTCAGCGAATTGTCTTTGACTAATTCCTGCTTTTCGGGCAGGCAGTTCCTCCTTTCCTGCAGAAAGGGCAGGACAGCTGGTACGGCCGGAAGAGAACACAGAAGAACCGCACAAAAGCAAGAATACGCAGAGAGCTGACGGACCTGCACAGTTCCGGTCTGCCTGAAAGGGACTTTCCGGAACAGTCCGCCGGAGGCATCCGGCTTTTGAAGGAACACGAAAACGACTTACTAACCATTGTCCGGGCACATTCCGATACCCGGTGCGACCGCAACAGGTTTCCTACAGATCAGAACAACATCATCAGGCCGTTACTGCCTGACCGAAACTTTATATAATCCCCTCATCCCCACACATCACGCCTGTTCTTTCTACTTTAAAAAGAAAGAAGAGGACGGGAAGCGGGTCGGGATGAGGCCAAGGACACATTTATGATTGGCGCCATTATAGGAGACATCGTGGGCTCACGCTTCGAATTCGGAGCTGCTCCACAGGAGGGGTTCGAGCTTTTCACCCCCGACTGTTCGTACACGGACGACACCATCTGCACCGTCGCCATTGCCGATGCGGTGCTGAACGGACGCGACTACCAGGAAAGTCTGCTCGACTGGTGCCGCCGTTATCCGGATCCCATGGGGGCTTACGGCAGCCGTTTCGAACAGTGGATCCATTCGGAGCATCCGCAACCCATGAACTCGTTTGGCAATGGTTCTGCCATGCGTGTCAGTCCTATCGGCTGGCTGTTCGACGAGTGGGAGGACGTAATAGAGGAAGCGAAGAAGAGTGCCGCCGTAAGCCACAACCACCCGGAAGGCATAAAGGGGGCGCAGTGCATTGCAGAGACCATCTGCTGGCTGCGGCTGATGCGCTTCTCAAAACCTGACGTGGAGAAGAAAGTGCGCAAGTTCTTCGGCTACGAGCTGCCGCCGATGCGGGACATCTTGAAGATCGGTTCCGAGGGACATTTCGACGGAACGTGCCAGGAGACGGTACCGATGGCATTGCGCTGTTTCATGGATGCCAACAGTTTTGAGGAGACCATCCGCCTTGCTGTGCTGTGCGACGGCGATACGGATACGAAGGCGTGCATTGCAGGTGCCGTAGCCGAGGCGTACTACCAGGTGCCGGAATGGATGATAAACAAGGCTGTCGACTACCTCCCGGAGGACATGCTCGGCATCCTCGGACAGTTCTACGAACGCATCAAAGACAGCTGCGGAGCGCAGAGAAAATAGCCTTGCGGACTTCGCCGGACGGAAACGAGGCAGAGGGAATGCGGCAGCGTCCCGACCTGTCACGGACATGGCCGTCGTCTCTTCTATTCCCTTTACTCCTGATCCGGTTCCCTGTTGACGGCGGTCTGTCTACGAGGGATCTTCATGAAGGTCTCCAGCTGTTTCCGATACATCGCCCCGGTCTTCTCGCCTATCCGGAGCATGGCCTCGATCGCCTTCGGCCTGAAGTCCTGGATTCCGTAACCGCTCAGGACAGGATTGATATACAGGTCTGCCTGCGTCCGGTTGACATTGTATTTCCTGATGTCAGGACGCACCGCCAGCCAGTCGGCCACACCGCCCAGCCCTTTCAGGAAAGCCAAAGGCGACCGGTAGTTGTCGTGTTTGTGCTGCTGGAGATCAATGGCGATGACGAGATCGGCTCCCATCTTCCGCACGACATCCACCGGAAGGTTGTTGGACATTCCGCCATCGACAAGCATCAGGGTGTCTATCTGCACAGGCTTGAAAGCTCCGGGAACAGCCATACTGGCCCGCATATTCCGTGCCAGCGGACCTTTTTCGAGCACGATTTCACGCCGGCTCCGGATGTCGAAGGCGACACATGAGAAGGGGATCGCCTTTCGGACGGTTCCGCACCGCACCGGAGAATGGGCGACGAGAGAATCGAGAAAGGTGTAGATATGGTCGCCCCGCAGCATCCCGAATCCTTTCATGCGTCCCATCCTGTCCTTTCTCCGCACAGGGAAGCCGAACAGATAACAGACGCCTTCCACCTCCTTGAACACTTTTCCCATGAGGGTCGTGTCCCTGTCGGTCATGAGCGACAACCAGTTCTGCGAACGGAAAAGCCTCTCGAGGTCTGCGGCACGATACCCCTGGGCATACAGTCCGCCGATAATCGCACCGATGCTCGTTCCTGCCACATAGTCGATGGGAACATGGGCACGCTCTATCTCCTTCAATACTCCTATGGCCGCTGCCCCCTTGGCACCGCCTCCGCCAAAGACAAGTCCCACCCTGGGGCGCGCCTTCCCGCCTTTCCTCTGCTGCTGTGCCGGTGCGGACAACGTACAGTGCAGCAGAATCAGAAACACAAGCAACATCTTCTTCATGACGGCAAAAGTACTGTTTTCTCCCGAGAGAAAAGCAGTACTTTTTCGTTTTTATTCCTGTTTCTTTGTCCTTTGAGGGAGAAGCCGGGCGCACGTGACGACCCGTCCGCCGGAATGAACGGGACGGACAGGGGCAGGAGACAGATTGCAGGACCGGAAGGGGAAAGACCGGAAAAATAGCACCGCCTGCCGCTTGCCCGCCCGCCGCTTTTTCCTTACCTTTGCGCCATGAAGTTCCATCCCATTCCCTCTGTACAGCCGTTGCCCGTCCGGTTCAACAGCCCTTTCGACGACCATCCGGATTCCCTCTGCCGCGCCGCCGCAGAAGATCTGCAGAGCCGTCTGCCCGCGAATCCCGCCGAAGGGAAGATGTATGGCGTGCTGGTTGTAGAACGGAACGGACAGACAGGATACCTGCAGGCTTATTCCGGACAGATGGACGGCCAGGAGGAAGACTTTGTCCCAGCCGTCTTCGACTACCTGCAGCCCCACGGCTACTTCAAGATGCACGAAGAGGAGATAACCCGGCTGAACCACCTGATCGCACGGATGGAATCCTCTGCCGCCTACCGGCAGGCGAAGGAAAATCTGCTGAAAATCCGCCAGGAGGCTGAAAAGGCGATCGACGAGGCACGGCGCACCATGCAGGGGGCGAAGTACCTGCGCGACAAACGGCGCAGGGAGGCCTTCCTGTCGGAGGAAGAACGCAGGGAGATGACACGCCAGAGCCAGTTCCTGAAGGCCGAGCTGCATCGCAGAAAGGTAAGGTATGCCGCCCTGACGGCTGAGGCACAGGCGGCCCTCTCCGGTTATGAGGAACAGCTGACAGCATGGAAACGGGAGCGGAAACTGAAGTCGGACCGGCTGCAGCGCTGGCTTTTCTCCCAGTTCTCTCTGCTCAATGCACGGGGAGAAAGCAAGAGCCTGCCTGCCATCTTCCACGATTACTACCTGCTGCACAGCCCAGCACGCATCCGGGCGGCGGGAGGGCCGGCGGCCTCCCCCGTCCGGCGGCTCTCTGCCGAAAGCCTCGCCCCATCGCTGCTTCCGCCTTCCGGTGCCGGGGAATGCTGTGAGCCGAAGCTGCTGCAATATGCCTTCCGGAAAGGGTACACACCCGTCAGCATGGCTGCATTCTGGTGGGGGCCGTCGCCGAAGACGGAAGTCCGGCAGCACGGCAACTATTACCCGGCCTGCAACGGGAAATGCAGGCCGATCCTGACATGGATGCTGAAAGGGCTGGACGTAGCCCTTGACGACAAGACGGAGGCGACAGGGGCTGCAGGCTTGGAAATCCTGTATGAGGACGACAGCCTGGCGGTCGTCGCCAAGCCCCCGGGACTGCTGTCCGTCCCCGGAAAAGGGCGACAGCCCTCTGTCTACAGTCTCCTGAAAGAACGGTGGCAGCGATCCGGCGCACCTTACATGGTACACCGGCTGGACATGGCGACGAGCGGTCTGCTTGTCGTCGCACGCACCGCAGAGGCACACAAGGCTCTGCAGGCGCAGTTCGCAGCACGCACGGTGCTGAAACGGTACGTCGCCTTGCTGCCCGGCAGCTTTCCCGAGCAGCGTTTCCCGGCAGAAGGGCGCATCGAGCTCCCCCTCTCCCCCTGCCCCGACGACCGTCCCCGCCAGCGTGTAGACCTTGAAAACGGAAAGCCCGCCATCACCGAATACCGTGTGGCGGGCAGGACAAAATACGGCAAGGAAGGAAGGGAAGCGGTGAAGATAATCCTCCATCCGCTGACAGGACGCACCCACCAGCTGCGCATACACTGCGCGCATCCCGACGGACTGGGTACACCGATCATCGGAGACAGCCTCTACGGACAGCGTGCCGGGCGGCTCTGGCTGCATGCGGAGCACCTTGCCTTCACGCATCCGGTGACGCAGCAGCGGATGATTTTCGACCGTCCGCTGGAACTGCCCTGAGCCTCGGCAGTCGCAGGAATTCCCCTTGATGGGATGTCAGCACTTGCATGGGAATGTCATTCCCGACGCTTGGGAATACGATTCCCGACGGCCGGGAACAGGATTCCCAACCGGTCGGGAACCCGACTCCCGGCCGTCGGGTACAGGATGCCGGCAGGCAGCAACGTTCCGGAAGGTGTCGCTTCGCAGCTTTCCCGGTCTCTGACAGGATGCTCCGGACGCATCCCGCAAGCCCCCGCCTGCAAAAATGACAGGCGGGGATGTACGCATGGTACATCCCCGTCCTGACAGCCATTGTGCGAAACAAGGCTTATCCCTGCTCCTGGAAAGCCTTGAAGATCTTGGCAGCAATCTCTTTCTGCTCCTCTGCACTGACCTCCACATGGTGCTTGAAGTCGACATCTGCCTCGCTGTTCATCGGCAGCAGATGGATATGGGCATGGTTGACTTCCAGTCCCAGTACGACCTGCGCCACCTTCCTGCACGGAAAGACGGCCTTGATGGCACGCGCCACCCTCTTGGCAAAAAGCTCGAAGGCGGCAAGGTCCTTGTCGTCCATGTCGAAGATATAATCGACCTCCCTGCGGGGGACGACCAGAGTATGCCCCTTCGTTACAGGGTCAATGTCGAGAAAAGCATAGAACTGGTCGTTCTCTGCACACTTGTAGCTGGGAATCTCTCCCGCTGCGATCTTGCTGAATATTGTCATACGGACCTCCTTGTTTTTAAGTTGATAGGCAAGTTGTTCTGAAGTATAGTCCATCGGGGTGCCGCAAAGCCGTTCTTCTCTCGGAACCAGCCCGTCCGGAAGGCAGAGAGCCGCCGAAGGTGACCTGGGAATCCCGGCCGGAGAAGACCGTGGGCGCCTTGGCCGGACACCGACCGCTTACCCCTCGATGGTAATATTGTCAATACGCAGTCTGATGGTGCCGCGAGGAATCTTGATGTCAACCTCGTCGCCGACCTTCTTGTTCAGCAGCCCCTGTGCGACAGGAGTCTTGATGGAAATCTTGTTCTGCTTCAGGTTCGCCTCCGTCTCGCTGACGATGGTGTACTTCATCTTCGCATGGGTCTTGACATTGGTCATCTCGACGGTAGACATGATCTGTACGGCATCGGTGCTCAACCGTGACACATCGACGATCTTTGCCTGTGCCACGGTCATCTTCATCTCGGCGATGCGTGCCTCAAGATGCCGCTGCGCCTCCTTGGCGGCATCATACTCCGAGTTTTCACTCAGGTCACCTTTGTCCGCCGCCTCGGCGATGGCAGCTGATGCCTTCGGGCGTTCAACCGACTCTAAATACTGCAAATCGGCTACGAGCTTGTCGTAACCTTCCTGTGACATATAAGCCATATACTTATCCGTTAAAGTTAATCGTTTTTCAATAGACATAAAAAAGACAGAATTCCAACATCGTACTCTCTGAATGCCGGAATCCCATTTCCTTAAATGCCTTAACCTCTTTATTTTCTGCAAAGGTAGCCCTAATAAATGAAACGGCAAAGTTTTAGAGGTTAAAAATACTTTCCGTGCAGGAAATGGCGGGGAGGCCGGGAGAAATACGGGAAAGTGCAGACCGGCAGGTGCGGGCAGGAGGCTGGAAAACGGGAGACGGCGGAGGCGCAGCAGGTGTTGCAAGGGAAAGATCCGCACCTTGCGAAAGGTTGCGAAAGGTTCTGTCCTGACGTTCGATTTTCCCGGAAAATTGCTTGCATTTTTGAAAATAACTGTTTATATTTGCGATATGCAACAATGATCCTGAGCAAGCGCTCGACAGAACCTGGTATAAACATTTTTAACGGGAGAAACATTATGAAAGCATTTGCAATGTTAGGAATCGGAAAGGCAGGATGGATTGAGAAAGCTCGTCCGACCTGCGGGCCAATGGATGCCATCGTCAGACCATTGGCAGTCGCCCCCTGTACATCAGACGTACACACGGTATGGGAAGGAGCCATCGGCGACCGGAAGGACATGATCCTCGGACACGAGGCGACAGGCGAAGTGGTGGAAGTCGGTTCGCTGGTGAAAGACTTCAAGCCGGGAGACAGGGTTCTCGTACCGGCCATCACGCCCGACTGGAACTCGCTGGAGGCCCAGGCAGGGTACTCCATGCACTCGAACGGCATGCTGGCCGGCTGGAAGTTCTCGAACTTCAAAGACGGCGTCTTCGCGGAATACTTCCATGTCAACGATGCTGACGGAAACCTGGCACTGATACCGGAAGGCATGGATCCGGTGGATGCAGTCATGCTGTCCGACATGGTGCCTACGGGATTCCATGGGGTTGAACTGGCCGACGTGAAGTTCGGCGACGAAGTACTTGTCATCGGCATCGGTCCGGTCGGACTGATGGCTGTCGCCGGTGCGGCACTTGCCGGCGCTTCCTACGTCTATGCGGTCGGGAGCAGGAAGGTGTGTGCCGATGCGGCACGGGCCTACGGTGCATCGGAAATCATCGACTATCACAACGGACCGATTGCGGAGCAGGTGATGAAGCTCACCAACGGACAGGGCGTCGACCGTGTCGTCATTGCCGGTGGTACGGTCGACACGTTCGCCGAGGCGGTGGCGGTGCTCAAGCCGGGCGGAATCATCGGCAACGTGAATTACCTGGGTTCAGGAGACACGGTCAACATCCCGCGCATAGCATGGGGAGTCGGCATGGGACACAAGACCATCAAAGGCGGACTGATGCCCGGTGGACGGCTCCGTATGGAAATGCTCGCCAAGATGGTGACATCGGGACGGCTCGACCTTTCGCCTCTCGTGACACACCGCTTCAAAGGATTTGACCACATGGAAGAGGCACTCATGCTTATGAAAGACAAGCCGCGCGACCTCATCAAACCGGTAGTCATAATCGATCCCGATTTGTATTGAATTATCATTTTATCATGTATTTTACTTGATTTATATCAATAAACACAGTATTTTGAGAAAATCATTTGCAAAAACTTGCAGATATGGATTATATGCCTTATCTTTGCAATGTGTTTTTCATAGTATTAGATTTAAGGTTAACAAAGGTTGGACTACAGCGGTAGTCCTTTTTTATGCCCTGAAAGCTGATGCTATGGGAGACGGAAGCCAGCGACAGACGTGAGAAGCAATCATAGGCGAGGATAGGCGATGACAAGTAACCATAGGTCCTATCACCGCTTATCCCCGACTATCCCCGACTATGAGCGCTTACCACCACCTATCATCGCCTACGCTCGTCCACCATCGCCTGCCACAGGCCATTCTACCGGTTCTTTATCATCTTCAGGAAATACTCATGCACATGCGTGTCGGCATCCAGTTCGGGATGAAACGCCGTAACGAGCTGATTCCCCTGGCGGGCAGCCACAATGCGGTTGTCGACAGATGCGAGGACTTCCACATTCCCGGCGGTCTTCATGATATAAGGCGCACGGATGAAGGTCATGGGGACATTACACTTGGCACCCTTGAAGAACGCCTCTGTATGGAAACTGCCCAGCTGCCGGCCGTACGCATTGCGCGCAGCCGTCATGGCCATTGTGCCCAGCCGGGGCGGTACGGGAGCCGACGGACTGTTTCCCTCCACATCATGAGCAAGGAGAATAAGCCCGGCACAAGTGCCGAAAACCGGCAGACCACTCTCGACAGCCTCACGGACAGGATCGAGCAGACCGAGGTCGCGGAGCAGCTTACCCTGGGTGGTGCTCTCACCACCCGGGATAATCAGTCCGTCTTTCTTTTGCTGCCAGTCTTGCAACTGGCGCACCTCAAAGCAGTCGACACCTAATTCCCGGAGCATCTTCTCATGCTCCAGGAATGCGCCCTGCAAGGCGAGTACAGCAATTCTCATTGTCCACGTTCAGCCATGAGCACCTCGATTTCATGCTCGTTGATACCTACCATCGCTTCCCCTAAGTCTTCTGATAGTTTAGCCAACTCCTTAGGGTCATTGTAGTTCGTTACAGCCTTCACGATGGCGGCAGCACGCTTAGCAGGGTCGCCGCTCTTGAAGATACCCGAACCGACGAAGACACCTTCCGCACCCAGCTGCATCATCAATGCCGCATCAGCAGGGGTCGCCACACCGCCGGCAGCGAAGTTCACAACAGGCAGTTTGCCGTTCTCGTGTACATACTTCACCAGGTCATAGGGAGCCTGCAGCTGCTTGGCAGCCTCGAAGAGTTCATCCTCCCGCTTGCCGACAAGCTCCCGGATCTGACTCTGCATCAGTCGCATATGGCTGACAGCCTGCACCACGTCACCCGTGCCGGGCTCACCCTTCGTACGGATCATCGTAGCCCCCTCGGCGATACGGCGCAATGCCTCGCTCAGGTTGCGGGCACCGCAGACGAACGGCACTTCAAACTGTGTCTTGTCGATGTGATAGATGTTGTCGGCCGGTGAGAGCACCTCGCTCTCGTCGATGTAGTCAATCTCGATAGCCTGCAGGATCTGTGCTTCTGCGATATGTCCGATACGGCATTTTGCCATGACAGGGATGGTCACAGCTTCCTGAATGCCCTTGATCATCTTGGGGTCGCTCATGCGCGACACGCCGCCGGCTGCACGGATGTCGGCCGGGATACGCTCCAGTGCCATGACGGCACATGCGCCGGCAGCCTCGGCAATGCGTGCCTGCTCCGGAGTCGTTACGTCCATGATTACGCCGCCCTTCAGCATCTGGGCGAGATTGCGGTTTAGTTCTTGTCGATTTGTCATTTTGGTTCTTTATTATTATGTGATTATAAATGATCGCAGGTGGGGATGGGAGTGATAGGAATCGTAAGCGGGGATAGGCGATGATAAGCGACGATAGGCAGGGATAAGGGTGATAGGCAGGGATAAGGGTGATAGGCGGTAATGGACAGCTGCCAATCTCAGTCCCTATCGGTAATCACTCCCCTCTCCATTCGGAGAGGGGCTGGGGGTGAGGCCTTTGAGGGTGAGGCCTTTGAGGAACCATTGGAGGCTTTTCTCCAGCCACTCGGTGCCATTCCGGTCTGTTTGCGGAAGAACTTGGAGAACTGTGCCTGTGATGCAAAGCCATGCTCATAGGCGATTTCCTGGATGGTCTTCTGCGTCGTCCGGAGCTGGCAGGCAAGGGCTTCCGTGAGTGTGTGATCGATGATGCTCTTCGGCGACTTGCCTGAGATGCGATGCGCCACCTGCGAGAGATAACGCGGCGAGACATTCAGGCAGTCGGCATAGAAAGCCACATCCCGGTTGGTGCGGTAATGCTTCTGCACCGCCTCAAGGAACTCATTGTAAAGCTGGCTGCTCCGTCCGCTAAGGTCACTCTTCCTTGCCACGAGTGTCCTGACATACTTCCGCGCATGCTCTATGGCCTGTCCCATCGGCTCGTTCTGGCTGAGATAGACCGCCAGCGCCGACGAGAAACTGTTGATAAGACCATGCTGCATGGGGTCGTCAAGTACCAGCGAACGGACTCTTCCGTTTCCCTGTCCTTTCAAGGAAGTGCAGTCGAAGAGTCTTTCCGCCTCTCCTTCCCGAAGAATGACCATCGAACACAGGGGCAGCAGCCGCTGCCGGATCTGTCTGACAACGTCATCCGTCATGAGACGGTCGCCATTGCTTGCCGTGACAATAGGGTCGTATATTATATGGTGGGGACGATACTTCAGCAGTGCGTCTACCACGACCGCCAGCGTCTCCGTAGTCCTGATCATGCCCACCTTCACCGTATCGGGCTGCACGTCGTTGATGATCGCCTCGATCTGCCCTTTGACAATATCTGCCGGAAGATCATGGAAAGCCTGGATGCCCAGTGTGTTCTGCACCGTGATGGAGGTGACCGCCGACACGGCATACCCTCCCAGTGCCGCTATCGTTCTGATGTCAGCCTGCACACCGGATCCGCCTGTACTGTCCGAACCTGTTATGGTGAGAATTGTCTTCAACAGCTTAAGATTATCGTTTCCAATATCACTAACCCCGACAGGATGCCGCAAAAGACATCCCCGCTCCCGATCAGCCGGGAAGCATGATGCAAAGTAAAAGGATTTTATTGAATCCTGCAAGTCTTGTTCCTAAATTGACAAGAAAAACTAAAGTTCTGACGTATTCCTGCTGCTGACAGATGGGAGTTATCCCAAGAATCAGGCAGAATGATGAGGGGAAACCAGCAGGCGCATCACTCGAATACCTAATAGTAGGTATTGTCGTATTCCATGAAAGACACTACTTTTGCAAAAATTTACAAGCTAATGCTAAAATGAAAAGATTGTTAGTATTTTTCGTTGCCATCGTGTGCGCTGTCGCATCCATGGCACAGAACACCGATGCGATGCTGTTCGGTGACGTGAAAGCAAAGGAGGGTGGACAGCACCTTGCCCACGCAGTGATCCAGGTCAAGGGTACCAACCTGAAGACACAGTGTGATGCCACCGGCCACTACAAAATGGCGAACCTCCCTGTCGGGAAGCAGACCGTTGTCGCTACCCTTACAGGCTATCAGCCGCAGGAGATAGAAGTGATGATGACCGCAGGCAAAGGTACAGGAGCCTACTTCGAACTGGAGAAGGATCCGCTGGAACTGAGCCAGGTCGTCGTAACAGGTACCCGTACCAGCCACTTCGTCAAGGATGTGCCCATCCGCACAGAGGTCCTCACCTCACAGGCACTCACCAAGAAGAACGCTCAGAACCTCTACGAAGCACTCGAGGGCGTACCGGGCATCCGCGTGGAACAGCAGTGCCAGTTCTGCAACTTCTCCGAAGTCCGCATGCAGGGGCTGGGTGCAGAGCACACGCAGGTCCTCATCGACGGCGAACCGGTCTATTCCGGTCTTGCAGGCGTATATGGACTGCAGCAGTTCGGCACCAATGACATCGACCGGCTCGAAGTCGTGAAAGGTGCCGGGTCGGCTCTCTATGGCAGCAGCGCCGTAGCCGGTGCCATCAACATCATTTCCAAGGAGCCTACCTACGAACCCACCGTCAGCGGCGATATCCAGTTCGGCAACTACGGCTTCAAGAGCTACAAGGGCTCCGGATCCATGCGTTACAACAACATCGGACTGAGCGTCTTCGCCCAGCGTACGCAGATGGATGCCGTGGACGAGACGCAGAACGGACTTACCCGCAGCGAGGTGAAACACAAGGACGGAGTGTCCGACCGTGTCAACGAGACGATGAACAACCTTGGCTTCAGCCTCTATTTCTATCATCCTTTTGCCAAGAACGACAAGCTCGTACTGCGCGGGAAGGCGATTGACGAGCACCGTTTCGGCGGTGTCATGACCAATGACCAGTACCTCAATCCCTATACCGACCAGACCGAGGACATCCGCACGAACCGCCTCTCAGCCGACCTGGCGTACACCCTGCCCGTCGGTGCACACTCCGAGCTGAACCTTGCCGCCGCTTATGTCTACCACAAACGGCAGGCCACCAACGACACTTTCCTGCACGACTACATGGACTCCCACAAAGACCCAGCCCATCCTGACGAGGACGGAGCGACACCGCCGGTAGAGCTCATGCGTCCTTACCTCGCAAAGGAGAACACCGTCACCCCATCCCTCACCTTCACCTCCATCCTCGGCAGCCATACCCTGCTGGCCGGCGTGCAGGGGTACTTTACCCGGCTGCGCGAGACAGGACTCTATGTCATCTCTGCCGAGGACGAGAAGACAAGCCCCTACTACGGCGTGCCTTATACCTCCATCGGCAAGAAACACGCCAACGAGGTAGGCTTCTTCGTGCAGGACGAATGGAACATCACACCGAAGCTGACCGTCGTACCGGGCATCCGCGTCGACTCCCACAGTTCCGGCGAGGAATATTCCACCAGCGTGAAGGTGTCAGACAGCGCTTTCCCCTCTACCAAGTTCAGCAAGACCTCCGTCAATCCGCGCATCGCCGTCAAGTACGAACTGACCCCATCGCTGATTCTCCGTGCCAATGTCGGTACCGGTTTCCGCGCCCCCTACGGCTTCTCGGAGGACCTTCACCTCTGCAGCGGCTCGCCGCGCGTATGGAAATCGTCCAGCCTCAAGGGCGAACGTGCCGTCAGCTATAACGTTTCGGCCGATTACTACGCCCGGAAATACCAGTTCAGCGTAAACCTCTTCCGCACCAACCTGAAGGACAAGATACAGTTCTCGCCGGCTGATGACGAGGTGAAGAAGTTCGGCTATTCCTATCAGTGGGAGAATGTCGACGACGCCTACGTGCAGGGGGTTGAGCTGGGTGCGAAAGCCAACCTTTTCCGCAACTTCACGGCCGGACTCAACTGGACCTTCAACCAGGGCAAGTTCAAGCACGAGCGCGCCGAATGGTCCGATCCAGACGACGAGACCGTAAAGCAGTTCCCGCAGCGGCTTCAGTATGCCAAGGACAGCCGTCACATCTCCCGCTTCCCATCCATGACCGGCGACCTCGATCTCGACTATACGCCCGGCACATGGACATTCTCAGTCACAGGTTCTCTCCAGGGCAGGATGTACATCGACTACAACTCCGAGGATGACGGCGCCACCTCGAAGATCAAGAAGACCAGCCCGTTCATGCTCTTCAACTGCCGTGCTTCAAAGCGGTTCGGTATGTGTACCGTCTACGCAGGTGCGAAGAACATCTTCAGCTACATCCAGGACGAGAAGCACACCGATGATGCAGCATTCATGTATGCTCCGGTCTACGGTGCGACCTGGTACGTAGGACTCAGCGTCAAGCTATAGGAAACTCTCTGAAACATTACAGTCATATCCAGACAGCCGTATTGCCTTCACGGGCAATGCGGCTTTTTTCATGCCGTCCCAGGGACAGTCGGCAACCCTTCAGGCTGACTGCCGTCCGGCAAACGGTTTCCGTCCGAAATCGTCAGAACTGAAAAGGACGCATATTCCCGGCCATCGGGAATCGCATTCCCGACCGGTCGGGAAGAAACCGATTTTCACGTTTTTTCTTGCTGCTGTCCGTACAAATGACTATATTTGCGGTATAAAAACAGGGCAGTCCGCAATTCCACGCACGAAGAAGACAAGAGACGGTTTCTGCCCGGAAACGACAAGAAGACTATGGGATTAAGAAAACTCTTCAAACGACAGCTCCGTTCCGTCATTGAATGGAAGGAGCAGAACGCCGACCTGCTTTTCCATCAGCTGGAAACGACGACGGATGAGATAAAGAACGCAAGCAAACTCATTGTCGCACCCGGACAGGGCTGCATCATCGTGTATGACGGCAAGGTGATGGCCACGCTGGACGAGCCGGATGTCTACGAGATGGAGACCGCCAACCACCCTTTCATCACGACCCTGCTGAACATTGCACAGCGGGCGGAAAGCGAACACAAGATGCGCTTCTACTTCTTCCGCACCGCCGAGATGGTGAACATCCTATGGGGAACGCCGTCGCCCGTGAAATACATAGAGCCCGACTACAGGCTGCCGGTCTCCCTGGGCGCCTGCGGAAACTTCTCCGTGGTCATCTCCAATGCCGAACAGATGTTCGTCACGCTGCTCGGACCGCGCAGCGATTACAGCGCATCGGACGTGCAGGAACTGGTCTCCTCACGCATCGTCGCACCGCTGTCCGCCTTCCTTGCAGCACAGGCCTATCCCTACCGCGAGGTTGACACACACCTCATGGAGATGTCAGACGACCTGAGGCACAGGACCGCCGAGGAGCTGATCCGGCTGGGACTGGAGCTGACCGACTTCCGTGTCAATTCCGTCACCTTCGACGACGACACGATGGAACGCATCGGACGCATCGCCGATATGACGACGGAGAAGAGAGCCGCCGCTGAAGTGGACCTCGACTACATGGGGATGCAGAAGCTGGAGGCGCTGCGCGATGCCGCCCGCAACGAAGGCGGACTGGCCGGAGCAGGACTGCAGCTGGGTGCCGGCGTGCAGCTGGCACAGGACCTCTTCAAGACGCAGGGCGCAGGCGGCGATGCCGCGGGACGGCTCCGCAAACTGAAGAAACTGCTGGACGAACAGCTCATCACAGAAGAAGAATATGAACAGAAGAAGAACGAAATACTTTCCAAGCTATGATAAAGGTCATCGTCCCTGCGGCGGCCGTACTCGCCGTAAACATCACGGCAGGACTCCTCCTGTCTGCCTATCCGCTGACGAACATGCTGTTCACCAGCCTTGCCATCGCTGTCAATACGCTCCTGGTCGCCCTGCTCTTCTGCTTCCGTGCGGAAAGTACTCACCGGATGAGCCTGGGAATGATTTTCCTCGGTGCGGGCATCATTGAATATGCAAGCGGACTGCTGGCCCCCACGCGGTGGACGGACAACTGGTGGGTCATCCTGTTTGCCGTACTGACAGCCATACAGGCTGTGCTGGTTTATCTGACACTGCATTACACAAAGAATTCATAACCTTGTAAAGAAAGCCGATGGCAACAAAGATAAAGCCGGTGAAATGTCCGAACTGCGGCAGCGGGAAGCACATACAGCTCGACGAAAAACGCTACCGGTGCAGGAACTGCGGAACAGAGTTCTATCTGGACGATGACGACATCAACATCAATGTCAACCACCACTTCGACTACGATACCCGCAGACCCAAATATACGGCGGCAGACTCCTTCTCTGACAACGCCACCTACAGATGGTTTCTCGCAGGCATTCTCATCGTGGGACTTTTCCTCTTCCTGCTGAATACATGCGACAATGCAGCCGGCTCCCTGCTCTCCGGCGATAAGGATTCCGTAGAGGTACACGACAATTACACTGCACTTGTCCCGATGCTCCACAAGGGCAGGCCCTGCTTCTTCTATCTCTGCGAACGACGCTTCGATTACGGGTACAATCAGAAGAAAAGGAAGCCCGACGGACTTTACTACGGTTTCCGTGATGCCGGTACAGGCGAGGTACTGGCAGACAAGCTCTTCCTCTCGAAAGATGACGATGAGAAACGGGAGAGCGGCTTCAATCTGTATGCGGCGAGTATAGCTTATTTCCATCAGGCAGGACGATGGTATTTGGTTGTGCCCAAACGCTTCATCTATGCGATTGACCCGGACACGATGAGTATGACGAATGTTTCGAAGACGATCTTCTCCGGGAAGAAAGCCATGGAGACAGGAATGTCATGGGTGGAACTGCTCGACCGCTCCAGCGGCGAGGGGTTCAAGGTGACCAACAACCTTGCCGAGACGTATTACTTCTTCCCTGCGACAGGACGGCTCTATACGGAGGAGGCTTTCGCATACGCCTCCAAGCTGCCTCCGGGGGAGCTGGACGGTGAAGTGCGCGACAGCGTTTGCTACCGTCTCGAGAAAGTGAATGCCAGCTCCTCCACCTTTTCTGGGGGAAAGTACCGGATCTGGCGCATACAGTACAAGTTCCATCTTGGCGACCCGCAGGATGCTGACTTCCTGAGGACGGACGTGAGCAGATACAACTATGACGAGGGGAAACGGCTTGTCGGATTCCAGCACGTATCCGACTGGTTCTCAGCCTTCGACGCACAGATCGTCTATCAGGACAACCGCTATATCCTGATAGCCTATCATCCGAACATTGACGACGATGCCACGACGGTCTTCCAGCTCCGGGACACCAGAGGACGGATCGTCTGGACACAGGCTCCTGAAATCCGCATTGAGGTGAACGGAGCCATACGCGGTGACAAGCAGATATGGCTCAGAGGAACAAGAAGATACAGCAGCAAGCCGGACGAAGACTACTGCTACAGTCTCGACCTGCGCAAGGGAACATGGGCATGCCATTATCGGTTCCCGACAGAATATAAAACAGCTGAATAAGGAAGTATCAGACGGATTGGAAAAAGAACAAAGGGAAACCTGCCGTGCCGGGACCGACGGCAAGCAGGTGTTGACAGAAAGACAGACTTCAAACGCCAGGATGATGACAAGGAACAACCTGCTGCTTTTCCTGCTGCTTTTCCTGCCGCTCGCAGGGACAGCACAGATAAAGGAATACATCGAGACCTATTCGGACGGGCGGATATGGTCCAGACAGTACTGGAATGAACTGACCGATACCAAGGAGGGACACTGGACCTATTATGACCAGGACGGGAAACTCCAGTTAGAAGAGAATTACAAAAACGGAGAACTGGACGGTAAGAAGATCTATTACAGCTATGGAAAGATAGAAGAAACCGCCGAATATAAACAGGGACTGAAAGACGGCATCTATGCAAGGTACAACAACCAGCCGGCTCCCGATGAAAAGCATGTCCTCGTCTTCACGGTCACTTACCGTAACAACCGGGAACACGGTATGGGATATGTCTACGATGAAGACGGAAAACTGAGAGAACGGCAGAGATACGACAACGGTGTCATGGTTGCCGACACCTTTGTAACGGACAGAGGCCTCGTCTGTATCAGCTGGAAAGAAAATGCAGACGGCTCCTACACGCGCATGAAGCACTTCTGCCCATACAAGACCAGGACAGCTGTAAGGGCATCTGTCCCCAGACCGCCACGTGCGGGGACGGCAAGACCGAGAAGGAACGTCGCTGTCAACAATCCACCCAAGACCAGACATAAAGCCGTTCCCGGCCGGCCGCACGAGCCGCAGCCGTCAGCACCACAGCGCAAACCGAAGCTGAAGGTGAACAAGGACGGTACGATAGAACTGGAATAAGCCTGCTGCGGACGTCAGCAGACTGTTCCTTCAGCGGACACCCAGAACGCCATAAGGACCCGTGGTACTGGCATGATAGCGTGTCAGCTTCCTGCCGCCCTCTCCTGCCACGATGTTCCCGCCGGTATTGAGGCTGTACCTACGCCCGCAGCGGCTGCAGACGGCAAGACCGTTGCTGCTGATTTTCAGTTCGCAGGAACGCTGGGGAAGCACATGCTGCTCGTAACAGTTGGGACACTGCAGGTCGTAAGCATAGAAGGGAGCGGGACTGTCCAGATTGCCATAGCCCACGACAAGTCCGTTGTTCTTTCCCACGTGTTTCCAGCTTTCAAGCCGCTGGTCGATGCCGTCGAACCATACCGGACTGCCTGATTTCAGCCCCTGGTTGTTCTCGAAAGAAAAACTGTGCCGGCCGTTGACATACGCATACCGTATGATGCAGAACACGCCCGGCGACATCAGATTCATCGCCGATGCGAGAACGGGATCCTGGTGCGTATCATTATGGAAAGTGAAAAAGACATGGCTGTCTTCGTACTCCTTGTCACCGCAGGAGAACAACAGCAGGACAAGCAGCACGATGATGGATGGAAAGACTTTCTTCATAACACCGGATTACGAATGGCTGACAAGATTATGAACGGTTGACAAGCCCACCGGGCAATTACTCAAACGGAATCATGGCCAGTGCATCGGCTATCTTCTCGATGCCTTCCTGCAACGGCTTCGACACCATGCCCTTCGCAAAGAAAGGTATATCGGCATCGATCGTGAGTTTCATCTTCGAAGAAGTTTCGGTGACAGGCAGAATCTGTATCCAGAAGTTGAACGACAACGGGGAGTTGTCGCTCTCGAACTTTATCGTCTTCGGCTCGTCACGCTCGATGATGCGCATGGAAATCTGACCGACAGGGGCGACGCTGACCGACAGCGAGTCATGGTCAAAGGAGAGACTCTGCAGTTTGTCCTTCACCTTGTCCATGTCGGCATTGCCCGTAGAGCCTTCCGGGAAACGGTCCTTCAGCCGCTGCACGTTGTTCAAATCGTTCAGCATCCTGTACACGCTCTGCTGCGAATGGGGTATCTGCTTTATGCTGCTTTCAAACTTTGTCATTTCTGTATTATTGTTGGTGAGTCGAAGAAAGCGTGTCACATAGCCATATTGTAGGGACAGAAGTCCTCGTCTGTCCACGAAACAGATATTTATCGACGGACGAAGGCTTCTGTCCCTACAGTTCAGTTATTATATGAACTTTTGACACACCCTTTTTAAACCTTTCATTTTTTCCAGTTCGCCGGATCCTTCCGCCACTCATGCAGCATCGGAACATCAGTCTCCTTGATATAGCCGGTCTCCAGGGCTTTCTCAACAACGTGCTCGTAATCGGTAAGAGTGACGAGCTTCACCCCTGCTTCACGGAATGCCTCTTCAGCTACAGGGAAGCCGTAGGTGTAAGAAGCGACCATACCCACCACTTCAAATCCAGCCTCACGAAGGGCAGCGACCGCTTTCAGTGATGAACCGCCGGTAGAGATGAGATCCTCCACAACAATGACCTTGGCGCCGGCAGGCAGCTCACCTTCAATCTGGTTCTTCATGCCATGGTCCTTCGGTTTCGGACGAACGTATGCGTATGGCAACGCCAGCTCATCGGCAACAAGCATGCCCTGCGCAATGGCGCCCGTGGCGACACCGGCCACAGCCGTAGCCTCCGGGAAGTTCTCAAGGATGGCATGAACCAGCTCGAGCTTCACAAACGAGCGCACGTCGTGGAACGACAAGGTCTTGCGGTTGTCACAATAAAACGGTGACTTCCAACCGCTTGCCCATGTAAAAGGTTCGTTGGGCTGCAACTTGATTGCCTTGATACCGAGCAGTTTGCCCGCAAAGACTTTCTTTAAATCTTCCATCTTGATAGTTTATGGTTATATTCTAAGTGCAAACTTACGCATTTTTTCCGAGACTAAAGGACAAAAACACCATAAAAGGAGAGAACAGACAAAAGACGAGTGAGCAAAGGCAGGGCAGACATCAGACTGTCTGGCGGCCTGCCGGTATGCAGCTGTAACGACAGACACCCGAAGAACCGCACGCACAATCCCTACACCATAAAGAAAGACAACAGACAGAAAATGTTTCCTTTTCCTTGCGGAAATCCGTTTTTTATTATACATTTGCAGCAGATACAGATAATACCAGGGAAATGTGACGACACCTGGAGACTTACGACACAACTCTCTTTATTCAAACATGGAAAGACTTTTATTCCTCCTCATCCTGTTCTGTACAGGACTCCGTGCCAGCGCACAAACGGTATCAGGAAAGGTTCTCGACGAAAGCAAGAAGCCTGTACCCTATGCGAATGTCGTTATCCTTTCAGCCGAGGATTCTGCCTTCATTGCCGGTACGACAACCAACGACGACGGCGCTTTCAGCATCAGGAATGCCGCTCCGGGCAACATCCTCAAGGCTTCCTTCGTAGGCTACGAACCGTTTTCCACAGTCCTTTCCGACCAGGGAACCCTGACCATCGTACTGAAAGAGGACGCACAGCTGATGAAAGAGGTGGTTGTAAAGGGCAATGCCCCCCTGCACAAGATGACGGCAGAGGGCATGCAGACGAACATCGAGAATACCGTGCTGAGCAAGCTCGGTACCTGCGAGGATGTTCTTTCGCATATTCCGGGACTGATAAAGAAGAAAGACGGCTACGAGGTCTTCGGCAAAGGGGCACCGGTCATCTATATCAACGGACGGCAGATGCGGGATGCTACGGAACTTGAACGCCTGAAATCAAGCGACATCAGGAGCGTCGAGGTGATTGCCAACCCCGGTTCCAGATATGATGCAACGGTGAAGGCCGTGGTAAAGATACGCACGAAGAGGGTGCAGGGCGACGGCTTCGGCTTCGACGTACGGTCTTCTTACTACCAGTCGGAGAATGTCGACCTCGTCGAACAGCTCAACTGGAAGTACCGCCACGGCCGTCTGGAACTCTTCGGCGGGCACGGCTATTCGCTTGACAACGGAAGCTATCCCAGCAAAACGACCACAATTGTCTATGCCGATACGCTTTGGAGGCAGGACTTCACACAGGAGGCTACAGAGAGAGCATCCCGCTTCAAGAACACGATAGGGGCAGACTATCAGCTGAATGACAGCAATTCCATCGGTATGAAATACACGGTCAACTTCCTCCACGATTCTCCCGCCCCTTTTATGCTCAGCAGTGACGTAAGGGCAAACGAGGCTTTCTATGACCATATCAACACTTCTGCCATGCGCAGCAAGACCCATCGTCCCTCCCAGTTCCTCAATCTTTACTATGTCGGGAAGATCGGAAAGATGGACATAGACTTCAATGCCGATTACCTTTACAACAAGCAGCGTGACCATACCGTCTATCAGGAAGACAGCCGCAACAAGACCAGCCGCACCGTGACTTCCGACAACCAGGAGCGCAACAGGCTCTTTGCTTCCAAGCTGACCCTGGGCTATCCTGTCCTGGGGGGCAGTCTTTCCGTGGGTGCAGAATACACCAGCACGAACCGCAATGACGATTACGTCAACCCCGAGCAGTATGTCCCGACCTCATTCGCACAGCTGAAGGAGTCCAACATAGCTCCCTTCATGGAGTACACACACATGCTCCCTGTCTGCCAGCTGACCGTCGGTCTGCGCTGGGAAGCGGTGAGGTTCAACTACTATGAGAACGGCCTGCACATTGCCGACCAGAGCCGGTCGTTCAGCAACCTGTTTCCAAGCATCTCAGCTGCCACCAAAATCGGAGACCTGCAGATGCAGTTGAGCTATGCCGCGAAGACCCGCCGCCCCTCTTACCGTCAGCTGAGCAACAACGTATCCTACGGCAACCGCTTTCTGATGCAGTCGGGTAACCCGCTGCTCCAGCACGAATACATCCATACGCTCTCTCTGGGAGCCATGTGGAAGTTCATCCAGCTGGGTGTTTCCTATAAAGACCGCCGCCATGCCATTGTGTTCTGGAGCGAGCAGGACAACCATAACTCGGCCGTCTCACGTATTACCTATACGAACCTTCCAAGCATCAAGTCGATATCCGCCCGGCTCACCTTTTCCCCTACCATCGGCATCTGGACTCCCGAATTCAGTGCAGCTGTACAGAAGCAATGGCTCAATTTACAGACAAAAGTGAGGACCTATAAACTGAACAAGCCTATCTGGCAACTCAGCTTCAACAACACGTTCAACTTCGGGAAAGGGTGGCTGCTGTCGATGGAGTCCTACTTCGTCAAAAAAGGCAATGATGAAATCGGGGCATTGGCAAGCAATACAGGTTCGCTTGACATCAACCTCACCAAGTCATTCCTGAAGGACAGACTGGCTTTCCGTATTGGCGGAACGGACTTGTTCCATACCCGGAAGGAGGGAGGAATAGGTTATACTGAACTGATGGAAACAATACAGGTCAGCACGTATGACAGCCGCCAGCTGGTCCTCACGGTCACCTATAAATTCAATGCTTCACGAAGCAAATACAAGGGAACCGGCGCCGGACAGGCAGAGAAGAAGAGACTGTGAGCAAACAGCCTCTTCGCCATACAGCGCACAGAGGCGTGCCAAGACCCGGGATTCCGGAAAGGCCGCCTTCCATATCGACGGTTTCAGACCCTCACAAACATCAAAACGACCGCTGTCATCGAATTGTCAACTCCAGGGCAGCGGTCATTCCGTGCTGTCGGACAACTGCCTTCAGTGGTGCGTCGGCGTTCCGGCACGCCCTCTGCAAGTCGTGTCGAAAACCACGGGAAGAAAGCTGACAGATGAGGGTGTGTCAAAATGCAGATGAATAATCTGACGACTTTCAAACTATAAGCAGGTTTTTCCTAAAAGCAAAGAAAAGACCATTTCTTTACTCAAAATCGAGTACGGAAATGGTCATTTTTAATGAATTGTTTCAAATTGCAAGATTGTCAAAATGGCATTTGTATTTTGACACACCCTCATGGGGCCAGAATGACGCATGGCGATTCACCAACATCACGGACAAGGAACAGGAAATTCTATCTACACGTAGATAATGACTTATTTACATGTAAAGAATGACTTATCAACACGTAAAGAAATATTTATCACCATGTAAAAAAATACAACTATACGGGCATGCACATTTCCAGATGACGGCTCGCAATGACACCACCAGCGTCATGTCCAGCGGGAGACAACAGGACAACCGCAAGTGGCCGGATCCTCATCGGGCGACCGGTCGGCCGAAAAAAGGGATGCACCCATCGGCAGGTGCATCCCTTCTGCTGTTCGAGGCCTCGTCCGACCACCGGAAAAACCCATTGGTTCGTCAAGGCCGGCACAAGCCTCGGTTGAATCAACCGGGTCTCTGTTTAATCATCCGCCTCAGCCTTCGGCAGGACGAAGTAGCCATAGTGGAGATAGTCGTCTTTCAGAATCCACATGATTCCCCATACGTGCGTATCGGAAACCTTGAGGATCTCGACATTCGCACCTTCGTAGACCGTCACGTCACTGCTCCAATAGTCTGTCTTGACTTCAATTTTCCCGTCCGCTTTCTTCCCTACGGAGAGGTCGCCGCTGAACCAGCACTTCAGATAGATATAATCACTGTAGTTCCATTGCGCAAGCTGCTTGCCGTCCTTTTCCCCGATGGAGAAACTGCCATACGACTGTGCATGACTGCCATCGAAGACGAAGTTCTCCTGTGTGGATGCCATGATGGCAGCCTTCTCCTCATCGGTGAAAGGAATATCGGTCGTCGTAACCGTTACCTTCACCGTCCTGCTGACGCCCATCTTGTCGGTAATGGTAAGCGTAGCCGTTCCGTTGCTGAGCCCGCGGATGGTGATGACGTTGTCTACGACGGAATAGACCTCGGCAATGTCTTCATGGTCGCTGACCGCTTCATAGCCGCCGTTCCCACCGGTGACGGTCAGCGTGGCAGAACTCTCGGTGTGTCCGGCCTTTATCTGCACGCCGACCTCCTCTTTGTCAAGAAGAATCTTCTTGTACATTGCCTTTACAAGCACACGCCTGTAATTGCCGGCAGCATCGGAGACCACGATGCCTGTAAGTCCGCTTTTTACAGCGGCCACAGTAATCGCATTCCCCTTGATTGTCAACGTTGCGACATCAGGATTCTCACAGAAAGCCCTGTATTCGCCACCTCCGGCAGTGATGTTGAACGTGGCCGTCTCGCCCACTCCCACACTCACCGTATCGGTATCGAAGGTGAGGGCAGTCTCAACCTTGGGTTCCGGCTTCACTTCCGGTGTGTCTTCATCGTTGCTGCAGGCTGTAAAACCCAAGGCAAGAAATGCCGTCATTACGGCTGAATAGAAATATCTCAGTTTCATTGTTTCAAGTGTTTAGCAGGTTACCAATCTTTTGCATAACTACCCGTCCGCACGGTTTCCTCTCCATAGAAGGCACGTGTGATGTTGTTCAGACGGGTCACATAACCGTTCTGAGGGGTCAGACCGAAGACCATCGTACCACCATAACCGTCAGTCTTGATAGATTTTGCAGTATTAAAAGAAATGATACGACCCTGTCCGAACTCCGACGAGCCCTGTATCATGCCCTTAGGCGACAGGCCTTCATAGTTGTTGGAAAGGTCGCCGTAGCGTCCGTAATCCTGCAGGGCATAGTCGATGAACTCGCCCGGCTTGTGGCCGTCAACAGTCTCCAGGCTTCCCGTGCGGCTGTAGACATAGACTTCTATGAGCTTGTCGGGCATGATCCGCTTGCACTCGTAGCAGAGGCGGGATGCCGCCTCTATGGAAGGTGAGACGAAACCGGGGTAATCGCCATAGTTGGAATATTCATCGTCGAAGAACACACCGTCGAGTCCGTAGGCATCAACAACAGCCTTCAACTCCTGTGCAAACTTAATCGCACCCTCCTTGGAGAGGTTGGCAACACCCGAACGGTCATGGTTTCCGAGAATGCCGAGAATCACCTTCATACCCTTCTCCTGCAACGGCTTCAGGTACTTTTCCTTGTAATCGAGCAGGTGCTGCACGTTCTCATTGTTATAGTTATACACCTCACCGCTCTCAGCATTGTAGTTGATGTTACCTGAGAAAAGAATAACCTGGTCAAAGACATACTTCTTCGACTCCTTCAGCGTGTAACACAGGTTGTGCAGTGGATTGGCATCGTTCACCTCCATACAGCTGATTACCTGCAAGCCGTTGTCCTTATGACAGTTCGGCATCTTAGTGATGTCACGTACGAAAAGAACAAACTCACCCTTGTCCTTTGATGTCTGGCTTGCACCTTTCACACTCAGAGGAATGGCGTAAACACCATTTTCCTTCAGATCCGCAGCCGTGGCATAGCTGACTGTCACCTTGGAAGATTTCGTCGCACCGGCATTTACCGTAGCACCACCGCTCACCGTAACGAGTGATTCGGGCAGTGCTTCGAAGGCTGTGCCATGCGTCTTGTTATAATTCTCAAGTGCCTTGGCATCATACACCAGCGTATAGTCTTCATTCGCCTTGGCTGCCTGGGTGAGGTTCACGTAAAAGTCCGTCGAACCCTTCTCATTGAAAACAAGGGAATCCTGACTGCTGCAGCCGTACTTGTCCGTGAGGAAAGCAAGACTGTTCTCCAATGGCTTGTAACCGCCTTCCGGAACAAGAGGCACATCGATACTCTCCGAACAGGATACAGCCAGAGCCATGCCGAGCATTGAGAGTGCGAGTGCTTTAATATTGTTGATATTCATAAATGTCATTTTGATTAAAACGTTTAACAGATTATTTCTCTGGCAATGAAACATTATGCCATGGCAGCGGTTTGTCAGCCTTGGCATCATTACCGTTGCCGGTAGCATCCTTTACGATGTTGGGACTGGTACTGTCGTCCATCTTCCAATAGCCCACGAGACCGGGAGTCTTCGGGTCAACGCTGTAGATGTGTCCGGCAATCTCTTCCTGCGTACGGACAACATTCCAGACACGTACTTCGGACATATTGCCCTCGAACCAGCGGGCGTCATCATAAGACTTGCCGATGAGGAACATACGGTCAGGAGAATCTCCCTTGATGGTTACCGTTCCCATACGAAGCGTGCCGTGCGACTGCAGCATGCCGTTGACATATACTTTCACCTCACGTGTATCAGCATTGTAGGTCATGGCCACATGCTGCCAGCGCTTGGTCAGCAGACCCTTGTTGGAGTCGTAGTCTGGGAAGTTTCCGCTGCGGGTCGCTATCTGAATCTGATTGTCAGGGAAGCCTGCATCACCGATACGCATGAGGAAGTTGCCCTCAATACCCATGATGGTAGAGATGAGCTTGCCGAATTCACGCGGGTAGATGAGTGCCTCCATCGTAATCTGGTGCATGTCTGTGACCAGGTCCGGGGTCTTCCAGTCTACCTGCAGATAGTTCTTGCTCATGTCAGCTACAACATTGATGAGCGCACCTGCACGGAACACAAAGTAATAGTTCTTGGCCGACTGCAGGATTTCAATATCCTTGCAGTCGACCGTTACGGGCAGGACATAGGTCGTCGAACGGTCCAGGTCGCCGAGTTGGGAAAACTCAAAACGGGCCTCGTTACTCTTCACACTGCCCTGATTGATTTTCACATCACTCACGAGTATCTTATAACAAGTCGCCGGCAGCAATACGGCATGACCGTAATAGGCCTTGTTGTAAGTCTCCAGCAGCTGGGGAGCTGGTGCGAAAGTTGCATTCAGTTCTTTCTCTGCAGGGCGTGAGGTCGAGAGTTTCAATGTCTTCACCAGGGTACTTGCATCTTTGATGATGGTCTCACTGGTAAATGTCTTTCCATCTATGAACGCCTTGCTTGCGAAGTCGGCTTCATCATTGTTCTGGCAGGCTGCCATCAACAGGGCTGCCGCCAGGACAGGAACATATTTAAACAGCTTCTTCATTTCCTTTTACTCTTTAACGGTTGGATTGATAGTTGAGATGACCTTACGCAGGTTCGGATAGGTGAACGAGGCATTGTAATAATCAACATTGGCGTTCAGCAAGCCCATTCCAGCACAGGTATAGCCGGTATGGTCCGAAGCAACGAACTTTGCAATACCATGCATTGCCAATGTCTTACCCCAATAACCAGTCTTAGTATCGGTTTCGTCGATAGACTTATTGTTTGCCAAAAGAATGAACTTGTCAGTCGGCACACCTTCTACCGCAGCCTTACGGACCAGATAATCAACACCCGATATGGACTTCTCATCCTGTGTTGGGATAATGAGATAGCGCGCCTGTGCAAAAAGACTCTTGTCAGTTACATGCTGCGGACGACCCATTATTATCAGTTCCTTGTCCTTATGGCGTTCTTTCCAGTCCTTGGTTATACCTAAGAAAACGTTCTCCAAGGCAATAGCCTCAGCCTTTTCCTGCTCATTGAGATAATGTGTGAGCTTCGCATTGAATCCCATGATCACACCATCATAGTTATACTTATCAGCAAGACGTAACTGTGTATTGACAGAATCAACCAGGAAACCATTGAAGTCACGGAAGTGCTTACCAGCATTCTCAGGCTTTGCCATAAAGGCTTTCTTCCGTGCTTCGTAAACTGTCTTGATAGCATCACAGCTTACCTGAAATACGACTTTCATACCTTTCTGACTTCTTACTTCCTCGATTTCCTGCATCATCTGTCCAGTAACCGTTCCAGGGTTCGTCAGCACAACGTAATCCACACTGTCAGGAACAGCGTTGATATGCTGCGCCTGTGTGAATGGAACAGCCTGGCTGTTATCGAACCACGCCATCATGATCTTATGACTGCTTGCCTTGTAAGCACGGATGCCTGCAAGATAGTTCTGATAGAGTTCCGGATTCTGACGCTCTATACCGGGCTGGTTGATGTCTACAGGTTCAACGTCTGTATCACAGCTGGACATAAGCAAAGCCGCCGCACAGACCGTTGAATATGCTATATATTGAATGATATGTTTCATTTTTCTTTCTATTTAATCGGTAATCATTATTTTGCCCACCAGACATCTGTAGCCATGTTGTCGGCTCCGCCGAGCATTCCCACAGCTGCATTGTAGTTGTCAAGGTTGTTGCTGCGTTCTTCCTGTGGATAAGCCAGACGCCGGGCACCCCGCTCACTGCTTACCACGCCGCCACTGTTGTTCACCTTCACCGGCATCAGCTTCGGGTAACCTGTACGGCGATAGTCTGACCACGCCTCCAAGCCAAGTGGGAACATAGCCAGCCACTTCTGGGTGATGATACGTTCCAACTGCTGCTCAACGGGATTGCTGTCGTCCCAGGCAACCGTGATGGATGAAACCGGTCCTGAATAAGAATTAAGTCCGGCGGGATCTGTATAGACAGCAGGTGTACTGGTATTATCAGCCAGATAAGCCGCAGCACCCTTTACGCCCCACTGCTCAAAGGACAGCTCAACACCCTTCTTATAGAAACTGCCGGCTGTACCTCCCATGTTCCAGTTCTTCAAAGCACCTTCAGCACGTAGGAAAGCCACTTCGGCCGCATTCATCCACAAGAGCCTGGTGTCGGTCTTTACATTGTAGTTGCTGTAAGCATGGGCAATCTCCGCACCCGGAATCTGGATGCCGGAACGCAGGCCATAGTAGCCGTTGGTTCCTCTTGAGAAAGTGGACTTTGTGAACATCGCTTCACGACGCGGATCCTTGTAACCGTTCATGTAAGTGGTGATGTCGGCGCCGATACGCGAGTCGCCACCGTTATACTCATACATGACAACCTCGAAAGGATTGGTATTCGACAAGGTCATGAAAGCGTTGTCATCATTGGAAGTCATCACACCGACCTCATTGCTCACTGAAGCCTCTGCCTCCTGTTTGGCCAGCGTCGGGTCAGCCTTTGATATGCGGACAGCCAGACGAAGCCGAAGAGAATTGCCAAACTTGATCCACTTCTCCACATTCCCGCCATACACATTGTCGGCCTTAGGCGAGAAGTTGAGCGTGCGATTGGCCGTCAGCGTAGCAATGGCCTCGTCCAGCTGCTTGAACATGAGCTTATATACCTCCTGCTGGGAATCGTAAGGTGCAGTGATTTCACCATTCTGTCCCACCTTGGAATAAGGTATCGGGCCATAGGCATCGGTAACACGATGGATACCGGCAACCTTTATGATCTGTGCGACAGCCAATGGAACAGGCTCGTCGGTGGCGCTCTTCACTTCGTTGAAATAGATGGAGAGCTTAGGAAGGAAGTCCCTGAACAACACGCGGTTCCAGCTGTTCTCCGGACTGAACTGCGCAAAGTTCTTGCCTATAAAGCCGGCATTGGAATCGGAAAGATAGCCGCCATATGAACCGCCGCACAGGCATTCTGTGAACTGATTGGTATTGACATCCGTAGGAATCACCCAGCTCTGCAGGTTCACCATGGCTGCGCCCAATGAATAAGCATCACGTTCCGTCTCCTTCTTCGACACGCCGTAGGGATCCTGGTTATAGTCCTCGTAGCTGTTGGTACAGCCCGCCAGACTCACAACCAGACCGGCCGATACCGTTGACAATATGATATTTCTTAAGTGTTTCATAACTTTGATTTAGAATTTAAGCTTGATGTTGAACCCGATATTTCTCGTACTGGGCGTCATGAACTTGTCTATACCCTGATAGTAGTTGCCGGTCGTAGCTGTTGTCTCAGGATCGAAAGGAGCCTTACAGTAGAACATCAACAGGTTGCGGCCTGTCACGGAAAGCGTCAGGTCGCCCAGACCGAAGAAGTGATTCTTCTTGAAGGTATAGCTGAGACTTGCTTCCTGCAAGCGGACATTCGTTGCACTGTAAGTGTAGAACTGCGGAATACCGTCACTGCCACCGATGGTCGAATACCATGATTCGGGGTTGAGGCGGTCATTGCCGTTCACCTCCACATATCCCCTGTCACGTGCCTTTGCACTTGCCTCTGATACTCCATAGAGGTCGAGCGCAGCCTGTGTCGCCGAGTAAACGATGCCGCCGAAACGTGCGCTGACCATCACACTGAGGTTGAATCCCTTATAAGAGAAATCATTGCGCCATGCCATGTTCGCCTTGGGGAATACAGAACCCAGCTTCACGTCGCCGACGTTATTGTTACGATAGACCTTGCCGTTCTTGTCGACATAGATACGTCCCTTGTCGTCACGCTTCACATCCGTCAGGGAGTAAAGGTCGCCTAACGTGCCGCCCTCCTTGAGAATGAAGTGTGCATTGCCCAGTCCTCCGACATCAAGACGGTCCTTGTTGATGACTGCCCCTGTCTCTGGATGAACGTAGTTACGCACCAGCTCGTTGATACGGTTGCGGTTGGAACTCAAAGTATAGTTGCTCGACCATCCGAAACCAGCCCAGTTATTGCTGTAACCCAGAGCTAACTCGATTCCATTGTTTGACACATTACCTGTCTGGATATAAAGAGCAGAGTAACCTGATGACACAGAGATGTCAGGATTGAAAGTCTGGTTGAAGGTCTTTGTCCAATAGAGTGTCGCATCCAGACTGAAGTGCTTGAGGAAGCGGGCCTGCAGACCGATTTCCCACGAGTTCGTCGTCTCCGGTTTCAAGTCGTAGATCGGATAGACCATCTGGCTCTTCCACTGCTTCGTCGTATTGTCCCACTCGTACTTCGGATTGGCAATGTTGCGGAGGAACGGAATACCGACAGAGGCGAACGAGCCGCGTACTTTCAGATAGTCAATAGCCCGTGGCAGCTTGACAGACTCAGAGACAATCCACGAGCCGCCCACTGACGGATAGAAGAAAGAATGCTTGTTGGAATGAGGACCTGCCAACATTGAAGGCCAGTCGTTACGCCCCGTGACCGTAAGATACAGCTGGCTCTTCCATCCCAGTTCCAGACTACCGAGAAGTGACTTCGTCTGCTCATGATAGCCTGCCGGCAGCCGTTTCTCACGTGCCGCATCCACCTGATACTCATTGAAGACATTGGGAATCAGGTTGTCGGCTATCGGACCGTCAAGACCCGTCTGGTCCTGCTTGATGTCAGAGAGAGAAGCACCGATATTAGCCACCAGTGACAGCTTGTTCTGAAGGAAGTGCTTGTTGACATTCAGCATCACATCGCCGTACACCTGCTTGTCGTCGGTCTTTACCTTGGCATACTGGCCGTTGGCACCGGCGATGGTCGTGTTCGTGCTGGCATAGTACTTCTTCTCGAAAGTATTCGTAGCATTGTCAATACGGATACGTCCCACGACGTTCAACCAGTCTGTCACCTTATAGGTAAGTCCGGCATTCATCATGTAGCGGTACTTCTTGTTGGTACGGAGGTTACGGTAGTTGATCCAGTAAGGATTCTGACCGACAAACTCGCTGAGCAGGTTGTTCCAGTTCTGCGTGTAGATATTGCGTGTCGTATCGAAGTGTTCAAACATCGCCATATCGTTGTAGTCGTTGCCACGCGGATAGAGGTAAGCCGAAACCAGCGGATTGGCATACACACCCTGGTTGGTCATGTTGCGGTCGTTCTGGATGATATAGCTTGCACCGACATCCAGCAGCAACCTGTCGCCCAGCATGCTGGATGTGTTCCGGAACGTAAAGTTGTAACGGTTGTAACGGTTGTTGGGAATGATACCGCCCGAATTCAACGCACTGGCAGAGAAGTAACTCTGGTTCTTCTCCGAACCTGTAGAAACCGTGAACGCCTCTGTGGTCATGATGCCTGTCTTGAGATAGTCCTTCTTTGGGTCATAACCCATGTAGTTGGCATCATTCAGCAGGCGTCCCCAGCTGTAACTGTCACCGCCGGCTGTACGCAGACTGCTGCCTGTCCCGTAACGGTTCTGGAACTCCGGCAGACGGAAAGCCGTGGAGAACTCCGTGCTCTGGCTGACGGTAAACTCCGTATGTCCCACCTTTCCCTTCTTCGTTGTGATGACGATGGCACCGTTGGAAGCACGGTTACCATAAAGTGCCGCTGCTGCAGCACCCGTCAAGACAGACATACTCTCAATATCCTCCGGATTGATATCTGCGATGGCCTCTGTCGTACCGTTCGATCCGAAGATCGCATCACCGCTGCCGCCGAGGTTGAACATCGGCACGCCATCGATGACATACAGAACGTTGCTCGACTGCTCGATGCTGCGTGTACCACGCATCACGACCTTTGAAGCACCACCGGCACCGGACGAACTGGCATTGATGTTCACGCCGGCTACCTTACCGCTGAGCGAATTGATGAAGTTGGCATCCTTGTTAGTCCCCAAAGATTCACCGCTCACCTGCTGCACATTGTAGCTCAACGCCTTCTGTTCACGCTTGATGCCGAGGGCCGTGACAACCACTTCGTTCAGCTCCTTGGCACTGCCCATGGAAAGGCTGATGTCGTATGTATCAGCCTTACCGACACGCACTGTCCTGGTGGTGTAGCCGATGTAGGAGATTTCAAGTTCAGAACCCTCCTCCGCCATCAGCGTAAACCGTCCGTCAATATCTGTGACAGCACCGCCCTGGGTACCTTTCAGACGGACAGTAGCACCGATGACCGGTTCTCCGTTCTCCTCCTTTACAACTCCTACGACTTTCTTCTTCTCGCCGGCGTTCTGCGGCTTCTGCGGAACCTGTGTTGACGGAATAGAAACGGCATTTCCATCCCTTTGTCTCAATGCAGTCATGGAACTCTCCCGCATCGCATCCGTCTTGTCGGACGCAACGCCGTGAGCTTCCGTGCTCAGATTCAGACATAACAGGAATGCGGTCAGGTACAGACCATTTTTCTTGTTATTCATTCAGCTTTATTGTTAATTAGGTTAATATTTTCCAAAAGGTAATATGATAGAATCCGTCCGCTTATATTGAGGATACCCTGGACGCATCCCTTCCATAGGCGGAACTTTTCATTCAGGTTTACTGTCTTGCATTAGGTTTTGTATTCGGTTCTTGTCGGTTCTCAGTTTGTGCCCGGCAAAAGTAAGAAAAAATTTGAATTGGACAAAGAAAAAGCCCTCCTTTCTTCCGGAGTTTCCGCAAAATATGGAATCAGTAGATAATTTGTGTCAAGGCTTAGTACGGATCACGTTAAGTATTATAATAATTCGGATAGAAGTAGTTTGTGTTGTTCAATGCCCGTGACGGTTCCATTCATGTGCAGTCAAGGACAGCCATGGCTTTTTCATACCGTCTGCCACATGGATCCCAATAAAAACTTCATCTGCAATTACATCTGGAACGTTCTGCCCCGACAGACGGTCTGGCAAGGAGTCAATCCCTTTACAGGATACGGCTGCCGGAGCGGGAAGCCACGCATCTATTCATTATTCGCAAACCCCAGAGAGAGGACGCTGACCTTGACATTGCCGGCTTTGAAGAGCTCACGGGCTGCAGCGACGAGCGTCGCCCCGGTGGTGATGACATCATCAACAAGCAGGACATGCCGGTTGCGCACGGCAGAGGCATCCGTCAGCCGGAACGCCTTTTCCACATTCTCGTTACGTTCCCAACGGCTCTTCTGCGTCTGGCTGCCATGGAAAGAGATACGTTCAAGGACGTCGCCGACTACAGGAATCCCGGCTGCAGTGCTGATGCCCCGGGCTATCTCCACGCTCTGGTTGTATCCTCTCTCCCGTTCACGCTGCCGGGCAAGCGGCACAGGGACCAGTGCGGTGATGCCGTCGAAGAAGCCGTCCGCTGCAAACTCGTCGGCAACAAGGCGGCCAAGCAGCTCCCCTGTCTCGGGATGTCCGCCATACTTGAGCTGATACAACAGGCGGCTGGTGTCCGAGTGAGCCTTGTAGAAGAAGAGGGATGCCCCTCTCTCAATGGGGATTCTCCCCCAGAAGAGCCGCACAAGCCGGTTGTCACAGGCATTACGGGCATAGCCTGTACGGGGGAGGCTCTGGTTGCAGCAGGCACACATCACCTCCTCCGTAACGGTCAGACGCCCTCCGCAGATGGTACACGACCGAGGAGCAAGGGTGTCTATCAGACGGGCAAGCACACTAATCGGTCTCGTCATCGTCATCAGCAAAGTCTATGTTGCCGTCCGCTGCGACAATCCCTTCGTCAATACACTTCCTGATCAGATCCATCGTGAACCCGCGTCCCATGGCAAATCTGATCAGCTTCATCGAGCGTTCATAGTCATTGTCAGCCTTGATGGTGCGGTACTTGCCAGCCAGCAGCGGGCGCAGGACGGCAAGATACTCCTCATCCCCGACAGCATCCAGGATGGGCGACGAGACGGAACTGTCCACCTTCTTCATCCACAGAGCCTGCTCTATCTTCCGGCGTCCCCACTTGTTGTAACGGATTTTATCGTAGACGAAAGACTCCGTATAACGGCTGTCGTCCACATAATGCAGCCTTAAGAGTTTCTCCATAATGCGTGCCTGGGCGTCTTCCGCCAGTCCCCACCTGCGCATTTTTTCCAGCATTTCTCCCGAGCAATGTTCGCCTTTCGCACACAGGTCGGCAAGTTTCTTCAGAGCCTGCGGCTCCGGCATAGGCCGTTTCTGTATCATGGTCGGAGGGCTTTCGTGAAGCGTAACTTGCCGAACTGGTCTTCCCTAAGCATGACCTGCTTATAACCAGACTCGTCCAGCATCTCCTTCACCTTATTTATATATAATGGGTTGGTCTCGAAGTAGAGTACACCTTCATCCGACAGCGTCTGCACGCCGTATTCAGCTATTGCCCGATAGAACTGCAGCGGGTCGTCATCCGGTACGAAAAGGGCGGTCTCCGGCTCGTATTCCAGCACGTTCGCCGTCATTGCCGCCCTCTCCCTGTTGCAGATATAGGGCGGATTGCTGACGATGATGTCCCATTGCCGCTCCATGGCAGCAGGAGAGGGATGGAGTGCGTCTTCCATCTTCAACTCAACACGGGCATCCCATCGGTGGATATTCTCACGTGCAATCAACAAAGCATCACCCGATACATCCCACGCCGTAAGGGCGGAATTGTAAAGGTCCAGTGCCAGACTGACAGCTACGCATCCGCTCCCGGTCCCCACGTCCAGCACCTGAAGCGGCACAGGAGGCTGCAGGGCACAGTAAGGGCGGTTGTAATCTTCTTCTATCCACCGGCACAGCACTTCCGTCTCCGGGCGTGGAATCAGTACTCCGGACGCAACATGAAAGGGTCGCCCGCAGAACATTGCATACCCGAGAACATACTGCACTGGCTCTGCACGTTCCAGCCGTGACATGATTTTCTCCAATCCGTCAGCTT
Organism: Prevotella multiformis; assembly: GCF_018127985.1. Classification (NCBI taxonomy): domain Bacteria; kingdom Pseudomonadati; phylum Bacteroidota; class Bacteroidia; order Bacteroidales; family Prevotellaceae; genus Prevotella; species Prevotella multiformis. The sequence goes on along the minus strand of NZ_CP072357.1, from coordinate 1,455,897 downwards.
CGTCTCGTGATAATTCATTAACTTTGCCCGTATAAATATCGGTCAGCGAAATGCCAGACTGCACCTCCAGCACGAGCCGAATGATTGCCTGTGCCTCACCGTCATCGTACAAGGGAGTGAGTCTGTGCCATAAATCCTGGTATGTCATGACTGCAAAGATAGGAATTTTAAAGATATGAAACAAGAAGAAACTGACGAAATCTATATGCACCGCTGCCTGCAGCTGGCACGCAACGGACAGCAGCTGGCCAAGCCGAACCCGATGGTGGGGGCGGTCATTGTGAGCAAGGATGGCAGGATTATCGGTGAAGGCTATCATGTCCGCTGCGGCGAAGGACACGCCGAAGTGAACGCTTTTGCATCTGTGAGGAAAGAGGACGAGGCTTTGCTGCACGAAGCAACGGTGTATGTCAGCCTCGAGCCTTGTTCCCATTACGGCAAGACACCTCCCTGCGCCGACCTGATTATCAGCAAAGGCGTGCGGCGTGTAGTCTGCGGCTGCATCGACCCTTTTTCCAAGGTACAGGGGCGTGGCGTGAAGAAGCTCCGTGAGGCCGGCATTGACGTGACGGTAGGTGTATTGGAAAAGGAGTGCCTGGAGCTGAACAAGCGGTTCATCACTTATAACACGCATCACCGACCGTACGTGATACTGAAGTGGGCGCAGACAAAAAGAGTAACAACTAACACACTATTCAACACACCAACAAACACACTATCCAACACACCTGCCAGCCCCTCCCCCTCACCCCTCCCCCATAGGGAGGGGAGTGAACACCGGGATTCCCCTGATGATCTGAGTATTATAAATGGCAGCCAAGATGAAATAACGGCTCGTGAGAAAAAAACTTCTGCGGCTTACATTGGCAACTTGCCGGGCAGAGACTATCATCCGCTGATCATCTCTACGCCCTTCACAAAGATGCTGGTACATAAGCTGAGAGCAGAGAACGACGCAATACTCGTTGGCAAAACAACGGAAGAACTGGAACATCCACAGCTGACGGTAAGGGAATGGAGCGGTCCGAATCCCGAGAAACTGGTGCTGACAAGACATCCGACAAGGGAGGGGGAATATGCTACGCCTGCCGAAGCACTGTCACACCTCTATGCCGAGAAGAAACAGAGTCTCATCGTCGAAGGCGGTGCAAAGACCTTGCAGAGTTTCCTTGACGCAGGACTATGGGATGAGATACGCATTGAGACTGCACCTTTCACGATCGGCGAAGGTATAGAAGCCCCCCGGCTGCCCGGAAACATACACATCACAGGCATCGAGCATTATGGGAACGCCATCATAACCTACGAACGGAGATAAGACGAGGTAGGAACAAGTCGGTCTCCCCCCTGCCTCCCCCACTAATCAGTCTCTGAGGATGATTTTCGACGATCCTACGCCTTCCAGACAAGCAGACTCCGCCTGCTTCCTGAAAGATTACAGCGGGTGCATAAAAGGGTTCTTCCGTTAAACGCATGGATGCTTTTCGCATAGCTTTGACGGAAGAACTGAGGTTGTTCATTAAACAAAAAACATGGGCAAGACCGCCTTGGCGGCCTATTCTATTATCATCCTCCGATACAAAGACCTTTTCATTTTAATACGTTGGAAGTACAGACAAGATTTTGAAAAGTCATTACATAATTTCAAATAAATCATCTGCAAATAAAAAGAACACGTGTAAAAAACGATTTCGTAACCGACAGTAAATCAACCGGTTGTCAAGCCGTCCAGAAAAGGTGCTTGATTGGACTCCAAAAGGGCGTTGGTAACACGCCAAGAGAGCACCTGTCGCAAGTCAATCAGGCATCTGTTAGAAGCCAGAAGAGCATGTGTCGCTTTGCGTTGCATGAAAACAGTTTACAAACACCGAAGATATGGGGATAAGTCGTTTGTAGAAGAAAAAAAGACAGGCTGATGGACAGGCATCGTATCAATTCGTCTTTTCAGCATTTCACCCGTAGTTTATCCTCCTTTGTAAGACCATCTGTTTTTGGGCAGCCATACTCTGCAAGTGCATAAAAAAACCATTCCCGATCTCCTTTCAGAGCTTAGGAATGGCTTTTTGCTATTGATCAGTTTTCAGTGTTCTTATCCGATCCACTTCACGTATGCGAAGTCCTGACGGTGCGGCAGAAGACTGTTCTTCGGGAACATACGGACATCGCACTTGTAGGCACCGGCCTCACTGGCTTCGAAGGAAGCCTCGAAGGTATAGTGGTTGCCCTCTGTCTTGACGAGTTTGAACGGAATGACGTTGTGGATGTTCACATCATCGACCGGTGCATTCTTCAGGAAGACAAGCTCCAGACCGATGGCGTCGTTCAGTCCCTGTTCGTCGATCGTGTAGGTGACTTTCACCTTATGTCCGGTAGCGATGTCCTGCAGCTCTTCCTCGTTCTTGGATACGACATAGATGCTGTCCCAGCGCTCGGCAACCGACTCTTTCCAGAGTGCAATCTCCTTGGCAAGCTTGTTGTCGTGGGCTTCGAGCTTGTGCGCACGCTTGGCCTGACCCTCGTAGAACTTGTCGTAATAGTCGTCCAGCTGGCGCTTCATCGTATAGTGAGGCGCAATCGTCGCAATGGAGTTCTTCACAACCTTTACCCAGCCTTCAGAGTAGCCTTTCTTCTTGTCCTTGTTGAAATAGAGCGGGACGATTTCGTTCTCGAGCAGACTGTAGATGGTCGCAGCATCAAGCTGGTCCTGATAGCCCTGGTTCTGATAGGTACGCTTCTCCGGCAGTGCCCAACCGGCACCCTCACGATAGCCTTCAACCCACCAGCCGTCGAGTACGGAGAGGTTGATGACACCGTTCATCTCGGCCTTCTCGCCGGACGTACCACTTGCCTCGAGCGGACGGGTCGGGGTATTCATCCAGATGTCGACACCTGATACCAGACGGCGGGCCAGCTGCATATCATAGTCTTCAAGGAAGATGATCTTGCCGAGGAACTGCGGCATACGGGAAATCTCGAAGATGCGTTTGATGAGCCCTTGACCGGCACCGTCAGCCGGATGCGCCTTGCCCGAGAAGAAGAACAGAACCGGACGCTCCGGATTGTTGACGATTTTCTCCAGACGTTCAAGGTCGGTGAAAAGCAGATGCGCACGCTTGTAAGTGGCAAAGCGGCGGCAGAAACCGATCATCAAAGCATTAGGATTGATCTTCTCAAGGATGGAGACCACCTTGGCAGGATCGCCCTGGTTGCGGAGCCACTGCTGAGTGAACTTGTCGCGGATGTATTTGATGAGCTTCTGCTTCAGTGCCATGCGGGTCTCCCAGATTTCCGCGTCAGGAACGTTGTAAATGGCATGCCAGATCTGCTCGTTGCTCTGGTCGCCCATGAAGCTCTTGTCAAAGTACTTGTCGTAGACCTTGCGCCACTCCGTAGCGGTCCAGGTCGGAAGGTGTACGCCGTTGGTCACGTAGCCTACGGCATTCTCCTCCGGGAAATAGCCTTTCCACAGCGGTGCGAACATCTTCTGGCTTACCCAGCCGTGGAGCTTCGACACACCGTTGATTTCCTGACAGGTGTTGCAGGCAAAGGTACTCATGCAGAAACGCTCGCTGTGGTCGTCGGGATTGGTACGTCCCATACCGATGAACTCGTCCCAGGAGATACCCAGCCGTGCAGGATAGTCGCCCATGTACTTGCCGAAGAGTGCCTCGTCGAAGTAGTCGTGACCGGCAGGCACCGGCGTATGTACAGTATAGAGCGAAGATGCACGTACCAGCTCCATGGCCTGGTTGAATGTCAGTCCGCCTTCGATGTAGTCGCAGAGACGCTGGAGGTTGCAGAGTGCCGCATGCCCCTCGTTGCAGTGGTAAATATCCTTCTTGATGCCGAGCTTCTTCAGTGTGAGCATACCGCCGATACCGAGGAGGATCTCCTGCTTCAGGCGGTTCTCCCAGTCGCCGCCGTAGAGCGAGTGGGTAATCGGACGGTCGAACTCCGAGTTCATGTCGTTGTCGGTATCGAGCAGATAGAGCTTGATACGGCCGACATTCACACGCCATACAAGTGCGTGTACCTGATAGTTGCGGTAAGGAACATCCACGACCACCTGATTGCCGTTCTCGTCCAGTTCACGCTCGATGGGCAGGGAATTGAAATTCTGTGCGTCGTATTTGGCAATCTGCTGTCCGTCCATGGAGAGGCTCTGTGTGAAGTAACCGAAACGATAGAGGAAACCTACGGCACAGAGGTCGACATTGGAGTCGGAAGCCTCCTTGAGATAGTCGCCGGCCAACATGCCCAGACCGCCGGAATAGATCTTCAGCGTCTGGTTCAGACCGAATTCCATACAGAAGTAAGCGACTGAAGCACGTTTGCTGTCGGGCTTGACATCCATGTAGGCACGGAACTTCTTGTAGACCTCACCCACCTGCTTCATCAGCTTCTTGTCCTTGACGATCGCCTCCTTGCGTTCGTAGCTGAGCCGCTCGAGAAGCTGGACGGGATTATGTCCAACCTCTTCATAGAGCACCTCGTCAAGAGCTTTGAACATGTTGCGCGCCTCGTAATTCCAAGCCCACCACATGTTGTGAGCAATCTCGTCGAGACAAGCCAGTTCCTTCGGCAGGGTCGACTTAACGGTTACCTCTTTCCACTGAGGCTCATTGGAATAATCTGATTTAATCTTCATAACTTAACTTAGTTTGACTGTTTTATCTTTATATCGTTATTAAAGCAGTTTTTCAGCTGTTTCTTTCAGCTGCCTTCTCTAATGCAATGTCGTATGCCCGCTCATAATACTTGATGAACTTGCTCCACAGTGCCTTATGGGAGAGCTTCCCGGCATTTGAACGGCATCTGTCCACTTCCGCTTTCGGGAATCCGGCATAACGGATGATAGTTTCCTTGATTCCGTCAGCCACTTCCGAAAAGTTGTAATCGGTACGGTGCAGTACCTTCACACCGTCCTCAATCTCGCTGTACGCACCTTTCTCCGTATTCGCCCACAAGCCGAAACCGGCGAGATCGGTCGTGATGCAGGGGACCTTGAAGGCGACGGCCTCCAACGGTGTGTAACCCCACGGCTCGTAGTAAGACGGATAGACGCAGAGATCATTGCCCAATACGAGGTCATAATAGCTCATGTTCAGTATGCCGTCATCGCCTGTCAGGTAACATGGAACAAAGATGAGCTTTACCCTGTCGGCCCGGGCATTGCCCATACCGAGCGTCCTGGACATATTCAGCACTTTGTCGCTGTCCATGTTGTGCAGCCTGTGAGTCAGCACGGGATTCTCCAGCGGGGTATCGAAATGCCGTCCGCTGTCCAGCCGCTCTACAAGATCCTGCCGCGGTCCGACCACCCAGCCAGGAACCTCGATGAAGGCTACGACCTGCTTTTTCAGGTTCTCGTCAAAGCGCAGACGGTTCATTGATTCTATGAATACATCGATACCTTTATTGCGGAACTCATAGCGTCCGCTGGTTGATACAATCAACGCATCATCCTGTATATCGTCACCAGTGAGTGCATTGGCTACGTCGAGCAGACGCTTACGTGCTGCCTTACGCTTCTTTGTGAAAGTTGCGCCTTTTGGTACAAAGTCGTTCTCGAAACCGTTGGGAAGAACTACGTCCACCGGCTTGTCAAGCAGTTCCTTGCACTCTGTTGCCGTAATATCGCTCACTGTCGTGAAGCAGTCAACGTGGTGGGCAGTCTGTTTTTCGATTGAGTGCTTGCTCTCCATATTCAACTCCGAAGCCATCTGGTCGCCATTATATGCCCAAAGATATTCGTACAACGGCTTGTTATTGCCCGCTATACTGCGACCGATACAGGTGGCATGGGTTGTGAAGATAGAAGCTATCTGTGGCTGACGGTGCTGCAGAACGAGTGCGGCGAATCCCGTCTGCCATTCGTTCGCATGGAAGACGACCTTGTCGTTCTCACTGAGATAAAACTTATAGAAACTTTCTACGACAAGTGCCGTAGCATAAGCGAACAGAGCTGATTCATCGTAATCTCCGTACGCATGGAGACTGTCCACATGGTAATACTCCCACAGCTTTCCGTACAGTTCGTCTTTCCGGCTGAAGAATGTCTGGAAATCAACGAGCATGGCAATCGGCTCACCGGGAACATCCCAACGGCCGACTTTGACCGGCAGCCCTTCGGATGCAGCCTTCTGCTGCCAGGCGGTAAAGAGCTTTTCATCCTCCTTGAAATAAGGGGATGGCGAATCGTGCCAGCAGTCGGGCCCGAGGAATATCACGTGATCTTTTATTCTGTCCTGTAAAGTCTTCGCACGGGTGGAAAGTACGGTATAAATTCCTCCGACCTTATTACACACTTCCCAGCTGGTCTCAAAAATATAATCCGGAAACAACATCTTCTCCTTTAAACAATTGATACGTATCGTGTACAAAGGTAATACAAAATAAGGGAAACAACAATTTAAACTGCATATTTTTATGTATGAATCATAAATTATTACGCAAAAGCATTATCTTTGCAACAACCAAACATTCACGGACATGAGACAAAGAAACATACTCACAATAACGGCTTTACTGGCTGCCTCTTCCTGCTTCAGAGCATATGGCAATCTGCCGGAAACCGACAGGACAGCATCCTGTATGCAATGTGCCGGAACCGTACAGGAAAAAGACTCTATCTTCAAGGCGCATCTCGTCAATGATGAATATCAGGTATGGATGGACATAGACTTCTATCACAATGACATCACCGTGCCACGGCAGGAGATATTCGGTGAAGTTCCCGGCTACTTCGGCGCAAAAAGGGATACACGCAAATGGATCATATCAGATGCTGCCATCAAAGGGGGAAAAGCATTCCTGACCATTATCAACGATTATGGAAGCGAAGATCTCACGGCCGAACTGAAACGTAATCCTGACGGAACCTACACCCTCACCCGCCTTGCCGGCAGTACGATGAAGATTGTCGTCAATAACAAGTGGGTGAAGATACCAAAGGAGATAACGTTCTACGCCAAATGACAACTCATTCATAGGGGCTTAGAAATCAGCCCCATGATACTTTATGCCAACAAGAAAAATCTACATAACTACGGGGCAACCTTAATAAGTCCTGAATACGCCCCCTCCCACCGTCTTTGTCACAGGCACTTCAATCTCTGAAGAGAACGCCTTATAATTATATTCTCCTTCAGGCATACGGTACAAAGCAATCTTACTTCCTTCTGCAACGGCACAAGCTACCTGAATAACTTGGCTATGGGTATTCTTCAATGTTACTGGTCTGTAGAAAACAACCAATCCGCCTTCAAGGTCGAATTGAGCAGGCATCTGGCTTTCCAAACCATACTTAACCCTATTTCTGACAGCAAACTTATCCTTTTCGTTTATTGTTCCATTGCTTTCTATCCTTACACTCACCAGCTGCTTGCGAGGGATAAATATGTTCTCCTCATAAACCTTTCCTAATTGCAACGCTCCTTGTGGTCTATAGGAGTAGTAGAAAAGTTTCTTTTCTTTCGGGTCACGCACCGATGAATCATCTGAAGGTAAAAGATACTCTCTGTCATCTAATTCATTCAAGTCCAATGTAAGTTGCAGATTGTATGAGACACGGGCATCTCCTACAAAAGTTGTCAAAGACTTTAATTCTTCATCACTTAAATTGAAAAACATAATATAGCTGCCATCTTTATCAGTCGTGGCCTTTGCTTTATGGTACACCTTGGTAGTAATCAGAGATGCTTCTCTGAAATCCAACTTCACCTCTATATTCGGCAACGGCTGCCCGCCTGACGTTCTGGCAACACCTTTGACAATAAGACTCTTCGGATCTGGCTTATCAATAAAGTCGTCCTCTTCACTATGGCAGCCTGCCAATAACAACATAAGTACAGGTAAAACAAGCAGATACAATAATGACTTTTCCATAAACGGCAAATTTATAGTTTCAAGTTAAGCAGTATTCTGGTTCCATATCCTCAACATCATACCGTCCTTCTACACAGATTGTTTCTTTGACAAAGGTATTAAATATTGAGAAGAAAAATACAATGCTCATAAAAAAATAAGAAAAAATCTCCTTCTCCACCCTTTTATACATCATGTACATCAATTCTTTTGTTGCGTTGCATCAAAACAAAGTATTTTTAAATGGCTATGTTATCACAGCCTATTACCGTCTATCACTACCCATTATCACTTATCGCCGCCTATCATCGCTTATCACCGACTAAATATCTACTGTCCCCCCTATTTCCTAATGAGGCTTTTTTTCTACTGCCCCTCTTCTCCCCCTTATTTTGGGTCAGTCCTAAAACCCAGTTGCAAGTCTATCCGCTTAAGCACACAATCTCATAAGTATTTATTACCTTTGCATCATGAAGAGTCACCAATTATTACGTTGCATCTTTCCAGATGTACTTGCCGACTACTTTGATGTTGTCGATATTCAAGAGAGTGTTTCCCAGTTTGACTTTTGGCTTGACGAGCGTAACTTCATGGAAAAGTCAGACCATAAGTTAGGCACTGTAAGCAGTTATGGTTTTACCAGCGAGCGTGTTATTCAGGACTTTCCCCTTCGTGGCAAAGCAGTTTACCTCCATGTTCGCCGTCGCAAGTGGCGTGACAGTTCCAACGGAGAGATATTTACTTATTCATATGATGATTTGACGGCCGAGGGCAGTAAACTATCCCCCGAGTTCGTTTCTTTTTTAAAAGAATAGAATTGAGTCCACTGCAGAGAGCATCGCAAGCATTGGTGCGCACTATGGCGTAAATGGCAAGCTGTTATCCACACAGTACAAGGAACATTTCAGTGATTATCGTAGCTGGAATCAGTTGGATCATGCTCAAGACTGGCTATTGTTTGAAGATAACATAGGAGAGAGTCTAAGTATCGATGAGACCTGTCTAAGCAGTGGCGAGGTTTATACTTTTCTGACCAACAAGGCGGGAAAGGGCAGAAAAGGGACTTTAGTGGCTGTGGTTAAAGGGACCAAGGCTGAGGACGTCATCCAGGTTCTCAAGAAGATAAACCTTTCTAAACGGAAGACTGTCAAGGAGATAACACTCGATTTGTCATCTTCGATGATGCGCATAGCCCGCTCTGTTTTTCCCAAAGCACTTATTACCAATGACAGATTTCATGTGCAGAAACTATATTATGATGCTCTGGATGACATGCGTATCGCTTACCGATGGATGGCAAGAGATAAAGAGAATGAGGAGATAAAAGAAGCTAAAAGTAAGGGAAAGGAATATATACCATTTAGATACAGCAATGGTGACACGCGCAAGCAGTTGCTCGCCAGAGCAAAGTTCATATTGACCAAGCACAAGACCAAGTGGACTGAAACACAGAAAGGTAGGGCACAGATCATCTTTGAACATTATCCGACACTGAAAAAGGCATATGATTTGGCTATGAAACTTACCGACATTTATAACATCAAGAGCATCAAGGATGCTGCAAGGCTGAAGCTGGCAAAATGGTTTAATGAGGTTGAAGAGCTGGGAGTGGACAATTTCTACACAGTGATTGACACGTTTGAAAATCATTATCAAACCATACTCAATTTCTTTGTAAACAGAGCTACGAATGCAAATGCCGAGTCATTCAATGCTAAGGTTAAGGCATTCAGGGCACAGTTCAGAGGAGTTACAGATATTCCTTTCTTTTTATATAGGCTTATGAAATTGTGTGTTTAAGCGGGTAGGCTTGCAACTGGGTTTTAGGACTGACCCCTTATTTTCTACTGACCCTCTTCTCCCTCCTATAACCGCCTAACATCGCTTATCACCGCCTGCCCCCAACAGAAAAAGGGAGAGCCCCGGAGATTTCTCTCCGGGGCTCTCCCGTGTCTGAAAGGAGGCGGCCACCTACTCTCCCGCATTGCATTGCAGTACCATCGGCGCAGGCGGGCTTAACTTCTCTGTTCGGAATGGGAAGAGGTGGGACCCCGCCGCAATAACCACCTGAATGTATCCGGGACGGCGCTCCCGCGGAATGTCCTTCCGCAGGGACGCGGCGCCCGTATGGGTGACGTATCGCACAGGCAGGACAGGAACCCGTCCCCCGGAGGGGGGAGGGGACAGCCGGAAGAGTGAGCGCCGGCCTCCCCGGCGCCGGAAAGGCGGGGGAGACCCGGAAGAAAGTCTCGGGCAATTAGTAGCGCTCGGCTTTGACGTCGCCGTCTTTACACCTGCGCCCTATCAACGTCATCGTCTCTGACGGCCCTCATGAGGAGTTCTAATCTTGCGGCCGGCTTCGCACTTAGATGCTTTCAGCGCTTATCCGATCCAGACTCAGCTACCCGGCGGTGCACCTGGCGGCACAACCGGCTGACCGGAGGTCTGTCCGCCACGGTCCTCTCGTACTAGTGACGGCACCACGCAAAACTCCAACGCCCACGATAGATAGAGACCGAACTGTCTCACGACGTTCTGAACCCAGCTCGCGTGCCACTTTAATGGGCGAACAGCCCAACCCTTGGGACCTTCTCCAGCCCCAGGATGTGACGAGCCGACATCGAGGTGCCAAACCACCCCGTCGATATGAGCTCTTGGGGGGGATCAGCCTGTTATCCCCGGAGTACCTTTTATCCTTTGAGCGACGGAGTTTCCATGCACGTCCGCCGGATCACTATGCCCTGGTTTCCCACCTGCTCGGCATGTCTGCCTCCCAGTCAGGCGCCCTTATGCCATTGCACTCCATGAGGCCGGTTACCGATCGGCCCGAGGGCACCTTTGGAAGCCTCCGTTACGCTTTTGGAGGCGACCACCCCAGTCAAACTGCCCGCCAAGCAGTGTCCGCGCCACAGGCGCGTTAGACCTCAGACAGCCGAAGGGCCGTATTTCAAGGGCGGCTCCGCGGACGCTGGCGCGCCCGCCTCGAAGCCTCCGGCCTATCCTACACATCGGATGACCGAGGTCAGTGCTAAGCTGCAGTAAAGGTTCACGGGGTCTTTTCGTCCCATCGCGGGTAATCGGCATCTTCACCGATACTACAATTTCACTGAGATCATGGTCGAGACAGCGTCCGGATCATTACACCATTCGTGCAGGTCGGAACTTACCCGACAAGGAATTTCGCTACCTTAGGACCGTTATAGTTACGGCCGCCGTTTACCGGGGCTTCAATTCGACGCTTCCCATCGCTGGTGACGTCTCCTCTTAACCTTCCGGCACCGGGCAGGTGTCAGGCTGTATACCTCATCTTTCGAGTTCGCACAGCCCTGTGTTTTTGTTAAACAGTTGCCTGGACCTATTCTCTGCGCCTCGTGTCGCCACGAGGACCCCTTATCCCGAAGTTACGGGGTCAGTTTGCCTAGTTCCTTGACCATGAATCTCTCAACGCCTCAGTATGTTCTACCCGACCACGTGTGTCCGTTTGCGGTACGGGTCGCAGTACCATTAAGTTTAGCGGATTTTCTCGGGAGTATGGTTACCTGCGCTCGGCCCTTCCCGGAGGAAGAGCCGTACTTTCGTGTTTCAGCTCCAGCGGCGGATTTGCCTGCCGCTGTCAAAGCCTACGCACTTAAACGCCCTGTTCCGTCAGGGCGCGGCAGTGTCACTGCTCCGTCTCCACGTCACTGATAATGCGAGTTGCGGAATGTTGACCGCATCTGCCATCGCCATCGCCGTTCGGCTGAGGCTTAGGACCCGACTGACCCCGGGCTGACTGGCATCGCCCGGGAAACCTCGGTCTTTCGGCGAAAGGGAATCCCACCCTTTTTATCGTTACTCATACCTACATTTGCTTTTCCATGCCCTCCAGGATCGGTCGCCCTCACCATTCAGCGGGCATGGAATGCTCCCCTACCGATACTTGCAATGCACATCGCTATCCCGCGCCTTCGGCATCTGCCTTATACCCGATTATTATCCACGCCCGGACCCTCGACCAGTGAGCTGTTACGCACTCTTTGAATGAATGGCTGCTTCCAAGCCAACATCCTGGCTGTCACGGGGACCAGACTTCGTTAGACTAACTCAGGCAGAATTCCGGGGCCTTAGACGGCGGTCTGGATTCTTCTCCTCTCGGGGACGGACCTTAGCACCCGCCCCCTTACTGCACGGCTGCAGTCCATGAGCATTCGGAGTTCGTCAGGTCTCGACAGGCGGTGAAGCCCTCTCGACCTATCGGTCGCTCTACCTCTCATGGATATCGCCGCACGCGGCACCTAAATGCCTTTCGGGGAGTACGAGCTATCTCCAAGTTTGATTGGCCTTTCACTCCTACACTCGCCTCATCGGGAAGCTTTTCAACGCTTATCCGTGCGGCCCTCCATCCGGTGTTACCCGGACTTCAGCCTGGGCAAGTGTAGATCACTTGGTTTCGCGTCTGCCCCGTCCGACTCGACGCCCTCTTCAGGCTCGCTTCCACTGCGGATGCGCGTCTCATGACGCTTATCCTCGCCGGACACGGCAACTCGTAGGTTCATTATGCAAAAGGCACGCCGTCACCGCTCGCGCGGCTCCGACCGCTTGTAGGCGCACGGTTTCAGGAACTCTTTCACTCCCCTCGCGGGGTGCTTTTCACCTTTCCCTCACGGTACTCGTACACTATCGGTCTCACGGGAGTATTTAGCCTTGCCGGATGGTCCCGGCAGATTCGCGCAGAATTTCACGTGTTCCGCGTTACTCAGGATACCACTACGTCTCGTCATGCTTCGGATACAGGATTATCACCTTCTATGATTCTACTTTCCAGTAGATTCTCCTCACAATCTAAGTACGACAGCGTGGTCCTACAACCCCTGCTAAGCGTTGCCACAAAGCAGGTTTAGGCTCTTTCCCGTTCGCTCGCCGCTACTGGGGGAATCATTCGTTTATTTTCTCTTCCTGGAGGTACTAAGATGTTTCAGTTCCCTCCGTTCGCCTCACTGCATATGCAGTGATGACAGGCCTTCAGCCTGCCGGGTTGTCCCATTCGGAAATCCCAGGATCAACGGTCATTTGCACCTACCCGGGGCTTATCGCAGCTTATCACGTCCTTCATCGCCTCCGTGAGCCAAGGCATCCGCCATGCGCCCTTTCTTACTTTCTTCGCCTTCCCCGCGGAAAAACGCGGGGAGGCAGCTCATACTTTCAGCTGTCTTTCAGATTCCATCCGGGGGAAAGAACCCCCGGAGAACGCCGGACTCCGAAAGGAGACCGGCTCTGCTTTACAGTCTTGCCTGTGTCAATATGTCAAAGATCGTGTGGAAACGGCCGGAAGGGGACGCGGGGCGGAACCCTGCTCCCGGAGCCGGCCGGCCCCGCTGGCGGAGACGGAGGACTCGAACCTCACGCATGCGGGCCTCGTACCCGGACTCCTGGAAAAGGAAAAGACAGAGACAGAGCAGCACAGGAAGGGAAACGAACCCGAGACGCCCCCGTCGCCTGAAGCGGAAAGACGACCGCTCCAGAAAGGAGGTGTTCCAGCCGCACCTTCCGGTACGGCTACCTTGTTACGACTTAGCCCCAATCACCAGTTTTGCCCTAGGCCGATCCTCGCGGTCACGGACTTCAGGCACCCCCGGCTTTCATGGCTTGACGGGCGGTGTGTACAAGGCCCGGGAACGTATTCACCGCGCCGTGGCTGATGCGCGATTACTAGCGAATCCAGCTTCGTGGGGTCGGGTTGCAGACCCCAGTCCGAACTGAGACCGGCTTTATAGATTCGGCGCGCCTCGCGGAGCGCCAGCCCTCTGTACCGGCCATTGTAACACGTGTGTAGCCCCGGACGTAAGGGCCGTGCTGATTTGACGTCGTCCCCACCTTCCTCGCACCTTGCGGCGGCAGTGTCCCCGGAGTGCCCGGCATAACCCGATGGCAACTGGGGAGAGGGGTTGCGCTCGTTATGGCACTTGAGCCGACACCTCACGGCACGAGCTGACGACAACCATGCAGCACCTTCGCAGGAGTCCCGAAGGACCTCAACATCTCTGTATCGTTCTCCTGCAATTCAAGCCCGGGTAAGGTTCCTCGCGTATCATCGAATTAAACCACATGTTCCTCCGCTTGTGCGGGCCCCCGTCAATTCCTTTGAGTTTCACCGTTGCCGGCGTACTCCCCAGGTGGGATGCTTAACGCTTTCGCTTGGCCCCCGGCGCCAGGCGCCGAGAGCGGGCATCCATCGTTTACCGTGCGGACTACCAGGGTATCTAATCCTGTTCGATACCCGCACCTTCGAGCTTCAGCGTCAGTTGCGCTCCCGCCGGCTGCCTTCGCAATCGGGGTTCTTCGTCATATCTAAGCATTTCACCGCTACACGACGAATTCCGCCGGCGTTGCGCGTACTCAAGGGGACCAGTATGCGCTGCACATCAGACGTTGAGCGCCTACATTTCACAACACACTTAATCCCCGGCCTACGCTCCCTTTAAACCCAATAAATCCGGATAACGCCCGGACCTTCCGTATTACCGCGGCTGCTGGCACGGAATTAGCCGGTCCTTATTCATGCGGTACCTGCAAAAAGGGACACGTCCCTCACTTTATCCCCGCATAAAAGCAGTTTACAACCCGTAGGGCCGTCCTCCTGCACGCTACTTGGCTGGTTCAGGCTTCCGCCCATTGACCAATATTCCTCACTGCTGCCTCCCGTAGGAGTTTGGACCGTGTCTCAGTTCCAATGTGGGGGACCTTCCTCTCAGAACCCCTACTGATCGTCGCCTTGGTGGGCCGTCGCCCCGCCAACCAGCTAATCAGACGCATCCCCGTCCGTCACCGCAAAAAAGCTTTACTTCACCTCGGATGCCGTCAGTGAAGGCCATGCGGTATTAGTCTGCCTTTCGGCAGGTTATCCCGCAGTGACGGGAAGGTTGGATACGCGTTACTCACCCGTGCGCCGGTCGACGTCCGAAGAGTGCGAGCACTCAACGCCGTTTCCCCTCGACTTGCATGTGTTAAGCCTGTAGCCAGCGTTCATCCTGAGCCAGGATCAAACTCTCCACTGTAAAATGTGACGACAAGACCGGACGACGGATAGCGGACAGGAGCGAAAGCCCCGTCCCGTCATCCAGGCCTCGGATAATCTCTGTCCCGGAACGCCTTTACCGAAATATCAAGCTCAAAGAGCACCTCGTTCAAAAAGCAAAAGGGCGGAACGGCGAAATGGCGGAAGCCAGAAAGCCTGCCCTGATGCCGAATTGATCGGTTCGTTTCTTTTACCCGTCCGCACGGCACGCATGCCGCGCAGACGCTTCTTGTACTACTTCTCTGTCTATGTAAATCCTTTCAAAGAACTCTTTCTTTCTGTGCCGACGGAACAAGCCGTGCGGCTCGTTTCGTAAAGCGAGTGCAAAGGTATAAAGAAAAAACATACGCACCAAATGTTTCGGGGAAAAACTTTCACGAAAGTACGCTTTTTCATATTTTATTACAAATGTCAGCCCTGAAAAACTATTTATACCTTAATATAATAAATCTGTACAGTTCTTTCATCAAGCCACAAGACAGAACTTACTCCAAAGGCTTACCCCCAAATGTAAAGCCAACAGAAAGGGCAGGCTACCGATTATCGTGTTCTCGGATCTCCACCCGGCGAATCTTGCCGGAGATAGTCTTCGGAAGGGCATCGACAAACTCGATGATACGAGGGTACTTGTAAGGTGCCGTTTCATGCTTGACGTGATTCTGCAGTTCTTTTACGAGAGCATCACCTGCCTTGCTTCTCCATTCGTCAGCGAGAACAATGGTTGCCTTGACGACCATACCGCGCACCACATCGGGCACGCCGGTCACAGCACACTCGACAACAGCCGGATGCGTCATCAACGCACTTTCCACCTCAAACGGCCCAATGCGATAACCTGAACTTTTAATGACATCATCGGCACGGCCCACAAACCAATAATATCCGTCCTCGTCTCGCCAGGCAATGTCGCCGGTATAATAAAGACCATCATGCCATGCCCTCGCTGTCAGTTCCGGATCACGGTAATATCCTTTAAAAAGCCCGATTGGCTTTCCTGCACTGGTATCGATGCAGATTTCGCCCTTCTCGCCATCCTCACAGACAGACCCGTCCGGCTTCAGCAGTCTGATGTCATACTGCGGGTTCGGCTTCCCCATGCTTCCCGGCTTCGGTTTGATCCAGGGGAATGTGCCAAGGGTCATGGTAGTTTCGGTCTGTCCGAAACCTTCCATCATCTGGACTCCCGTAAGGTTGAAGAATTTCTGGTAAACGGCAGGCTCAAGTGCCTCGCCGGCCGTGGTACAGTATTCCAGCGCAGAGAGGTCGTACTTTGCGAAATCCTCCTGTATCATGAAACGGTAGATGGTGGGGGGAGCACAGAAAGACGTGACACGGTATTTCTCCATTACTCTCATGATCTTTCCTGCCGTGAACTTCTCGTGATCATAAACGAAGACCGTCGCACCGGCAAACCACTGTCCGTACAGCTTTCCCCAGACAGCCTTTCCCCATCCCGTATCTGCCACGGTAAGATGGATGCCGTTCCCGTCCAGATTGTGCCAGAAGACACCTGTGACGAGATGCCCCAGCGCATAGAGATAATCATGCGCCACCATCTTCGGTTCGCCACTGGTACCGCTGGTGAAATACATCAGCATCGTATCCCCGTTCGTATTCACCTCTTCAGGACGGACGAATGCCGGTGCCTCCGGCCATTCCTTATGCCAGTCGTGAAATCCCTCTGGCACAGGACTGTCCCTCTGCACCATGGAATTGACGGCTACGAGCACTTCAACCGTCGGGCTCTCCGGGACAGACTGCCTGACCTGCGTTGTGACATATTCGTCGTTCACACATATAATTGCCTTCACGGAAGCACGCCGGTTGCGGTAGACAATGTCCTTCTTCGTAAGCATATGGGTAGCAGGGATGGCCACCGCACCGATTTTGCACAACGCCATCATCGCAAGCCACCACTGGTAATGCCGTTTGAGAATGAGCATCACCTTGTCGCCACGGCTGATGCCAAGACTGAGGAAGTAAGCCGCTGTACGGTCGGTCTGCTCCTTGAAACCGGCAAAGGTGGTCTTTACCTCTTCACCACGCTCACTGGTCCAGAGAAGCGCAAGTTTGTCCGGTGCTTCCTTTGCCCATTCATCCATGACATCATAAGCGAAGTTGAAAGTATCAGGGACTATGAAATGCAGATGCTCTCGGAAATCTTCCTCTGAAGAGAATTGAGTCTGGGTTAAATATCTTTCTATCATCTTGTTATTCTGAATATTCGTTTTTAGAAATGGAAGCAGGCGGCCCGCTGGCAGATCCGATATTCCCGTCTGACCGCCGATACCAGAGACACCTGCGCTTACAATCTTACACACAATGCCGGATTCAGAAGCAGAATCCGGGAAATCTAAAAGATAATTGCCAGGAACTTCAGTGTCCTGTTGTCCAACGCCCGCATACAATGTGGCTGACTGGCATCGAAATAAATGGTATCACCCGGTTCAAGAACAAAATGTTTTCCACCCAAGGTAAGAGCCATACGTCCCTGCCACACCATATCAAATTCCTGCCCGGAATGCGTATCCATGTCTACAGGCTCGTCATCCGACTTCGGTTCTACCGTCACCAGGAAAGGATCAGCCTTCCTGCCGCGGAAACCACTTGCCAGACTCTGATACTTATAGGCTTCCCTGCGCTCGACACTCATTCCCTTTCCGTTACGAGTAAGGAAATAAGCCCCCATCCGGGGTTCCTCGCCGAACATCAGCACATCAAGCGAAATACCGTATTTCCGTGAGAGCTTATACAGCCTGCTGACCGCCAGGTCGCTTTCACCGCCCTCCATTTTCAGGTATTTTTCTTCCGTTACGCCACACGTTTCCGCCATCTCCTGCACGGAGACCTCCAACGACTCGCGTAAACCTTTCAATCTTTCCCCTATTTGCTTCAGCGCTTCATCCATAAATCAACACAATGCTTTTTTCGCCACAAAAATAACAAATAAAATAATAATGGAGATAAAAAGTGTTGTATTTTCACTATTAAACCGACAAAATAAACAGAAAAATACACACACGATGATCATGTGTGCATAAAAAAACGGCCCGTCCCAACTCAATCCTGTCGTTTTTCCTTCCTCAAGAGAGAGAACACGCCCCACAGTCAACACCTGGATACAATGGGAAAAGGGCAGAACCGGACATCACTGAATTGACGAGATGCAGGACCATACCTCCTTCACCGGCCATCTGACACCGGCATCAGCAGCCACAAGGCAATATAGAGAATCAGCCCGGGGAAACCTGCGGTAAAAAGCGTGAGCAGCAGCCAGACAATGCGGGCAGCATCCCTGTCGAAACCAAAAAAATCGGCAAGCCCGGCACAGACACCTGCTATCCAGACATTGTCAGTGACACGTACTAAGCGTTTGTTATACATACTTCAAAACCTGTTGGTGAATATTACACATTCTGCAAACGACATCCGGTGCTATCCTATCTCGGGAATCACGTACGACAGGGCTTCCAGTACCTGCCCGCGTGTCGCCCCCTCACGGATTGCCACAAAGATGGTATCGTCACCGGCAATCGACCCTAATATATAAGGCGAGTCACAGCAGTCAATGTCATAGGCTATCGCACTGGCATAGCCCGGCCGTGTCTTGACGATCGCCAGCTGTCCCGATATGTTCACGGAGACGTAACCACTGCGCTGCAGCATCTCCGTAGCCTTCCGGGGCGTGGTGACACGCCGGTACATCGTTTCATTCGGCAGGACATAGACATACTTTCCATTCATCGAGGCAGCCTTCGCCACCTTCAACTGCTTGAGGTCACGGCTCAGCGTCGCCTGCGTCAGCCTGAACCCTTCCTGCTCAAGCGCACGCAACAATTCTTCCTGGGAACCGAGTTCCATACTTGATATGAGCATTTTCAATGCTTCAAGTCTACTGTTCTTTACCTTCATTCCGTATACTTATTCCTGCCTGAATGCAAAATTATACAATAAAGCTCAAAAACACAAACAATAAGCATCCATAATACATCAGAAACTACATTTTTCGGTTTCAAGACAGCCATTCCGAAACCTTTCTCCTGTAAAGCACTACCAGAAATACGTATAAATCTATCCCCCCTCTTACGGAAGGGCAACCATTCCGGCTGCCTTCCTCTGTATAAAGACAGACATTGCTGTCCGGTAAACATTTCCCACATAAGTCAGTCATCAGCCTCTTACTGTATATAAGATAGTAACAGGAATGAACCGATTTTTCCACCTCCTGCCGATGTGCTGAGGGTCATCACATCTTGTGTTGTCAGTGGATACCAGGCGCACTGAGGGCTCGCACGCTTACAATATGCTGCCGGGATGGGAGCAAGCTGCAGTGGAAGAAGAGTTGTACTGCCGGAAACTAACGTAACCTTCTTGATGAAAGGGGGCTTTTCCAGAGAACAGTGGGGGGGGACACTCCCATTCTTCCATTTTCATACAGACCTATGGAGATTTATTGCAGAAAAGTGGTTCTTCCGTTAAATGGATAGATGGGAATAGAATAAAGGGCTTGTGTACTTGCATCAATACTCCGTTAATTTTTATGCTGCGTCAGCATCGAAACTAAATATCTCATTAATACTTTCTTTATTTAAAGGCGTGTTCGGGTTTTTCTCGAACACGTCAATAATTCGTTGCGCATAGTAGGCATTGACCATCTGCGCTTTAAGTCGACCGATGGACGTGCCAAGTTCCCTGCACATGATCTTGGCCACATTGAGTGCCGTGAATGAAGAGTTGAAGGCAAAGTCAAGTTTTCTCTTGTCACGTGCCTGACAATCTGTAAGGCCGAGGAACTGCCTTGCGTCGCGAAAGCAAAACTCCTCCTGGAAACGTGTGGTGTAGTACTCCACCACATTGGGTCCGTCCATGCTCTCATCCGTACAGAAATACAAGCGCCGACTGCCGTTGGGCAACTCGTGGATGACAAGCGACACGACCCTGTGCAGGGACTTGCACCCTGCCTTGAGCGCATAAGCCTTGCCGGAGGTCTCCTCCAGCTCAGGCATTTCGGCTTCAGACATATCGATGTTCCCCACGTCAATCTTGTCACCTTTGACACGGGGACGGCCGGGCCTTCCCGTGGGTTCCCCGTCCCATGTGTAGAACAAGGCTGCGTCATGACGCAGGCGGCTCACAACATGGAATCTCATCTTCATTACCTTGTCGATGAAGGGTCTTTTGGAGAAGGCTGAGTCGGCGACAAGCACCTTGCAGATACGCTGTAAGGTTACCTTGTCGTCCTGCAACACCTTGGCATACCAGTCGTATAGGCTCATCTCTTTTTCCTCCTCGCCTTTTTCCAATGTGGTCTGCACAGCCTTCAGCATCATGCACTCATGCAGGTCCACGTCTATCACACCGATGCCGAGGATCTCAAGACCGTGCTTTACCGCACCTGCACAGCCCGACCAGAACGTACCCACGTATGGGGTATGATTCCCAGCCTTCCTGATGAAGCTCGGGTCTATGACGATGGCATTGCGACCCTTGCCTTTTTTGAAGGCGAAAGCACTCAGCCACATGTTCATCTCAAGCCAGTCCACGCTGCGCTCTGCCGTCTGCCGACAGCACTGCTCGCCACGATTGCCATAGCGTCCCATCTGCGTGAAATTGCATCTCCTTGGGATGACCATCAAAAGAAAAAGCATTTCCATGACGTTTGTCTGGATACTTTTGCTTAACTTTGCCCCATCTTCGGCACTGAATGCTGCTTTGCAGAGCTTCATATATCGGCTTATCAAATTGGTTATCAGCATAAACTTTATTGTCTTTTTACATTTGTAAAGTTGCTGAAATTCAATGAGATAGCCGATTTTATTATGTTACATTTTGTTATTTGATCTACTCTTTTTCAGAGACTTATCATGTTTTCTTTCTGCCACAATTTCTGTTGCCTTAGGGACGAAAGATTCGCAAACCGCGAAAATTTAACGGACTATTGATAAATAACATGTGCAAAAAAAAAACAGGTTTGCAACCAGCAGTCAATCAGTTGGTTATCAAACCGTTCGTAAAAGGTGCTTGATTGGATTTCAAAAGGGCGTTGGTAACACGCTAAGAGAGCACCGGTTGCAGGTCAATTAGGCATCTTTTAGAAGCCGGAAGACCATGTGTCAGCTTGGAGTGCATGAAAACAGTTTACAAACACCGGTGATATGGGAATAAGTTGTCTGTGGAAGACGGAAAGACAGGCTGATGGACAGGCATCGTATCCATTTGCCTTTCCTGCATTTTATCCTGTAGTTTATCTTCCTTTGTAAGACCATTTGATTTCGGACAGTCATACTCTGCAAGTGCATAAGCCTTTATTCTATTTTCAATCTACGCATTTAACGGAAGAACCGTTAATTAGGCGTTAGAGGAGTTGAGCCGGCGGCGGGATGCCCCTGTATGTCCTTCGGGATGATGACTGTCCGGCAAGACTTCAAGGCCGGGAGTTCCATGGCTGGTTTCCTTTCAACCGGCGATTTCCCATTGTCTTTGTAACAGCAGCTTCCTGCATCGGATAAGGTACGTTCGCCTCTGGCTTTTGCTTCAGATCGTTTCCGTCCGGGCAACAGATTGCAGGCGTGTATGCCATCGGCACGACCGGTGTCGGACATCGGTTGGAAGTTTCTGATGGTTTTATCGGGCTTTTTCACCGGCAACCTATAAAAATATTATTTTTCTCCTCAAAACATTTTGTTTTCTCAATATTATTTTGCACTTTTGTCCCCAGTTACACTGACATAAACAAAAGATAATCTATGGGAAGGACAAATCGGGCACACTGTGACGGAACGGGCAGGTCTGGGGGTATATCAGAAACCTGAAGAACGTGTATGCCGTGTATGTCTGTCCTGCATTCGCCGGGACGTGCCGCAAAGAGAAGTCCTCATCAGACCATGTTGGAAAAGAAGAAATACAGGTGCCTGCCCGCCATGCTCTTGATGGCATGGCATACGGTGGCCGTGTTTGCACAGACCGTGCAGACGGCTGCATGCTGCGGCGGCTGCCGTCCCGGCTACCGGCTTGTCTTCTGCGACGAGTTCAACGGGGCGGACGGTACGCTGCCTGACCCTAAGGTGTGGAAGTGCTGCAGGCGCCGCCCTCAGGTGACGTGGGCAAGATTCCTGAGCGATTCTCCTGATGTTGCTTTCATGAAGGATGGCAGCCTCGTTCTGCGTGCTGTCCCCGCTTCTGACGGAGCAGCAGGCGAAGGTACGATGCGCACAGGCGGCATAGAGAGCAGCCGGAGTTTCGCTTTCCGTTTCGGGAGAGTGGAGTGCCGGGCGCTTGTCAACCCCTTCATCGGGAATTTCCCGGCGATATGGATGATGCCCAGAACGGACCTGAAATGGCCGCAGGGTGGGGAAATCGACATCTTCGAACAGATCAACGGCGAGCAGAAGGCGTACAGTACGGTACACTCCGCATGGACGAAGAGCCATCCTGACGAACCGCACTCGGGCAACATCAGCCTGCCGATGGACCGTTACCATGTCTATGCGGTGGAGTGGGAGGAGGATGCGCTGACCTTTTATGCGGACGGCAGAGAGCTGTATCAGTACGAAAAGCAGAATGACAGTCAGGAGCAGTGGCCGTTCGACAAGTCGGATTTCTACCTGATTCTCAACCAGTCGGTGGGCGACGGTTCATGGGCGGACAAGCCCGATGCCGCACATACCTACGAGATGCGGGTCGACTGGATACGGGTCTATCAGAAGGAGAAGACGGGGACTGGTAGGAATGCGGTTCCCACGGAAAAGGATACTGGCGGTAAGGGCTTCTGTGCCTTGAGAACCGCAGGAAAGGGGGAGAAAGAAACGGATGAAAGGGGAGAAGCCCGTGCTGGAAGAGGACGGAAGTCCGGCGGCCGGCGGGCTTTCCCGTAAACAGATAATACAGAAACGATTTTACTAACATAAACAACGAAATAATCTATGGAAGAACAAATCGAAGTGAAAGAACTCGACAATGTTGTCGTACATTTCTCTGGCGACTCCGGTGATGGTATGCAGCTTGCTGGCAATATCTTCACTACGGTCTCGGCGACG
This sequence comes from Prevotella multiformis, assembly GCF_018127985.1. Taxonomy (NCBI): domain Bacteria; kingdom Pseudomonadati; phylum Bacteroidota; class Bacteroidia; order Bacteroidales; family Prevotellaceae; genus Prevotella; species Prevotella multiformis. The sequence continues at coordinate 1,432,941 of NZ_CP072357.1, read as the reverse complement.
GTGGGCAATGGCGTGTCTACATTCCCGGACTATCCGGCCGACATCCGTGCTCCGCAAGGTTCACTGACGGGTGTGAGCGGTTTCCAGGTGCACATTGGGGCAGGCAAGGTCTATACGCCGGGCGACCGCTGCGACGTGCTGGTGGCGATGAATGCGGCGGCTCTGAAGATGCAGTACAAGCATTGCAAACCCAGCGGGACAATCATCATTGACACCGACTCCTTCGGCCCTCGCGACCTTCAGAAGGCCGAGTTCCGCAGTGATGACTATCTGGGCGAGATGGGTATCGACCCCGACCGCGTCGTAGCCTGCCCGATCACGAAGATGGTGAAGGAGTGTCTGGCGGATTCGGGGATGGACAACAAGTCCATGCTGAAGTGCCGCAATATGTTTGCACTCGGTATTGTCTGCTGGCTGTTCAACCGTGACCTCACCTTGGTCAACAGCTTCCTCGAGAAGAAGTTCAAGAAGAAACCGGCCATTGCCGAGGCGAACATACGGGTCGTCGAAGCCGGTTACAACTACGGCCACAACGTCCATGCCTCCGTTCCCAACACCTATCGCATCGAGTCGAAGGTGAAGGAACCGGGACGTTATATGGATATTACGGGCAACAAGGCTACTGCCTATGGTCTGATGGCAGCGGCAGAGCGCGCCGGACTGCGCCTGTTCCTGGGTTCCTATCCCATCACGCCGGCAACCGACATCCTCCACGAACTGGCAAAACACAAGTCGATGGGCGTGACGACCGTACAGTGTGAGGACGAGATCGCAGGCTGCGCATCGGCCATCGGCGCCGCGTTTGCAGGCGCACTGGCTGCCACTTCCACCTCCGGACCGGGTATCTGCCTGAAGAGCGAGGCGATGAACCTTGCCGTCATCGACGAGCTGCCGCTGGTCATCATCGACGTACAGCGCGGCGGTCCGTCGACAGGTATGCCGACGAAGAGCGAGCAGACCGACCTCCTCCAGGTGTTATATGGCCGCAACGGGGAGAGTCCGATGCCCGTCATTGCAGCCACCAGTCCTACCGACTGTTTCGATGCTGCCTACCATGCCTGCAAGATCGCCTTGGAACACATGACACCGGTCGTGCTCCTTACCGATGCGTTCATCGCCAACGGCTCCTCGGCATGGAAGCTGCCGAACATTGACGAGCTTCCGGAGATCCACCCTCATTTCGCAACGGAAGACCAGAAGTACAAGTACAGTCCTTACAAGCGTGATCCGGAGACGCTGGCACGCTACTGGGCGATTCCGGGCACAGAGGGATATGCGCATATCCTCGGCGGACTGGAGAAGGACGGCGAGACCGGCAGCATCTCCACCGACCCCGAGAACCATGACCTGATGGACCACCTGCGCTGGGACAAGGTGGCGCGCATCCCCGTTCCCGACCTGAAAGTTCTGGGTGATGAAGCGGATGCCGACCTGCTCATTGTCGGTTTCGGAAGTACCTACGGCCATCTTTATTCAGCCATGGAGGAACTGCGCCGGAAAGGACACAAGGTGGCCCTGGCACAGTTCAAGTATGTGAACCCGCTGCCGAAGAATACGCCGGAAGTCCTCGCACGGTACAAAAAGGTGGTCGTTGCCGAGCAGAACCTCGGGCAGCTGGCGGCTCTCCTGCGTATCCGCATCAACAACTTCGCTCCTTACCAGTACAACCAGGTCAAAGGACAGCCTTTCGTCGTCAGCGATCTTGTCGCAACCTTTGAGAAGCTGCTCAAGGCTCCGCTGCCGAAAGAAGAGACCGGTACCTTCTATACGAAGATATTACAGTAAACGAGTAAAAAAGATAAAAGTGGTAGTTGGCAATTGACGGTCAGGGGGATAAGAATCAAGAGCTGATAATCCCATCATTGCCTATCACCGCCCATTACCGCTTGACAACCCCTATAATTTAAACAGACATGAACCAATATACAGCACAAGATTTCAAGAAGGGACAGCCTCGTTGGTGTCCGGGCTGTGGCGACCATTTCTTCCTTGCAAGCCTGCAGAAGGCGATGGCGGAGTTAGGTGTTCCACCTTACGAGACAGCCGTTATCAGTGGTATCGGATGTTCAAGCCGATTGCCTTATTATGCGAACACATACGCCATGCAGACCATCCACGGCCGTGCAGCGGCCATCTCGACAGGCGCCAAGGTGACCAATCCGAACCTGACCATCTGGCAGGTGTCGGGCGACGGCGATGCCCTCGCCATCGGCGGAAACCACTTCATACACGCCATGCGCCGCAACATCGATCTGAACATGATCCTCCTGAACAACCGCATCTACGGTCTGACGAAGGGCCAGTACTCGCCGACCAGTCCGCGCGGTTTCGTCTCCAAGTCGAGTCCCTACGGTACGACCGAGGATCCTTTCCGCCCCGCCGAGCTTTGCTTCGGCGCACGCGGCAACTTCTTTGCACGCAGTGTGGCAAGCGACAACACGGAGACAATCGCCATTCTCAAGGCGGCCTACCTGCACAAGGGAGCTGCCGTGTGCGAGATTCTGCAGAACTGTGTCATCTTCAATGACGGCTGCCACAATTCCGTTTACACCTCTGCGGGAAGGAAAGAGAATGCCATCTATGTCAAACATGGCGAACCGCTCGTATTCGGCCCGGACAAGGAGTACGGTCTCATGCAGGAAGGATTCGGCCTGAAAGTGGTGAAGATCGGTGAGAACGGCATCACCCGGGACGACATCCTCGTCCATGATGCGCACTGTCAGGACAATACCCTGCAGCTGAAACTTGCCATGATGAGCAACGAGAACGGTTTTCCGATTGCCCTCGGTGTCATCCGTGATGTAGAAGCTCCTACCTACGATGCCGCCGTCAACCGGCAGATTGAAGAGGTAAAGGCCAGGAAGCCTTACCATACCTTCATGGAGATGCTGGAGACAAACGACATCTGGGAAGTGCAATAGCCTGCCATGCAGGTTGCGGTATGCCCGGTGTACCGTGACCTGAAATCCGATGGGAGATGGATGCCGGTGACTGGTGTCTGTCTCCTTTTTGTATTGCATAACCGTCCGGTAAAACCTTCATGTCGTGTTTCCCCATGCGTAATCTCCTCTCTGCCGGGCAATCCCTCATTGCCTTCCAGTCGAAGTTGTCCTCGGCTGCATGTTCCGCGGCCTTCTTCCAGTTGATGGCGAGGATATAGTCCTTGTCGTTACGAGAGGCGTTGACCTCGGACGTTCCGGAGGGTGTCAGGCATGAAAGGACAGGGAACGCCGTTTTTTCCGGATGCAGGTGCGTCCGGACATAAGACTTGCAGGAAAGGGGGAAAAAGCGTAACTTTGCAGGCAGACAACAACCCTTTAAGTAAAATCATGAGCAGACTGTCATCCTTCCTCCGCAGCAGGTGTACATTGCAGGGAAATGCCGCCTCCTGGCGCACGAGTGTTGCGTCAGGAGGCGGCATTTTCCTGTTTCTCTATCTTCTGCAGCCGTTCGGGATCAGCCAGTACCGGGGCAGTATTTTCCTGATGTGCCTGGGCTTCGGCATGCTGACCGCCTGTGTCCTGTGGCTGGGTTCAGTCCTTTTCTTCAAGACGCTGTCGTACAGGAAAATCCCGGTGACCAACGGACATCAGATTCTGTACAGTATCGGCATTGAACTGGCCATGGCAGTCTCCATGACGGTCTATGCCGCTTTCTTTTTCCATATCCCGTTGACGGGAAGGCTGTTCTGGGTCTTCTTTTACTGGACTTTCCTTGTCTGGGTGATCGTCACGGGCATTTTTACACTGATCAACTACAACCGGATGCTGAACGGCAGACTGGAAGAGCTGATACGGAAGACCACCGACGAGCAGGCGGGCATCGTCATCACGCTGCACGACCAGAACCTGCGGGGGGCCGACCTCACCCTGCCTGTCAACGACCTGCTGTACATCGAAGCGAGGAAGAACAACGTCTGTGTGTGTTACCGGAATGAAGGCAAAACGGTGAAAACCGAACTCCGTTCGACGCTGACGGCGCTGAAAGCGGCTCTTCCCTACGACAACATCTTCCAGTGCCACCGTTCGTTTCTTGTGAACATCAACAACATCAGCTCTGCCAAAGGCAATTCCAACGGTTACCAGCTGCGTCTCTCCGGCTGCGATGACACCGTCCCGGTCTCCCGCACCTTTGTCCCCGGACTCCGCCGATTCGTCGGTTGACGGGTTGCCCATGGTGTGATGGAAAGGGCAGGGACGGTCTGCCCGTTGCGGGGAGGAAGCCTTTATGTTTCGGCAGACGGTCCGGTCGTCGCCCTTGGCGGGACAGACCGGGAGCAGATGTGATGAGGGGCATTGTCACCGCAGCCTGCCGCAATCCGCTTCCCTCCCGACGGCCTATTGCAAGGGTGCTGACCCTCGACACGTCTGGTGTTGACGGCCAGCACAATGTGTATCGGGCATCAACACATCGGCAGAAGGTGGCTATGTCTGCTCCTTGTCACCATCAGTCTGCTCCTTGTCACCATCATATAGATGGTAAAGGGGGCAATGTGTATTCGGGAGAATGTTTACCGGACTGTAATAATCTCTTTTCCATCTTTTTAATGGTAATCAATGAGGATGTATGAAAAGCATGTTCTGGAAAATCCATGCTGGTCTGATCCTACAGTTCAGCTGCCATATCAACTTTTGACACACCCTCTCGGGGGTGGCAGGGGTTCTTAGTCATTCGTCCCGGAACATAGCATCTCAGCGGTCCGGATAGCTGTACAACCCGTATTCTCGTTGTCTGTCCCTGATATTTGGAGGCAGCCGGAAGGTTTCATACTTTTGCAGCGAAGATTTATGTTTCACTTGTTAAATTCAAAGCGTATGAAAACTTTAGTTTCTAAACTCGTCGTTATCGTTGCTCTTATGTGTGCAACCAGTATGAATGCCCAGGATGCCCGTCCGTCTGACAGACAGCTGGAGACGGCATTAAGCAAGGTGAATGCCGATGAGGCAGTGTCTGTCGTGAAAGGGATGGATGAACTGAAACGGATAGAGAAGCAGGATCCTGATGCGTGGCTGCCTGTCTATTACCGGACGCTCTTTGCCCTCCAGTATGCCGTCCGTTTCCCGCAGGACAGTTATTCCACGTTGTTCCTGGATGCAGTGAAGGATGATGTCGAAGCCCTGCAGTCGAAGGAGGGTGTCGACCGTTCGGAGGTGTTGACGCTCAAAGGGCTTTATTATACGGCTCTCATCGTGCGGAATCCTTCCGTCAATGGGAAGCGGTATTGTGTGGATGCCATCATTGCCTACAAGTCGGCAATAGGTGTCAACCCGGATAATCCCCGCGCCCGACTGCTCCTTTACATCTTCTTCGATCAGATGAGCAAGGCCACCGGAAAGCCCAGTATGAACGGCCCGGAGGAGCTGGCGACCATCAGGCAGCTTTTTGCAAAGGAAAAGCCGATGGGGCTGCGTCCTGCATGGGGCATTAATCTGATCGACTGTTATGGGCTGAGGTAGAGGAGAGCCTGCCCAAGGGTTCTTTTCGGCCTATGTGGCAGGCGGTGATGGGCGATTATCCTGACCGGCTTCCGTAGGCACTCCCCCTCTTTCGTGTTGGGGGAGGCCTTTCCCTCTTTCGTGTTGGGGAAGGCCTTTCACTAAATCTTTTCGCCGTAGCACAGGTCGCCTGCATCGCCGAATCCCGGGACGATGTACTGATGCTCGTTCAGGCCTTCGTCAATGGCTGCGCACCAGATGGTCGTGGAATCCTCGGGGAATGTCTTGCGGATGTGTGCGATGCCTTCCGGCGTGGCCAGCAGGCAGGCTACGTGTACGTGGCGGGGCGTTCCCTTCGAGAGGATGGCTTTGTAGCCCAGTTCCATGGAACCGCCGGTGGCCAGCATCGGGTCGGCAATGATGAGGGTCTTGCCGTTGATGTCGGGTGTGGCGAGGTACTCCACGTGGATGCCCACCACGTGGTGGGCAGCATCCTTATATTCACGATAAGCGCTGACAAAAGCATTGCCAGCGTGGTCGAAGATATTGAGGAAGCCATTGTGGAAAGGAAGTCCGGCGCGGAAGATGGTGGCCAGGACGATTTTGTCGGTCGGCACGTTGACCTGTGCGGTGCCCAGCGGTGTGGTGACCTGCTTGGACTCGTAGTTCAGTGTCTTGGAGATTTCAAATGCCTCGAACTCGCCGATGCGCATCACGTTGTTGCGGAAGAGCAGCCGGTTCTTCTGATAGTCCTTGTCTCGGATTTCTGCTAAATACTGGTTGATGATAGAGTTCTGGTCCGAAAAATTAATGATTTCCATTCTTTATCTTAGGTGTTATAGATGTGCGGGTTAAGAAACCCTCTGTGCAAAATTTCGGCAAATTTAAGAAATAATCTGAAGTTTTGCAAAGTCTGATTTACAAATATACCAGCACCAGCAATTATTTTAATATCTTTAACCTTATCAGGCAACACTTTGCTGCTTTTTATCAGCTATTTTTTTTGGCGAATTTAATATTTATATTACCTTTGCGGTGTCCTTTTACGGGATCTGTTGACAGTGCAGAATCAAGTTTCAACTAAATACATTTATAAGAAATGGCAAAGTTTGACAAGAGCGTACTTGAGAAGTACGGAATTACAGGTACTACAGAAGTACTTTACAATCCTTCTTACGAGGTGTTGTTCAACGAGGAGACAAAAGAGGGCCTTGAGGGCTTCGAGGTAGGTCAGGAAACAGAACTCGGTGCAATCAACGTTAAGACCGGTATCTATACTGGCCGTTCTCCTAAAGATAAGTTCATCGTTGATGACGAGACTTCTCACGACACAGTATGGTGGGATTCCGAAGAATACCACAACGACAACCACCGTGCAACCAAGGAGGCATGGGCAGCTGTAAAGGATATTGCGAAGAAGGAACTTTCAAACAAGCGTCTTTTCGTAGTTGACGGTTTCTGCGGTACGCACAAGGATACACGTATGAAGATCCGCTTCATCGTGGAGGTTGCATGGCAGGCTCACTTCGTTACAAACATGTTCATCCGTCCGAAGAGCGAGGCTGACTTCGACCAGGAGCCTGACTTCATTGTCTACAACGCTTCAAAGGCAAAGGTTGAGAACTGGAAGGAACTCGGTCTGCACTCTGAGACTGCTGTTGTCTTCAACGTTACTTCCAAGGAGCAGGTCATCATCAACACCTGGTACGGCGGCGAGATGAAGAAGGGTATGTTCTCTATGATGAACTACTTCCTGCCGTTGAAGGGCATCGCTGCTATGCACTGCTCTGCCAACACCGATATGAAGGGTGAGAACACAGCTATCTTCTTCGGTCTTTCCGGTACAGGCAAGACGACTCTGTCTACCGATCCGAAGCGTAAGCTCATCGGTGACGACGAGCACGGATGGGACGACAAGGGTGTCTTCAACTTCGAGGGCGGCTGCTATGCAAAGGTCATCAACCTCGACAAGGAGTCTGAGCCTGACATCTACGGTGCCATTACACGTGACGCACTGCTCGAGAACGTAACGGTTGACGAGAACGGCAAGATCGACTTCGCTGACAAGAGCGTAACCGAGAACACCCGTGTTTCTTACCCGATCTACCATATCAAGAACATCCAGCGTCCGGAGTCTCAGGGACCGGCTGCAAAGCAGGTTATCTTCCTGTCAGCTGACGCATTCGGCGTACTGCCTCCGGTATCTATCCTGAGCGCAGAGCAGACCAAGTATTACTTCCTCTCCGGCTTCACAGCCAAGCTGGCCGGTACAGAGCGCGGCATTACCGAGCCTACACCGACATTCTCCGCTTGCTTCGGTCAGGCTTTCCTGGAGCTGCACCCGACAAAGTATGCTGAGGAGCTGGTCAAGAAGATGCAGAAGAGCGGTGCCAAGGCTTACTTGGTCAACACCGGCTGGAACGGTACCGGCAAGCGTATCTCTATCCGCGATACACGTGGTATCATCGACGCTATCCTGAACCACTCCATCGATGCTGCTCCTACAAAGCAGATCCCTTACTTCAACTTCACGGTTCCTACGAAGCTCGAAGGTGTCGCTACCGAGATTCTCGATCCGCGCGACACTTACAAGGATGCAGCCCAGTGGGATGAGAAGGCCAAGGATCTTGCTGCCCGCTTCATCAAGAACTTTGCGAAGTACGAGAACAACGAAGCCGGAAAGGCTCTCGTTGCAGCTGGTCCGCAGCTCTAAGTCTTCCGGTTGCATTTTCTGTAATCAGATATAAAGTACAAAGTCCTGTCCACACGGTGTGGGCAGGACTTTATGTTTATAAGGATGCCCTGTTTCAGATCAAGGTTCCCGGCTGTCGGGAAACAGGTACAGGGTCTTGCTTTCGGATATTTGACATCATTTCTATTGCAGGTCTGAGACCTCCGCAAAAGTCTTTTTACATCCGAAAACCACTGTTGATAACCGATGGTCTATGTTATGATCTCGACATTTTAATGGAGTTCTGCAGAGGTTTCGGTTGTTCTGCGAACTGTTTTTCATGTCTTCACGCCACCCACCAGATCGTCATTCTGAATACTTCGTTCCGTCTTTTTCACGCTTGCCTTCAGTTTACCGAAGCTCCATGAAGCGCGGATACCGAAAAATCTCGTCTTGTCCCAGGAGAGGTTATAGCCGGTGTAGTCTCCATGTACGGTGCGATACCTGTATTTTTCACGGGTGGTGAAGGGCATGTTGGCGTAGACTGCCACTGACAGGCGGTCGTTGAGGAAGCTGCGGTTGATCGTGCATCTGTAGTTATGCCATCTTGCTTCATAGGCGTAAGGGTCACGGATGGGGCGACCGCATTGCAGGGCAAGGCTGGTGTCGAAGTGCAGTTTCCAGGGGAGTTTCTGTCCATAGTCCAGAAAGACGGAGCCTGACCACCCCTTGTTCTCCACTTCGGGGGCAGGCACTGCAATCCTTGCATACTTTGCGGAAGCGTTCAGACTCAGCGTTGTCCCTCTGAAAGGCTGCCACCGGGTGTATGTCAAAAGACCGGCTTCCCTCCGCTTCTGCACATTTCCGTAGGTCGACACGATTGTCCGCCCTTCGACGTAACGGATGTCTGTAATACCGTTGTTGGTGAAGTCGTAATACGGAGTCAGGTTCATTGTCAGCTTCCGGGCATTCAGCATGTAGCTGATCTGCAGCTTCTGGTTGCGGCTGCTTCCCAGGCTGGCATTTCCATACTGACGGGTGTTCGGCGAACTGATGACGGCGGGATTGAGGTAAGTGATGCCTGGACGGTTGATGCTGGTGCTGTAGCTGATTTTCATCGACTGGGTATCTGTCATCTTGTATTGCAGACTCATCGAAGGCACCCAGTCGTTGAGACGGGCATGGAAACTGTCGTTGCTTCCATCGGGATATTCCCCTTTCATGTAGCTGTATTCGTATCTCAGACCGGTGCGTGCCGACCATTTACCCGCTGTGACAAGGTAGGAAAGATAGGCTGCGGCCACCTGTGTACCGTGTTTGAAGTGGGTGCCAACGTCGGTTGCCGTACCGGTGTAATCTATGAAGGTAAGGCTGTTGTTGTGACGGAGGATGTATTTCAGGCCGCTTTCCAGCTTGTGGTGTTTCCCGAATGGACGTACATAGTCAACCTGGAATGTGTGCTCGCTGAAGTGTTCACGGCTGTTGAGATCGTACCCGGTATAGGAAACGGGCATATTCACAGCATTGCTGTATTCCTCCCGGCTGGTGTTATGCCGTCGTGTGGCAGCCAGCATATAGGACAAGGTCAGAACTTCTCCGTCAAGATGTGTCTTGTGCTGATAGTCGAGGCGTCCGCCGAAATTCAGGTAAGCGTATTCTGGCGTATAAGATCTGCGGTCGTATTGATAGATAAGACTGCCGTCTTTGTCCCGGCGTTCGTGTGTCCCATGGGCATTGTTGTCCATCGCATATCCGAATCCGGATGCAGACGCGCTCAGGAGGTTGAGCGAGTCAATTTCGTAACTGGCACTGATGTCGCCGATGTGTATATTGTATTTTGTCGAGCTGTTCTGGCTGGCCAACGACCGTTCGCCGCTCTCTATGTAGTGATAGGCCGCCTCCGATCCGCCCTCGCTCTGCTTTGCGCTCTGATAGTATTCATTGTAGCTGACGGTAGTCGTGAGCTTCCCTGTTTTCGTGGTCAGGTAAGCCCCCGCACCCATTGACCCCCATGTATTGGCAGAAAGGTTCACGTTGCCCGACACCCCTTGCAGTCTTGTGTCGTTTGTCATGACGATGTTGAGGATAGCTGTCGTCCCTTCGGCATCATATCTGGCACCGGGATCGGTGATGACCTCGATCTTCTTGATGGTGGAGGCAGGGATTGCCTTTAGAATCTCCTTGAGGTTCTGCCCCGAGAAACCAGGGTCGGGATGTCCGTTCTTGTACACCTTGAAGCTGGAAGAACCCTGTACCTTGATGTTCTCCTGTCCGTCAACAGACACGAACGGAATATGTTTGAGTATCTCCAGAGTGGATTTTGTCTTCGCTGTCTCGTCATGCTGGACATCGTAGGTCAGCCTGTCGATATCGTTCCTGACCAGTTGCCGGCGGCGGGTCACGACTACTTCGTCCATTTTCTGTGTCCTGACGGAGTCTGTGCTGTTCGTGTTCTGTGCCGTCAGATCTGTCGCTGAAAGGCAGGCAGCAAGGATCAACAGTTTCTTTCGCATGGTGAATCGTACTTTATCATTAGTAGTATAGGCTGCAAAGTTAGCTTTTTTCTCCATGAAAAGCAACTTTTTCGGTTCTTCCGTTAAATGCGTAGATGCTTTTCATATAGCTTTAACGGAAGAACCGAAGTAATTGATGAAACAAAAACATGGCCGAGACCGTCAACTGTCTATCCTGTCATCAGCCTCCGAGTCAAAGACTTTTTCATTTTAATACGTTGAAAAGACAGATAAGATTTTGAAAAACCATTACATGATTTCAAACAAATCATCTGTAAATGTAAAGAACACGTGCAAAAAGCGGGTTTGTAACCAGCAGTCAGTCAATCGGTTGTTAAGTCGTTTGTAAAAGGTGCCTGATTGGACTTCAAAAGGGCGTTGGTAACACGCTAAGAGAGCACCTGTTGCAGGTCAATCAGGCATCTTTCAGAAGCCAGAAGGGCATGTGTCAGCTTTGAGCTGCATAAAAATGTTTACAAACACCGATGATATGGAAATAAATTGTGTGTAAAAGACGGAAAGACAGGCTGACGGACAGGCATCGTATCCATTTGTCTTTTCTGCCTTTTATCCTGTAGTTTACCCTCCTTTGCAAGACCATCCGTTTTGGGATAGTCATACTATGCAAGCAATAGTCCGTTAAATTTTCGCGGTTTGCGAAGCTTTCGTCCCTAAGGCAACAGAAATTGTGGCAGAAAGAAAACATGATAAGTCTCTGAAAAAGAGTAGATCAAATAACAAAATGTAACATAATAAAATCGGCTATCTCATTGAATTTCAGCAACTTTACAAATGTAAAAAGACAATAAAGTTTATGCTGATAACCAATTTGATAAGCCGATATATGAAGCTCTGCAAAGCAGCATTCAGTGCCGAAGATGGGGCAAAGTTAAGCAAAAGTATCCAGACAAACGTCATGGAAATGCTTTTTCTTTTGATGGTCATCCCAAGGAGATGCAATTTCACGCAGATGGGACGCTATGGCAATCGTGGCGAGCAGTGCTGTCGGCAGACGGCAGAGCGCAGCGTGGACTGGCTTGAGATGAACATGTGGCTGAGTGCTTTCGCCTTCAAAAAAGGCAAGGGTCGCAATGCCATCGTCATAGACCCGAGCTTCATCAGGAAGGCTGGGAATCATACCCCATACGTGGGTACGTTCTGGTCGGGCTGTGCAGGTGCGGTAAAGCACGGTCTTGAGATCCTCGGCATCGGTGTGATAGACGTGGACCTGCATGAGTGCATGATGCTGAAGGCTGTGCAGACCACATTGGAAAAAGGCGAGGAGGAAAAAGAGATGAGCCTATACGACTGGTATGCCAAGGTGTTGCAGGACGACAAGGTAACCTTACAGCGTATCTGCAAGGTGCTTGTCGCCGACTCAGCCTTCTCCAAAAGACCCTTCATCGACAAGGTAATGAAGATGAGATTCCATGTTGTGAGCCGCCTGCGTCATGACGCAGCCTTGTTCTACACATGGGACGGGGAACCCACGGGAAGGCCCGGCCGTCCCCGTGTCAAAGGTGACAAGATTGACGTGGGGAACATCGATATGTCTGAAGCCGAAATGCCTGAGCTGGAGGAGACCTCCGGCAAGGCTTATGCGCTCAAGGCAGGGTGCAAGTCCCTGCACAGGGTCGTGTCGCTTGTCATCCACGAGCTGCCCAACGGCAGTCGGCGCTTGTATTTCTGTACGGATGAGAGCATGGACGGACCCAATGTGGTGGAGTACTACACCACACGTTTCCAGGAGGAGTTTTGCTTTCGTGACGCAAGGCAGTTCCTCGGCCTTACAGATTGTCAGGCACGTGACAAGAGAAAACTTGACTTTGCCTTCAACTCTTCATTCACGGCACTCAATGTGGCCAAGATCATGTGCAGGGAACTTGGCACGTCCATCGGTCGACTTAAAGCGCAGATGGTCAATGCCTACTATGCGCAACGAATTATTGACGTGTTCGAGAAAAACCCGAACACGCCTTTAAATAAAGAAAGTATTAATGAGATATTTAGTTTCGATGCTGACGCAGCATAAAAATTAACGGAGTATTGATTTATATTTGCAGATGATCTGTTTGAATTTATGTAATGCTTTTTCAAAACCTTATCTGTCTTTTCAACGTATTAGAATGAAGGGGGGGTATCGGAGGAGGATGACAGGATAGACAAGTTGACCGTCTTAGTCATGTCTCTGTTGAATGAATCACTTCGGTTCTTCCGTTAAAGCTATGCGAAAAGCATCCACGCGTTGAACGGAAGAACCTAATTAACTCTCCCTAACAGTCAACTCCCTGCCTCAACTTCTCTTCTATCTGAGATAAAAGATGTAACTTTGCACTTATAATAAGGAGAACAGAATATGATTTTACTCAGTTTTGATACGGAAGAGTTCGATGTTCCCCGCGAGCATGGTGTAGACTTCCCGCTCGAAGAGGGCATGAAGGTGTCCGTGGCGGGTACGAACCGCATCCTCGACATCCTGAAGGCGAATGGCGTACGGGCCACCTTCTTCTGCACCGGCAACTTTGCGGAGCAGGCACCGGAAGTGATAGAACGCATCAGGAAGGAGGGACACGAAGTGGGATGCCACGGCGTCGACCACTGGCGGCCACAGCCGGATGATGTCTTCCGGTCCAAGGAAATCGTCGAACGCATCGCCGGTGTGAAGGTCACAGGCTACCGCCAGCCCCGTATGTTCCCCGTCTCCGATGCGGACATTGAGCAGGCGGGCTTCCTTTACAACTCGTCGCTCAACCCCGCTTTCATCCCCGGCCGCTACATGCACCTTACCACACCGCGCACGTGGTTCATGCGGGGACCGGTCATGGAGATACCTGCCAGCGTCAGTCCCCATCTGCGCATCCCGCTCTTCTGGCTGGCACTGCACAATTTCCCCGAGTGGTTCTATCACCGCCTCGTGCGCCAGGTGCTGCGCCACGACGGCTACTTCGTGACTTATTTCCATCCCTGGGAGTTCTACGGCCTCAAGGCCCATCCGGAGTTCAAGATGCCTTTCATCATCAAGAACCACTGCGGGCACGAGCTGGAACAGCGGCTCGACCGGTTCATCAAGGCCATGAAGGCGGACGGACAGGAGTTCGTCACCTTCACCGAGTTTGTCAAACGGCAGAAGCACCAAGTCCTCTCTTTACTATCAGCGGCAGAGGGCGGAGACAGCATCCGCCACGGACATCCTTAAAGACAGAACAGAAGATATGACAAGACTTGCAACCGTCTCTCCCTGCTACAACGAGGAAGAGATTCTGGAACGGTCGGCAGCCCGCCTGACGGAACTCTTCGACGAGCTTGTCCGGGAGAAGAAGATCTCGGACGACTCGGTGATCGTGTTCGTCAATGACGGCAGCCGCGACCGTACATGGGAAATCATCACCCGCCTTCACAGCCGGAATCCCCGCATACGGGGCATCAACCTCGCAAACAACGTGGGGCACCAGAACGCCATCATGGCCGGAATGATGACCGCGAAGGACTGGGCGGATGCCGTCATCACCCTCGATGCCGACCTGCAGGACGATTACAGGACGTGCATTCCGCAGATGGTCGACGACTTCCTGTCCGGCAACGACATCGTCTATGGCGTGAAGGTGTCGCGCAAAGCCGACCCGCTGCTGAAGCGCATGTCGGCGCAGGCCTTCTACCGTCTGCAGGAGAAGATGGGCGTGAACAGCATCTTCAACCATGCCGACTTCCGCCTGATGAGCCGCCGGGCACTGGAGATGCTGGCCGGCTACAAGGAGCGCAACCTCTATCTGCGCGGTCTGATCCCGCTGCTCGGCCTCAAGTCCGCCACTGTCGACGACCACATCAGCGAGCGTGAGGCAGGCCGGTCGAAATACACCCTGCACAAGATGCTCGGGCTGGCACTGGACGGCATCACGTCGTTCTCCGTCAAGCCCATCTACTACGTCATCTATCTGGGCTTCTTCTTCCTGCTCATCAGTCTCGGCATCGGCCTCTACGTCATCCACGCTTTCATCAGTCACACGGAGGTGGCAGGCTGGGCCTCGCTCATCCTCAGCATCTGGCTTGTCGGCGCCATGCTGATGATCTCCATCGGCACAGTGGGGCTTTACATCGCCAAGATCTATGAGGAGGTGAAGCACCGGCCGCTCTACAACATCAGCCAGATACTCGACTAACGCCCGCTCTATCCATGGCAGTACAACACATCAAGGAATTGTGGCAACGGTGGCAGAAGGACTTCTGGCGTGTGTTCCGTTTCGGCATAACGGGTACGCTCTGTTCGCTCATCCATTACGGCATCTACTGTCTCTGCCTGCTCTTCACCAATACGACCCTTGCCTATACGGCGGGTTACGGCGTGGGGCTCGTCTGCAATTATGGGCTGACCACCTACTTCACTTTCCGAGGACGGCCCTCGAAATGCAATGCAGCGGGCTTTGCCGGCAGCCATATTGTCAATTACCTGTTGGAAATCGGCCTGCTCCATCTTTTCCTGTGGACGGGCGTCAGCAAGTGGCTGTCGCCGGTCCTCGTGATGGTGATCGCCGTCCCCATCAACTTCCTTCTGCTCCGGCTTGTCTTCATCAGGAAAGCATAGAAGACCCTTCCGGAATGTCCGTGCCGGCATATCGGGCAACAGACTGATACGGAAAAGACCATTTCATAACGCTCATGACGAGCGATGAAATGGTCTTTTCCGTTCTCTGCCTTTTCAGCTGCCGATAAAAGCCGACAGGCTGCCCGTCTGGCTCTTCCCCACCCTCCTGCACAGCATGTTGCGGAGTCGGAAGTTGATTATCCCCCTCTCCATTATAAGATTCATACCGCGTAAAGGCCGATTGCAAGGAGAAAGGCGGTTGACAGATTCCAATCAGGCAAAAGCAGACATTTACTTTTTCCCTTTCAAAGGAGATGCCTTTTGCTTTTTTTACACTTTTACTTTTTCACCATTAAAAGGGTCTTCTCATAGACGTCCAGGACCTGTGCGGCGACATTCTGATTCTCGAACCGTCTGACGTAATGCCGGCTTCTGCCGACCATCTCCGTACGGTTTTCCATTGCCGTCAGCACGGAGGCAGCCGCCCCTTCGACATCGTCGGGGTCTACATACAGGCAGTCGGGGCCTCCCGCCTCCTCCAGACAGCTGCCCGTGGCGGCCACTACCGGCAGGCCGCTCTGTATGGCCTCGATGACAGGTACGCCGAAGCCTTCGTACCGGGAGGGATAGATGAAGACCTCGGCCTGCCGGTAGACAGCCGGGAGCAGGGTGTTGGGAACACCCTGCAGGAAGTGTATTCGATTGCCAAGAGCCAGTCTTCTGATTTCCGCATCAAGCTGTTTCTGGTATCTCGTCTGCCGGCCTACGATGACGAGATGCAGGTCGGCTGGCAGCTTTGCCATCGCCCGGATGCCCAGGAGGATGTTCTTCCGTACCTCCACGGTACCGACATTCAGCACATAACGCTGCGGAAGCCGGTACTTCCGCCGTGCCTCTTCCAGCAGGTCGGGGCTGACGGGCCGGCTGAAGCGGGCGCTGCAGCTCTGATAGACCAGGTCGATCCTGTCCTCGGGGAAGTCGCCGTAATACAATATGTCACGCTTCGTACACGCACTGATGGCGATGATGCGCGTCGCCTCCCGCAGCATCTTGCGGAACTTCAGCTTATAGAAGAAGGCATCAAGGGCCGGGTAGAACTCCGGATGACGCAGGAAGATAAGGTCGTGGACGGTGACGACACCGGGAATGCCGGCCGCCGACAGCCCTTCCGGCAGCTCTCCCGACAGGCCGTGGTACAGTTCCACCCCATCCCGACAGAGCTCCTTCACCACACCTTTCATGCGCCACCAGTCGCGCTGCAGACGGAAGCGAAGGTGGCTGGGATAGCAGAACCGGACGTTCTCCCTCGGCTGCACCTGGCAGCGGAGGTCGTCGCGCCCGGCATCAGGAGCGTAGAGCCGCAAGGTGGTATCAGGCATGAGCGGTGCCAGGTCGTTGACCAGCGTACGTCCGTAGCTGCCCAGACCTGTTCCGTTTCTTACGATTCGCTTGGCATCATAGCCTATTGTCTTCTTGTTCATGGTCGGTCATCTTTTCGTTTGGGGCATAGTCCTTGAAGCCCAATTCACAGCAGAGCCAGAACCAGAGGATGCTGACCGGCAGGGCACGGAGGGCGTAAGCCTGGATGTAGTCGTGACGTATGTGCTTCGGGAAGAGGTCGCAGTTGCCCATTCCCGACAGTATGAAAACAAATGCCATCAGTGCCGCCGCCCACTTCCCGCGCTTCCAGGGTGCGGCCGTGTACCATATACAGGCACCTGTGAGGGCGATGATATAGCCGCTTGCCTCGCTGCCCGTACTGAAGAGTATCACGAAGAGCAGCACCGAGGCAAGGAGGGTCTCTCGGAAGGCAAGGTACCGGTACTGCCGGCGGCGGAGGTAAGGCAGGGCGAAGAGCACCATGCCCGGGAGGATGAGCCACAGGTCGGAATAGTCCATACTGCCTGTCGTGCGCCGTACCAGACCCAACAGGGAGATGTTCTGTGCAAAGGAATGGATGTTCTCCGTGTTCTTTCCTACGAGGCAGCTGAACCATTCGTGATACTGCCCGACGATGTAGCCGGGTGAGCTGATAGCCATCGGTGCAAGGAAGAGGACGACCGTCCAGACCGCCAGCCAGGCGGCCAGCCGCACCTTGTGGCGTGAGAAGAGGAAGAACGCCAGTCCGACGATACCGTAGATTTTCACCAGCGTCCCCAGCACGATGAAGAAAGCCGCCCATCCTTCATGCTCCTTCTCGATGAGAAAGAACGACGACAGGATGATGGCGGCAATGGCGATGTTGAACTGCTGCATGAACAGTGCCGTCAGCAGCGTAAAGCCGCAGAACCAGTAGATGTACACCTGCTGGCTCTTCCGCAGCCCCGACCAGTAGACCGCCGCAAACAGCCAGCCCGACAGGAACAGGAGCCACAGCAGCATGCCCGCCCACTCCGGGAGAACGGCGAAAGGAGCGATGATCAGGGAGAAAAGAGGGCCGTAATGGTTCACGTCATCATACTCTGCCGGGTAGGCGGCATAGAGCGACGTTCCGTTGACGGTGTGCCAGAACACGCCCTTGAAGATGAGAAAGTTGTTGTGGCTGCGGTGCAGTTTCAGCATTCCCGCCAGCGACAGCACCGTCCACAGTCCCAGCAGCACACGGCGGTCGGTGAGCAGGGGATGGCGCAGGATTCGTTTGATTTTATCATGCATACTCATTCGCATCATTTCATTATATTCCATATAACTTTTCAAAAGGAAAACTTTTCAACAAATATCAAAAAGAGCTACAAGGCATCTTGAAGTCTCCGGTACATCAAGACCAGACCATTAATCCAATAACTCCATGAACTTCTTACCTGTCACTTCAAAGGTGAACAGTCTGCTGTGTTCGGCTCTCCCTTCGGCAATGCGTTCCTGCAATGGTCTGTCGGTGAGAGCTTCGTGCATTGCCTTGGCCAGTGCTCCTGCATCGCACATAGGTACCAGAATGCCTGCCTTGCCGTGGTTGAGGATTTCCTTCGGACCTGTCGGGCAGTCGGAAGCCACGATCATCTTGTCCAGAAGCAGTGCCTCAAGCATTGTCGTGGGCAGCCCCTCAAAGTGGGAACTCTGCACAAACAGGCTGCAACGCTTTGTCCAAGGCAGTGGATTGGACATGAAACCCAGGAAAACAACGTGTTCCTCCACTCCGTTTTCACGTGCTGTCTGCTGCAGCTGTCCTAACGAATCGCCTTTGCCGATGACATACAGCTCCTCCGTATGCCCGTATTCCCTGCGCAGCAGGGCATAGGCTTTGATCAGTGTCGTTACGTCTTTCTGTGTCTCCTCCAGTCGACCAATGCTCAGGATGAACGGCTTTTCAATGCGTCTGTCCGTCACGGGCTGGCTGGCAGCAGCTGTCAGAGCCTCTGTGTTGATGCTGTTGTAGATCAGGCACAGACGGCCCTTCTCGTTGGGGAAGTATTCCTGTGCCTCGTCGAACATGGCCTGGGAGATGGTCACAAGATGGTCATAGTCTCCCGACCGCTTCTGTAACCGGCGGACAGCACGTGGGAACAAGGCTTCATTGGCCCGCAGAGAACAATGATAGAACACGATTTTCCGGCACTTCAACGGCTTCATGAAAGAGCCGAAATAATTGACGAAATCGATGACGGCATCATTCTCATACGACAGTTTCAGCAAGGCATGCTGGATGATGTAAAGCCGGATCGGATTCAGAAACAGCTCGTCCATCAGTTTGTAAGGCTGTTTCAGCCTGTGCATCCAACGCCGCATCAACAGTCGGTTCTTGATGAGATGCACGACTTTGACATCCTTCGGTATGCGGGAATGGAACACCTCCAGGTCGCCCATATCATAACATATCACCAGCGTAATGTTATATTTTCCCGTATTCGAAAGGTTACGTAGATATTCGATGAGAACGGTCTCTGTTCCCCCGTCCAGGAAGAATCCGAACAGGAATGCAATGTTTCTCTTTTCCAAAGCGTATAATTTTATTGGTTAGGTCATGCCGCGGCTGCCTGTCCTCCACCTTGTCCTTATCTGCTGTGGGAAATGCAGGCATACAGCGCAGACGGTTTTACAAATTTAGATAAAAATCCCGAATTATAAGCCAGTTGGAATAAAAAAAGATAGCAATAATATCCTGAAAAAGATGTTCCATGCGTTTTTTATACGGCTATTCTGTGGAGATAATGAATATTTTATTATATTTGCAGCTATGAACGATGCACAACGTATTTCGGTCATCATCAACACCTACAATGCCGAACGGCATCTGGAGGCAGTCATCGAGGCGGTAAAAGACTTCGATGAGATTGTCGTCTGCGACATGGAGAGTACAGACCGGACACTCGACATAGCACGCTCTTACGGTTGCAAGGTCGTCACCTTTCCGAAAGGCGACCTGCGCATCGTGGAGCCGGCACGCCAGTTCGCCATTGACAAGGCCGGTTCGCCTTGGGTGCTGGTGGTCGATGCAGATGAAATCGTCACGCCGGCATTGCGCAAGTACCTCTATGATGCCATCCGGAAGGCCGACTGTCCCGATGCGATTGCCATCCCGCGGAAGAACTACTTCATGGGCAGGATGATGCACAGCAGCTATCCCGACTACATTGTCCGTTTCCTCCGGCGCAGCAAGTGCAGCTGGCCTCCGGTCATCCATGCCGCCCCCAAGGTGGACGGGAACATACGGAAGATTCCGGCATCACGCACGGATCTGGCTTTTGAGCACCTTGCCAATGACAGCGTTGCCGACATCATCCGCAAGAACAACATCTATTCCGATTACGAAGTGCCGCGCCGAAGGCAGAAGAAGTATTGCTGCATGGCACTCGTCTATCGTCCTGTTTTCCGCTTTTTCAAGTCTTATTTCCTCAAACGGGGCTGTCTGGACGGTGTGCCGGGACTGATTCATGCCGTGCTGGATGCCGGCTATCAGTTTTATATTGTGGCAAAATTAAGAGAAGAAAGGCAGTGCGACCCTATGTCTGTAAACACCCGGACATCAGTCCCCGACATCTGATCATGGCAACCATCAATCCCCAACCATCAACCCCCGATACCCCTCTCCGCATCGTCTTCCTCATGTCGCGTTTCCTCGACGGGGGCATCGACACGGTACTGATAGAATATCTCAAGCATCTCTCGGAGAGCGAGGATGTGGAGATCACCCTGGCCATTGCAACGGCGATGGACAGCCTCGAAGTGTTCAGGCGTGAGGTGCCGGCGAACGTGAAGATCGTCTATTTCTCACAGTCGCGCCGCCTGACGCATATCCAGCAAGGACGTGTACTCAAGATGACATCACACCTCGCCAAAGTCTATGACGAGATGGTCAACAACCCCATCAGGCGGTATCGGGCACAGCGGGGCATCGCCCGGCTGGCAAAGACCACCGACCTCTTCATAGACTTCGACTGCTGTGCTTACTCTTTCCTGCGTTCTGTCCGCACAAAGAAGATCGCCTACTTCCACTTCAGCTTCACACAGGCGATGCGGCAGAACCGACATCGCATGAAACGCATCGGCAGGGACCTGAAATATTACGACCATATTGTCACCATCTCGAAGACCATGATGAAGGAGGGATGCCGCCTGTTCCCCTCCCTGAAGGACAAGATGACCGTCATCTACAACGCCAAGAACCCGGAAATCATCCGTCAGAAAGCATCTGTCATACCGGATGACGAACGCATCGGCCGCCCTTATCTCCTGGCGGTGGAAAGGCTGGAAGAGTCGCAGAAAGACCTCACGACACTCCTTGAAGCATACGCCCTGCTGCGCAGCACGTACCATCGGGAGGAATGGCTGTACATCATCGGAAAGGGAAGTTCGGAAGAGGAACTGAAACGGAAGGCCAGGGCACTGGGCATAGCCGACCGCACCGTCTTCCTGGGTTTCTGCGCCAATCCTTATCCGTGGATGCTCCGCAGCAGGCTGCTGGTACACAGTGCGAAGTTCGAGGGACTGCCGACAGTCCTCATCGAAGGGCTTCTGCTCGACAAGCTCATGGTGGCTACCGACTGTCCGACGGGTCCCCGGGAGATTCTCGACGACGGGAAAGCCGGACTGCTTGTCCCGGTAGGCGATGCGGCGGCGTTCGCCCAAGAGACAGACCGGCTGCTCCGCGACACGCAGCTGCAGGCAGCTGTTCTGCAGGGGGTACGCAGCCGCTCGGCCGATTTCACCTTTCAGGCCGTCGACAACAGGCTGCGGAAGCTCATGGGCATCGACCCTTCTGCAGGCGAAAGCAGTCCCGGCGGACAGCTGAAGACCCTGTTCCGCAATCTGAAGACAGACCATCCGCAGTTGCGGCAACCGTCAGGAGCGATGTCCCGCAACCTTGATGGGCAGACCGTCTGCAATGACCGATAATAGATAAAAAACGATGTTCCATAACTTAAAATACCTGTTCAGGCAGGCCGCCCTGACGCTTGCCATCCTGTTCTTCGCACGCATCTGCTTTGCCGTTGCGTTCGTTCCCCTGGATGTCGTCAGCAGCCACCTGTCAGTATTCCCGCATCTGCTTTTCAATGTCCTGCGCTTCGACGTGCAGGTAGTCTGTTACGTGCTGCTGCTCCCCACGGTGCTGACATTCGTCTTCGCCGCCCTCAGGAGACCGTGGACCGACCGCGTGCTGAGCCGTTTCCGCCGCATCTACTTCTCCATCACCAGTATGCTCATTCTGATGATAAGCGGCATAGACCTCGGCTTCTACGCCAATTTCAACAGCCATATCAACCTCACCTTCTTCGATTTCTTCAACGAAGGACCGCTGGGTCTGCTCCAGACCATCTGGGAAGAATACCATTGTGTGTACGAGGCGATCGCCTTCCTCATCGTCCTGCTGCCGGTGCTGTGGTGCATCCGCAGAATCGAAAGAGGCAGTGCGCCATCCGTCCCGGCCGCTTCCCCAGCACCATCAGCCGGCCCGTCTGTCCGTCGCCGCGTCTGTCTGTCGGCTGTTCTCCTGCTTTACATCGCCTTTCTTGTCATCGGACTGCGTGGTTCCGTATGGCGTTTCCCGCTGCAGATAGAAGATACCTTCGTGTCCGACCAGAAGACGTTGAACGACCTTGTGCCGAATGCCGTCTATATGCTCAAGAAGGCTTACAAGGAGAAGAAGGATGCCTTCCGGATGGAAAACACGGCCGACCTGCTGCAACAGTTCCGCTTCAAGAGCCTGCAGGAGGCCCTGGATGTCTACACCGGCGGCAAGGTGAAGATGGAGGGAAAAGACACACTCGCCGCCCTGCAGCACGCACTCTTCGCCGAGGCGGACGACACGATGCGGCTGCCGCAGCCCAACGTGGTCATCATCTACAGCGAGAGCTGGAGCAACTATCTGTTCCATCTGCAGCGGAAGGATGCCGAGATGTACTTCCATCTGCGCCGTCACTTCCATGACGACCTGCTCTTCCGCAACTTCCAGTCGGTGCAGAACGGTACGGTAGCTTCGCTCGAGAACCTCTACGTCTCCACGCCTTATCCGCGTTTCTTCGCTTCGGCCTACCGCTTCCGGCTGCTTCCCACGTCCATCGCGCTGCCTTTCAAGGCCAGCCGTTACACCACGATGTTCATGTCGGGCATGGATGCAGCGTGGGAGAACTGCGCCGAGGCACTGCTCCACCAGCAGTTCGATGCCATGTACGACAAGTTCCATATCCTCAAGGACTACCCCCGCGCCGCATACAACAGCATCGGCGTCTACGATGAATACCTCTTCCAGGCACTGCTGGGACAGCTGGAGAAACCGTCGGCGAAACGCAGGATGATCGCCGTGATGACGACGACGAACCACCCTCCTTTCGAGTTCCCGAGGAATCTGAAGCTCCCGCCGCTGCCGGAATCCATCTACCACAGCAAGTGCTTTGCCGAGCACAACCGCAAGGTGCTGGACAAATACCTCACCGGCTTCCGCTATTATAATAAGGTGCTGGGCGAGTTCCTCGACCGTTTCAAGGCTTCGGCTGCTGCGAAGAACACCATCCTCGTCATTACGGGCGACCACAACGTGCGTTCCATCCTCGACTACGACACGGTAGACAAGCGGTACGAACACTCCGTACCGCTCTACATCTACCTGCCGCCTTACCTGCGCAGACCCGCCTACCGACAGCTCACCTGCCGCTGGGGCAGCCATGACGACATCGTGCCTACGCTGGCTCCCTTTGCTTTCCGCCATACGAGGTATTTCAAGATGGGACGGAACCTGCTGGACACCTCCGCACCCGACGGCATTTATTTCAGTTCCAACGTCGAACAGATGGAGGCGGCACCCGCCTACCGCCGTCAGGCAGAACGGCGCACGGATGCCCGCAACCTCCTGCGGCTGGTATACTTCGGAAAGGTGCTCCGGTAACCGTACGGGCATCTGCCCTTTCACCACCCGATGACAGGAAGCATTTCCTGTCCTGAAAATTTACCCTCTCTTCACAGACGAAGCTCCCGGAAGAACAGTTCCCTCTGCAGACGGGGAAAGACGAACAAGGCACAAGACGGGGAGAGGTGTTGAACCGATTGTAACCCGCTCATTCACAGACAGGTTACATACCGGAAACAAAAAGGTGCTTACTTGCATTGCAAAAGGCTATCAGTTGCAAGGCAAGTAAGCACCACTTGGGATGCTATCAGGCGTTAGTTGGAAGACAGGCAGGGGTCAGTTACCGGACAGGGGGTGATTCCCACCTTTCAAAGGGACATCTGGACGATGGAGAACAGGCGGTTGTCCTGTCTTTGTTGTAAAGTTATTTCACATTCATATCACAAAGACCGGGCAGCCTCTTCCGGACAGGATGGAAACAGAAGACGGAACCGCCTTGCTTCATTTCCCCGATACCATTCGACTCATCAGGGAGTACGCTTGCAGGCAGACAGACGGATGAGCCGCAGACAGGAAATCATCCAAAGCCGTTCAGAAAACAATATGAAAAAGCCCCTTGCACCTGCCTGTAAGGTTACAAAGAAAGCGTATTCTCCGCTTCCGGTACTTTGACGCTTTCCTCCGCAGATATTGACAGAGCATGACGGAAGAGCCTTCTGCGGACCGCCGTCAGAAAATCATTTCCTTTCCTTCCCGTAGGTGTACTTTCCCGTTCACTTCCTCAAAATACTCGTCGAACCGGGCACGTGTCCGCTTCCACCGGTTGTGACTCCAGAGATAAATCTCGGGCTGACGGCGGATCGACTTCTCAAGTTCCCGGAAGTAGAGATCGGTAATCTCGTACTCCGGCAAGGACTTTGTGTCCTCACGGATGATGCGGAACGCACAGTTGTAATGGCCTCGGCGGATGCGTGTCACGTCACCATAGACGAAGACCTGCCGGGTGTGCTTCACGATCCGTTCCGCCCCGGTGAGCACCGGTGTCTCCTGGTTCAGGAACTTTATCCAGTGGTGTATGTTCCACCAGAAGGGTGTCTGGTCAGAGATATAGCCCACGACAACCGGCTTGCCGGCACGTCCGAACTGGATGATCTTGCGCAGAGACTCCTGCATGGGGATGCAGCGTGCGCCGTGCCGCTCGCGTACGAACTTGAAAAGGCGGTCGAAGTATTCGTTTTCCAGAGGGTGGTAGATCTGGCAGCAGACGGAGTCTTCTACCCAGTAGGGCAGTGAGGTAATCCATTCCCAGTTGCCGAGATGTCCCAGATAGATGGCGACGGACCGGCCCTCGGACAGGAGTCTGTTCAGTTCTTCCGTACCCGTGAAGGTCATCCGCTCCATCAGCTGTTCCCGGCTCATGGTCATGAGCTTGAACGTCTCTACGACGTAATCGCAGAACCAGTGGTAGAAACCTTGCTCTATGCGGCGCAGTTCCGCATCGGTCTTCTCGGGAAAGCTGTTCCGGAGGTTCTTTCCTATCACCTTGTGGCGGTATTTCACGATATGCGCCATAATCAGATAGAAGACATCAGAGAACAGGTACAGCACCGGGAAGGGCAGGAGTGCCAGCAGATACCAGAAGCCGTAGGCAAGGAGATAAAGGGTCTTGTAAAAGGCTTTCTTCATTAGAATTGCGGGTTGTTGACCGTGGGATGAAGCCGGTCGTGTACCATCCGGTACATATACTGATAGATGACGGCTTTCAGTTCCTGTTCCATCCTGGCCTGTTCGGGCACGTGTCCGAGGAGGTTGCGGCGCATCAGCGGGTCGGTGACACGGTAGATGGCCTTCGTCTGCCGGCCGTCCCACTGAAGCACGTAGCCGTATCTGACGTACTGGTAGATGCCGTTCAGATAGTTCACCGCCCATGTCTTCTCCGCCGGCGTGTGCAGCAGATCGATGCCGAAGGACAGGTAAGGACCGGCATTATAACCGATGTGGTTCAGCAGTGTCGGCATGATGTCGATCTGCTGTGCCACGCCGTCCACCCGTCCCGGGCATATCTCTCCGGACGGGTCGTATATGATAATAGGTGAGCAGAAACCGCCGATGTCGGTCATGTACTGCTCATGGTCGCTCTGGTTGGTGTGGTCGCTCGTGAGTACGAAGATGGTGTTCTTGAACCAAGGCTGCCTGCTGGCAGAGGCAAAGAACCTGCCGATCGCCATGTCCGTATAGCGGATGCACTTCTGGATAGGGAGGTGCTCCTCCTTGAAGACATCTTTGTATTTCTCCGGTACGACAAAGGGGTCGTGGCTGGAGACGGTGAAGAGAGCGGTCATGAACGGCTGCTTCATCTCGCCCATTTTCGTACAGTAATATTGCAGGAACGGCTCGTCCCAGATGCCCCAGTTGCCGTCGAAGTCCTTGTCGCCGCCGAAGCGGGGATCCTCGTCATAGTCCTGCCGGCCGTAATACTTCTGGAAGCCGATCTTGTTGGCAAAGGCAAGGAACCCCATCGAACCGCGGTTGGCACCATGGAAGAAGGCTGTCTCGTAGCCCCACTTGCTGAGCAGACCGGGCAGACCGGTATAGTCGTTCATCGAAGCCGGCGTGAGGATGAAGGGCTCGCCGAAGCGCGGTATGCTGCAGAGGATGGACGGCATGCCGTCAATGCTCTTCCGTCCGTTGCAGTACGAGAAGCGATAGACGAGGCTTTTGTCGATGAGCCGGTCTACGTTCGGTGTGTATCCCTTGTATTTGCCGCCGAAGAAGTCACGGTTGAAGCCGCCGATGTATTCTCGTCCGAAGCTCTCGACAATCAGGATGACGATGTTCTTCTTGTTCGGAAGGCGTACTCCGGAAGCAGGGTTCGGAGCCTTGTACTGCATCCAGTGGACAGGATTGTAGATTTCACGTGCGGCCGCCAGGGAGGGGAAGTAGTCGGGAACGGCAAAGTCCGACTTGCCTATCGTGCGGATAAGGGCAAAGGGGGTGTTGAGCACCAGGGCGCAGTCTGTCGGCCGTTCCACGTACTGGTTGGCGTTGCTGATGGTGATCGGGCGTACTCCCGACTGCAGGCCGCCCCGGCAACCGGCTACGGTGGCGACAGCGGCAACGGCAAGGCACACAAACAATTGCGCCGCATAGGCCGACCGCTGGCGCAGGCTTTTATAGCTGCTGTGGTCAGTATGCGGCATGACATATAACTTACTGGCAAGCCATAGAACGAAGATGAAAATCAGGATGAGGTACCAGTGGGTGACAGCATTGTGGAACAGGATGCCGGCGATGTTGTTTTCGTTGTCGAACTCACGGAACACGCTGGTCGTGGTGCGGCGCAGGGTGAAAGGGAAATACACCGAATCGGCAAGGTTGATGGCGAGCGACAGGCCATTGACAACCATGAACACCCATTTGCAGATCCTGTGGTAGACCGGGGTTTCCTTTCTCCAAAGCGGGAAAAGCATCAGGACAATGTAGAGGATATGGGTGTAGAAGATGGCTGTCGTATCGAAAAGAAGGCTTCCACGCACCCACGTCCAGAGCGAAGAAGCCGACAGACCTTCAACGAAGTAACCGTAGTTGACAACGAAATAAACCAGCCGCGCCACAAAAAAAATACAGTAGGCCAGCAGCAGGTTAAGCACCAACGCTATCGGCGAACCGTATGTAGACTTCAGTAAACGTTTCATTTGCAATCTTCCTGTTCCTTGTATTATATTTCCTGCATATCGTGCAGTTTCTTGTAATAGCCGTCCAGCGCCATCAGTTCGTCGTGTGTCCCGCGCTCCACGATCTTGCCTTCCTGCATCACGCATATCTCGTCTGCATTCTTGATGGTGGACAGGCGGTGAGCCACGGCGATGGTGGTCCGGGTCTTCATGAGCTTGTAGAGCGCATCCTGCACAAGCCGTTCGCTCTCGGTATCGAGGGCCGACGTGGCTTCGTCCAGGATGAGAATAGGCGGGTTCTTGAGAATGGCACGGGCGATGCTGACACGCTGGCGCTGTCCGCCGGAGAGGCGTCCGCCACGGTCGCCGATGTTGGTGTCGTATCCTTTCTCGCTGTGAAGGATAAATTCGTGGGCGTTGGCAATCTTCGCCGCTTCGACGATGGCCTCGTCCGTGGCATTGACACCGAAGGAGATGTTGTTCTTGAAGCTGTCGTTGAAGAGGATGGCCTCCTGGTTCACGTTGCCGATGAGCTGCCGCAGGTCGTGTACACCCAGGTCCTTGATGTTGATGCCGTCGATGAGTATTTCGCCTTTCTGCACATCATAGTAACGCGGGATAAGGTCGACCAGCGTCGACTTCCCGCTGCCGCTCTGCCCGACCAGTGCGACCGTCTTTCCCTTTGGAATGACGAGGTTGATGTCCTTCAGTACCCATTGAAGCACCGGATTGCCGTCACCGTCCTTTCCGTCGGCATAGGCGAAGCTGACGTGGCGGAACTCGATCTCATGCTGGAACGACTTGATGTGTATGGGGCTTTCGGGATCCTGTATCGCCACTTCCGCCTTGAGTATCTTGTCCACACGCTCCATGGAAGCGAGTCCCTTGGGGATGTTGTAGCCCGCACGGGAGAACTCCTTGAGCGGATTGAGGATGCTGTACAGGATGACAAGATAGTAGATGAAGGTCGGCCCGCTGATGATCGGATACTCTCCCAGGACGAGCGTACCGCCGAACCAGAGCACGACGACGATCATCACCGTTCCGAGGAACTCGCTCATCGGATGTGCCAGCTGCTGGCGGATGTTCACCCGCATGATGTCGTTGCGGTACTGCGAGTTGACCTTGTCAAAACGTTCGTTCATCAGTTCTTCCGCACAGAACGCCTTGATGACCCTCAGTCCTCCCAGGGTCTCTTCCACCTGGCTCATCGTGTCGCTCCACAGTGTCTGCGCCGTGATGCTGTTCTGCTTCAGCTTCCTGCCGACGAATCCCATGAACCAGCCGAAGACGGGTACGAAGATGAGGGTGAAGAGCGTCAGCTGCCAGGAGATGATCAGCAGGGTGGTGAAGTAAATGACGATGAGGACGGGGTTCTTGAAGAGCATGTCGATGGAAGACATGATGGAACCGTCGATCTCCTGTACGTCACCGCTCATGCGGGCGATGATGTCTCCCTTTCTCTCCTCGCTGAAGAATCCCAGTGAAAGGGACGTGATCTTCTCGTAGAGCTGGTTGCGGATGTCTCGTACCACGCCGGTCCGGATGGGGATGATGGAGGCCGATGACAGGAAGTAGGCTCCTGTCTTCAGGAATGTCATGAAGGCAAGCAGCAGTCCGATGCCCAGCAGCACCGTTGTCGGCCCCCAGCTTGTAATGTATATCTGCGTGTAATAGTCGGCATTGTTCGACAGCACCTCTTTGAAGGAACCCTCGCTCCATGCCATGATGCGTGTCGCACCGGTTCCGGCATCCACCTTGAAGAGTATCTGCAGCAGAGGTATGAGCGTTGCAAAGGAGAAGATGTTGAGCAATGCCGACAATATATTGAAGACGATTGACAGTGCAAGGTACTTCTTGTAAGGCGGTACGAACCTACGCAATACGTGTAAAAATTCCCTCATAGGTACTTGAATTAGCCTGTGCAAAAGTAGTTATTAAAAGTAAAACCGCAAAATAGTTCCGTGCTTTTATCCTTATATATAAGCAATGTTTACACTTCTTCACCAAAAAGCGTGGCACTGGTAGACCCTGTGATGCGTACCCGGACCGTCTCGCCGATGTGATGGCTGCCGCGGGCAATGACCACCGCCTTGTTCTGCGGCGTACGTCCCATGAGCTGTTCACGGCTCCGTTTGCCGAAGCGTTCGATGAGAATGTCAAACTCCCTGCCCTCGTCCTTCCTGTTCTGCTCGGCCGAGATCTCCGTCTGGAGACGTATCAACTCGTTCAGACGGCGTATCTTCTCTTCCTCGGGCACATTGTCGGGCAGGTGCCTGGCTGCGTAAGTCCCCGGCCGCTCGGAGTATTTGAACATGAAGGCAGAGTCGAATCCCACCTCACGCATCAGCGAGAGTGTCTGCTGGAAGTCTTCTTCCGTCTCGTTGTGATAGCCGATGAAGATGTCGGTCGTCAGGCCACAGTCCGGGACAAGGCGGCGGATGGCGGCCACCTTCGCCAGATAATCTTCGCGGGTGTACTTGCGGTTCATCAGCTTCAGAACGTTGTTGCTGCCGCTCTGCGCCGGGAAATGGATATGGTGGCAGAGGTTCGGCTCGGCAGCGACGGCCTCGACGATGTCCTCCGTCATGTCTTCCGGATTCGATGTGGTGAACCGCACACGCATATCGGGCACGCTCTGCGCCACCTTGCGGAGCAGTTCGGCGAACGACGTCCCGTTCTCCGGCCGTCTGCCGTTCGGCAGCAGACCGTAGGAGTTGACGTTCTGTCCCAGCAGCGTAACCTCCTTGAAGCCCTTGTCGTGCAGGTCGTGTACCTCCTTCAGGATGCTTTCCACATCGCGCGAACGTTCACGGCCACGGGTGAAGGGCACAATGCAATAATGGCAGAAGTTGTTGCAGCCGCGCATGATGCTCACGAAGCCGGACACCCTGTTGCCGCCGATGCGCTGCGGTACGACATCACGGTAGGTCTCGGTGGTCGACAGCTCGATGTCCATCGCATTCATGCCGTTCTCGCACTGTGCGATCATGTCGGGCAGGTTGAGGTAGGAGTCAGGGCCGCATACCAGGTTGGCATGGTGGTTCTGGATAAGGTCGTCCCGCACACGCTCTGCCATGCACCCCAGCACGCCCAGGATCAGCCCGCGCCCTTTCTTCTGCTCGGCATGCAGGGCTTCCAGCCGGTGGTAGATCTTGTTCTCCGCATTCTCGCGTACAGAACAGGTGTTGAGGAAGATGGCATCAGCCTCCTCCTCATTTTCGCATACGTCGTAGCCGGCCATCTTCATGACGGAGGCCACGACCTCGGAGTCTGCCACGTTCATCTGGCAGCCGTAGGTCTCAATATATAGTTTCTTCATTCTTGTGTTATCTTGCAAATGACCGGCGCAAAGGTACGGAAAATATTGCAGACCGCCGAAGAACCGCCTGACTATTCGACCGTTGGCACGAGGACCGCACACGCCGGAGGGATCTGCATGGGCACCGGCACACCGGCGGAGGCGGCAGGACAGGGACACGCCCTGCCGCCATCATCCCTACTTCAAGAGCCCCTTGGAGGACTTGTATGCAGCCCTCTTCCCGACAGCCGCCCGATCAAAAAGAAGCCGCCGGGCAGGACATTCATCCCCACTGCCTGTGTGCTTTGTCGGATATTTTAAGTAACTTTGCAGCCTTATAACAAGACAATGAACAAGAACAGAAACGAATTCGAGATAATGGCACCTGTCGGCTCCCGCGAGTCGCTGGCAGCCGCCATCCATGCCGGAGCCGACTCCGTGTACTTCGGCATCGGGAAGCTGAATATGCGTTCCCACTCTGCCAACCACTTCACCGTCGACGACCTCAAGGAGATTGCCGGGACGTGCAAGGCACAGGGCATCAAGACCTATCTGACGGTGAATACCGTCATCTACGGCGAAGATATCGAGACGATGCACGGCATCATCGATGCCGCCAAGGCCGCCGGCATCACCGCCGTCATCGCCAGCGACGTGGCGGTGATGATGTATTGCCGGCAGGCGGGCGTAGAGGTACACCTCTCCACGCAGCTGAACATCTCGAACATCGATGCCCTGAAGTTCTATGCACAGTTTGCAGACGTCGCCGTCCTGGCGCGCGAACTGAACATGGAGCAGGTAAAGGAGATACACGGACAGATCCTGGCACGGAACATCTGCGGGCCGATGGGGCAGCCCGTCCGCATCGAGATGTTCTGCCACGGCGCACTCTGCATGGCCATATCGGGCAAGTGTTACATGAGCCTGCACGATGCCAACCGCTCTGCCAACCGGGGCGAATGCGTGCAGATCTGCCGCCGCAGCTACACCGTGACCGACAACGAGACCGGCAACCAGCTGGAGATTGACAACAAGTACATCATGAGCCCGAAAGACCTGAAGACCGTCCGGTTCATCGACCGGATGATGGATGCCGGCGTACGGGTATTCAAGATCGAAGGACGGGCCCGCGGACCGGAATACGTCCATACCGTCGTCACCTGCTACCGTGAAGCCATCGAGAGCGTGCTCGACGGAACGTTCACAGAAGCGAAGAAAGACCTGTGGGACGAACGGCTCTCCACCGTCTTCAACCGCGGTTTCTGGGACGGATACTATCAAGGAAAGAAGATGGGCGAATGGACCCGGGAATACGGCAACAAAGCCACGGAGAAGAAGGTGCTCATCGGTAAAGTGATGAAGTATTTCTCCCGTCTGGGCGTTGCCGAGATCGCCGTAGAGGCCAACACCTTCGCCAAGGGCGACAAGCTCCTCGTCACCGGCAACACCACGGGGGCCATGTTCCTCCATGCCGACGAAATCCGTTACGATCTCAAGCCGGTCGAGAGGGCCGAACAGGGATGGCGGGTGTCGATTCCCGTACCTGACAAGGTGCGGCCGAACGACAAACTGTTCAAGCTGGTCAGAAACTGAGATGGGAAGAGACCCGAGGGAAACGGAGTGAAGACAAACGCATCCCTGGGAACCATTCAGGTATCCCGCCATGGGTTCTGGCTTCTCCCTCCTCCCCCCGGCTCCTTATAAAATAGAAGAACAATGACAATAAACGAAGCACAAGACGCGGTAATCGAAGAGTTTGAAGACTTCACCGACTGGATGGACAAATACCAGATGCTCATCGACTTGGGAAACGAACTGCAACCGCTGGACGAAAAGTACAAGAACGAGCAGAACCTCATTGACGGATGTCAGAGCCGTGTATGGCTGCAATGCGACAACATAGACGGAAAGCTCGCCTTTACAGCCGACTCCGACGCACTGATCACCAAGGGCATCATCGCCCTGCTGATCCGTGTCCTGAACCATCACACACCGCAGGAGATTCTCGATACCGACCTGTATTTCATCGACAGGATCGGACTGCGCCAGCATCTATCACCGACACGCAGCAACGGCCTGCTTTCCATGGTGAAGAGAATCAAGGCATATGCACTGGTCTTCAACATGAAGTAAGCAGAGACAGTCCCTGTCTTCCGCCGCACCCTGTCCCTCTCCTGCACGGGAGAGGAAGGCGGGTCTGCACTTGTCAGATACTACCCTTTTCAACTCATCCCTCCTGTTTCCTCTCCTTTCCCGGGGTGCCGGAGGCAACTTCTTTTATGCGGAAACTACGTACCATTGAGATGAACAGGCTCTCCATTGAGGAATTCAAGGAAGCCGACAAGCTGCCACTCACCGTCGTCCTCGACGATGTGCGGTCATTGTATAACGTGGGAAGCGTCTTCCGGTCGGCGGATGCTTTCCGTGTAGAGGCGATCTATCTGTGCGGCATCACCGCCACGCCGCCCAATGCCGAGATACACAAGACGGCACTCGGCGGCGAGGATTCCGTCGCCTGGCGGTATTTCGCACATACGGAGGAGGCCGTCGAAGAGCTGCACCGCCGGGGGGTGTTTGTCTATAGCGTAGAACAGGTGGAAGGTTCTACGAAGCTACAGGACCTCACCCCCCGCCTCCCGGCTGTCTCTCGAGAAGAGGGAGAGAACAGCCCCGCCGGCGACCGTCACTATGCGCTCATCCTGGGCAACGAGGTGAAAGGAGTGAAGCAGACCGTCGTGGACATGAGCGACGGCTGTCTGGAGATACCGCAGTTCGGCACTAAACATTCGCTCAATGTCAGTGTCACGGCAGGCATCGTCATCTGGGAGTTCGCACGCCGGCTGCTGCTGAGGTGAGCATCTGCCGGTCCGACCGGCTCCGCTTGCCGGCTGTCTTGCCGGTCCTTCTGCATACGGCCGCACAGCCGGCTGAGAGAAATCCTTTCAAAGCCATTGCCGGACATGACGGAGGAGGAACCGACAAAAGTGCTGCCTTCAAACTTCAAAACAACAGATAGCCCTTATATGCTGACAGGCATATAAGGGCTATTTTTCAATGTGAAAGACGGCAAATACCGGGATGCTTTCCGTACGGCCTGTTTACTGAAAGGACAAAGGGCGGTCTTCAGAAACTGCCGTTTTTCAGCACTACGGCAATGGTCTTCATCCGCACGTAAGGTTCGCTCAGGAACATGAATCCCCGGTAACGGCCGCCGGTTCCCCAGCTGTTCTTGCAGAGGAAGAAACGCCGTCCATGCCGGTCGTGCGCCAGCCCGACGATCTCCATGCAGTGGTCATCCGTCGTCCGGTGTGCCTCGAAGTCAGCCTGCCGGCGCGTCGCCGTCACCTTCCTGTCTTCGTCCTGCAACACGGCGAACCCCTGTTCAGACCGGAACCCCAGCTCCGACACGTCTCCTTCCCAGCAGACAGGATGGCCGGAACGGAGGCTTCGCACGATACAGTGCATCAGCGTGTCGAGCGGAACATTGAGGAAAGTGTCATGGAAATGGTTGTCGGGGACTTCCAAGGGGAACCGCCGGCCGTATGGATGATGCGTGAAGCTGGTCAGTGCCGTGTACTCGTCGTCGGTGCAGACACTGTGGGCAAACTCCAGCGGGGTGTAGACCGCACCCAGCCAGAAGACCTGCCGGGGCAATGTCCCTATGCTCTCATCCAGCAGCCTGTCAGCATCTCCGCCCCGGACGATCTTCCGGCAGAGGACATCATAGTCCACGTCCGGCCTACGGTGATAGGCATCGTAATGCTGCAGGCCGTAGGTCTGGATAAGGTCGATGAGCATCGTACTCATGCCGCACAGGCTGACAGGCGGCTCGTTCCGCACCATCCTCCCGGGCAGCAGCCGCCGGCGTTCCGCCTGTTCGCGCAGATACATCCGGGCGACATAGTCGGGGCTGAGGTTCACGGAATCGCCCTGCATGATATGTTCGGTCTCTATTGTCGCAAGCATGGCATAGACCCAGCAGAGCGGACTTGTCCCCTGGTCCTTCACAGGCGTTACGGGAAGGCGAAGGTCAACGGTGAATCTCTCTTCCGGGACGTCCCCTTGCCCATGCCGTCTTCCGCAGCCTGCCAACAGCAGAAGAAACAAGAATAATACAATGTCTTTCTTCATCTATACATCTCGTTCGGACATTTCTCTGTTCCATGTCCCTGTTCAACTTCACTCACGATGCCCCCTCGACTCCTGACCGCACCTTCCGGCGCATCCGGCACACCTCCCGGCAGCACCCTCAATACTCCACCATCTTCGCCCATCCCGCAGCCACCTCCTTGTCCAGCGGCGGTACAGAAGCCGGGACGGAGAAGGTCCATATGCGGTTCTTCTCCTTCCTGATGCGCTTGAGTTCTGTCTCGGTTATCGTCATGCTGTCAGACACATAGAACTCACTCCACACGTCGATGCGGTCGTCATCGTCCTCGCCCCGGTAGTGGGCGAAGAACGTCTGCCGTTTCAGAGCGGAAAGGAGCACGTTGCCGGAAACATAGCTCTCGCTCTCACAGGCCTGTGTCATACGTGCCACGATACCATACATCCGCAGCTGTCCCATGTCGATTTCGTGCCCGGGCTGCCCTGTAAGGTTGTCTATCTCGACGGTCGTCACGGTCTCGGTCTTCCCGTTCAGTTTCCGTTTCCCGCGGGTTATCTTCCCGCACTTGTCCGCCCACCGGTACACATCCCCGTTGTTGCGGGTGGAGTACTCCTCACCGCTGATGCTTTCGAGGAGGGTCTGCCGTTCCAGACCTGGCAGCGAGATCCGGATGAAGGTATCGTCACCGTTCGCCTCCGGATCTTTCCGCCGCCGTTCACCAAGGATCTTCCTGTCCACGAAGACCGCCCCTCTCTTCTCGCCCGCATCCTCCGCCGTAGAGTCGGGTACAGGGACATAGAACTCCATCATCCCGTCCACAAAGTAGCTGAGCAGGGAGTTCGTAGCCTGATATACCCGGTAATAGCCTTTCAGCCGGGTATAACGCCGTTCCTGTGCATGCAGCGGAAGGACAAGAACAGCCGACAGAAGCAATGAAAAAAGTCTTGTTTGTCGCATAATACCTCCTGATTTCTCCGGGCAAGCGCCCCGCTCCGTCCGGCATCATGATGGCCGGCACGGAAGCGTGCCGCCCCGTAGATCCGTCTCCGGCATTCCACCGTCAGAGGCGGATCCATTCTTTTCCCTACGGCCGGTCACCGGCATCGCCGACGGTTATCTGCCTGCTGACCGTACGGGCTCCGTTCTGCACGGTCAGTGTGATGCCGCCTGTCCCGGCCGTCCTTTCCACGATGACAACGAGCTTCCCGTGAAAGAGTCTCATGTGCGGTTCCGTGAACGGTTCCAGCGAGGTCGGGTCGCCATTGCAGGCAGCCTTGAACCGGCCGGCGCCGGACACGGTGAAGAAGAGCTCGTCATCAGCATCCGGTACGGGGATTCCCTTCCCGTCGAGCATCGTCACCGTGATGTAGGCGAGGTCGCCTCCGGGAAAGCCCTCCGCCGCATTGTCACAGGTGAGGAGCAGCTGCTCCGCCTTCCCGGCGGTATAGACCGCCGTCGAACCGACCTTGTGACCCTGTCCGTCGTATGCCACGACCTTCAGTTCGCCCGGCTCATAGACCACGTCGTCCCACATCAGCCGGTAGCGGCCGGCACGCTGCCGGGCCTTGTCCGGTGTGGTGGCGTGTCCGGCAGCGGCGGCACCCTGCACAGCCTTCCCCGCCTTGCGGCGGCGTCCCTGCGACCTGCCGTTGACGAACAGCTCGGCTTCAGGGTAGCTGGTATAGCAGAAGACAGGCACCGTCTGCCCCTCACGTCCGTTCCACGTCCAGTGCGGCAGGAGGTGCAGCGTCGGTTCCTTCGTGTTCCATACCGACCGGTAGAGGTAATAACGGTCCTTGGGCAGACCGGCCAGGTCGCAGGTGCCGAAGTAACTGCTGCGGCTGGGCCAGTACTCATCATACGGCGTCGGTTCGCCGAGATAGTCCTCTCCCGTCCATACGAACTGCCCGATGGTATAGGGCAGGTCCTCCATGGCGATGAAGTCCTCCTCCGGCAGGTTGCTCCACGGACACCATTGCGTGTCGTAGCTTGACACCTGCCCGTCGCTGTCGGCCTCGGCCACTCCCCATCGGACCGGCAGCTTGTACACCCCGCGGCTCGATACCGTCGAGGCCGTCTCCGAACCCAGGAGGAATCCCCCGGGCAGCTGTGCCACGTTCCGGTTGTATTTGTAGACACGGTAGTTAAAGCCCGGCACGTCCATCACCTGTGCAAAACCCGACTTCAGGGCATCCTCTGCCCTGTCCATCCCCTGGGTGACAGGGCGCGACGGGTCCAGCCGGTGGCAGACAGCCTGCAGCCGTCCAGCGATCTGCCGTCCCTCCTCGCTCCACTGCTCCGGAATCTCATTGCCGATGCTCCACATGATGATGCTTGGGTGGTTGCGATGATGCCTCACAAGGGACTCCATGTCCTTGTCGGCCCATTCGTTGAAGAACCGTGCATAGCCGTTCCTGCACTTGGGATAGATCCACATGTCGAAGCTCTCCGCCATGACCATCATCCCCAGCGAGTCGCAGAGCTGCATCAGGAGCTCCGAAGGCATATTGTGCGACGTGCGGATGGCATCCGCCCCCATGTCCTTCATGCGCCTGATCCGGCGTATCAGGGCCGTCCTGTTCTCCGCCACACCGAGCGGTCCGAGGTCGTGGTGGAGGCAGACCCCCTTGATCTTCCGCGTCACGCCGTTCAGCTGGAAGCCCTTTTCCCGAGAGACGGAAACCGTGCGGACGGCCGTCTTCGTCGTGTAAAGAGCCGTCAGCACATCGCCGTCAACAGCATAGATCGTGAACGGAATGAGGACAGGATGCTCCGGTGTCCATGCGGTGTACTTCCCTTTCTTCCAGTTCAGCTCGCCATGCGCCATGCCCGTCTGCGGGTCGACGGAAAGGGGTATCTTCTCCAGACGGGCGGAGGTGCCGCCGCCGGCGACCGCCACCAGCTTTTTCCTCCCGTCCCATCCGTCGACCTTCGCGTCAACGGAAAGCGCAGCGCCGCCGGCATCGAGGCGGGTCGTACGCAGATAGACATTCCACGGGTCAATGCGCAGCTCCGAGGCAAGGACGAGTTTCACCGGACGGTAGAGGCCTGCCCCGGGATACCAGCGCGAACTTTCCTCGCGGTTGTTGAGGTGGACGACGATGGTGTTCTCCCCCTCCTTCAGATAGCGTGTGGCATCGATGCGGAAGGCGTTGTAGCCGTACGCCCAGCGGCCGGCCTCCTTTCCGTTGACATAGACGACAGGCTCCGACATGGCGCCGTCGAAGCAGAGATAGGCGTGGGAAAAGCTCCTCCGGTCGGCGAGCGGCAGCCGGAAGCTGTACCACCCCTCGCCGATCCAGGGCAGCGCACCGCTGCGTCCCGACTTCTCCGTCGCCTGCTTCTCGCCGTTCTGGGTTATGGCGACACGCTGCAGGTCCCACTTCTTGTCGAAAGGACCGCTGATGGCCCAGTCGTGGGGTATGTCCACGGTCTGCCAGTGGAGGCTGTCACGTGAGAAGTTCCAGGTCTTCAGATTGATGACGCGCACCTGTGCGAGACCGGATACGACATGGAAGACGATGAAAGATAAGGTAAAGAGTATTCTTGTTTTCATTGTAAGATAATGTGATGATTTGCTGTTTTCTTTTTTACCGGCCGTCTGTCCCGGTACTCCCAGCCGCCGGACATTCTCTCCCCGGCCGGTGGGAATCCTGTTCCCAACCGGTTGGGAATCGTATTCCCGACGCTTGGGAATCCTGTTCCCGACGGCCGGGAACCGTGTTCCCGTACGGTTTCATGTTCCGGACCGGACGGTCCATGCCGGGGGACGGCTGCCTTCCGTCTTGTTTTCAAATATGAGCGGCGGCAGAAAACGTGTCTCTAATACTTGAACGAGCTGCCTCCGAGGAACTCCCTCAGCAGCGAGGTAGGCGGAAGGGCACGGAAGGGAAGGGGAGAGAAATACCGGAGGAACTTGCGCAGCCGGTAGGCTTCGGCATACTCCTCGCAGTTCTCGGGCACCTGTTCCAGCACCTCCTCGGCCTGCGGCTTGATGACGGCCAGCTCGAAGAGCATGGCGGTATTGAACATTACATCGGCCTGTTCCTGATAAGGGAATATCCATCTGCCCTCTCCGGCACGCACGCTGGGCCACCGGTGGATGGTCTCCTGCGCCGAACAGCCACGGTATTTGTAGTCGCGTACGATGCGCCGCAGGAGGCGGTTGTCGGTTGTCGGGATATAATTATGGTCGTCCAGGAGGATGGTGGTGAGGGCTGAAGCATAGATTTTGAACTTCTTTTCGTCGGGAATCTGTGCTGTCAGCAGGGGGTTCAGGCCGTGGATGCCCTCCACGACGAGCACGTTGTTCTCGTCCAGATGCAGCTTCTTCCCGCTCTTCTCGCTCATTCCTGTCTGGAAGTTATACTTCGGCAGTTCCACCTCCTCGCCCCGGAAGAGGGCGTTGAACTGCTCGTTGATGAGCGGGATGTTCAGTGCATGGATGCTCTCGTAGTCGAGTTCTCCGTTCTCGTCCTTCGGTGTGTCTTCCCGGTGTACGAAGTAGTCGTCCAGCGAAATCTGCACGGGCTTCACGCCGCTGGCGAGCAGCTGCACGGAGAGCCGCTTGCAGAAGGTCGTCTTGCCGCTGGAGGAAGGTCCTGCGATGAGGACGACCCTGATCTCTTTCCTGGAGGCAATCGTGTCGGCGATCTGCGATATTTTCTTCTCCTGCAACGCCTCGCTGACGTTGATGAGGTCGGTGGAAAATCCGTTCTTCACGGCTTCGTTGAAGTCGCCTACGGTCTTGATGCCGAGGATGCCCTGCCAGCGGTGATGTTCCTTGAACACCTCGAACATCTTGTCCTGGCGTATCAGTTCGCCCAGCCGGGAGGGATCCTGTGCGGAAGGGATGCGCAGGAGGACACCGTCGAAGTAGGGTTCCAGCCCGAAGAGGTGGATCTGTCCGGTGTCAGTGAGCATCGAACCGTAGTAATAGTCCTTGTAATCGTCGAGCACGTAATAGACCGAATAGAGCGTGCCGCTGCTGCGCAGGAGCTTTGCCTTCTGCCCGTCGCCGAGACGGTTGAACATTTCGACGGCTTCTTCCGTCGTGGTCTCAAAACGCTGTATGGGCAGGCGGGCGGCGATGATTTCCTGCATACGGGTGCGGATGCGGCGCACGTCGTCGGGCGCAACGGCGTGTCCGAGCTTCAGATTGCAGTAGTAGCCGTTCGAGACGGGGATGTCGATGACTACGCTGCTGCCCGGATAGAGATCGTGGACGGCCTTGCACAGCACGAGAAACAGCGAACGGGTGTAAGTGCGGATGCCCGAGGGCGCGTGCAGGTCGAGGTATTCCACATCCTTGTTGTGGTAGACACGGTAGTGCAGTCCCTCCACCTTGTTATTTACCTTGGCGCTCACGGGACCGTAAGTCATCTGGAGATTATTTTCCTTGTAAATGTCAGAAAGTGTACTTCCGATTGGGACTTTCAGACTTTTTTGTTATTTTTGCAGCGGATTTGCAGTACTTGTTTCATCATCATGATTGATTGAACGGTTGTCGGTGGACAAAAGGTCCGTTTTGTAAACGGAGGGTAAAATTAGCCAAAGTTTTGCAGATTTCCAAAGAATAGACGTCACAAATTAAAAAATTATATGTCGATTTGGATTTTTTTTAAGCTCATTGGCGCATTGGCACTGCTGATGTTCGGTATGAAGGCAATGAGCGAGAGCCTGCAGAAAATGGCAGGTCCACAGCTGCGCCACGTCCTTGGTGCAATGACTACTAACCGCTTTACAGGAATCCTTACGGGAACGTTCATCACGGCCGCCGTGCAGTCGTCGACGGCGACGACGGTGATGACCGTCAGCTTCGTGAATGCCGGCCTGCTGACACTGGTGCAGGCCATCTCGGTCATCATGGGTGCCAACATCGGCACGACACTCACGGCATGGATCATGTCGGCCGGCTTCTCGTTCAACATCACCGACTTCGTGTGGCCGGCCTTCTTCATCGGCATTGTCCTGATCTACTCCAAGAAGCGCAAGCTCATCGGCGACTTCCTCTTCGGCGTGTCGTTCATGTTCCTCGGACTGGGAACACTGCGCCAGGCAGGCATCGACATGGACCTGGCCCACAACCAGGCCGTGCTCGACTTCTTCAGCCAGTTCGACCCCAGGAGCTTCTTCACGACCATCGTGTTCCTGCTCATCGGCAGCGTACTGACGATGTGCGTGCAGAGTTCCGCCGCCATCATGGCCATCACGATGATCCTCTGTTCCACCGGCGTACTGCCGATTTACCAGGGCATCGCACTGGTGCTGGGCGAGAACATCGGTACGACCGTCACGTCGAACCTCGCCGCACTGACCGCCAACACGCAGGCGCGGCGGGCGGCAATGGCGCACATGGTGTTCAACGTCTTCGGCGTCATCTGGGTGCTGTGCGTCTTCCATCCTTTCATCAACATGGTCTGCAGCTGGGTAGGCTACGATGTCGATATGCCGAAGACCGCCGCCGGCTTTGCCGCCAACGCCGCCAAGCTGAGCTTCGTGCTGGCTGCCTTCCATACGACGTTCAATGTCACGAACACGCTCGTCCTCGTCGGGCCGATCAAGTACCTGGAGAAGCTCGTCTGCAAGATCATCAAGCCGAAGGCCAACAAAGACGAGGACGAATTCCGTCTGCACTTCATACAGGCGGGCATCATGAAGACTCCGGAGCTGTCTGTGCTGGAGGCTTCCAAGGAGATCAAGTCCTTCGCAGAACGCATCCAGCGTATGTTCGGCATGGTGCGTGAGCTGCTCGGTGAGGCCGACACGGACAAGTTCAACAAGATCTTCACCCGCATAGAGAAATACGAGGGCATCTCGGACAACATGGAGATTGAGATCGCGAAGTACCTCGACCAGGTCTCCAATGCCCATCTGAGCGACGAAACGAAGGACAAGGTACGCTCCATGCTCCGTGAGATCTCCGAGCTGGAGAGCATCGGCGACGCCTGCTACAACATTGCCCGGACCGAGAGCCGGCGCATCCGCGGCAAGGAAGACTTCACCGAGGAGCAGTATGACCACATGCACCAGATGTTCGAACTGACGGACGATGCCCTGACGCAGATGAACCGGATCCTTGTCGGTCACCGGCAGGACAACGACGTGAACCGATCGTTCAACATCGAGAACGAAATCAACAACTACCGCAACCAGCTGCGCTCGCAGAACATCAACGATGTCAACGACCACAAATACACATACGCCATCGGCACGATGTACATGGACATCATCCAGGAGTGTGAGAAGCTGGGCGACTACGTCGTCAACGTCGTCGAGGCCCGTATGGGAGTACGCCAGCAGGAAGCATGAGCAGGCGACTGCGATTCATCTAATGACACATCATGCAAAACAGAAGCCCTCGTCTTCCTTCAGGAGGACGGGGGCTTTCCGTATGTTCACGGACGGAACGGATGACATGATGGGTCCTTCAGGTCAGAAACACAATCCACATGGAATCAGACACGCAGGGAACGGACGGGGGACAGCCTTGCCCTCATTGGTAAACAAACCTAAAAAACACGGATAATTTCCATATTTTACATAATTAACCTCTTAAAAGACGCTGATTCTGAAGATTTCTGATTAAATTTGCAGCTAAATTCAATTGTTAGTATCTGATGCGTAATAAGATATATACCCTCGCAGCCCTGCTTACGGCTACGTTCGCAATGACTTCCTGCCTGAATGACAACGACGGGAACGAGCGTGCAAGTTACAAGGACACCGCCATTACCGGCTTCTCCCTCGGACAGCTGAAGCAGGTGCGCGACACGGTGACGAAAGCCGGGAAAGACAGTACGTACAAGGCGAAATACGATGCGGGAAAGGTGAAGTTCTACATCGACCAGATGCAGGGACTGATCTACAACCCCGACTCGCTGCCCTACGGGACGGATGCCGCTCACGTGCTGGCGAAGATCACGGCGAAGAACGCCGGAACGGTTGCCATCCAGTCTGTCAAGGACGCATCGCTCTCTTATTACAGAAGCAACGACTCCATCGATTTCACACAGCCGCGTACCTTCCGTGTCTATGCGAACGGCGGCTATGCGTACCGTGAATACAAGATCTCAGTCAATGTACATAAGCAGAGGGGCAACGTCTTCAGCTGGAAGACAATGCAGGACAACAGCGGCTTCGCCTCCTTCACGGCTATGAAGGCCGTCAGCACCGGCGACAGGATATTCGTGTTCGGTACGGACGGCACGCAGACCACGGGCTACGTCACGTCGAAAGCTGACGGAAACAGCTGGACAGGACTGGGACGTTCCTTCACGGCGGATGCGTACAAGAGCATCGCCGTACAGGACGGCAGCCTCTTCGTCATCGACAACGGGACGGTGTACAGCTCGGCCGACGGCAACACATGGACGGCCGTCGCGACGAACAGCAGCCTGAAGCAGCTGGTGGCAGCATCGCCGGCAGAGCTGTTCGCACTGAACGTGGCGGGCAGCCTCATGGCCTCAAAGGACAAAGGGGTAACATGGACGGACGAGACACTGGACAGCGACGCATCGCTCCTCCCGGCCGGCAACGTCAGCTATACGGTATCGGACGCTTCCAACGGCGTGAACCGGGTACTGCTTGTAGGCACGACCGCAGACGGGAAGAAGAACGTTTCCTGGACGAAACTGTCGTACCGGCAGGGGGCGAAATGGTCCTATGTAGAAAGCAGCGCAGACAAGTATCTGCTGCCGCTCTACGGCAACCTGACCGTCGTAGGCTACGACGATGCCGCTCTCGCACTGGGCACAAAGGCCGGCGGGAGCTTCGGACCGATGCTGCTCTCACGCGACGGCGGCATCACCTGGAAAAGCGACAAGAGCTTCTCCTATCCCAAGGAAGCTCAGCCGGCGGCGACCTTTACCGCCGCAGCCGACAATGACGGATACATCTGGATTGTCAGCAGTACGAAAGTATGGCGCGGCAGACTCAACAGGGTAGGCTGGAAGCTGAACCTGGACCGCATGACAGAATAAAGAAGAATATGATGAAACGTACTGTCACCGGTCTGCTCTTTCTCCTCGCTGCTGTGTCCATGTGGGCGCAGTCGGATCCGGAATACAGGATGGAGGCGGGTGCCGGTGTGGGCATGATGGGCTATCTGGGCGATTTCAACAGCTCGCTGACAAATGATCTGCAGCCCATGGGGACTGTACTTGCCCGATACAACCTCAGTCCGTACATGGGACTGAAGATGAACGTTTCATTCGGAAAGATGAAAGGGTCGTCGGCTGACGTAAAGACCTATTACCCCCGCTTTGCCTCTGCTCCTTATTCATTCAGCAATTCACTGGTCGATGTAGGCATCGCATACGAGTATAATTTCCTGCCCTACGGTACCGGCCGCGACTACCGGGGGGCACAGCGGCTGTCGCCCTATACGACGATAGGACTGGGAGCCACCTATGTCAGCATAAAAAACGGCGACCGCAAGTCTGCCTTATCCGCCAGCCTCCCCATAGGCATAGGCGTGAAATACAAGATAGGCGACCGGACGAATGTCGGGCTGGAATGGGCCATGCACTTCTCGCTCAGTGACGAACTCGACGGGCAGAAAGACCCCTATGGAATCAAAAGCAGCGGACTGTTCAAGAACACCGACTGCTATTCAACGCTCCAGCTGACGCTCTCCTACAGCTTCATGGCAAAGTGCAGGACCTGTCATAACGAGGACGAGTAATATGGTAGAAGAATTGGACATGACACGAATACCCCGGCACATCGCCATCATCATGGACGGCAACGGCCGGTGGGCAACAGAACGCAACAAACCGCGCTCCTACGGACACCAGGCAGGAGTGGAGACCGTGCGCCGCATCACATCGGAATGCGTGCGGCTGGGTGTGAAGTACCTCACACTCTACACCTTCTCCACGGAGAACTGGAACCGTCCGACGGATGAAATCGCCGCACTGATGGGCCTCGTGCTGACTTCCCTGGAAGACGAGATCTTCATGAAGAACAACGTACGCTTCCGTGTCATCGGCGACCGGGAAA
Organism: Prevotella multiformis; assembly: GCF_018127985.1. Lineage (NCBI taxonomy): Bacteria > Pseudomonadati > Bacteroidota > Bacteroidia > Bacteroidales > Prevotellaceae > Prevotella > Prevotella multiformis. The sequence goes on along the minus strand of NZ_CP072357.1, from coordinate 1,388,380 downwards.
GGCTGCCGGAAGAAGTGCAGGAGAAACTTCGTGAGACCGAACAGCACACGGAGAAGAACGCCGCCATGACGATGGTCGTAGCCCTGAGCTACAGCGCACGATGGGAGATAACACAGGCGATGAAGGAGATTGTCACGGAACATCAGCAGGAGAATGCCGTCCCGCTTCGTCCCGAAATGATAACCGAAGAGCTGCTGGACAGACATATGCAGACGAACTTCATGCCCGATCCCGACCTCCTGATCAGGACAGGCGGAGAGCTGCGTATCTCCAATTACCTGCTCTGGCAGATAGCCTATTCAGAACTTTACTTCTGTGATACCTACTGGCCCGACTTCAGCGAACACGACCTGCAGAAAGCCATCACGAGCTTCCAGAGCAGGCAGCGACGGTTCGGAAAGACAGAGAAACAAGTAGAAGAAAACGAAAACAAATAAGTTACGCGACAGATGACGAATATAAATAAGGTGTTGCTGCTCCTTGCCCTCTCCGGAATAACACTTGCGGCAGGCGCACAGGAGAAAATCGTAAACCCAGACATCACTTATTCCGGTACGCCTAAGACCTACAAACTCGCAGGACTGGCCGTTACCGGTATCGAGGGCTATGAGGATTATGTCCTCACAGGCATATCCGGGCTCAGCATCGGACAGGAGCTGGAGGTACCGGGGACGGCTGTCACGGATGCCGTGAAACGCTACTGGAAGCATGGATTATTCTCCGACGTTTCCATCACGGCAGACTCCATCGTGGGCGACAACATCTATCTGAAGATACATCTTGCACCACGGCCGCGTATCTCCACCATCAACTACAACGGACTGAAGAAGACGGAACGAGAGGACATGGAGAAGAAGCTCGGACTGCTGAAGGGCGGACAGATCACGCCTAACATGATCGACCGGGCCAGGGTTCTCGCCAAGAAGTACTTTGATGAGAAAGGCTACAAGAATGCCGAAATCAATATCCGTCAGCGTGACGATGTCGCTGCCAAGAACCAGGTAATCCTGGATATTGACGTGGACAAGAAGGAGAAACTGAAGGTTCGCAAGATAACCATTGACGGAGACAACCAGCTGGGCGACAAGAAAATCAAGGGTTCGCTGTTCACAAAGGGGGCATTCAGCAAGACGCATGAAGCCGGCAAACTGTCCAGCTTCCTGAAGTCGAAGAAGTTCACTCCCGAACGCTGGGCGGAAGACAAGAAGAAGCTCATCACGAAGTACAACGAATATGGTTTCCGTGATGCGACCATCCTGAAGGACAGTGTATGGAACGTTGACCCGAAGCACGTCGACATCTATATCAAAGTGGATGAGGGCAAGAAGTATTACATCCGAAACATCACCTGGGTGGGCAATACGGTCTATTCGACCGATTACCTGTCCCGCCTGCTCGACATGAAGAAAGGGGACGTGTACAACCAGACCTACATGAACAAACGCCTTTCGCAGGATGAGGACGCTGTGGGCAACGCCTACTGGAACAACGGTTACCTCTTCTATAATCTCCAGCCGACGGAGGTCAACATTGTCGGCGACTCCATCGACCTTGAGATGCGCATCTATGAAGGGCAGCAGGCACACATCAACCGTGTGAAAATCAACGGCAACGACCGTCTCTATGAGAATGTCGTCCGCCGTGAGCTGCGTACAAAGCCGGGCGATCTCTTCTCAAAGGAGGCCCTCCAGCGTTCGGCACGTGAGCTGGCTTCCATGGGGCACTTCGACCCGGAAGCCATCAATCCGGTACCGGAACCGAACTATGAGGACGGTACGGTGGACATCAACTACAACCTCAAGCAGAAGTCAAACGACCAGGTGGAGCTATCACTGGGCTGGGGTCAGACAGGTGTCATCGGCCGTGTCGGTCTGAAACTGACCAACTTCTCGATGGCCAACCTCTTCCGCAAGAACCGTGAACACCGGGGCATCATGCCTATCGGAGACGGCGAGACACTCTCGCTGGGCGCACAGACGAATGGTACTTACTATCAGTCGTACAATGCACAGTACTCCACCAACTGGCTCGGAGGCAAGCGTCCTATCCAGTTCAATGTGGGTGTGTCTTTCTCAAAGCAGACGGATGTGTCGAGCAACTATTACAACAGTGGTTACCTGAACAACTACAACAACTACCGTTACGGTTACGGCAACTATAATTACAACAGCTACGAGAATTATTATGACCCCGGCAAGTATGTGAAACTCCTGGGATTCTACGTGGGCTGGGGAAAACGTCTGAACTGGCCTGACGACTACTTCACCTTGTCGCTCCAGCTACAGTACCAGCGTTATATGCTGCGCAACTGGCGTTACTTCATCATGTCGAACGGTTCGGCGAACAACTTGAACCTCAACATCTCGCTCAACCGTACATCAACCGACAACCAGCTCTTCCCGCGCCGCGGTTCGGACTTCACGGTGTCGCTGACCATCACTCCGCCCTGGTCGAAATGGGACGGAAAGGACTATGCTCACCTGGCAACCGACCGCAACTCTCCAACCTACTCACAGGAACAGCAGGAGAAATACCGCTGGGTGGAGTACCACAAGTGGAAGTTCAAGGCACGTACCTTCACGGCGCTCACCAGCGGACAGAAGTGCTTTGTCCTCATGACGCGTGTCGAGCTAGGTCTGCTGGGCAGTTACAACAAGAACAAGAAGAGTCCGTTCGAAACCTATTATATGGGTGGAGACGGCATGAGCGGTTACTCCACAGGATATGCCGAAGAGACCATCGGTCTTCGTGGTTACGAGAACGGATCGCTCACTCCCTACGGTGCCGAGGGCTATGCCTACGACCGCCTCTCACTCGAACTCCGCTATCCGTTCCTTCTCGGCAACACCACCATCTATGGGCTTGGGTTTGTCGAAGCCGGAAATGCGTGGACAGAGACAAGCAAGTTCAATCCGTTCGACATGAAACGTTCAGCCGGACTGGGTGTCCGCATCTTCCTGCCGATGGTGGGCCTGATGGGCATCGACTGGGCTTACGGCTTCGACAAGGTGTTCGGAACAAAGGGCGGCAGCCAGTTCCACTTTATCCTCGGACAGGAATTCTGATTGGTTTGAGGTTTGAGGTTTGAGATTTGAGGTTTGGACTTTGAATGAGGAATAACAATAATTATGAACTTTGGATTTTAAAGTAAACATAAAAAGAAAGATGAACAAGAAGAAGATATTGAAGACCGTATTGAGGTTTGTTCTGCCTCTTTACCTTTTCACGCTTTTGCCTTTAACCGCTTCTGCACAGAAGTTTGCACTCATCGACATGGAGTATATCCTCAAGAATGTACCGGCTTACGAGCGTGCGAATGAACAGCTGAACCAGGTCAGCAAGAAATGGCAGGCGGAAGTTGAAGCACTCAATACAGAGGCATCCACGATGTACAAGAACTATCAGAACGAGGTTGTCTTCCTATCCCAGGACCAGAAGAAGAAACGGCAGGAAGCCATCATGGCCAAGGAAAAGCAGGCATCCGACCTCAAACGCAAGTACTTCGGTCCGGAAGGCGAGCTTTTCAAGAAGCGTACAAGCCTGATCACTCCCATCCAGGACGAGATTTACAATGCCGTCAAAGACATATCCGACCAGCGCGGCTACAGTCTTGTCATCGACCGTTCGAGCAATGCCACAGGAATCATCTACGGTTCGCCGAAAATAGATATCAGCAATGAGGTGCTGCAGAAACTGGGCTATTCCTACCAGTAAAGGGTGGGGAAGACAGCAAGGCCAGCAAAGACTAGGAAAGCTATAAAGGTTAGAAAGCCGGAAAGGCAAGCCCTTTCAGATAACCAAGCAAAAGAACAACAAACAACTAAACAATAAAGAAGAAATGAAAAAGTTATTTTTGATGTTGATGCTCTGTGCGCCGATGACATTGTTCGCACAGAAGTTCGGTCACCTTGACTCACAGGCACTCCTCCAGTCGCTTCCGGAGGCTACAGCCGTCCAGAGCAAACTGGAAGCCAAGGGCAAGGAATACCAGAAGCAGTTGGAAGACATGCAGGCTGAACTGCAGCGTCAGGCACAGGCTTACGACAAGACAAAGAGCACGATGAATGCCACCAAACAGGCTGAGACAGAGAAGAACCTGCAGGATATGTACAACAAGATCCAGCAGACAGCACAGGACAACCAGAAGGCTTTCAACGAGGAGCAGCAGAAGCAGCTCGGCCCGGTTCTTGAGAAAGTACGCAATGCCATCGCAGCAGTTGCCAAGGCCGGAAACTATGTCTACATCATGGAGAAGGCTGCCGGCCAGCCTCTGTACATCAACGAGGCACTCAGCAAGGACGTTACCGCAGAGGTAAAGGCCCAGCTTGCCAAGATGAAGTAAAAACAGGTACGGGAGCCTTTGCCCCGTTGTCGCTCCTCGCAGACAGGCACTGCCTGCGAGGAAAAGGGTGAGGTCACCGCACGGATTTCCATTCTTGCGATGACCTCATTTTTCGTATTCACATATTCTATGAATGGCAGAGACAGTAACCGTTCTGCTCGTGCCACGACTTCATTCCCCGTATTCAAACAACAGAAAAGACAATCGCACACATGATGAAAAAGCTGTTCTTCTCCCTCGCCATGCTGCTGCTGCCGTTACTGGCAGCTGCCCAGCAGAGCACACCCGTCTTCAAGTTCGCTTACTTCAGCTACGAAAAGGTGCTCCATGCCATGGCCGACTATGCCGCGGCGACCCGCAGCCTGAATGAGCTGAAAGCGAAATATGATGCCGAGACCAAGCGTTCCGTAGACGATTTCAACAGCCGCTACGAGGACTTCCTCGACGTGCAGCGCAAGCTGGAACCGTCCATCCTCCGCAAACGGCAGGCTGAACTGGAAGAACTCATGGACCGCAACATCACGTTCCGGAAAGAGTCGGAACGGCTGCTGAAAAAGGCTGAAGAAGACCTCTATGCACCTGTCCGCGGGAAACTCGACGCAACAGTCCGGGAGATGGGAAAGGAGAGCGGATATGCCTTCATCCTCAACACAGACGACAACAGCCTCCCCTTCGCCAGCCCTTCGATGGGAGAAGACATTACCGATGCACTGATCGCAGTACTGAAATAACACAAGACAGAAACATGACGAAGTATTCCCAACAGCCGGGACCCATCGGCGTGTTCGACTCGGGTTACGGCGGTCTGACCATCCTGCACGGCATCCGCCAGCTGCTCCCGGAGTACGACTACATCTATTTAGGCGACAATGCGCGTGCCCCCTACGGCTCCCGTTCGTTCGACATTGTCTACCAGTTCACACGGCAGGCGGTGATGAAACTCTTCGGACTGGGCTGCCAGCTGGTCATCCTGGGCTGCAACACGGCTTCGGCCAAGGCACTCCGTACCATACAGCAGAACGACCTCCCCGCCCTCGACCCGGACCGCAGAGTGCTGGGGGTGATCCGTCCGACGGCTGAAATCATCGGCAGGCTCACCCGTTCCCGGCATGTGGGACTGCTCGCAACAGAGGGCACCGTCAGGAGCAACAGCTACAACCTGGAAATCCGGAAGCTGTGGCCGGACATCAAGGTGACAGGCGTGCCGTGTCCGTTGTGGGTACCCATCATCGAGAACAACGAGGCCGACAGCCCCGGCGCCGACTATTTCGTGAAGAAACGCATCGACCACATCATGCGCATCGACCCGCAGATTGACAGTCTGATCCTCGGCTGTACGCATTATCCCATACTCATGCCGAAGATCCTGAAGCATGCGCCACATGGCGTGCGCATCATCCCACAGGGAGAATACGTCGCCGAGAGCCTGCGGGATTATTTACGCCGCCATCCTGAAATGGATGCCCGCTGCACGAAGCAGTCGACAGTGAAATACCTCACGACCGAGAATCCGGAGAAATTCAAGGAGACCGCACGCATCTTCCTGCACGAGGAAGTCGATGTGGGACACATCGACCTGGAGTAAGGCTGCGGAAAGCAATAAAAAAGGCTGTCAGTCCGTTAGATAAGAACAAAAAAAATAAAGAATGAAGAAGTTATCCATAGGATGGTTCCTTTCAGCCATGGCATTGCTGGCAGCCTGCTCCGATGACGATACGTTCACGACATCGAGGAGTAACCTGCTCTCATTCCAGACCGATACACTGCGGCTTGACACCACTTTCTCGAACGTCCCCACATCGACAAAGACCTTCTGGGCATACAACCGCTCGGGAGACGGACTGCGCCTGAACAGCGTCCGGCTGGAACAAGGCAACCAGACGGGCTTCCGAGTGAACGTGGACGGCGTAGAGCTGTCTGCTGCCAACGGTTATCAGGCCAGCGGACTGGAGGTGCGCGACAAAGACAGCATCCGTGTCTTCGTGGAGATGACATCGCCCAGAAACAACGCTGCCACGCCGCAGCTGCTGACAGACAACCTTGCATTCACGCTCGAGAGCGGCGTACAGCAGAAAGTAAATCTCAGGATCTACAGCTGGGATGCAGAACTCGTAAAGGGACGGAAAATCACGTCGAACACCACGCTGACCGGTACCAGACCCATTGTCTTCCAGGACACATTGAAAGTGGAGGCAGGAGCTACGCTGACCATTCCGGCAGGCATGACGGTCTATTTCTCCAACAAGGCTGCAATCGATGTGTACGGTACACTGCACTGCGAAGGGACGGCCGAAAAACCCGTGACACTCCGTGGCGACCGCCTGGACAAGCTGTTTCCCTATCTGCCGTACGACCGTGTGAGCGGTCAGTGGCACGGCATCCGCTTCCACAAGGACAGTTACGACAACAGCCTCACACATACGGACATCCATTCGGCCTACGACGGTATTCTCTGCGATACGGCGACGACGGAACGGACGAAGCTGACACTTGCCAATTCCACCGTCCACAACTGTCAGGGCTACGGTCTGCAGGCGATAAACTGCAAGATCGAGGCCTACAACACGCAGTTCTCCAACACACTGAAAGACTGTGCGGCCTTCATCGGCGGCGATGTGACACTGACACACTGCACGTTCGCCCAGTTCTATCCGTTCGACGGAAACCGCGGTGCGGCATTGAGCTTCGGCAATCACAGCAGCGGGAAAGACTATCCCCTGCAGGTCTTCAACGTCAGGAACTCCCTTGTAACGGGCTATTCAGACGATGTGCTCATGGGTGGCAACAAGGAGAAAGTGACGGCCAATTACCAGTTCGACCACTGTATCCTCCGCACTCCGAAGCCGGACAAGCCTGCACTGCTTGCCCGTTTCACGGATGTACTATGGGAGAACAGCAAGGATCATCCTGACGGCGGAGACAGACAGTTCGTGCTGGTAGACGGCAACAAACAGCATTACGATTTCCACTTGAAGAAACCCGAAAAAGGAGAGAAGTTCCCGGCAATCAACGCCGCTGCTCCCCTCCCCGACTCCCGTTTCACAACAGACCATGACGGCAGGCCACGCGACAACAAGCCCGACATCGGCTGCTACGAGCTGCTTGTCAATTAAGCTCATCACCGCCTACCCCCGCCTATCACCGCCCAAAAACAATCAAATATGAAGACAATAGACATCAGCATCAAGATCGGCTTCTGCCAGCCGGAAGAACTGCCGGCAGCCGACCAGCACCTTATCCAGACAGCCATCCATGCCACGGCCAACAGCTATTCTCCCTACAGCCGGTTCCGTGTGGGAGCTGCACTGCTCCTTGCCGATGGGACAGAAGTCATGGGTGCCAACCAGGAGAATGCCGCCTTCCCGTCAGGTCTCTGCGCCGAGCGTTCGGCCATCTTTGCAGCACAGTCCACCCGTCCCGACCAGCCCATCACCACGCTGGCCATTGCCGCCGCCAACGAATACGGACTGATGCGGGATCCGATCGTACCCTGCGGTGCCTGCCGGCAGGTCATTCTGGAGATTGAAGACCGATACAGACAGCCGGTCCGCATCCTCCTCTACGGTACAGCAGGCGTATATGTCATCAGCACTGTCAAGGATCTTCTTCCGCTCCAGTTTGTCGGAGAATCGATGAAATAGCAGGTGCAGGACACAGGCAGACAGCCGGAAGTCTCAGGCTACGGAATGAAGACCGACAGCGGGAAGTTCCAAGCGAAAGACCGGGAACGGACAGCCGGAAGTTACAAGCTGCAGGAATCGATCCGATGGATGGAATGCAGGAATGTGTCTTTCCTACCTGCCGGGATTTCCGTTCCCAACCGGTTGGGAATCCTGTTCCCGACGGCCGGGATTCCTGTTCCCAACCAGTTGGGAATCCTGTTCCCGACGGCTGGGAATGTCTGTACCGACGACCGATGACAACGGAACAGATCACCCGGCCCTCCCATCAAGGTACGCCAGCTGTAAAGACATCAGTTCATAACTCCATTAACTCCCTATAACTCTTTTAACTCCTAACAAAGATATGGACCATTTACCCAAAGACCCCGCAATACTGCTGAGCAGCGTGAATATGCTGCTGCGCGACAGAGAATTCGATTCGTTGAAATCACTCTGCTACAATTTCAATGAAGATCCCGAACGCCTCAAGGATTATATGCTCAAGGCCGGATATGTGTACAGCGAAGAACAGCATCAGTTCCGACCTGTCGGCTTCGACAGGAAGCAATGAGTTCCCATTGTCCTTGCCCGACCTCCCTTGAACGGCCTCGCAAAGACGCTGTCGGTCAGGCTGTACAAAGCCATCTGAAACGAAAAGGAGAGCCTCCTTACAGTCCATGCGGCTGTCGGGAGGCTCTCCTTTTTACTATGTTTCACAAGCGTTATTTGCGCTTGTAAACGATGTTCTCGTCTGTAATCTTTTCTGTTCCGTTATGCGTATGCGTAATCGTCCCGCCCTTCAGGTCTACCCGGAAGGTCAGCGTGGTTGCAGGCTGCTGCTCTCCGCTGGCCGGAATGTACATCGTCAGCTTCGTACCGTCAAGGGCATACTTGTAAGTGTTGATTTCACTGTGCGTTTCGTCCTTACGACGGTGTCCGTCTGGCGTTACCTTCTTGAACGTGATTTTATATCCGCTTTCATTGACTACTTCTGTGTCTGAGACGAACTTCAACGATCCCCAGTGGGTGGTCGTGTTCGCATTTCCTTCCTGTATCCTCTCAAAAGACCACTCTGTATTCTTCAGCGGGTTGTCCTGAATTACCTGATCGTCATTATCCTTGCTGCAAGAAGAAAAACTTAACACTGTTGCCACGATGGCAACAAACAATTTCATACTTTTCATCATGTTCTGTACTATTGAGTTTGTAAATTCGGCTGCAAAAATACATAAAAAGAACAATATTGGACTAATATAGAACATAAAATTTCTTTTTAATCATTAAATCAGTCGTTTTAGTCATATTCTTCATCGGTCGATAAAGTGATGAAAATAATAGGATCGAATGATGATATTACCGCATTTGGACAATAAGAAAGAAGGCATGGAAGTGGGCAATGTTTCCTATAGGAGCTTTCGTAAAAACAGTTTGTCAACGTGTCCGTTCATACGATGATTTTTCATCGATTATCCTCTTATATGGACAATAATTAAAAGTTGGAAACATATCAAAATATTCTATTATGGATAACTTTCTTCTCATATATTTTTCTTAACTTTGCTGAAAATTAATCCGTTAATTTTATTAAACAGCTTATAATAAATTATTTATATCATAATATAAAAAGTGTGTAATCTCAGAAAATTGAATAAAAAGAAAACTATCATATTGGACAAATGGAAATAATCAAGCGCAATGGTGAAAAGGAAGCCTACAATAATAATAAGATTTCAATAGCCATTAAAAAGAGTTTCATCAGTACCGGAAAGGAGATTGCAGACAACGAGATAGCCGGAATGGTCGGTGAAGTAGAGCAGTTCATTACAGACAACCCCGGGCTGCGCACCGTCGAGGACATACAGAACCGTGTGGAGAAATGTCTCATGGAGCACGGGCATTACGATGAAGCGAAGAATTACATCCTCTTCCGCTATCAGCGCAACGAACAGCGGCAGGCCATCAACTACATTGCCTGGGCGGCAGACGACCGCCAGCTGGCTGATGTCCTGCACCGTGTGGCACGCGAATACCGTGAAAGGTCTTACAGCATGGTGACACTTCAGGAGAAGTTCGCCAGCTTCAGCAAGCCGGGGATGTCGCACAGAGACGCCATCGACGCACTCATCAAGGCGGCGGTGGAACTGACGACACCCGAGGCTCCGGCATGGGAAATGATTTCCGCACGCATCCTTTCGTACCGCTCGGAACAGAAAATCAGTCGGCTGGAAGAGGAACTGGGGCTCAAGACCTTCTATCAGAAAGTAAGATACATGACGGAAGAAGGGCTCTACGGCGATTACATCCTTCAGAACTACGGCGAAGAGGAAATCAACGAGGCGGCCGACTTCATGCAGCCTGACCGCAATGAACTCCTGAACTTCTCCGGACTCGACCTGCTGCTGAAACGCTATGTCATCAAGAGCTATGCAGGCAAGGTGCTCGAACGTGTACAGGAGATGTTCCTCGGTATCGCACTGCATCTCGCCCTGCCGGAGAAGAAGGAAGACCGGCTTCTATGGGTACGGCGCATCTACGACCTGCTCAGCCGGCTGGAAGTGACCATGGCGACACCGACGCTCTCGAATGCCAGAAAACCGAACCATCAGCTCTCAAGCTGCTTCATAGACACTGTCCCCGACAGTCTGGACGGCATCTACCGCTCGCTGGACAACTTCTCGCAGGTGAGCAAGTTCGGCGGCGGCATGGGGATGTACTTCGGCAAGATACGTGCCACGGGGGGCAATATCCGTGGCTTCAAGGGCGTGGCGGGAGGAGTCATCCGATGGATGAAACTCGTCAACGACACCGCTGTGGCGGTAGACCAGCTGGGAATGCGGCAGGGTGCCGTGGCAGTTTACCTGGATGTATGGCACAAGGATCTGCCCGAGTTCCTGCAGCTCCGCACCAACAACGGCGACGACCGCATGAAGGCACACGACATTTTCCCGGCGATCTGCTATCCGGACCTGTTCTGGAAGATGGCCGAAGAAGACCTGAATCAGAACTGGACGCTCTTCTGTCCGAACGAAATCATGCGCATCAAGGGCTATTGCCTGGAGGACTGCTACGGCGAGGAGTGGGAACGCAGGTATCTTGACTGTGTCAACGACCAGCGTCTCTCGCGGCGTGTCATCAGCATCAAGGACATCGTCCGCCTCGTCCTCCGCTCTGCTGTAGAGACCGGAACACCGTTCACATTCAACCGGGATACAGTGAACAGGGCCAACCCCAACGGTCATAAGGGAATGATCTACTGCTCCAATCTCTGCACGGAGATAGCCCAGAACATGGCTCCCATCGAAACAATATCCAAGGAGATAGAGACGGAAGACGGTGATACCGTTGTCGTCACGAAGACCCGTCCGGGCGAGTTCGTGGTCTGCAACCTGGCAAGTCTGTCGCTTGGCAGACTGCCATTGGAGGACGAGGAGCAGATGAAAGAGAAGGTGGCGACAGTTGTCCGTGCGCTTGACAACGTCATCAGCCTCAACTTCTATCCTGTTCCCTACGCCCGGATCACCAACCAGCGGTACCGTTCCATAGGTCTGGGCGTGAGCGGTTACCACCATGCACTGGCCAAACGGCGCATCAAATGGGAGAGTGAGGATCACCTGCAGTTCATGGACAAGGTCTTCGAGACCATCAACCGGGCGGCTATCCTCGCCAGTTCTGACCTTGCCAGAGATAAAGGAAGCTATCAGTTCTTTGAAGGAAGCGACTGGCAGACGGGTGCTTACTTCGACAAGCGAGGCTATGGCAGTGCCGAATGGCAGGAGGTCCGCCGCACGGTCGCCCGGCAGGGAATGCGCAATGCCTATCTGCTTGCCGTCGCTCCGACCAGCAGTACGAGCATCATCGCAGGGACGACAGCCGGACTGGATCCCATTATGAAGCGTTTCTTCTTGGAGGAAAAGAAAGGAAGCATGCTCCCGCGGGTCGCACCGGAACTGTCTGACGAGACTTACTGGATGTACAAGAGTGCCTATCTCATCAACCAGAAGTGGAGCGTCCGCGCCTCCGGCATACGCCAGCGCCACATCGACCAGGCGCAAAGTATGAACTTATACATTACCAACGACTTCACCATGCGTCAGGTACTCGACCTCTACCTCTTCGCCTGGAAGAGCGGTGTCAAGACCCTCTACTATGTCCGCAGCAAGTCACTGGAGGTGGAAGAGTGCGAGAGCTGCGCATCGTAAGCAAGGAGTCAAGGGAGTTAAAATCATCGCTTATCACCGCTTATCACCGCCTACTAAAATATTCACACAATGGACAATAAACTGAAACGTAACAAATTATTCAATCCATCAGGCGACACCGACCTGCGCCTGAGAAGAATGATCGGTGGCAACACCACCAACCTCAACGACTTCAACAACATGAAATATTCATGGGTCAGCGACTGGTACAGACAGGCCATGAACAACTTCTGGATTCCGGAGGAAATCAACCTGTCACAGGACTTCAAAGACTATCCACGGCTCGACAAGGCAGAACGTACGGCTTACGACAAGATACTGAGCTTCCTTGTCTTCCTCGATTCCCTGCAGAGCAACAACCTGCCGACCGTCAGCGAATACATCACTGCCAACGAGGTGAACCTCTGTCTGCATATCCAGGCCTTTCAGGAGTGTATCCACAGCCAGAGTTACAGTTACATGCTCGATACCATCTGCAGTCCGGAGGAACGGAACGACATTCTCTACCAGTGGAAGACAGACGAACACCTGCTGAACCGTAACAAGTTCATCGGCGACTGCTACAACGAGTTCCATGAGAAGCGTGACAAGTTCAGCCTGATGAAGACGCTCATTGCCAACTTCATCCTCGAAGGCATCTACTTCTACAGCGGCTTCATGTTCTTCTACAACCTCAGCCGGAACGGAAAGATGTCCGGCTCGGCACAGGAAATCCGCTATATCAACCGGGATGAGAACACCCATCTCTGGCTTTTCCGCAGCATCATCCTCGAACTCAAGAAAGAGGAACCGGATATGTTCACACCCGATAGAATAAAGGTTTATGAAGACATGATGCGTGAGGGGGTACGGCAGGAAATAGCATGGGGACAGTACGTCATCGGCAATGATGTACAGGGACTGAACGAACAGATGGTATCCGATTATATCCGTTATCTCGGTAATCTCCGCTGGTCAGGCCTCGGTTTCGGCTTCCTCTATGATGACAACCGGAAAGAGCCGGAGAACATGAAATGGGTAGGGCAGTACTCCAATGCCAACATGGTAAAGACCGACTTCTTTGAAGCCAAGAGCACGGCATACGCCAAGAGCACGGCACTGGTGGATGACCTGTAGGGAGTACATGGCTGGCTTCTCTGGCAGCAGCCAGTACCACCAGAACCCATATCATCCTGTTGATAACCCTGTGGAAAAACCTGTGGATAACTCCTTCATAACCCTGTGGATATCCACACAGCTACGGAAGCAGACAGCGCATCGTGGATATCCACAGGGTTATTCACGCCGTTTTAGGGAAGTTTTACACAACTTACACGCTAAAAAAGATATAAACTTATTATCTTTGCACCGATTGTGGAAAATGTGGATAAACGGGTATAGCAGCTGATTACCAGACAGAAAATATAAACACAATCTGTCGACAAGCCGCTACCACGGATTGATAACCATTCTGCCAAGAAAACGGCAGAAAAGTTCTGCACAAATCCACAGCCTATCATACTAAAACATTCTTTTTCTTTTAAAAGAGAGAAATAAAGAATATATATGAGTTGAACGGATTAAACTGAGAATATGAAAAAGCTGAAGAATTATATAGTCTGTCTTCTGGCAATGACGGCTGTCAGTGCGTCGGCACAGTGTACATTCCGCAATACGGCTTTCAGCAGCGGCGAATACTTGACGTACAACCTCTATTACAACTGGAAGTTTATCTGGGTCAAAGCGGGTACGGCATCGTGGTACACGGTCTCGTCCACCTACAAGGGTATTCCGGCTTACCGTGCTTCGCTCACCACACGCGGGAACGGTCGGTTGGACGATTATTTCGTGCTGCGCGACACGCTTCTCACCTATAACTCGAAACAGATGGAACCGCTCTACTTCCGTAAGGGAGCCAGGGAAGGGAAGCGTTACACGGTGGATGAGGTGTTTTATTCCTATCCGAACGGCAGGAGCAGGCTGCGCCAGCACAGAATCAACAATGAAGGCAAGCATCAGTGGATGGAGCGCACCTACGATGACTGTTCTTTCGACATGATGAGCATCTTTCTCCGGGCACGCAGCTTTAATCCTGAAAGCTGGAAGAAAGGCGAGGTGGTGAAGTTCCCTATCGTAGATGGGAACAGCCGGCATGCCGCCCGAATCGTCTATTTAGGAAAGGAGAACATAAAGGCTGACAATGGTCACAAGTATCGCTGTCTACGTCTCACCTATTATGAATATGAAGACGAGAAGTGGCGCGACATTGCCAGTTTTTACGTCACTGATGACAAGAACCACATCCCCGTCCGCCTTGATATGCGCCTGAAGTTCGGTTCTGCCAAGGCCTTCCTGGTAGCGATGAAAGGCATCAACAGTCCGGTCACCTCACAGGTGAGATAGGGTGAAAATACATTCTTCTTGCTTTTATCTTAGGTAAGAAAGGCTTTCTCTTGTACCCTTTTTGTGTTACGGGAGAAAGCCTTTTTGATGTCTGCACACCCTTTACAGGCTTTTGGAAATGGCCTTATGGCAGGCCGTTTGCGTAGTATTTTGTGACGGGAATGCAACCGGTTCCGCATCCTGTCGTTGCACTGATGTCCGACACTCATCGTGTCGTCGGTCAACACCAGTCGTTTCGAGGGCGCACAACCTTACTGTTTATTGCCGGGAGGGAGCAGAGTGCAGTAAAAGAATGCAGTGCAGTGCCGAAATCCGATGCGGCTTCTATATAATTAAGGTGGCATGAAGGGTTGAGCACATTATTTTCTATGAGTACCTTATTTTTTTAGGAAAAACATTTGCAGGGACAGAATATTTATCCTACTTTTGCAGTGTGTTATATAAGTGGTACACTTGATTAGGATGAATTTGCAGACAGGCAGTCTTGTCGACCTCCTTACAAAGTATGCTTAAAATATTAATTTTAAATGATTCTATTATTTAGGCGAAAAGTTATAATACCGTAACTTGAGATCCATAAAACATACTATTATGAAAATTGGAAAATTGTTTTTCACCTATGTTTTGCTGTTGGTTTCCATGGCCGCACAAGGTCAGACATCTGTTATTTCAGGTGCGCTGGTCGATTCTCTGACTCATGAGGGAGAG
The DNA here is from genome assembly GCF_018127985.1 of Prevotella multiformis. NCBI lineage: Bacteria > Pseudomonadati > Bacteroidota > Bacteroidia > Bacteroidales > Prevotellaceae > Prevotella > Prevotella multiformis. The sequence goes on along the minus strand of NZ_CP072357.1, from coordinate 1,373,087 downwards.
CCGTTCGCTACAATCAGAGTCTACAAAGGCAGAAGAAGCGAGAAGCCGGTAGCCATGTCGGTCACGGGACAGGACGGGAAGTTCGCCCAGAAAGTGACCGGACAGGGCAGTTACCTCATCTCTTTCAGCTCGATGGGGCGCAAGGAAATCGTACGCAAGGTACAGCTGACGGCGGCAGGCGGCACGATCAGCCTCGGACAGCTTCTTGTACAGGACGATGCCAAGCAGCTGAAAGGCGTTGAGGTGGTGGCACAGAAGCCGCTGGTGAAGATGGAGACCGACAAGATGTCATATGATGTACAGTCCGACAACGATGCCAAGACGAACACGGTACTCGATATGCTTCGCAAAGTCCCGATGGTGACGGTCGACGGACAGGACAATATCACCGTCAACGGCCAGAGTTCCTTCAAGGTCTATGTGGACGGAAAACCCAACGTGATGTTCTCGGCCAGCCCGTCACAGATATTCAAGTCGATGCCGGCATCGGCCGTGAAGTCGATAGAGGTGGTTACGAACCCGGGAGCAAAATACGATGCGGAAGGTGTCGGCGGTGTGCTGAACATCGTCATGAACCATGCCGACGGTCAGGGCAAGGTGAAGTTGAACGGCTACAACGGCAATGTAAGCCTCACAGCAAGCAGCAGGGGATGGCGCACCTCAGGCTTCCTGAGCGGACAGCAGGGAAAACTTACCTACAGTGCCAACGTCATGTACAGCAAGGCCCTGGTCAACGGGACTGTAACGGAAATCAACCGTACCTCGGCCGACGGGTCACGCATGGACTACTGGCAGGAAGGGCATACACGCATCCCGTTCACGATGAACAGCATCAGCCTGGGATATGAACTTGACTCGATGAGCAACATCGGTGCTTCCGTAGGGCTTACTTCTTTCTCTATGAAGAACGACGGGCATCCTTTGACACGTTTCTCAGGCGGTCCATACGGAGCTGCGGGGTTCTCCTACGGCAACGAGATGACGATGGAGAACACCAACACGAGTTTCAACGGAAGCGTGGACTACCAGCGTTTCTTCAACAAAGATCGTACAAGCAGCCTGATGCTGAGCTATCTTTTCACAACTTCTCCGGCGGAGAACGACAACCGCCGTGTCTACGACCCGATACCGGGCAACGTGACCATTCCGTTGCACGACCTCTACTCCGAGGCGAAGACACGGGGTGCGGAGCATACGGTACAGGCGGACTTCACCACGCCGCTGGGCAAGGGACAGACGCTGAATGCCGGCCTGAAGTTCATCTCCCGTCGTAACTCGTCCGATTCAAAGTACTATGACATCACGGGCGGAAACGAGGTCTACAATGCAGCCAACAGCGTCAATTACAAGAATACACAGAACATTCTTGCCGAGTATGCCGAATACAGTGCGACGCTGGGCAAGTTCGGAGCAAAGGCCGGCCTGCGCTATGAACATACATGGGAGAACGTGGAGTTCATCGTCGGTCCGGGCAGCGACTTCAAGAAGAACTACGGTAATCTGGTGCCGTCGGCCAGTCTTACTTATAATATCTCGGCAGGATTCAACATCGGTGTGAACTACGGAATGCGCATCACCCGCCCCGGAATCAGCTATCTCAACCCGTATGTCGACCGTTCCAACCCGACGGTGCTGAGCTATGGCAACCCGGACCTGGCCGTTGAGAAAAGCCATAATATAAGTTTTGTCTTCAACTACTTCACACCGAAGTTCATGGTCAACATGACGTTGGGAGAATCGTTTGCCAACAACCAGATCGAGCAGTATTCCTTCATGGACGGGACGGTTCTGAACACTACCTACGGCAATATCGTACGCAGCCGCTGGACGAATTTCACTACTTTCATGAACTATGCCCTCACGCCGAAGACCCGTATCATGTTCAACGGAGGAGTCGATTACGGTGACATCCGTTCCAACCAGCTGGGCGAACACAGCCATGGATGGCAGGCCACGGGATTCCTGGGACTGCAGCAGACCTTGCCGTGGAAGCTGAAATGGAGTATGTTCGTGGGTGGACTGACGAAGAAATATTCCCTGCAGGGGTATAACGGCGGCTTCAATATGTTCAACACGTCGCTTTCGAAGAGTCTTGTCAAGGACAAGCTCGACATCAGTCTGATGTATTTCGTACCGCTGACGGGCAAGATCAAGATCAGCCAGTACAGCCGTGGAGCCGGCTTCGAGAACCGTATGAACATCCGGATTCCAGCCCAGCAGGTGGCATTGACCGTCACCTGGAACTTCGGAAACACCAAGAAGCAGTTCCAGACACACAAGAGCAACATTTCGAACGACTTCCAGGAAAAGAAGAACGACCAGCAGATGAACGGCATGGGAATGGGTGCCGGCGGCGGTATGTAAAGTCATGGAAGAATATATGTAACTATCTTGTAGAAAGCATATTGGCAATCACACAAGCAGGTGTCACACAATTTTGTGTGACACCTGCTTGTGTGATTGCCGTTTTATTACTATATTTGCATTCGTAAAACAAACTGAAAACGTAACGTCATGTGCAGGAAATTTGTTTATGGTGTGGCGGTCTCCGATTACAACTTCATTGGAAGGTCGCAGGAAACGAAACGGCTCCTGAATGATTTCAGGGGCGGCATCAACGTCATACTGATGTCCCCGCGACGGTTGGGAAAGACTTCCCTGGTGAAACACGTGTGTGGCAGACTCGAGCCGGACGACAACATCCTTACGGTTTATCTGGACATCTTCGGCTGTAAAAGTGAGTACGACTTTTACAACAGGCTGGCATCGGAAGTGTTGAAGCAGACCGCTTCGCAGCGGAGCATGTGGCTTGAAGAAGCCCGGGACTTCCTGTACAGACTTACACCGCGGATTTCCTTCAGCCCTGAACCGAACAGCGATTTTGCCATTTCTTTAGGGATAACACCGAAGACGCATACGCCTGAAGAGGTGCTCGGAATGGTCGAGAAGATTGCCGTGAGGAAAGGAAAACATATCGTCGTCTGCATAGATGAATTCCAGCAGATAGGCGAAATGGCCGACAGCAAACAGGTACAGGCACGGCTGAGGAGTGTCTGGCAGCACCAGCAGCACGTGTCCTACTGTCTTTTCGGTAGTAAGCATCACTTGATGGGCAGCATCTTCCTGCACCACAGTATGCCTTTCTATCAGTTCGGCGACCTGATAGCATTGGACAAGATTCCGACGGCCGAATGGGTGGAATATATTGTCAGCCACTTTGCAGACGGCAAAAGGACCATCAGCACAGCTCTGGCAGAGGAAATCTGCAGGTTCACGGACAATTATTCGGCTTATGTACAGCAGTTGTCCTGGCTTGTTTACACACAGAAAGAGGAAGGGGAGCGTGTGGACGAGGCCGACATAAAACAGGCTTCGGAGGATCTTCTTGCTACGAATGAAGTGCTTTTCATGCAGATGGTGGAGCCGCTCTCAGGATATCAGCTTAACTTCCTGCGTGCGATCTGCACCGGTGTCACAAAGAATTTTACACTGTCGGAAGTCCGGGAGAAGTACCATTTAGGCAGCTATTCCAATGTGAACCGGCTGAAGACAGCCCTTCTGGAACGTGACCTGATAGAAAAGGAAGGAGAAGAACTGAAAATAACCGACCCTGTTTTCCACAAGTGGTTCCAAAGGAGAATGATGGTATAATTCTGAGTTTCCTATTCATCTAAGTGTACATGACGATGATATAGCCTCAAGCTTCATATTCAGCATGTTCAAGGCGATTATATAACTTCAAACTTCATATTCATTAAGTAGGGTGTGTCAAAATGCAGATGAATAACTTGACAACTTTCAAACTATAAGCAGGTTTTTCCTACAACAAAGAAAAGACCATTTCTTTACTCAGAATCGAGTACAGAAATGGTCATTTCTATTGGATTGTTTCAAACTGTGAGATTATCAAAATGGTATTTGCATTTTGACACACCCTCTACACTTACAACATGTTGTGATTTGCTTGAAAATTCCTACCTTTGTGGTAGCAACAACAACTTGTTAATGCGGTAAACAATCCAGCCGGCAGTTGTGATTTGCTTGAAAATTCCTACCTTTGTGGTAGCAACAACAACCGTTCTCGCCGCCGGTGTTGTTCAGCACCAGTTGTGATTTGCTTGAAAATTCCTACCTTTGTGGTAGCAACAACAACTTATCCATCAACCGTCAAAATTGGTACAAAGTTGTGATTTGCTTGAAAATTCCTACCTTTGTGGTAGCAACAACAACATACAAGCAAGAGGTGTCAATTCATAACCGTTGTGATTTGCTTGAAAATTCCTACCTTTGTGGTAGCAACAACAACATACAAGCAAGAGGTGTCAATTCATAACCGTTGTGATTTGCTTGAAAATTCCTACCTTTGTGGTAGCAACAACAACTTCAGCAGCAGACACAATAGTGTCGACACCGTTGTGATTTGCTTGAAAATTCCTACCTTTGTGGTAGCAACAACAACTTAACGCAGAATAAGAAGAAAAAAGGGTTGGTTGTGATTTGCTTGAAAATTCCTACCTTTGTGGTAGCAACAACAACTGATAGATTCCTTACCAACAACCTTGCCATGTTGTGATTTGCTTGAAAATTCCTACCTTTGTGGTAGCAACAACAACACGAACCAAAAAATTAAAAGCCGGATAGTCGTTGTGATTTGCTTGAAAATTCCTACCTTTGTGGTAGCAACAACAACTGCGCATGCCTGACGAGTACTACGGACTGGGTTGTGATTTGCTTGAAAATTCCTACCTTTGTGGTAGCAACAACAACCGTTCGGCTTCAGAACTCGCATGCACTCGTGTTGTGATTTGCTTGAAAATTCCTACCTTTGTGGTAGCAACAACAACTTCTGATGGAAACTACTGGTGTAGGACTATGTTGTGATTTGCTTGAAAATTCCTACCTTTGTGGTAGCAACAACAACACGGTCGCGCACCGAACTGGACATCATAGCGTTGTGATTTGCTTGAAAATTCCTACCTTTGTGGTAGCAACAACAACACCAGACAGCATCTTGTCGAGGATCTGCTTGTTGTGATTTGCTTGAAAATTCCTACCTTTGTGGTAGCAACAACAACGGGGGGCTTATTAAGCCCCCCTACACCCCTGTTGTGATTTGCTTGAAAATTCCTACCTTTGTGGTAGCAACAACAACACGGCCTGGAAAGAATTTTGGGCGATTATAGTTGTGATTTGCTTGAAAATTCCTACCTTTGTGGTAGCAACAACAACCAGACGGGAACGTAAACCTCGAAGTCATAGTTGTGATTTGCTTGAAAATTCCTACCTTTGTGGTAGCAACAACAACAACAGCCTGCTTGAGTTCAGACGAAGAGATGTTGTGATTTGCTTGAAAATTCCTACCTTTGTGGTAGCAACAACAACTTTAAAGCAGACGGTACTTTGAAAGTTCAAGTTGTGATTTGCTTGAAAATTCCTACCTTTGTGGTAGCAACAACAACTTGACAGCCTGCAGAGGCACACCAGCAGCAGTTGTGATTTGCTTGAAAATTCCTACCTTTGTGGTAGCAACAACAACACAAATGATGGAGACAACACACGAATCCATGTTGTGATTTGCTTGAAAATTCCTACCTTTGTGGTAGCAACAACAACAAAGTAGAAGAGGAGATAGAAAGGCCATTGAGTTGTGATTTGCTTGAAAATTCCTACCTTTGTGGTAGCAACAACAACGTTCATCAATCAGATACTGCTTGGTCGCTTGTTGTGATTTGCTTGAAAATTCCTACCTTTGTGGTAGCAACAACAACATCAATAAAGATCATAATTTCAATAAATTGTTGTGATTTGCTTGAAAATTCCTACCTTTGTGGTAGCAACAACAACGGCGTGGACGATGCCACCCTCCAGCGGATTGTTGTGATTTGCTTGAAAATTCCTACCTTTGTGGTAGCAACAACAACGTGAGAGCAAATAATGATGCTTTCTCCTCAGTTGTGATTTGCTTGAAAATTCCTACCTTTGTGGTAGCAACAACAACCTTGACGAATGGAGAATGTGACGGCATTCCGTTGTGATTTGCTTGAAAATTCCTACCTTTGTGGTAGCAACAACAACGGGGGGCTTATAAAGCCCCCCTACACCCCTGTTGTGATTTGCTTGAAAATTCCTACCTTTGTGGTAGCAACAACAACAGACGCACGCATATCAGCTATACGGCGTTCGTTGTGATTTGCTTGAAAATTCCTACCTTTGTGGTAGCAACAACAACCAAAGCAGCAACACTCAATCCTGCATCTTGTTGTGATTTGCTTGAAAATTCCTACCTTTGTGGTAGCAACAACAACGCCTAATTGAGGGTAACGCAGGAGCTGTTTGTTGTGATTTGCTTGAAAATTCCTACCTTTGTGGTAGCAACAACAACTACAGTAGCATTGGACGATGCTGCGGAGAAGTTGTGATTTGCTTGAAAATTCCTACCTTTGTGGTAGCAACAACAACAAACACATCTTCGGATTATACCAGGCACGCGTTGTGATTTGCTTGAAAATTCCTACCTTTGTGGTAGCAACAACAACGAGGAAACTAATAATGTAGAAACTGCTTAGTTGTGATTTGCTTGAAAATTCCTACCTTTGTGGTAGCAACAACAACAGTTAGCTCAACGATAGACTTGTAAAGCGAGTTGTGATTTGCTTGAAAATTCCTACCTTTGTGGTAGCAACAACAACATCTGATAGTGATTTTATAAAATACCCGAAGTTGTGATTTGCTTGAAAATTCCTACCTTTGTGGTAGCAACAACAACTAAAATCAAAACTCATAAAATATTTATTTTGTTGTGATTTGCTTGAAAATTCCTACCTTTGTGGTAGCAACAACAACGATGAGACAGGAACAGGTTTTGGAATTCTAGTTGTGATTTGCTTGAAAATTCCTACCTTTGTGGTAGCAACAACAACCTAAATCAAACGGTTAGACACTGAATCAGGGTTGTGATTTGCTTGAAAATTCCTACCTTTGTGGTAGCAACAACAACTCGTAGCCGAGGGCATCGAAATCAACAGACGGTTGTGATTTGCTTGAAAATTCCTACCTTTGTGGTAGCAACAACAACGACTTACCTTGCTTAATCAAGTTGTCACGTGTTGTGATTTGCTTGAAAATTCCTACCTTTGTGGTAGCAACAACAACTGAAATACGTAACAAAGCAATAAGGAATATGTTGTGATTTGCTTGAAAATTCCTACCTTTGTGGTAGCAACAACAACTGATAATTACGAACCAAACGAAAGAGACTAGGTTGTGATTTGCTTGAAAATTCCTACCTTTGTGGTAGCAACAACAACTTGGTTTCAATACAGATAATAACGAGTTCTGTTGTGATTTGCTTGAAAATTCCTACCTTTGTGGTAGCAACAACAACTTGGTTTCAATACGGATAATAACGAGTTCTGTTGTGATTTGCTTGAAAATTCCTACCTTTGTGGTAGCAACAACAACATGATAGATGTATTTATACCGTCATACCAGTTGTGATTTGCTTGAAAATTCCTACCTTTGTGGTAGCAACAACAACCATAGACAAATAACCTTCTGCCTTTCTTTCGTTGTGATTTGCTTGAAAATTCCTACCTTTGTGGTAGCAACAACAACTCAAGTTAAACACGAACGGCGCAGAATGAGGTTGTGATTTGCTTGAAAATTCCTACCTTTGTGGTAGCAACAACAACAGGCAAGAACTTCAAGGACATCCCGACATGTTGTGATTTGCTTGAAAATTCCTACCTTTGTGGTAGCAACAACAACTTGCAAAGGCGAACGGCAGTCTTACAGCAAGTTGTGATTTGCTTGAAAATTCCTACCTTTGTGGTAGCAACAACAACAGGTTGACCAAAGCGTCAAGCACCTCATTGTTGTGATTTGCTTGAAAATTCCTACCTTTGTGGTAGCAACAACAACTCATGGCCGGATGCATGAGAACCTCCTTCTAGTTGTGATTTGCTTGAAAATTCCTACCTTTGTGGTAGCAACAACAACATCGTAGAAAGGATGTCTATTTCACAGATGTTGTGATTTGCTTGAAAATTCCTACCTTTGTGGTAGCAACAACAACGTGTAACAAATTGACGGTTACAAAACAGTGTTGTGATTTGCTTGAAAATTCCTACCTTTGTGGTAGCAACAACAACTAACAAGCGAGGGCAGCAAGTAACCTATTTGGTTGTGATTTGCTTGAAAATTCCTACCTTTGTGGTAGCAACAACAACTCTATCTTGTGCGTTTCACTCACTTCTGCTGTTGTGATTTGCTTGAAAATTCCTACCTTTGTGGTAGCAACAACAACAGCTGCAACGGTATCGACAGGCGAGACCTGGTTGTGATTTGCTTGAAAATTCCTACCTTTGTGGTAGCAACAACAACCGAGGGATGAACCCAAAGGATTCGCCATCAGTTGTGATTTGCTTGAAAATTCCTACCTTTGTGGTAGCAACAACAACGGGGGTCTGAATCAGACCCCCTACACCCCCGTTGTGATTTGCTTGAAAATTCCTACCTTTGTGGTAGCAACAACAACCGCTGACCGGTCTTGATGCTCTGACGAGACGTTGTGATTTGCTTGAAAATTCCTACCTTTGTGGTAGCAACAACAACTCCGACCATCAAATTTCAACTTCTCACCCTGTTGTGATTTGCTTGAAAATTCCTACCTTTGTGGTAGCAACAACAACCGCTGACCAGACTTGATACTCTGACGAGAAGTTGTGATTTGCTTGAAAATTCCTACCTTTGTGGTAGCAACAACAACGCATAGAATAGAGGCGCTCTATGAAAGATGTTGTGATTTGCTTGAAAATTCCTACCTTTGTGGTAGCAACAACAACAATCGGGGTATATGGCAGTCATCCCAAGCAGTTGTGATTTGCTTGAAAATTCCTACCTTTGTGGTAGCAACAACAACTTTTTTAACAAATCAGAAGAACGAAGATAAGTTGTGATTTGCTTGAAAATTCCTACCTTTGTGGTAGCAACAACAACGACATTACGAGTTGGGAAGTAGTTGTCGAAGTTGTGATTTGCTTGAAAATTCCTACCTTTGTGGTAGCAACAACAACTCGATGAGCGGAAGTACGGTGCTGCTATCGGTTGTGATTTGCTTGAAAATTCCTACCTTTGTGGTAGCAACAACAACCATGCGGAACTGATATACACCGTCAGATATGTTGTGATTTGCTTGAAAATTCCTACCTTTGTGGTAGCAACAACAACCGCACGTTTTTGCTATTGGTCAAGTCTTGGTTGTGATTTGCTTGAAAATTCCTACCTTTGTGGTAGCAACAACAACGCATGCGTCAGGCGCAACATGTCCGACTGAAGTTGTGATTTGCTTGAAAATTCCTACCTTTGTGGTAGCAACAACAACGTCAAGTGCCTTGCCTTGATTTGCGCCAAGGTTGTGATTTGCTTGAAAATTCCTACCTTTGTGGTAGCAACAACAACCAACATACAGGACTATACTGGGACAAAGGGGTTGTGATTTGCTTGAAAATTCCTACCTTTGTGGTAGCAACAACAACTGAAGCACTCTATAGGTCGTTAACTGAGGCGTTGTGATTTGCTTGAAAATTCCTACCTTTGTGGTAGCAACAACAACGCACTCGGGATTCACACAGATTGATTTATGTTGTGATTTGCTTGAAAATTCCTACCTTTGTGGTAGCAACAACAACTTGTCTGATACGGCTTTCTTAAGAGTATAGTTGTGATTTGCTTGAAAATTCCTACCTTTGTGGTAGCAACAACAACCGGCATAACAGCATTGCGCACTAGCTGTCTGTTGTGATTTGCTTGAAAATTCCTACCTTTGTGGTAGCAACAACAACAAAACGAAAGGCGCAGAATGCGACGAACGGGTTGTGATTTGCTTGAAAATTCCTACCTTTGTGGTAGCAACAACAACGACCTGACGATCAAAAAGGTCAGAAAAATTGTTGTGATTTGCTTGAAAATTCCTACCTTTGTGGTAGCAACAACAACCTATCAAAATAGCCCAACTGAGGGTAACGGTTGTGATTTGCTTGAAAATTCCTACCTTTGTGGTAGCAACAACAACTACGAGAAGTATCATTATCCAAACGAATACGTTGTGATTTGCTTGAAAATTCCTACCTTTGTGGTAGCAACAACAACTAAATCCCCATTCAGAAGGACCAAATCCTTGTTGTGATTTGCTTGAAAATTCCTACCTTTGTGGTAGCAACAACAACCTCAAGGACTTTTAAAAACGTCTTTAGGGAGTTGTGATTTGCTTGAAAATTCCTACCTTTGTGGTAGCAACAACAACGCTGAAGCAGCATTGGAAAGGAATTGTCCTGTTGTGATTTGCTTGAAAATTCCTACCTTTGTGGTAGCAACAACAACTGAGCCTGAATCTTCCGTTGCCGCATCAAAGTTGTGATTTGCTTGAAAATTCCTACCTTTGTGGTAGCAACAACAACAGTGATTCAACAGTATAGGCATCATACGGCGTTGTGATTTGCTTGAAAATTCCTACCTTTGTGGTAGCAACAACAACTGTGGATGTGGTGACGGCGCAGTCTATTGCGTTGTGATTTGCTTGAAAATTCCTACCTTTGTGGTAGCAACAACAACGCCATCGTCAAAGTTACACAGACGGAAGTCGTTGTGATTTGCTTGAAAATTCCTACCTTTGTGGTAGCAACAACAACTACACCGGCCAGCGGTATATCTCCTTTTTTGTTGTGATTTGCTTGAAAATTCCTACCTTTGTGGTAGCAACAACAACCGTAAGAGGAAGTAGTAGCACCGCTGGCGGTTGTGATTTGCTTGAAAATTCCTACCTTTGTGGTAGCAACAACAACCTCAACCTGCCTCATGACAGTAACAGGCTCGGTTGTGATTTGCTTGAAAATTCCTACCTTTGTGGTAGCAACAACAACTACACCGGCCAGCGGTATATCTCCTTTTTTGTTGTGATTTGCTTGAAAATTCCTACCTTTGTGGTAGCAACAACAACAAGTTAACAAGTGACTGCACCACGTAATTGTTGTGATTTGCTTGAAAATTCCTACCTTTGTGGTAGCAACAACAACGAGAATCTGTTTCCAGTCATAGTTGGACTTGTTGTGATTTGCTTGAAAATTCCTACCTTTGTGGTAGCAACAACAACCTCGTTCAGGCAAAAAAGAATCGGTCTGCTGTTGTGATTTGCTTGAAAATTCCTACCTTTGTGGTAGCAACAACAACATGACGCACGTAGCGAACTCCTTACGCATCGTTGTGATTTGCTTGAAAATTCCTACCTTTGTGGTAGCAACAACAACTGTAAAGTTATTGTCATGAGGTTCAGAAGGTTGTGATTTGCTTGAAAATTCCTACCTTTGTGGTAGCAACAACAACAGTCGTCAGGATAGGTGTAATAGCAGTATGTTGTGATTTGCTTGAAAATTCCTACCTTTGTGGTAGCAACAACAACGGGGGGCTTAATAAGCCCCCTACACCCCTGTTGTGATTTGCTTGAAAATTCCTACCTTTGTGGTAGCAACAACAACAGACGAGCCGTAGACACGACCATGGTTGTCGTTGTGATTTGCTTGAAAATTCCTACCTTTGTGGTAGCAACAACAACACATCAATCAGATACTGCTTCGTTGCATCGGTTGTGATTTGCTTGAAAATTCCTACCTTTGTGGTAGCAACAACAACACCACGGAATACGTTATACAACCGGCGGCCGTTGTGATTTGCTTGAAAATTCCTACCTTTGTGGTAGCAACAACAACGTAGATGGCAGTCATGCCGATCAGGAAACCGTTGTGATTTGCTTGAAAATTCCTACCTTTGTGGTAGCAACAACAACCATCTGGAATTGATACACGCCATCCGACATGTTGTGATTTGCTTGAAAATTCCTACCTTTGTGGTAGCAACAACAACAAGTTAACAAGTGACTGCACCACGGAGTTGTTGTGATTTGCTTGAAAATTCCTACCTTTGTGGTAGCAACAACAACAACAAATGAAGCAACGTCATGCGTGACAGCGTTGTGATTTGCTTGAAAATTCCTACCTTTGTGGTAGCAACAACAACTGAATCGGATAAAGGATCTTTTCAAGCTTGTTGTGATTTGCTTGAAAATTCCTACCTTTGTGGTAGCAACAACAACAGACGAGCCGTAGACACGACCATGGTTGTCGTTGTGATTTGCTTGAAAATTCCTACCTTTGTGGTAGCAACAACAACAGAATCTGTTTCCAGTCATAGTTGGACTTGTTGTGATTTGCTTGAAAATTCCTACCTTTGTGGTAGCAACAACAACGCACATCAATCAGATACTGCTTCGTTGCATGTTGTGATTTGCTTGAAAATTCCTACCTTTGTGGTAGCAACAACAACTGAAATCAAAATCAGAAACAGACGAAGACGTTGTGATTTGCTTGAAAATTCCTACCTTTGTGGTAGCAACAACAACTGGGGGGCTTAATAAGCCCCCTACACCCCTGTTGTGATTTGCTTGAAAATTCCTACCTTTGTGGTAGCAACAACAACTCCAGCTGCCGTCACCGGACAGCATCTTGGTTGTGATTTGCTTGAAAATTCCTACCTTTGTGGTAGCAACAACAACGGGGGGCTTAATAAGCCCCCTACACCCCTGTTGTGATTTGCTTGAAAATTCCTACCTTTGTGGTAGCAACAACAACCGATATGCCATTGAAGAGTTTTCCGGCAGAAGTTGTGATTTGCTTGAAAATTCCTACCTTTGTGGTAGCAACAACAACAGACTTTCGACGCTGAAGTCGTTGAACTTCGTTGTGATTTGCTTGAAAATTCCTACCTTTGTGGTAGCAACAACAACCTGAATCGGATAAAGGATCTTTTCAAGTTTGTTGTGATTTGCTTGAAAATTCCTACCTTTGTGGTAGCAACAACAACTCATTGAAGACAAATGGTTGACTATCAGATGGATGGGTTGTCGTTTGGAAAATAAAAAATACCACAAGGCAAAAGTCCTACACTTTAAGGTGTGGGACTTTTTGCTTACTATGACATAAGGAATAAGAAAAATATGATACTTCTTGTCTGTTTTACCATTACTTCTACGAAACTCTTATTGAAGGTGCATTTTAAACTATTGTTGTTCGGAAAATAATGCTTGAAATTCCTATAGCCTTTGTTTACCGGAAATACAGGCACATTTATCCAGTTTTATTTTGTTTCAAGTAGTAACCGTTACAGGAAACTATAATCTGAATGACTTTTATCCAAACATTCAGAGAAAGATACTCCAACTGATACTTTTATCCTTAATTCCGTAACTAAACACGTAATTTATTATTAATATGTATTATAAGTATCTGAGGAACAATAAGTTCCTAAAAATTTTGCTATCTGTATGATTTTCACTGACTTTATGGTGCAGAACAAATAGTACGATTGCTGACACTAGGGGAAGATCTGTGTTTGTCTTCCAAAACGTCACGCACTTATTTCCCAACCAACGTAAATCAATGTTGCATATAACTTGATACGTGATACAGATCCTTTGACATCCCATAAATATCAAAGAGCTTCATCTACGCATTTAACGGAAGAGCCCACTTTTCACAGGTTTTAGTCTAAAAGAGTTCCAATTGCTGTCCGGGAGCATTGGGAGGCTTCGGCTTTTCCCCGTAGAAAAGCTGTATATTGGCGAATTGTTTATCCGTAATACACAGTATGCCAACTTTCCCGATCTTAGGGAGCATTGCCCGAACCCGTCTCATGTGGACTTCGGCATTCTCCATACTCGCACAATGGCGTACGTAAATAGAGAACTGGAACATAGTGAATCCATCTTTCATCAAGGACTTACGGAAGTCAGCATAGGCTTTCTTCTCCTTCTTGGTTTCCGTAGGCAGGTCGAAGAACACGAGAATCCACATAATCCGATATTCACTGAAACGATCAAGCCGCATCATGATAACCTACATTTTCGGATAGCTGACACGTCGGATTTCTCCCGAGAAACATTTGACAAGAGAGGGCGTCGTCTGATGTGCGGCAATCATCAACGGACTTCGTTTTCCATTGACGACAACATCCAGCATGGGGATGATCAAAAGCTGCATCTTCAGTTCTTTCGTCAGAACCGATATATCCTCATTACGACGGATGATGTCGATGACCAGCTGGTCGACATACGGGCGGTATGGTTCCATCACATCATCGGCCAGACAATAAGCATTATAACGGTTATGATGATGATACCCAGTGTGGGCAACAGTCCGCTTCCCACCAATGACCGGGCTATGACAGCTCTCAGGATGGCATAACCGTAATTGAGCAGATGGTTGTGTGGTGCCCCGTCCCTGTCACGGACGAAGCCGGGATGACCTGCAAAAAGGTTCTTCCAGTAATATGCGGCGGCTCTCCCTTCGAGATTGTCGGTGTCGCCGCTGCGTACGTCATTCGCCCACGCACGCATACAGCCGGTGTTCTTGTCCGTGTTTGCATGCAATACACGCTCCTGGTTGAGAATCTTCTGCTTTACCGTCTGCTGCCAGAGCTGTTTGCGCAAAGGAAGAGAGGCGTCCAGCTGTAAGCGGAACCGCTCGTTCTGTGTCGTGTTCCCGCACAAAGGGAGGAGCAGCCCGACCGGCATCCCCTTCTGGTCGCAGGTGATGACGGCACAGTTGTTTTCCAGCAGCGCTTCCAGGACTTCTGACGTAACCGTGATGCGCCGGTTGTCGAGCATCACCACCCCAATATCTTCTATCGGGATGGTGCGCTCGGCTTCTTTTTTCATCCTCTGCGGCAGCGTCTCATTGTTCTCCACTTCAGGCAGCCGGAGCACCAGCTGCGCATTGCCCAGGCTCAGATAGGCAGGGCTGCTGAAACAAAGGGTCTTCTTTATCATGGTTCTGTGCGGTCTTTACTTTATGATTCTAAGAATGTTCCCCAACCGGTCTACCTCCAGTTTCCAGCAGACGGCCTTGACCATTTCCCCTGTCAGTGCCTTCTGATTTTTGGATTGCTGACTTCCTACGCCATATTCATTCTGAATGATGCTGCCATTACACAATGCCTCGGCCAGTTTCTTGTCCACATTGTAAATAAGTCCGGCTGTCCTGTGAGGGATGAAGTTCGCTGTCGTACCGCTGGAATCAACAAACTTGTAGATCCGTTCTCTGTCTATTTCATTCTCCTCGTCTCCCGCCGGTACATACACAAGATCATTCGGTGAGAGATAAAACTTCAGACGGTCTCCTTTCTCTCTCGTTTCGGGAACCGGTGGAAGTCCCTGTTTCAGACATTCTACCGCCTCATTTAAAGGAATCGTATCGTAGCTCCGGTTGCCTTCCCCATCTTCATAGACTGCAAAGTAGAGGTTGGTCCCGGCTTCTGCAACCACAAACTGCCCGGCTTTGCAGCCCGTCTGTCCTACGGGGTATTTCTTTCCGAGCTTTGTAGAGACTCTCACCTTCAATATCGGCTTGTGCTGCTTCCCGTTGTTATAAGCCGTTATATGCTGGTTCATGTCGGCTATTCCCTCCGGTGTGAAGGCTATCTTAGGATCTCCTCCCTTTGCTTCCAGGTAGTTTGAGAGAATCCTTTGGATTCCCGTGTCGGTGACAGCTTCGATGCGTTTGGCATCAAACGAGGTGTCAAGCGGTTTCCTTGTTGCTACCATTTCTTCCTTTCCGTCGCTGAACCGCCAGACATCCACCTTGTCGATATGCTGTTTGTTCCATCGGTTGCCGACGCTCCTGAAACGAGCCAGCACCTGTTTCTTGTTGTAATGCTTTTCCACCAATCCGTTAATATAGTCGCGCAGATCCCTGTTGCAGATGGAAGGAATATCCTCCAAAGCCGCCTTCAGGCTGACCCGTTCCTTCCTTCTTAAATTGACCTTTCCATAATAGGTCGCTTCGTGCATCGGCTTTCGGACTGCCCACATCTCCCCTCCTTTCTGTTCTGCCTTTGTCTTCCTGCCGTCGGCATCGTACCGCTCATAGTAGTTCGTGGCTTTATTGATGATGCGGACATAGTTCTTGAAGCTGACGACTATGTCTTCCAGCGCTGCACGGGCATCCTGTGTGAAGCTTTCCCATGGCTTCCGGATGATGCGGTTTTTGTCGCACAGTTTCCGGCGCAGGTCTTCCCGCTTCTCCGGACTTTCGGCAGACTCGTTGTTAAGATAACCGATGATGTTTCGGGAGGCACACGCAATCACCAGTGCGTCCATTGCATGGTGTCGGTGGTCTATCCGCTTCTTGCTGAACCCGCGCTGCAGTTCCAGGGGGACGGAAGTCTGGAACACCCGTCTGTCTTTGTCCTGCCAATGCCCGAAGGCTTCTGTCTCCGTCAGTTCGTTGAGCCGTTTGAAACGGGTATATACAAGGCTGTTCCAGACATCATTCAGTCCCCAGTCCTGTTTCAGCCTGTCGGTAATCCTGCCGGTACAGGATATGACGAACTTTGATGTCTCCTCTCTCTCCTCTGCCGTCCGTACGATGTTGGAAAGCAGACCTTTCACCACCTTGCTGATGTACCGGCTGTCGTTCATCTGCCGATTGGCGAACTCCATCGGTATATCCTCCCGCAGGAGGTTCTCTCTCTTGCGCCGGTTATTGGCGTAATGTCCCGTTACGAATGTCTTGTATTCCTGCTCGTTCAGCACGCGTACATTGCCCAGCATCGTACAGGCGACAATCTCTCCGCCGTGTTCCTTGATGAACTCATATCCTAATCTGTTGCTTTTCAATGCGTTTACCTCCGATTCGCAGATTACCTTGTTGCTGAAAGAATCGTCAAAGTAACGGCTCTGCGGGATAATATGTTCTATCTGATAAGCCGGAGTAAAGAGCTTTGACAGGGATATGGGCTTGCCGGTATAGGGCGAACAGTACTTCTGATCCAGCCACAGCCTGTACTTCAGCAGTTCCTTCGCCGAGGGCTGTGCCGTCTTTGATATTCTGGCGATCTCTGCATATTCGCTGTCCTCCTTCGTCAGTTCCTGCAGAGCTCCCTCCTCGTAGATGCGCAGTATCTCCTGCTGCATCGGCGAATACGGGCGTACCTCCCTGATGTCGGCTTCATTCTTCAGTTCCATCAACAGACGCCTGATGCGCAGATTGGTGTTCTCGTTCCGCAGTACTTTTTCCGTCATGTTCCTCCGCTGCTCCGCCGTGCTCTTCATGTTCCGTCCTAACTCCACATGGATTTCGTCTATCTGTCCGGCTTCCTTCCAGATGTCGTGGACGGTGCGGAGCGTTTCGAGGACGCACTGCTCCACGATCGGATTGCGGAGCGAATGCTGCCTGAATTTCCTGATGTAAGCCATCAGGTCCTCCGGCTTCTTCCACCGCTGTATGTCTGTCGTTTCGGAATGTCTGCCGTACACCACGTAGCAGGCCAGCCACTCGGGCAGTCCCTGGAAGTCGGTAACAGACCTGAAGGGACATGCCGTATGCCTCATTCTGACTTTGATTTCCTCTTCGATGTCTCCTTCTATGATGCGGCTGATTCTCTCTTTCGTAGCCGTGCATATCTCGTCTTCCCGCCACAGGCTGCCCGTGCGCATGACGGCCAGCAGCTTCTTCACCGCTTTCTCCGAGTAGGCTCCGTATTCTTTCCTGAAAGGCTTTATTTTCAGGAATTCACTGACGAATTTGTCGTCATCCTTCAGTCTGCGCAAGGCTCCCTCGGCCTCATCTTTGGCTTCCACCGAGTAGAGCAGGTGCCAGAGCCGATACTGCCGGCCGCTGTCGTCAAGCCAGCCGTGCTCCATGCCGGCTCTGTCGAGTGCGGCCAGCAGCTCATGTCTCGTCTCGTTGCAGGGGTATTTCTTTTCTTTGTCTTCAATGTAATTCCACCGGATGGCGAACTCCTTCTCATTGCCGCATTTCACTTTCTTCAGTCTGAAATAGTCCTTCAGCAATGTATCCTGGTTGATCTCTTTCCGGTCGTTCAGATAAACGAACAGCCTGACATAGTCTTCTTTTGTCGGCAGATACCCGGCAGTTACCTCTCTGTCGTCCGTCCTGTCATACAGCCGGAGGTTGAGGACATTAACTTCCACATTCCCAACGGTCTGCCTGTTTATTTTGCATCCTGTCCCTCTTTTCTGCACCGGGCGGCAGCAAGGAAGTCTGCCCCAATGGGGGAGGTCCGCCACTGATTGCAGAAAGGAATCAATCCTTTCCGCTGCTTCCTGATGCAGGCCATGGACTGTTTTTGTTCAGATAATTTACTCATGGATGCGATGCCGGAACCGGTATCGTCCTATTTCCCATGGATTTAAGCGATGTACGTGAAGACGACCGATATAAACCGGGTCGGGGGGATTGCAAGCACCTTATTATCAGATACATAGCAGACCCATTGGAAAAGATGTCCGATTCCCTTGCAAAAGGGCGTTACTTGGACTTCAAGAAAGCACCACTTGACGTGCAACCGGGCATCGGTTGGAATGCAGGTGACGGCTGATTGGAATCCGGGCAGTCGGTCCTCCCTGTTTACAGGGGCGGAAAGTCGCAGAAAAAGGGAGAAGACACTGGTTCTATCTGTAAAACTAATTCAAAACCGACGGAGGGTGTGTCACAAGTTGATGTGACAGCTGGGCAGAGGCACGTTTTCAGGTGTGTACAAAGCAAATCCCCCCGCAGGTTGAAAGCCGCCTGCGGGGGGATTTTAAAAGCCTCTTATGAGTTTAAAAGTCTATTATAGGGAGAACGGACGATCAATCGTTGTTCTCGCCGTCGCTGAACTCGCGGCGCGGCCGGCGGTCGTCATGGCGGCGTTCACCGTCACGGCGTGGGCGACGGTCTCCGCGCGGCCGGCGCTGCGGCTCGACATAGCCTTCCGGCTTCTCGAGCAGTACACGGCGTGAGAGCTTGTACTTGCCGGTCTTCGGGTCGATGTCGAGGAGCTTGACCTTGATCTTGTCGCCCTCCTTGATGCCTGCGTCCTCTACTGTCTCGAGACGCTTCCAGTCGATCTCGGAGATATGGAGCAGACCGTCCTTGCCCGGCAGGATCTCCACGAAGCAGCCGTAAGGCATGATGGAGCGTACCGTTCCCTCGTAGATTTCGCCGATTTCCGGTACGGCGACAATCGCCTTGATCTTGCCGAGAGCGGCATCAATCGACTCCTTGTTGGGAGCGGAAACCTGCACCTTGCCGACACCGTCGGTCTCGTCGATGGTGATGACGGCGCCTGTATCTTCCTGCATCTGCTGGATGATCTTGCCGCCGGGGCCGATGACGGCACCGATGAACTCCTTGGGGATTTCCAGCTGCACGATGCGTGGAACCTGCGGCTTCATCTCTGCACGCGGCTCTGCGATCGTGTCGGTCAGGAGGTTGAGGATGTGTTCACGGCCGGCCTTTGCCTGCATGAGCGCCTTCTCAAGAATCTCGAACGACAGACCGTCGCACTTGATGTCCATCTGTGTGGCGGTCAGACCGTCACGGGTACCGGTCGTCTTGAAGTCCATGTCGCCCAGGTGGTCTTCATCGCCGAGGATGTCGCTCAGTACGGCGTACTTGTCCTCGCCCGGGTTCTTGATCAGACCCATTGCGATGCCTGATACCGGCTTCTTCATCGGGACACCTGCATCCATCAGCGCCAGCGTGCCGGCGCATACGGTCGCCATGGAAGACGAGCCGTTGGACTCGAGGATCTGGCTTACCAGACGGACGGTGTAGGGGAAGTCGGCCGGAATCTGGCCCTTCAGCGCACGCCATGCCAGATGGCCGTGGCCGATCTCACGGCGGCCTACGCCGCGCTGTGCCTTGGCCTCACCGGTGCAGAACGGCGGGAAGTTATAGTGGAGGAGGAAACGCTGGTAGCTCTTCTCCAGTACGTTGTCGATCATCTTCTCGTCCATCTTCGTGCCGAGGGTGCAGGTAGAGAGCGACATGGTTTCTCCCCGCTGGAAGAGCGCACTTCCGTGGGGCATCGGCAGCGTGTCTACCTCGCACCAGATAGGACGTATCTCGTCTGTCGCACGGCCGTCCATGCGCTTGCCGGTGTCGAGGACACTGCGGCGCATGGAGTCGCGCTGCACGTCTGCAAAGTAACGGTCGATTTCTGCGTGTTTTTCTTCGAGGTCGTCTTCTGAAAGGTCTGTGTGGGCCGCATCGTATGCCTCGGTGAAGTCTGCCTTGATCTTCTCGTAGGTCTCCTCGCGGTGCTTCTTGTCGTTGTCGCCGCTCTGTGCCTCGGCATAGCAGGCGTCGTAGGTCTCCTTGCGTACCTGTTCGCGCAGCTCTTCGTCGTTGATCTCATCGTCGTACTCGCGCTTCACGTCCGTACCGCAGGCCTTCGAAAGTTCTTCCTGCATCTCGCACATAGGCTTGATGGCCTCGTGCGCTGCCTTCAGAGCGCCGATGAGGTCCTGCTCGGAAACCTCGTCCATCTCGCCCTCGACCATCATGATGTTGTCCTTGGTGGCACCGACCATGAGGTCCATGTCTGCCTCCTTCATCTGCTCGAAGGTAGGATCGATGACGTATTCGCCGTTGATGCGGGCTACGCGGACTTCTGAGGTGGGGTGTTCGATGGGGATGTCTGATGCAGCCAGTGCTGCGGATGCTGCAAACCCTGCAAGGGCGTCAGGCTGGTCAACGCTGTCGGCCGACAGCAGCATGACCTGTACATAGACCTCGCAGTGGTAATCTGATGGGAAAAGTGGACGGAGAACACGGTCCACAAGGCGTGATGTAAGGATTTCATCGTCATTGGCTTTGCCTTCGCGTTTGGTGAAACCGCCTGGGTAACGACCTGCGGCAGAATACTGCTCGCGATAATCAACTTGCAAAGGCATGAAGTCTGTGCCCGGAACTGCCTCTTTGGCTGCACAAACAGTGGCGAGAAGTACGGTGTTTCCCATGCGGAGTACCGCTGCGCCGTCAGCCTGCTTTGCAACCTTTCCGGTTTCAATTGAGATGGTTCTTCCATCTGGCAACTGAACTGTTTTCGTAATTACGTTCATCTAAAATTTTAAAATACTTATTGTTTTGACCAACATCTTAGGGAACCAAAAGGGGGTAACCTCTGGCGAAGCTCCGCTGCCATGACGCTTACCTTCTCACGCGTTCCACAAAATTTAATCCGTGCAAATTTACCTATTATATATGTAACACACAAATAAATACGGAGATATTTTGGCTCTTCCGTCGAATCCGGGAGGTTGCGGAAACGCTCCTGTCGACGTGTGCGTTCCATGAAACCTGCCCTCTCGGTGTGGCTGTCCGGGAGGCTGGAGACCGGCGGGAATGCGCTGGATCTGCCGTATATTCTCCTTCACTTCCTTCTGGCGGCCTGCTGAAATCCGTCTGAAGCGGTTGCCGTACGCTGTCCCTCTACTTGCCGGCTGCCAGCTGCACGGCCTTGTTGACGATATCGCTCTGCTCGTTCCATACCCGGAAGTACTCGTTCATGTCCCAGAGGTCACGAGCCACGAGTGCCTTCAGCTGGTGGCTGAGGTAAGGAAGCGTCGTCTTGATCTCGGCGGCATCTTTCGGTTCTATCTTCTCTTTCTTTCCCTCTGACACGATTGCATCGAGCAGCGACTGCGGTATGCCATACGTCTTGTTGAATGCGTCGAACGACCTGTACTGGGTCTTCAGTGCCTGCCGGTTTGCATCCACATACTTCAGATAGGCGTTGATGATGATGTTCTTGGCGGCCAGGAGACGGTGGAAACGGGTGAAACGGGTCGTATCGAGCGGGACGAAACAGTCGGGCATGATGCCGCCGCCGCCGTACACGACACGATGCCGCCGGAGGGTGTAATACTTCAGTGAATCGGAGAAATGGATGCTGTCCGGGTGGATCAGTTCGCCGTGTCTGAGCCGGTTCTCGAGATCCATCTCGTAGTCTTTCAGGTCGCCTTTCTTGTACGGCTTCTGGATGCAGCGGCCGCTGGGCGTGTAGTAATGGGCGATGGTCAGCCGGATCATGCTGCCGTCGGGGAGGTCGAGCGGCCGCTGTACAAGCCCTTTCCCGAAAGTCCTTCGACCGACGACCGTCCCCCGGTCATTGTCCTGGATGGCTCCGGTGACAATCTCTGCGGCCGATGCCGACAGTTCGTTGACCAGCACATAGACCTTGATATCCTGCAGGCGGCCGTTGCCCATTGCCCGGAAGTCCTGCCGGCGGGACCGGCGTCCCTCGGTATAGACGATCATGTCATTGTTCCGCAGGAACTCATTGGCGATCTGCACGGCAGACTGGAGATAGCCGCCGCCGTTGTCCTGAAGGTCGAGGAGCAGCGTCTTCATGCCTTTTTTCTTCAGTGAGTCTACTGCCGACATGAACTCTCCGTGCGTCTTCATGCCGAAACTTTCCAGGCGGACATAGCCCACGCCCGGCCGGATCATATAGGCGGCATTGAGGGTATGTACGGGAATCCTGGCGCGTGTGACGACAAAGGTCAGCGTGCCTTTCACGCCCCGGCGGACGATGCCCAGCTTCACCTTCGTCCCTTTCCTGCCACGCAGCCGCTTCATGATGTCGATGCGTGCCATCTTGACGCCGGCTATGGAAGAGTCGTTGACGTTCACGATCCGGTCGCCGGCAAGGATTCCCACCTTCTCGGAAGGGCCGTTGACGACAGGCTGGATCACGACGAGCGTATCGTTGATCATATTGAACTGTACGCCGATTCCCTCGAAGTCGCCCTGCAGCGGTTCGTTCATCGCCTTGGTTTCCTTGGCGTCGGTATAGGTGGAATGCGGGTCGAGCTTCTCGAGCATGCCTCTGATGGCATCCTCCGCCAGCTTCTGTTCGTCCACGGAGTCCACGTAGAAGTTCGTTATCGCCATCTCCGCCAGCTGGAGCTTCCGCAATGGAGAAGCGTTATGCTGCTGAGAATACAAAGGTAAAAAGGTGAAAAGGTAAAAAAGTAAAAGACAGATATATCTTCTCATAGACTAATTTTATAATTTAATCATTTTGTCATGCTCTTGAAAAAGCAATAAAAAGTCCTCTTAAAGACTTCTGTTTCGCTTTTCAATTTTATTAATATTATTCACTGATGTACCAATAATAGTACGGACATCATTTGCTAAAGAATCAAACAAATACTGCTCTATATAACCAGACTCACAAAGCAGTTCAAGCCAGTATAAGGTTTCATTCGCCTCTTTAAGTGCAATACGTATTTTGCTCAGATAATCAGCTTGACTTTGTGCAAACTTTCTTTCTGCGATGTTTGCTCCAATACTTGTTGCAGAATGAAGGATTTGCCTTGATATTACGTATTCATGCTTCTCTCCACTTAGGAGTTGGTAAAGTTTTATCACACGTAGAGAGAAACGTTTAGACAAAACATAAACAATACTATCAGGCATGAGAATTTTCTTTATTTGATGATTTATTGTTACTTCCAACTCACGTATCATCCCTTTTATTTACGATCTTCTACCCTTCTGTTATTTTACTTTTCTGATTTTTACCATATTACTTTTTCCTTTTCTTTCGCCTATTACCGTTTTACTTTTTTACTCTTCCTCCTCCGGCAGGTCCTCCTCAATGACGAGGTTGTCGATGATGAAGTTCTGACGCTCCATCGTGTTCTTGCCCATGTAGTATTCCAGGAGCTTGGAAACCTGGTCGTTCTTGTGCAAGGTAACCTGTTCGAGGCGCATGTCAGAGCCGATGAAATGGGCGAATTCATCAGGTGAAATCTCACCGAGGCCCTTGAATCGGGTTATTTCAGGCTCGGGACCGAGGTCGGAGATGGCCGCCAGACGCTCCTCTTCGGAGTAGCAGTAACGTGTGATAAAATCGTTCTTCTTTTCGTTCTTGGCACGGTGGGCATCCGCATCGGCAATGACCTGCTTGTCTTTTATCTTCGTCCGGCGGTTACGGACACGGAAGAGGGGGGTCTGAAGTACATAGACGTGGCCTTTCTTGATGAGTTCGGGGAAGAACTGCAGGAAGAAGGTGATGATGAGCAGACGGATGTGCATGCCGTCCACATCAGCATCCGTCGCCACGATCACCTTGTTATAACGCAGCGAGTCGAGGCCGTCTTCGATGTCAAGGGCAGCCTGAAGGAGGTTGAACTCCTCGTTCTCATACACCACCTTCTTCGTCAGTCCGAAGGAGTTGAGGGGCTTGCCGCGCAGCGAGAACACCGCCTGTGTGTTGACATCCCGGCTCTTGGTGATGCTTCCGCTGGCCGAATCCCCCTCTGTAATGAAGATGGAACTTTCCTCTTTCCGGTTGTTCTTCACATCGCAGTAATGCACACGGCAGTCGCGCAGCTTGCGGTTGTGCAGGTTGGCTTTCTTGGCACGTTCACGCGCCAGTTTCGTCACGCCCGCCATCGCCTTGCGTTCCCGTTCGGTCTCCTTGATCTTGTTTTCAAGTATGTCCGTGAAGTCTTCCTTGTGTATATGGAGATAATTGTCGACGTTTGTCTTGATGAAATCACCCACGTACTTGTTGATGGATTCGCCGTCGGGTGCCATCTGGGTGGAACCGAGCTTGATCTTCGTCTGCGACTCGAAGACCGGTTCCTCGACGTTCACGGCGATAGCCGCCACCAGTCCGTTGCGGATGTCACCGTATTCGTATTTGCCGAAGAACTCCTTGATCGTCCTCGCAATATGCTCTTTGAAGGCCGTCTGGTGCGTTCCGCCCTGCGTGGTATGCTGCCCGTTCACGAAAGAATAGTATTCCTCTCCGTACTGGTTGGTATGTGTGAAGGCTATTTCAATGTCCTCTCCTTTCATGTGGACGATGGGATACAGCGGGTCTACGGTCATGTTGTCCGTCAGGAGGTCCTTCAGTCCATGGCGGCTGAGGATACGCCGTCCGTTGTACATGATGGTCAGTCCCGTATTCAGATAAGTGTAGTTGCGGAGCATCTCTTCCACGATGTCATCATGGAAACTGTAGTTCTTGAAGAGCGTATTGTCCGGTTCAAAGTAGATGTATGTCCCGCTTTCATCCGAAGACTTCGCTGTTCTGTCGTTTTGGATGTTGCCTTTCTCGAACGTGAGTTCACGTACCCTGCCGTCCCGGTAGCTCTTCACCTCGAAATGGGAACTGAGCGCATTGACGGCTTTCACACCTACACCGTTCAGTCCGACGCTCTTCTTGAAAGCCTTGGAATCGTATTTTCCGCCGGTGTTCAGCACCGAGACGGCCTCGACGAGCTTGCCCTGCGGAATCCCGCGGCCGTAGTCGCGGACACTGACACGCAGGTTGTCTTCCACGTCGATTTCGATCCGGTCGCCGGCATTCATCTTGAACTCATCGATCGAGTTGTCGATTACTTCCTTCAGGAGCACATAGATTCCGTCTTCCGGCAGCTTGCCGTCGCCCAGCCGGCCGATGTACATCCCCGGCCGGGTACGTACATGCTCCATGTCCGACAGGTGCCGGATGTTGTCGTCGGTATATTCTACCGGTGATGCATCGGGGGTGATGGTTGATGATGATGGGTTCATATAGCGGATAATGGGTAATGAATGGTGAGTGGTCGGGGGCTGTCTGTCTTTCGGGGGAACAGGAGGGATGAATGGCGGGGGCATCGTGCATGAACAGGGTGTGCCGCCGGTGCCGGACAAGCAGACCGTAACCGGGCTTCCCCCCGTCCGGCAAGTCGTATCAGGATGCAGAGAACCTGATGGTCAAAAGTCTCCCGCTGTGCGACAGGGAGTCAGCTGTCTTCCGCCTGCCTCCGACGCTTCACGGCCGATATGCAGGCGGATCGTCAGCCTCCGGTCCTCTATCAGTCCGTCAGGCTCTTCCTGTAACATCTGCGTTTCTTGTGGTTGATGGGATCCAGCGGTCCCCACTGGCTCTGCACGCCCTCGTTGGTCTCCATCTCCACCTGCGTCTCGCCCCATTTGAATCCATACTCCACATAGCGCGGGATGAGGTCGGCGAAGACAAGGGCGTTGGCACCCTTTGCCCGGTATTCAGGCAGCACGCCTATCAGAAGCAGGTCTACGGCCTCGGTCTTGTGCCACTTGATGGCGCGCAGCAGATGCCACCATCCGAAGGGGAGAAGCCGTCCGCGGCGGCATTTCTGCAGTGCCCGGCTCAGTGAGGGAATGGTGATGGCGATGCCCACCAGCTGGTTGTCCTTGTTGCCGTCCTCGACAGCCGTGACGAGGTTGAGGTCGGCCAGGGGGAAGTACATCCTGATGTACTGGTCTATCTGCCGGTCGCTCAGTTCCGAGAAGCCGTACAGATCCGCATACGTCAGGTTGATCAGGTCGAAGAGTTTCTTGCCGTAGCCTCCCTCGAAGATGTCCCGCTTCGTCAGCTTGCGCACATGGAGGTTGTAGCGTTTCTCCACCATCTCGGCAATCTTCGTGTACTTCTCCGGAGCTTTTTCGGGCACTTCAAGGTAATATTCCACATAGTCATTGTCCTTCACCCAGCCGCCCAGCTGCTCCATGTGCCGCGGATAATACGCGTAGTTGTAACTGGTCGCCATCGTGCCGAGCCGGTCAAAGCCCCACGTCAGCATTCCCTCCGGATCCATGTCGGTAAAGCCCAGCGGTCCCACGGCGGCCTCCATGCCCTTCTGTCTGCCGTAGTCTTCGACGGCCTGGAACAGGGCACATGACACCTCCATGTCATCGATGAAGTCGATCCAGCCGAACCGCACGTCCTTCTTCTTCCACTTCTCATTGGCCTTGTGGTTGATGATGGCAGCCACGCGCCCCGCTACTCTGCCGTCCTTCAGGGCAAGGTAATACTCAGCTTCGCAGAAGTCGAAGGCCGCATTCCTGTCTTTCGAGAGCGTGTTCAACTCGTCACTGTAGAGACTGGGCACATCGTAGGGATTGCCCTCGTAGAGATCATAATGGAACTCGATGAAATCCTTGAGGTCTTTCTTCGTCTCTACTCTCTTTATCTGAACTGATGACATTCCGTTATTCTAAATTCGTTATTTTCCTTGTCTTAAACGTGCAAAAGTACTAATAAAAAGGCAGATTGGCAAATCTTGAACGGCATTTTATCGCTTCTTCCGTTCAATGTGCAGATGCTTTTCGCATAGCTTTAACGGAAGAACCGAGGTGATTCATGAAACAAAAACATGGCCGGGACGGCCAACTTCCTGTCCTGTTATCATCCTCCGATACAAAAGCCTTTTCATTTTAATACGTTGAAATACAGACAAGATTTTGAAAAGTCATTACATAATTTCAAACAGATCATCTGCAGATATAAAAGGACACGTGCAAAAAGCAAGTCTGTAACCAGCAGTCAATCAATTGGTTGTCAAGCCGTTCGTAAAAGGTGCCTGATTGGACTTCAAAAGGGCGTTAGTTGCACGCTGATAGAGCACCTGTTGCAGGTCAATCAGGCATCTTTTAGAAGCCAGAAAGGCATGTGTCAGTTTGGGTTGCATGAAAACAGTTTACAAATACCGATGACATGGGAATAAGGTTGTCTGTGGAAGACGGAAAGACAGGCTGATGGTCAGGCATCGTATCTATTGGCCTTTCCTGCATTTCATCTTTCAGTTCATCCTCCTTTTTAAGGCCATCTGGTTTTGGACAGTCATACCCTGCCAGTGCATAAGCCTTTATTCTCCAATCTACGCATTTAACGGAAGAACCCATTTTATCAGGTATCATTCCAACCGCCTCCTGCCGGCAGCCTGCCCTGGGACATTGGGCGACAGCCTGCCTGTATGCGCAAACCGGTTTTCCAGAAAGAGGAAGCTGTGGATCATGTGGACACATGAAAAACCAAATCAGGACAGACACATCCGCCTGTCCTGACTCCAATACCGTCTCCTGTCAGACGACGGGTTATCTGACGACAAACTTCCTGCCGCCGCGGATATAGATGCCCGGAGCCAGCCGTGCATCAGCCGGTATGCGTACACCCTGCAGGCTGTAGACCGCATCGTCACCGGCGGAAGCAGTCCGCAATGCAGCGATTCCCGCTGTCTTATCCTCCACATAGAGCATCGGGTAAGGTTTGCTGCCATCCTCGGTCTTATAGGCTCCGAAGGATTGATGCGATTTAGAGTACTGGATGATATGGTTCGCAGAAGTGGTAATCCTGAACGCCCCGTCCCCCTTCGGGGCCACCGTCCATTCCGCGGCCTTGCTCTTGTCGTCAAGGAACTGGATGGTCTGGAATTCCTCCTCCTGTCCATAATACTTGTCGTTGCCATCCTTGATGTAGAAACCGGTTGTTCCCTGCTCGAAGGTGAGAATCATCTTTGCATCGGAAGCAGCCATTTTCCCGTTGTCGTCTGCCATCTTTGTACCTTTCGGATAGCCGTATTTCCGGTCCAGACTCGTGCAGACATAGCACTGCCCGTCAGCCTCTGCCACCATCAGGTAACGCTTGCCCGACTCCGGCATCGCCGTTGTCTTCACGAAGGTAATACTCTGCGGCGTGTCCGGCGTATCCGGCGTATCCGGTGTGTCCGGTGTGTCTGGTGTGTCCGGTGTGTCTGGAACGACTGCACCTGTGTAACGGTCATCATCCGAGGCGGTCGTGACAGACCGGTAAGGGTCGAAGGCCACGTCCATGCTGTCGCCCCATACGTATTCGCAGAGATTCGGATAGTCCACGTAAAGGTTGCGGTTGTGCTGGATCTTGGCTGCCGCATTGTTGCGGGCAATCTCCATGCTGTCCACACGGTCCTTGCGGCTCCACTTGAGATAAAGCGTGTAAGCCCACGGCTTCAGTGTCGGCCAGTCATTCCGTTCCAGGCTCTGGGTACCGGTCTTGACCCACACGTAATCCTGGTAGGTGGTGGCCATGTACATATAACTGCGGGAGAACTCACCCTTGAAACGGTCGCCGGGTTCCCACAGCATCAGTTTGTCGCCGCCGGCATTGCCTCTTCCTATCTTGGTGTAGCCCTTTGCCGCGGCCTTCTTCACGTCGGTCACGATTCCCATCGGGTAGTTGCTCTTGTCGCGGTTCGTTGCAGCTTCACAGGGATAAAGGTTGTAGAGGTCGCAGTAAGCCTGGGTTTCCGTTCCTCCCCACCAGCTCTTGGGGAAGGAATGTTCTATGTTCATGCCTTTGATAGACCTGCCCTCATTGCTTGCCGGGAACGTGAATGAGTGCTCGCTGTACCGGTTGATGCACGCATTGGTCTTGTAATCACGGTCGGTGTACCAGAAGCCGTACCATGTCTTTCCCTTTCCACTTCCATACTTCAGCACGGTTTTCTTGTTCATCAGTTCGTGCAGTTTCTGTTTCAGCTGTTCCTTCTTCAGTCCTTTCAGTGAGGAAGCATACTGTGCCAATGCGTTGCGGTCGATGGCATTGGCAGACGTTGAGACACCGATCAGCGCGGCTGCGATGATCATCCTAAAATACCTGTTCATTGTTTGTAGGTTTTTAATCGTAAATATTTATCATAGAAATCTGTTGTCCAGTTAGCTGATACACAGACACAGGCCTGTCCATACACCGCTATGAAAGGCCCGGGAGTTTCTCACAGAGGTCAACAACGGTGCGGATGCAAAGATAAGGAAATCTATTGACAATGGCAAACAAGCTGCTAAGTTTTCCTGCAGACAAACAGCAGATGACTGCCATGGGCATCAGTCGCCGCAAAAAGATACGTCTCACCGCCCTCTTTCATCTTCATCCGACGGCGCAGGTCGGCGACGCTCATGGGGAAGTTGCGCACGGAAAGATTGGCTCTGTCGATTCCCGACAGCGTACGGCGCAGCTCCTTCTTGTTGAACGACGAAACCGCCGTAATGACAAACTTCCTCCCGGGGAAGCCGGCTATGTCTTCATCTGAGACGAAAAGATGCGTGTTCTGCCCCAGTGCGGAAAGGGGATAGCGGACGGTGAGCAGAGCAAAGCAGCCGGCCTTCATCAGCGACGCATTCGGCTCATAAAGATACTGTCCTGCCACAGGAGCAGCCGGGAGGATGTGTTGCGACAGACCGGAAACCTCCCCCAGCCCATACGACACGATGCTGTCATCGTTTACGCAGAACACACGCAGACCGTCCGCAGGGACATTCGCTGCCGGGCCATTTCCTTTCCGCAGGACGAGCAGCAGTTCCTTGCATTCATTGCGCACTGAGACGATGTGAACCTCACGGACGACCTCCCCCATACGGTTCAGCTCGTCCACGGCACGGTGCCAGTCGAGCATCGGCGAGAGCTTTATCACGACCGCACCGGCCTTTTCCAGCAGTTCTTCTTCCAGTGCCAGGACATCTGGCGTGCAGTCGCTGATGAGCACCGTCCTGCCTCCCTGTTCGTTTCGACGTGCCGGATCGAGGAAGATCACCGACGCATGGGCAAGCTGATGGAGGTATTCCGTACCGTCAGCATTGACGACTTCGACGTGTTCCAGGCCGAGGGCATGGAAGTTTTGGCGCGCCGTTTCACAGAGTGCAGCCTGCCGTTCTACATAGACGGCCCGTTCAAAGCCACGTGCCATGAAAGAGAAGTCGACCCCGAAGCCGCCTGTGAGGTCGCAGAGAAACCTCCCCGAGTCCCTCCGGGCGAGGGAATGTGGCGGCATGGGCATGGACGAATCATCGGGTGACAGGCGGTTGTAGGCAGAGGGAGAAGAAGAGACAGAAAAAGGAGTAGAGGTGGAAGAAGGGGAAGAAGAGTCGGCGAGAGCGGGAGAGGAAACAGAATCAATAGACTCGGCGAGGCGGACGGCGAGGCGTGCTTTGTACTTTGCTGTCTGTTCACTTGAGCACTGTTCCATCGACAGATGAGGCGGATAGAGGATGTCCTCGTTCGCCGCCCACGACGGCAGTTTCGTGCGTGCCGTCTGCCATCCGGTTATCTGGTCGATCAGGAAGGGCATATCGATGTCGGGGTAGCGGGGGGCTTGGAGGGAAAGAAGCCTCACCCCCAGCCCCTCTCCGAATGGAGAGGGGAGTGAAATGTCATGTCTGCTCAGAACATCCCGGACATATCGTGGCAGTGGCTGTTCTGAAGGCCTTTTCTCATCTTTTCGCCTCATCTTGTTTTCCTTGACTCTTGTTTTCGTCTTATCTCCTCTCCTTTCCCTCTTGTTTTTTCTTATCTCCTCTCCTTTCCCTCTTGTTTTTCCTTATGTTTTGCCCATAGCGATGCCCCGCAAGCATATTCCGTCCTCATTTCATGATATGTGGGTATCTCGCTAATCACTCCCCTCTCCATTCGGAGAGGGGTCGGGGGTGAGGCTGTTCCTCTCCTTTCCCTCTTGTTTTCCCTTATGTTTTGCCCATAGCGATGCCCCGCAAGCATATTCCGTCCTCATTTCATGATATGGGATCTCTGCAAAACCTCATATAGATAGCGAAACC
Organism: Prevotella multiformis; assembly: GCF_018127985.1. Taxonomy (NCBI): domain Bacteria; kingdom Pseudomonadati; phylum Bacteroidota; class Bacteroidia; order Bacteroidales; family Prevotellaceae; genus Prevotella; species Prevotella multiformis. The sequence goes on along the minus strand of NZ_CP072357.1, from coordinate 1,341,846 downwards.
ATAAATATAACCAATTGATAATCAATGGTAGCTTTTGGACATAAAACGGCTTTTGCAGAGGTCGCGATATGTGGGTATCTCGCTAATCACTCCCCTCTCCATTCGGAGAGGGGCTGGGGGTGAGGCTTTTTTTTCTCCTTCCCCAAAAAGCAGACCGGGACAGATGCCGCCTGTCTCCGCTTGCCTCTACAGAAGCGGGAAGAAAGCCAGCGTCTACCCCAGCCTATCCTGGATATTCCATCTGACAAGGCAGGAAACCTACGTCTCCTGCCTTTCCGGTGCGAATGCCGATTTTACTTCAATGCAGCCTTCTTCTGCTTCACATAGTCGCCGAAGACGCGGTCGACCTCCGCGCGCTGTTCCCTGTCAAGCGTATCGTTCGCCTGGATCAGCCCGCGGTAGTAAGCCTTGATGGCCTTTGACAGCTTCGTCCTGTCCGATGCGTTCTTCTCGAAGATACGGTCCAGGTCCTTGTAGAGAGCCGGCTTCATCGTGTTCATAAAGGCAAGTTTTCCTGTCGCAGGTGCCTCTTCTACCGCTGCGGCACTGTCGGGCTGTGCGGCAGGCTTCATGCTGACCGTGTCTTCCGGAGCTTTTTCGGCATCCGACTTGAAGAGGGAAGCCACATCAATCTTTCCGACCTGTTCTGCCAATGTACCGCCGTAGTTGTAGATCAGCACGCCAAGAACGAGCACGACGACGACTATCACGCCGGCCATGACGGTGCCTTTTCCAATCTTCGGCATCGTGAAGGAAGAGCCTTCATGGTTGAGGTCGGCGAGGAACTCGTCGATACTGCCATAACGGTCGCTGCGCTTGAAGGCACAGCAACGCTTGATGACCTCGCTGTAGGCCAGTGTCAGCCCCATCACCTTCATGATGGTTCCGAGCGAATAGATGTCGGCGGTAGCGTCGGCAGCCATCGTCTCGTCCTTCAGTTCCGGAGCCATGAAGCGTGTCGTGTCGGCTGTCGGCTTCACTTCGTCGAGAGCAAGCACGCTGAAGTCGATGAGCTTCACACGGTCGCCCTGACCGGTGACCAGCACGTTGGACGGCTTCAGGTTGCGGTGGGTGACACCCTGATTGTGGGCGTAGCGCAGGGCATCGGCAATCTGGTTGATGATGGAGATTTTCTCGTCATCGGTGTGCTGTTCCTTGAGGTAAGCCTGCAAGGTACGTCCTTCTACGCACTCTTCCTCTATGCAGAGTCCGTAGCCGTCTACTTCTACCAGTCCCTGGTAGCGCACTATACCGGAATGGTTGAGCCGCTGGCACTGCTTGAATTCACGCTTCAGGGCGTTACGGAACAGCGTCCGGTTGCGGTACTCTTCTTTCAGTGCCTTCAGCACTACGGGCTGGTCGCCCTTGCGGCACTTCACGATCATGCAGTATCCCTGGGACGGGATGACGGTGTATTCGGTATAACTTGCCTTTACAGGTGCATCCGCCGTCTGTGCCGGTTCGTTGGTGGAAAGTTTATTTTCGCTCATCAGTATCAATCGGTTTGAAATGAATGGTTATCTATGTCTGGTGGCAAAATTAGCAAAAAAAAATGAGACAGGACGGAAAAAGACAACTTAAAACGCCCTGTGGCCATCTTTCTCCTTAATTATAGGATGAAAAGAATGCAACCTCTTTCTAAAATTATAATTCACAAAAAACATGACAATGGCTTGTACTTTTCCGTTTTAATACCTATCTTTGCAGCATACAAGAAGACCTTGTTTGAGCGGCAGAGGATGCCATGAGCTATGCCGTGGGGATAAGTCCGCACGGAGCTGGAAAATGCTCCCTTTGACTTTAAAAGCATGAAAAAGATCTTTTGGCGACTTTACCTGCATTGACAATTGCGCCCGCATCCGCCATGATACAGACCGATGCCGCAGAAGTACGCACATCCTCTGGCATTCTCGTACACACCGATGCCGGTAGAGGAAGCCAGGAAGATGCCATGAGGCAGATAGAGAATATAGACGATGCGCACTGTGGGCAAACAGGATTCTCCAGCTCCGGATCAAGAGCGGATCGGACTTCTCAAAGTCTGCTCTCCGTCAATATCATACTTTCAAAATTCATCAAAATGAAGAAAAACATTTTCCTTTTCGTTCTTTTCGCAAGCACGGTCCACCTGCATGGCCAGACATTGGATTTCTCCAAGTTAGAAGGCCGATGCGACACAACCAAGACTGTACAATACGAGTCTGCACAATATCAGATTGCTTATGAGTATAAGTATGCGAGAGACGCAAAGCATCCTGATGCCAAGCGGACGGCGACCACGATTCTGAGAGTGGGCAGTCGATACACGATGTTCACCGACTATGCCCTGCTGACATTCGATTCTATTTCCGCATCTATTGCAAAGGGAAAGTCATCTGCCACATCCTCTGGCCCGAAACTGCTCGGTGCATTGAAGGCTACGGGATTCAAAGAACTCATCCTGCAAAACAGAAGAGAGAACAACGAGTTTGTCCAACGCACCGCAGGAGGAATCCAAAGATACCAATACAATGAAGCCATCCCCCAGCTGCAGTGGGAACTGCTGGAGGGAGACAGCACGATAGCAGGCTACCCGTGCCGGAAGGGCAGGACAAGGCTTTTCGGGCGCGACTACATCGCCTGGTATGCCCCTGATGTGGAGCTTCCCTACGGTCCGTATAAGTTCGGCGGGCTGCCCGGCCTCATCTTCAAAGTGCAGGACACACAGGACAACTTCGTCTTCACGCTGACAGGATTGCAGACTGTAAAGGGCTACGCCCCGATCTACATGTACGACAGAAATGCCGTGGTCAAGAGCAGCCGGAAGGCGGTCAGACAGATGTACAGGAACTATTGTGCAGACCCTTTGAAAGCCTTGACAAGCGGCGGAAACATCACCGTGGAGGCTGATGCGGCCGCAACGGTGAGAGCAAAACCTTACAATCCCATAGAACTTGAATAACAGTTTGCACCGGCTTTTACTTCTGCTTCTGCTTTCCACCCTCTGGTGTCCCTGCTTCGCCCAGCAGGACGAGGCGGTGGTGAAACTGGCGGTTGAGGTCAGGGACTCTGACAGCCGACAGCCGCTGGCTGACGTGATGTGCCGTGTTGTCAGCCCGGCCGGCAGGCTGCAGAGCTACAAGATTGCAGACGGAAGGGGACATCTCAGCCTCACCGCAGGGAAGGCAGACGTGCTGGTATTTTCACTGATGGGTTATGGCAGGCGTAAGGTCAGCGTCGCAGACCTGCGGCAGCACGGCAGTCAGCCGGCGGTTATCCTGCTCTCACCGAAGCAGATAGCATTGAAGGAAGTCGTCGTAAAGCTCCCGCCGATCAGAAAGCAAGGTGACACGCTGGTCTACAACGTTGGTTCTTTCCTGCAGAAAGGCGACCGCCACTTAGAAGATGTGCTCAGGAAACTACCGGGAATCAAGGTTGCCGAAAACGGTTCGGTGTCTTATCAAGGCCGTGCCATCAACCGGTTCTATATAGAAGGGCAGGACCTCATGGGCAGCAGCTATACCCAGGCAACCCGCAATATGCCAGTCAATGCGGTGCGTGACGTGGAGGTGCTGGAAAACCATCAGCCCGTGAAGTTGCTGCAAGGGCGCAAGCCGTCAGAATCGGCGGCCTTGAACATCCGGCTTGACAAGGGACACCGGGCACGCCCCTTCGGGGAGATTGCCGGCGGAGCAGGCATAAAACCAGACATCTGGGACAACCGGCTGTTTCTCACGCAGGTGATGAAACGGTCGCAGACGCTCGTTTCCGCCAAGATGAGCAATACTGGGAAAGATCTTTCCGGGGAGACGAACGAGCAGATAAACGTCTATGAGCTGGAGGCATACGAGCCTTTGCCGCAGGGCGTACTTTCGGGGGTAATCAGCCGGGAGACGCTTCCGCAGGAACGGTATCTGCACAACAAGGCGTACAGTGCAGGCCTCAACCATATCGTCTCGCTGTCGAAAGACGCCACACTGCGCAGCAATGTGCTTTTCTACGAGGACCATGCAGGATACGACCGGTCGTCAGGGAACTGTTATGGAGGCCTTACGCCGGCAGCTGTGGAGGCTGCCGAACGGATGAAGCAGCGGACACTCCGTATTGTCCCGGTGCTGAAATACGAAGAGAACAGCAGGAAGAGGTACTTTTCCGACGAACTTCGATGCTCGTTCGGGCGGCAGTCTTCCGACGACCAGGTGGTCACAAACGGAATTGGCGTCACCGAACAGACACGGATAAGTCCCTCTTATGTCAGGAATTACCTGTCCTCTTCTTTCCGGATAGGGCGGAATCTGCTGCAGATCCGTTCTCTCCTCAGGTATGCCGGTCGTGGGGAACGGCTGGAGACCGTGTCCGACAGCCTGCCGCTGTACAACACCGCAGAGCGTTTTACCACACGGTCTGCCATGACGCGCAACGTCGTTACGGGTTCTTTCCCTGTCCTGGGAAACGATCTGGAACTTTCGTTGCAGACGTATTACCGGGACAATACGTACAATGCCCATGATGACATACGTCACCGAACGCTCAGGTTACAGGGGACTTCTGGCTACACGTGGAAGTATGGACGGGAGAGTTTCATCGCCGTCGAACTGCCTGTGGAATGGACAAGGAGCAGCCTTGTGAAGAAAGACGGCAGGCCGTCCGTGCGCCATTTCGTAGCATTCGAACCGGACATCAGCCTTCGCCAGATGCTGGGCGACAGGCTGAGCGTGAGCCTGTCCGCTTCGCTTTCAACAGAGGACAATGCCCTCGGATTCTATGCCCGGAGGCCTTTGAGAGAAGGATACAGGACGGTTCAGGTGACGGGTGACGACATCTACAAGTCTACGAAAGTACATACTTCGTTCCGTCTCCGCTACCGCGACCTTGCGACAATGCTTTTCGCCAGTCTTTCCCTTGTCTGGTCGGACACGAGGAGGGAGGCTTTCAGCCACTTCGAGTACAGCGATTCGCTGACGGTCATGACGTGGGAGAAGGGCGGCAACCACCGGCGCAATACGATGGTGAGTGCTATGGTGGACAAGACCTTCACCTCTGTCGGATTGTCATTGAAAGCCGAAGCGACGTATGACAGGACAGGTTTCCTGGTTTCGCAGTCCGGCATGATGGTCGACAACCGCTCCCATCACGCCTCCGGGACGCTTACGGCCACCTTCCAGAAACTGTCGTGGCTCCGTTTTTCCACCGCCTTTACTGCCGGCTGTCACTGGGAACGGAGCAGCATGAGCAGGTCTGACGTGCTCGCATCCTACATAACCCATGCGGCTCTTTATCTTTTCCCGACGAAGAGGACAGAGCTGAAATGGAAACTTTATGACCTTACAAATGAAGTGACGAAGGGGCATTTCCATGCCTGTGGCCTGCTGGATGCGGACTTCAACTACAAAATCAACAGTGTATGGGAGCTGGGACTGACCGGTACGAACCTCCTGAACAGCACCTCCTACGTCATCACGCAGGAATCGGGGCTCAACCGTTTCAGTTCTACCCTGCCTCTGCGGGGACGGGAAATACTGCTCCGTCTGCAGTGGCGATTATAGCCGGACGGGCGGAAGAGCCGTGCGTACGTCCGCTCACCTGCTTCTCCGTGGACAAGGAGAGGGATTGTCTTTTTAAAGGATGTTGTGCATGGAAAGTCCTGCTGGCAATAGAATCGGAATGGAGGATCTGCCGGCGAAAAGCTCCCTACATGGAAAATGCCGGTATCCTTTCCCCGTTGACGGAAGTGCCAAAGAAAAACCCGTAACTCCGATAAGGAATTACGGGTTTTTCCGTTGATGGAAGCAGCATGGCAGACCGTCCGGCCGACTACTGCCCGGTGCTTGTCATCAGTCTGCGAACTTCGCCTTGATGAACTCACGGTTCAGGCGGGCGATGTTGGCAATCTTCTCGTTCTTGGGGCAGACAGCCTCGCAGGCGCGGGTATTGGTGCAGTTACCGAAGCCCACCTCATCCATCTTGGCAACCATCGCCTTGGCACGCTTGGCAGCCTCGGGCTTACCCTGCGGCAGAAGAGCCAGCTGGCTGACCTTGGAGGAAACGAAGAGCATGGCAGAACCGTTCTTGCAGGCTGCCACGCAGGCTCCGCAACCGATACAAGTCGCACAGTCCATAGCCTCATCGGCATTCTCCTTGGGAATGAGGATGGCATTGGCATCCTGTGCCTGACCGGTACGGATGGACGTGTAACCACCGGCCTGGATGATCTTGTCGAAAGCGGAGCGGTCTACCATACAGTCCTTGATGACCGGGAAACCGGCCGAACGCCACGGCTCGACAGTGATGATGTCGCCGTCGTTGAAGCGGCGCATATAGAGCTGGCAGGTCGTCGCCCCGCGCTCGGTCTTGCCGTGCGGAGTACCGTTGATGTAGAGCGAGCACATACCGCAGATACCCTCGCGGCAGTCGTGGTCGAAGACGAAAGGTTCGTCGCCGGACGCGATAAGTTCTTCGTTGAGAATATCGAGCATCTCAAGGAATGAAGTGTCATCCGGGATGTTCTTCATCTCATGTGTATCGAAATGGCCCTGGTCCTGCGGGCCGTTCTGCTTCCAATACTTGATTGTGAATGATATATTTTTTGCCATTGTATTTATGTTTTAGCTGACAAGTAAACAAGTTGTGAAGTAAACAAGTTATTTGTCTGAAATTTAATTAGGAACAAATGTCTTGGTAGAACAGGCTGACGACTTGTCAACTCGTCCGCCCGTCAACTCGTCTGCTAATTCTTATAGTTACGTGTCTGTACCTTGATTGCCTCATACTCGAGCGGTTCCTTGATCAGCTCCGGAGCCTTGGTGTCATCACCCTGATACTCCCAGCAGCCGACATAGAAGAAGTGCTCGTCATCGCGTTTGGCCTCGCCTTCCTCTGTCTGGTGCTCTTCGCGGAAGTGACCGCCGCAGCTCTCTTCACGGTGCAGTGCGTCGTAAGCGACAAGCTCGCCCATGAGGATGAAGTCACGGAGGTGGATCGCCTTGTCGAGTTCGACGTTCAGGCCTTCCTTCTTTCCAGGAATGAAGAGGTTCGTGTTGAACTCCTCACGCAGTGCCTTCAGCTGCTTCAGACCCTCTTCAAGACCTTCCTTGGTGCGTCCCATGCCCACATGCTCCCACATGATGTGACCGAGTTCCTTGTGGATGGAGTCGACAGAACGCTTGCCGTGGATGCCCATCAGCCGGTCGATTTCCGCATCGACGGCCTTCTCTGCCTCATCGAACTCAGGACGATCGGTCGGAATCCTGCCCCAGAGAGCCTGGTCGGCAAGGTAGTTCTGGATAGTGTATGGCAATACGAAGTAGCCATCGGCCAGTCCCTGCATCAGTGCAGACGCTCCCAGACGGTTGGCACCGTGGTCGGAGAAGTTGCACTCGCCGATTGAGAACAGGCCCGGCACGGTCGTCATCAGTTCGTAGTCGACCCAGATACCCCCCATCGTGTAGTGGATAGCGGGGAAGATCATCATCGGGTTGTAGTACTTCACGCCGTTGATTTCATTGGCAACCTCGCCCGGATTGACATCTGTAATCTCCTCGTACATATCGAAGAGGTTGCCGTAACGCTGCAGGATCGTGTCGATGCCGAGACGGTTGATCGACTCGGAGAAGTCGAGGAACACAGCCAGGCCGGTGTTGTTGACACCGAAGCCCTTGTCGCAACGCTCCTTGGCAGCACGCGATGCGACGTCACGCGGCACGAGGTTGCCGAATGCCGGATAACGACGCTCCAGGTAGTAGTCGCGGTCTTCCTCGGGAATATCAGACCCTTTCTTCGTGCCGGCCTGCAATGCCTTGGCGTCTTCGAGCTTCTTTGGAACCCAGATGCGGCCGTCGTTGCGCAGAGACTCTGACATCAGGGTCAGCTTCGACTGCTTGTCGCCGTGTACAGGGATGCAGGTCGGATGAATCTGCACGTAAGACGGATTGGCCATGTAAGCGCCCTTGCGGTAGCACTGGATGGCAGCCGTGCAGTTGCAGCCCATGGCGTTGGTCGACAGGAAGTAGGTGTTTCCGTAACCGCCGGTGGCGATCACAACGGCATTGGCAGAGAAGCGTTCCAGCTTGCCGGTGATGAGGTTCTTGGCGATGATGCCCCGTGCATGACCGTCTACGATGACGACATCCTCCATCTCGTAGCGGGTGTAGAGCTTCACCTTCCCGGCCTGGATCTGTGCGCTCAGGGAAGAGTAAGCACCGAGCAGCAGCTGCTGGCCGGTCTGTCCCTTGGCGTAGAAGGTACGGCTTACCTGTGCGCCGCCGAATGAACGGTTGGCCAGCATGCCGCCGTACTCACGGGCGAAAGGTACGCCCTGGGCGACACACTGGTCGATGATGTCGTTCGACACTTCCGCCAGACGGTAGACGTTCGCCTCACGTGCCCGGTAGTCACCGCCCTTTACCGTATCGTAGAAAAGACGGTAAACAGAGTCGCCGTCGTTCTGATAGTTCTTGGCGGCATTGATACCGCCCTGTGCAGCGATGGAGTGCGCACGGCGCGGTGAATCCTGGATGCAGAAGTTCAGTACGTTGAAGCCCATCTCTCCGAGAGAGGCGGCGGCACTGGCACCTGCCAGACCTGTACCGACAACGATCACATCCAGTTTCAGTTTGTTCTTTGGGTTAACCAAACGCTGATGAGCCTTGTAGTTGGTCCATTTCTCAGCTACTGGTCCTTCTGGTATTCTGGAATTTAATGTCTTAGTCATGATTGTTCTGAATTAAATTTTCAATTTAGATACTTAAATTATGCAGCAGCGCAGCAAAGGCTCGGCGCACAATGGAAAGCAAATGCAAGTACTACAACGAGGAAGCAGAGCATCAGCAGGGTCACGTAAACGACACCGATGGTCTTCCAGCGGCTGAACCATACCTTACCGTTGATGCCGACCGTCTGCATGGCACTCCAGAAGCCGTGAGAAAGGTGGAACCACAAGGCAGCGAGCCAGATGATGTAGAGAACGACATACACCGGATTGGCGAAAGTTGCCTGGATGTACTCGAAACCATGCGAGGGCGGTATCTTGACCGCCATCCCCGTCAGTTCTGCAAACATCATGTTGTACCAGAAGTTGAAAAGGTGGAGCCCGATGCCCAGCAGCACGATGATACCGAGGACGAGCATGTTCTGGCTTGCCCACTCCACGCTTGCCGGCTTCTCCGTCACGGCATAACGGTTGTCGCCGCGCGCACGGCGGTTCTGCGCCGTCAGGATGAACGCATAGACGATGTGACAGACAGCCAGTGCCCCCAGTGCCACGGTAGCCACGACGGCATACCAGTTGGCCCCCAGCAGCTCGCAGATCATGTTGTAGGCTTTTCCGGAGAAGAGCGCGACAAGGTTCATACAGCAGTGGAACGTCATGAATAGAATCAGTGCCATGCCGGTCACAGACATAATCACCTTTCTACCAATAGATGAATTGATTAACCACATAAATGTTCTGATTTTAAATATTTAAACTGTTAGAATAATTATTCCATATTAGGTCAACACAGCGGGAAGACCGTTGCCCGTCTCCCCATCGAAGTCAGTCTCTTCATTTCCGATACCGAAAAGTCGGTATAGCCGCATACGTTATGCGTTGCAAAAATACTATATTTTAATGATTTATCAAAGTATTTTAAACAAAATATCCGGTATTTAGACTGAAAATAAGAACCCCTCCTCCATCCTAATAAATGAGGATGTTTCAAATGCGAACATATCGCCTGCCTTTGCCGTATATTTTCTCGGTCTGACGGCTGATTTCATGCCCATTCTGCAATATGCGCCTGCTGTATCCTCCCCGCACGGCTACGGGCCGCATACGAGGACACCATGCGGCTGATCCGGATCCTGCAGGGCAGGTCACAGCCCGGACGGTCGGGAGCCGGATTCCCAGCCGCCGGGAACACGGTTCCCAGGCCTTGGGAACAGGATTCCCAATCTGTCGGGAACAGGATTCCCACCGGTCGGGACAAAAGACGGAACGCCCTCACCGGTCCACATTCGCAAGCATAAGGGTGGACAGGTGAGGGCGTAGGGTTCTGTGCAGGGAGTCCTGCTGGCGCTGAAAGAGAGCCGGACAGGTCATTGCCTGTCTGCCTCGGTCTTTCCGTCGTCTTTGTGTCTTCGCTTCTTTGTCTTCTGCTTCTCCGGCCCGACATTTTCGGCGGGAAGGGGAATGCCGAGGCCTGCCGCGCGCTCCAGGTTGCGGCTCTTCGCCTTGCGCTGCGTGTCGGCTTTCTGCTTCGTTATAGCTCCGGGCTTCTGTCGGAAGAGCGGAAGCAGACGCGGATTCCACGTTCCCTGCACATCGCGTTTTGCCTTGCACTCGATGGCTTTCGGGTAATAGTAAACGGCTTCAGGCTGCCGCTGTGCGGCATAGTCGCCCGTGTCCCACCTGCCATTGTCGTTGTCGTCGACAATAAGACGGAGATAATAGCTGCCGGGCCTGACATAGTGGAAAGTCGCTTTTCCGTCTTTGGCATCCACTTCTTTTACGGGTCTGTCGCTTTCGTTGAGCAGCTGCAGCAGGCAGTTCCTGCCTGCCATGCCCTGCAAGGTCATCACCAGCGTGCCGTACTCGTCCGTGGAGGGGATGCGGATCCCTGCTTGTACTTCTTCGAGACCTTCCCGTAGATGTCGGTGAAGGCCGCCGAATCCACTTCGAGGCTGTATTCATGCCCCGGATCCCACGTACTGATAAGTTTCAGGGAGCGCGGTCTGCCAGGCTCAGCACCGAACTGATACTTCGCCCGATACCACAGGGTGTCAATCTTTTCGTAGAGATGAATCCTGGCCGTATCGGTCTTTTCTATCGGAGAAGACACTTCAAACGTCGGGTTCTGGTCAGGATCCATCTGCGAGGGGACATCGAACTTCACCTCCAGGGGCGCTGCGGGCATCTCCGTCTCATAGCTTTTCCCCCGTTCCCTGGCCTTCTCCTGTTTCTTCTTCCACTTGTCGTATTCCTCCTGCCGACGCTTCAGGCGACGGGCGTATGGAATCTTCGAGAGCACCTCCAACGTGTCGCTCTTCGGAACAAGCCCTCCCATACTGTCGGTCGTATTGTAAGTAATCTGCATACGCAGCGTGTCCTGGTTGACAAGGGCGGTGTCACGGAGCCAGTAGGTGACGGTGTCCTGGTTCAGACTGGGTTCCGTGACGAAGGCATCCCGGGCATTGAAGTTGAGGCCCTTTATCTGCGGCAGGTCGGCATCGCCATAGCTGAAAAAGAGTGTGAAGTGATTGGCTTCCTTGCGTTCAGTCTTCAGGAAGAAGCGGTCGGTCTGCGTGGCGGTAAAGGCGTTCAGCACCACATCGTCCGGAAGGAAATGTGTATAAGGCGTCTGCCTGATGTCCTTGATATGCAGCGTATCGGTCCAGAGCGTGTCCTGCCGTATGTCCGGTTTCCAGGAAGGCATGATGACTTCGGGCGTGAAGGCGATCCGTTCACTCTTCTGGTTGTACCTGTAATTGCCGTCAGCATCCTGCAGCGCATAGATGCGGTAGTCTCCCTTGGCGACACCCCGTATGACGAAGCGGCCGCGGCTGTCGGTACGCGAGACACGCAGCATGGGCTGTTTCAGGAAAGCCGTGTCGTTCTGGTTGCTGTAAAGGCCCACGAGAATGCCCTTGATGGGTTCCAGGTTCTCGGCATCAAGCACGTAGCCCGCCACTTCGAGCGTGTCGATATGGTCGCCGGTGGAGAAGCTGTAGGTATAGTTTCCCAACGGGTTTCCCTCGTTGTTGTCGGAGATGGCATCCGAGAAGTCGATGGTGTAAGTGGTGTTCGGCTGCAGCTTGTCCTGCAGGCTTACTGTGATCTGCTTCCCGGTGGCCTTGATTTCAGGTGCTTCCAGCTGCGGCGGCGACACGACGACCTTCTCAGAGGCGTTCTCCAGCTTGATGAACTCGTCGAAGTAGATGCTCACCTTCCTGCTGTTCACATCGGTAGCACGCTCGGCAGGAGATGCCCCGAGCACTCTGGGTGGTGTCTCGTCGTACCAGCCGCCATCGGGCTGTCCCATCTTGGCACAGGAAACAAGGAAGAAAAGTAAAAGGGTAAAAAGGTAAAAAGATACAAGCGTCGGCCGGTAAACCGCTGAAAGGCAATGGCTGATCCTGACAGGAAGAGCATGGCTGATCCTGGCTGAAAAGTCCTCCTTTCCATCCCTGTCTTCCAGGCAATATCTCTGTTTCATCTTCTTCATATCGCTGATTTTACGATTTACCTTGTCTATTTTATTCTCCATCAAAGCCTGTCCGTTTCAAAGAGTTTTTGCCTTTTTATCCTTTTACCCTTTGCCTTCAAAGGGGGGACTTTTACCTTTTTACCCTTTTATCTCCTTGCCTTCAAAGGGGAAACTTTTACCTTTTTATCCTTTTACCCCCTTGCCTTCAAGGGAGGACTTTTACCTTTTTACCCTTTTACTTTTTTATTTTTCATTGGTTCATGCTCAGCAGCTCTTCAAGGTTTGTGCGGCTGTTGGAGAGTCGGGGAATCTTGTGCTGCCCGCCGAGCTTGCCCTTTGTCTTGAGCCAGTCGTTGAAGAGGTCCTTGCGTGCAACGATGATTTCCAGCGGCTGGAGAGTGACGTTGTGGAAACGCTTTGCCTCATAGTCGGAGTTGATCTCCTGGAGTTTCGCATCGAGGATGTCGGCAAACTCCTTGAGGGACGACGGTGCCTTGGCGAACTCTATGAGCCATTGATGGCGGCATCTTGCCTTCGCATCCATATAGATAGGTGCTGCCGTATAGTCGGATATCTGTGCCCCGGTGGCCTTGCAGGCCGCCTCGAGGCCCTTTTCGGCATTGTCCATGATCAGCTCTTCACCGAAAGCATTGATGAAGTACTTTGTCCTTCCGGTGATGATGAATTTATAAGGACGGGTCGAAGTGAACTGAACCGTGTCGCCGATTTCATAACGCCACAATCCGCAGGAGGTGCTGATGAGCATGGCATAGTTGCGTCCTGTCTCCACGCCCCACAGCGGTACGATGTTCGGATGGTCGCTGCCCAGTTCGTCCATGGGCAGGAACTCGTAGAACACACCATAGTCTATCATGAGCGACATGCTGCTGTCCGCCGGGTCGTCCTGTATGCCGAAGAAGCCTTCGGAGGCGTTGTAAGTCTCCATGTAGTTCATGTCCGGCTTGGTGATGAGCTGCTGGTATTGCTCCCGGTAAGGTGTGAAGGCGATGCCGCCATGAAAGAACACCTCCAGATTGGGCCATACCTCCTCCAGATGCTGCTTGCCGCTCAGTTCCATTATGCGTACCAGTACGGACAGCATCCATGACGGCACGCCCGACAGGTTGGTCACGTTCTGCCTCATTGTCTCCTGTGCGATACGGTCGCGCTTCACCTCGAAGTCGCTCAGCAAGGCGGTCTCCTTCTTCGGGACCCGGCACAGGTTGGCAAGCGGGTTGATGTTCTCGATGAGAATGGCACTCAGGTCACCGACAAGCGAATTGGGCAGGTTGTAGTTCGGAGAATGGCTTCCTCCAAGGATAAGACTCTTGCCGTTGAAGAGCCGGCTCTCCGGATGATTGCCGAGATAATAGGCAATCACATCCTTCCCGCCCTGGTAGTGAATGGTCTGCAGTCCCTCATGGGAAACCGGGATGAACTTGCTCTTGTCATTGGTCGTACCCGACGACTTGGCGTACCATCTCACCGTCCCCGGCCAGAGCACGTTGCGTTCTCCGTGGCGCATACGGTCGATGTCGCCCTTCAGTTCTTCATAGGTGTTGACCGGAATGTTCTGCACGAAATCATCATAGGTCCTGATTGTCGAGAACAGATGTTTCCGTCCGTATTCGGTGTCTTTCGCCCGTTCTACGAGGTATTCCATGACTTCCCGCTGGATAGTCTCTCCCTCCGTACCGTACCGCTCAAGCTCCTTGCGGCGCGGCTGGAAGTACAGTTTGTTTACTATATCAGTAAGACTCATTCAATTTTCTCTGGTTGTTTAAATTGCAAAAGTACGCCAAAAAAGCCAAAAGTACAGGCTTTTTCTATATTTTAACACAGCGTTCAAGGCCTCCGGAAAAGGTGCTTCTCCATCTGCCAAAAGCGACAGGAGAGACACGGCCGCACGCCGCCGTCGCACTACAAGCCCTCCCTCATGCTGCCGTACAGGAAAGTTTTTTTACGGAAGAGTTGGTCGTAACGAAAAAAAAACTAACTTTGCAGTCTACACGACTAATAACGAGAAACGGTTTACCATGCGAAAGAAAGCCCTGCTAACCCTCGCCGCCAGCCTTGCAGCAGCATCTCTGCCGGCACAGAACACAGTCCGGACCGACTCCGCCGAGACACATAAGATGGAGGAAGTCATCGTAACGCAAAGGCGTCAGCTTATCAAGAACGATATTGACAAGCTGACGTATGACGTGCAGCACGACAAGACTGCACAGACCAAAACAACCTTGGAAATACTCAAGAAAATACCGCTTGTCACCGTTGACGGGCAGGAAAACATCAAGGTCCAAGGCTCTGCCAGTTTCAAGGTCTACAGGAACGGACACCCCGACCCCAGCCTTTCAGGGCAGAACCTCAAGGATATCCTGAAGGCAATACCCGCTTCCACCATCAAGAGAATAGAGGTAATCACCGATCCCGGAGCCAAGTACGATGCCGAGGGAACCACGGCGATCCTCAACATCGTCATGCTGGGCAACAATAGGCTGCAAGGAGTGTCAGGCAATGTAAGCTCAGATGTCGACACTCACGGTTCTACAAGGCTTGGTACTTATCTCACAACAAAGGTGGGAAAGCTCACGACAACCGTCAATTATAACTTAAGGAAACAGGACAGAAAACAGACAGAAAACGATAGAGAGGAGGTTTACGACTACGTAAAGACCGGCGAACACACACATGAATATGGCAAGAACAGCACGGGGGCAAAGTTGCATTTCGGCAATATCAGTGCCAGTTACGAGGTCGATTCCCTCAACCTGTTGACAGCATCCACCAATTTCTTCGGCTATAAAGCCGATGCTAACTCACGGGACACGAATGAACGATGGGACAAGAACAGCCAGTTGATTTACAAATTCGACAATGACATGACTACCCCAGGCTACTCCTATCTTAATCTTGGAGGACGTTTGGACTATCAACATAAGACCCGTTTAGATGGAGAAGTACTGACACTTTCTTATATGCTGGCTGCCACACGACAACACACCATCTTCCGTCAGGCATATAGCAACATGGTAAACTTCCCTGTCAGCTATACAGGTTACGACCAGAATACCCGTGAACGCTTTACGGAACATACCTTCCAAATTGACTATGTACGGCCCTTTGGAAAAAACCACAAGCTGGAAAGCGGAACAAAATACATTCTCCGTCACAACAACAGCACGTCATTGATGGACTATCAAGGGAGTACCCCTGATATGGAAAGCAGGTTCAAGCACAACGCACAAGTGGCAGCTGCCTACCTGTCGTATATCTTCACCGCTGGCAAATGGGCTGCCCGTGCAGGTTTGAGGTATGAGTTTACTCACATGAAAGCATCCTATCCCGATGGCAGTAATGCCGATTACCATGCTAATCTCAATGACTGGGTACCGTCAGCAAGCCTGCAATACAAGATCAGTGACGGACAGACGCTGAAGTTCAGCTATAATACCAGCATCAACAGACCCGGCATCGGCTATCTCAATCCAGCCATCATCAGCACACCGACGACGGTCTCTTTCGGTAATGCAAACTTAGGAAGCAGCCGTAACCAAAAGCTGCAGATGGAGTATATGCTGGTGACATCAAAACTCACAGTCCAGTTTAATCCCTACTATTCATTTACCAACAACGGTATAGGTCGCATCTTGTATGAACAGAACCGCAAAGATGTGTCCACTTATCAGAACGTACTGAAAAGCAAAGTGTTCGGTATTTCATCCTACACAGAATGGACGCCTTTCACCGGAACATCGTTTACACTCAACGCCTCGATGCGTTATGCACACATCACCTTGCCCACACCTTACATCAAGAACAGCGGTTGCGGTGGTGGTATCTACTTTGACTGGGAGCAGAAAATACCCTGGAAACTGACGTTGACGACCAGTATTGGAGGTGAATACGGCAACAGGGTTTACAATCCCTATGCCATTGAAGGGCACTGGTTCTATTATGATTTCACCCTGACACGCCGCTTTCTCAAGGACAAGCTGACAGTATCTCTATCAGCCGAGTCGCCTTTCATCAAAGAAAAATCAAGTACTTATCGTATCGTTCGAGGTGATTATACCGGTTATGAACGCTCTGTCATGTACCCTCGATGCTTTAACATCGGATTTTCATGGAGCTTTGGCAAGCTGAAGGCAAGCGTCAAGAAGGCAGAACGGAGCATTCAGAATGATGACCTGGTGGGTGGAGGAAAGAAATAGGGAACGGCCGGCAAACGTGCATTGTCCATGCCGCCGCCGGAACAGGTTGCAGGCCGGAGTCCAAGCGGATTCCGGCCTTCTTCATGTCAGCCGTTTGCCTGGCAGGGGCCGTGCATGCAATGGCCTGTCCGTCCGGAGCCCGATTGGAAAGAAATGCGATCCATGGCTTCCGGCCGGCCTTTCCGGCGCGTCTGGAACAGGAAGAAGGCTGTCTCTCCCAGGCGGACGCGCATTGCCGAAGATGATGTTTCCGTGAAGAAGAACGATCATCTACGTGTAGAGATGAATTTATTTACAGGTAGAGAAAAGTCTTTCTACATGTAGAGAAAGATTTATCTGCATGTAGAGAATCATCCGTCATGTAGAGAATCATCCGTTTTCATGGAAAACCATTCGTGGCAGGCTGCACCTGCCATGCAGGTCAAAGGGAAATCAAGTCCGGACAGGAGGGCTCGCATGGCAGTCCCTGCGCCATCGCGCAGGTGTCCGCCTGCAACGCGGATGCCTCTGCGGCACATGCTCCCGATGCTGCCCGACGGGCTGCAGGCGACAGGGTACCTGCCGGCCACCCGGTCAAAAAGCACGCAACTCCTTTGCCATTACGATAAAAAGGAGTATCTTTGCGAAAAACAAACAGATGCCCCCTGCGCAAGTCTTCATCCTCTCGGCACGTAGGGAAGAGAGGGGCAAGGGACGGACAATTTACGCTTATGGCAACACATCCTTTATGGTCTGACGACTACTGGCTGCTGCTCTTACAGCTTTACCTCAAGAAGCCGGAGGGCATGAAGCCCATGTATTCACGTGCGCTGGTCAACCTCAGTCTGGAACTGCATATCCCGCCCAGGACACTCTATGGGCAGCTGTTCCGGCTGCGGCAGCGTGCCACCCCCGTCCTCAACCTCATCTGGGACACCTACGGAGAGAACCCCCGCAGGCTGAACCGGGACGTGAAGAAGCTGCGGTCGATGAAGGGCTTCGGGCAGCCAAGGGAGTTCTACGACGGCGTGAAGACGAACGAGACCTTCGAGCATGACTTCCTGCCGCTGGAATGCTGTCACGAGCTGCGCCCCTTCATGCTCGTCATGATACTGGATCTTTACTTCCGGCTCACGCCGGTTACGATGGCGGCGGAGACACCCGAGGTGAGAGAACTGGCAAAACGGATGGGGATAAAGCCGAAGACCGTGGTCGGGGCGATGGAGACCTTCCAGTTCTGCGACCCCTATCTGAACCGTGACGGCCTTATGGCATCTCCGCTGCTGCCGTCCTGTCAGGAGATATGGAACCGCTATGGCAACGGGAACCCAGAAAAACTTTCGGCTCTGGCAGCACAATTAAGGGAGTATTTCGATTGATTATACTTGTTTTTTCGTACTTTTGCAACGTAATTCAGGTAAAAAAATGGCACAGGAACAAGTACAGCTTCAGACCCAGAAACAGCAGCAGGTACAGCGGCTCTCGCAGCAGCAGATGCTTCAGGTGAAGCTGCTGGAGATGCCGCTGACGGAACTGGAGGAGAGCGTCAATGCCGAACTGGACGACAATCCCGCATTGGAATCAGGCGGCGAGGAGACGGATGACATGGATACGGACGGCTCCACAGAGCAGACGGAGGGCGACGACTTCGACACGCAGCAGGAACGGGAAGAGCGGCAGGATGCCCTCGACTCGGCGCTGGAGCGGATGCGGTCGGATGACGAACTGCCGGCCTACGACTCACGCCAGCAGCGCAACAACGCCGACTATGAGGAGATTGTCTACGGGGACACGGTTTCCTTCATCGACAAGCTCAACGAGCAGGTGGGCGAGAGAGAGCTTACCGACCGGCAGAGGGACATCCTGGAATATCTTATCGGCAGTCTGGACAATGACGGACTGCTGCGGAAAGATCTCGGCAGCATCAGCGACGAACTGGCCATCTACCACGGCATAGACGCTACGGCCGGCGAACTGGAGGAGGCGTTGAAGATACTGCAGGATTTCGACCCGGCCGGCATCGGAGCACGGACGCTGCAGGAGTGTCTGCTGCTGCAGGTGGACCGCAAGGTGGAGAATGGCGAATGGGCCGGTGACGGGAAACTGTACAGATGTGTCCGAACGATCCTCGCCGATTATTTCGATGCTTTTACGAAGAAACATTGGGACAAGATACAGACAGCCCTCTCCCTGTCTGACCATCAGGTCGAGACGCTCCAGCGTGAAATCCGGAGGCTGAACCCGAAGCCGGGCGCCTCCATGGGCGAGACGCAGGGCAGGAACCTGCAGCAGATCACCCCCGACTTCATCATCGACACCGAGGATGACGGGACGATCACCTTCAGCCTCAACCACGGCAACCTGCCCGAACTGCACGTATCGCCGGCATTCAACGAGATGCTGGCGGCCTATCGGGACAACAAGGCGGGAATGAACCGTCAGGAGAAGGAAGCACTGCTCTATGCCAAAGAGAAGGTGGACAAGGCACAGGGATTCATCGAGGCGGTGAAGCAGAGACGGCATACGCTGCAGGTGACGATGAAAGCCATCATCGATATACAGCGCAGGTTTTTCCAGGACGGCGATGAAGCCGACCTCAAGCCGATGATCCTCAAGGACATCGCCGACCGGACCGGACTGGACATATCGACTATCTCGCGGGTGAGCAACATCAAGTATGCGCAGACACGATGGGGCATCTTCCCGCTCCGCTTCTTCTTCTCGGACAGCTATACGACGGAAGATGGTGAGGAGATGTCTACCCGGAAAATCAAGGTCGCACTCAAGGAAGTAATCGGCCAGGAGGACAAACGCCGGCCGCTCAGCGATGACGCACTTGCCAAGGTCATGAAGGAAAAGGGATTCCCGATAGCCCGCCGCACGGTCGCCAAGTACCGGGAACAGCTCGGACTGCCTGTCGCAAGGCTGCGAAAGGAATGACGGATCGTGGATCGTGGAGGGTGAGCGCTGATGCTTACCTGTTCATCGCTTATCTGTTCATCGCTTATCATCGTCCCGCCTGTCATCGCCTATCCCCGCTTGTCATCCGCCCATCCTCTCTCACCCTAAAAGAATGAAGGAAAAGAACATCATATTGACAGCAAGAATCGTGAGCATGGTGCTCACGCCTTTCTATCTGCCCGTTGTGGGCATACTGGCTATCTTCACATTCAGTTATCTCAGCATGTTCCCGTGGCAGGCAAAGCTGGCATACGTCCTGATGGTTTATGCCTTCACGGTGCTCATCCCTACCTTGCTCATCCACCTCTACCGGCAGTATCATGGCTGGACGCTCATCCAGCTGGGGCAGCGGGAGCGGAGAATGGTCCCTTATACCATCTCGATTATCTGCTATTTCACGTGTTTCTACATCATGAACCTGCTGCATCTGCCGCACATGCTGACATCCATACTCATGGTGGCACTGGTGATACAGATTCTCTGTGCCGTCATCAACGTGTGGTGGAAAATCTCCACCCATACGGCAGCCATCGGAGGGGTAACGGGTTCGCTGATAGCCTTTTCCCTGCTGCTCAGCTTTGATCCGATGTGGTGGCTCTGTCTGACCCTCATCGTCTCCGGTATGGTAGGCAGCAGCAGGATGATCCTACGGCAACATTCACTGGAACAGGTCACGTCGGGTTTCTTCCTGGGACTGGTCTGCTCATTCTTCACCATCATCATCGTGTAAGCCTATTCATTTAAAACAATACAGAATATGAAGCCATTAGTAAGCATTATCATGGGTTCGACAAGCGACTTGCCCGTCATGGAAAAAGCTTGTAAGTGGTTGGAACAGCAGGAGATTCCCTTTGAGGTGAATGCCCTCTCCGCCCATCGTACGCCCGATGCCGTCGAAACCTTCGCCAAGGAAGCCAGAGGACGGGGCATAAAGGTAATCATCGCAGGAGCCGGCATGGCGGCGGCACTGCCCGGTGTCATCGCTGCTTCAACTCCGCTTCCGGTCATCGGCGTCCCGATCAAGGGAATGCTCGACGGTCTCGATGCCATGCTGTCTATCATCCAGATGCCGCCGGGCATACCGGTTGCCACCGTGGGGGTCAACGGTGCCCAGAATGCCGCCATTCTTGCCGCAGAGATGATGGCGCTCGGCGATGAGGCCATTGCCCGGAAAGTGGATGCCTGGAAGGCTTCTCTGGGAGAGAAGATTGAAAAGGCCAACAGGGAGCTGGGCGAGCTGAAGGAGTACAGGTTCAGGTGCTGAATGGTCTTAGGTCCGGCCCCGGCTCCAGCCTCACCCCCGGCCCCTCTCCGAATGGAGAGGGGAGTAATCACCGACGAAGGGGCTTGTCAGGGTACGGCTTGAGCAGACTCATCGCCGCCTACCATCGCCGCCTACCATCGCCCATCACCGCTTATCATCGCCTACTGCATCGCTTATCATCGCCCATCACCGCCCATCATAACTTATCATCACCCATGATCGATTTATTCAACTTTGAAAGAAGGAAAACCTCAGTCACCCATGTCGGCACACTCGACATCGGTGGAGAGAATCCAGTACGTATACAGTCAATGACCACCACCTCCACGGACGATACCGAAGGGAGCGTGGCACAGGCAGAGCGCATCATTGATGCAGGAGGAGAACTCGTGCGCCTCACCACGCAAGGGAAGCGTGAGGCAGAGAATCTGAAGAACATCAATGCACAGCTGCGGGCCGACGGCTACATGACACCTCTCTGTGCCGATGTCCACTTCAATGCGAATGTAGCGGACGTGGCAGCCCTCTATGCGGAGAAAGTACGTATCAATCCCGGCAACTATGTGGATCCGGCACGGACGTTCAAGAAACTGGAGTACACCGATGAGGAATACGCCCGGGAACTGCAGAAGATTGAGGACCGGCTCGTCCCGTTCATCAATATCTGCAAGGAGCACCATACCGCCGTGCGCATCGGCGTGAACCACGGCAGCCTGTCCGACCGCATCCGCAACCGCTATGGCGACACACCGGCAGGCATCGTGGAGAGCTGCATGGAGTTCCTGCGGATCTTCCGCAAGCATGATTTCCATGATATTGTCATCTCCATCAAGTCATCCAACACCGTTGTCATGGTCCGCTCGGTGCGTCTCCTCGTGGCCGAAATGGACAAAGAGGGTATGCACTATCCGCTCCATCTCGGTGTCACGGAGGCCGGCGAGGGTGAAGACGGCCGTATCAAAAGCGCCGTGGGCATCGGTGCGCTGCTTGCCGACGGCATCGGCGATACTATCCGTGTGTCGCTGAGTGAAGAGCCGGAGTGCGAGATTCCTGTAGCGAGGTATCTCGCATGGTATATCCGTCGTCACGAGAAGCATCTTCTCATCCCCGGCGAACGGTATTCCGGCTTTGATTATCTCCGTCCTGAACGCCGGAAGACGGTGGCGGCAGGCAATATCGGTGGCGGCAACGTGCCTGTTGTCATTGCCACGCGGCGGACAGACCGGTCGGCTGTCGATGTCTCGTCCCCCGAACTGCCGAAGCCGGACTATATCTATGTACAGGGCAGACTGCCTGAAAACAAGGCGAAGGACCAGAAGTACATCCTTGATTACGATGCCTACATGGAGCTTGCCGGCAGAGACAGCCGGATGCTCGAGAACGTTTATCCCATATTCCCTGTCACAGGAATGCCGTTTGTCAGCGCGATGGACACAGCCGTTAAGTTCCTTGTCCTGAAGTTCGGCACGCCTTCGGAAGAGTTCCTTGCCTGTCTGAAGACCCACCCGGAGGTGGTGGTTGTCTGTATGACAAGCCACCAGAACCGTCTCGGCGACCAGCGGGCACTGGCGCACCAGCTGATGACTGCGGGCGTGAAGAACCCCATTGTCTTCGCGCAGATGTACCGGCATTCCACGGACGAAGGAGGCGAAGAGGGCGGGAACATCCGGCAGCAGGAGAATACCACGGCCAAAGAGAGGTTTCAGCTGGAGGCGGCGGCTGACATGGGAGCGCTGATGATGGACGGACTGACCGACGGCATCTGGCTCATGAACAACGGCGACCTGGCACAGGAGGACATCGAGCAGACCGCCTTCGCCATCTTGCAGGCCGGCCGGCTGCGCATGGTAAAGACCGAGTACATCTCCTGCCCGGGCTGCGGCCGTACCCTCTACGACCTCCGCGCCACCATCGCACGCATCAAGGAGGCTACCAAGGGCATGACGGGACTGAAAGTCGGCATCATGGGATGCATCGTGAACGGACCGGGCGAGATGGCCGATGCCGACTATGGATACGTGGGTGCAGGACCGAAGAAGGTCAGTCTGTACCGCCGGCAGGTATGTGTCGAACATAATATCCCCGAGGAGGAAGCGGTGGAACATCTGCTGGCGCTCATCAAGGCTGACCGGGAGAAGTAGCTTCCGGTAAGCCTGCCGCAACCGCACCGTCAGGATGGCCGGATGAAACAGAGTGTATGACAGGGCTCATGGTGCAGACGGTTTTCATAAGCCCTGAATCGTTTACAGGCAGATTCCGGCATTCCCTCGGGATCTGTCTGTATTCCTTATAAGACACTGATTCTCCGTTTATTATCCTGAATGTTAAAAATGAAGACGAACAGTGTAAAAGTAAAAATGTAGTATGGAATCCGCTTGTTTCTTTCCGTTTAAAAGCCTATCTTTGCAGCATGAAGACAATGGAGGAAATAAAGAAGCTGTGCGCAAGCCGCCGCAACCTGTCCGTCCTGGGCGTACAGGTGGGAATCTATGCGCTGCTCGTCTCCATCTGGTCGCTGGTCATCATGCTGCTCGAACACGATGTCGATGCCGCCAAGGAGTCCATGCGCGTCAATGCCTTCGTGCTGTTCCTGCTCCTTACCGTCTTCATGGCGAACTTCTACCTGCTTGTCCCCTATCTCTTTGAAAAGAGAAGCAAGGTGAAGCAGTGCGCCTTCTGGATTATCAATCTGCTTTTCATCCTGTTGTGGAACAAGCATATCTTTTCCATCTACAACGCCGACCTGCCCGACACTACCATCCGGATCGGATTCTACCAGTTCGGCGTGATGTGGACGATTCTCAATTATGCCATGGTGGTCGCAGCCATCTTCGTGCGCTACTATATCCGCCACAACACCCTCCGGAGGCAGCTCAGCGAGCAGAAGCAGAAGATGACCGAGGCCGAACTGGCATGGCTGAAGAACCAGCTGAATCCGCACTTCCTCTTCAATACGCTCAACAACATATCGTCGCTGACACAGACGAGCCCGAACAATGCGCAGAAGGCCATCGGGCAGCTGTCCGAACTGCTGCGCTACGCACTCTACGAGACGCAGCCCAAGGAGGTGAGCCTGAACGGCGAGATCGCCTTCATCAAGAACTACATCAACCTGATGACGCTGCGGTCGGGCAGCAATGTGGAGATAAAGAGCGAATTCGTCATCCACAACTCGCAGCTCCTCATTGCGCCGCTGGTGTTCCTGACACCCGTCGAGAATGCCTTCAAGCACGGTGTGAGCGGCAACAGGCCTTCGTTCATACACATATCCATCACGGAAGACAAGGGAGAAATCGTCTTCCTGTGCGAGAACAGCAACTATCCGAAAACCGACATGGACAAGAGCGGAAAGGGCATCGGACTGGAGAACATGTACCGCCGGCTGGAGCTGATCTATCCTGAAAGGTATCAGATTGAGCAGCGCATCAGCAAAGGTACCTATCTTATCAGAATCACCATTAAGCCTTGCCGGAAGGCCAGTCCTCCAAAGGTATGATTCGCCCATTATCACTTATCCTCTCTTATCCTCTCCCATCCGCCTATTATCGCTTATCCCCGCTTATCTCCCCCTCCAAAATATGACACCATACAATCAAGAACACGCCATCCAGCGCATGAATACGCTGGCAAAGAACGGAAAAGACTTTGTCTTCATCATCAACTACAAGGCCGACTGCGCCTATGTGGAAGAGACGGCGGCGGTCGACCCTTCCGAACTGCTTTTCTCCTTTCCTTCGCTTGGCAACATACCCGAGGACGAGACCGGCACAGCCGGGCCAGTAGAGTGGCACGCCGAGCCGCCCTCAAGGGCGGACTACGAACGGCGCATCAGCCTCGTGAAGCGACGGGAGCGGGAGGGAGACAGCTATCTGGCCAACCTGACGTGCAGGATTCCTGTCCGTACCAACCTCTCGCTGCACGACATCTTCATGCGTTCAAAGGCGTTGTACCGCTGCTGGCTGAAGGACCGCTTCGTCTGCTTCTCTCCCGAGATATTCGTCCGTATCAACGGAGAAGGCGTTGTCAGCTCCTTTCCGATGAAGGGGACGATTGACGCCACACGCCCCGAAGCGGAGAAGGAACTGATGGAAAACAAAAAAGAAGCCGCCGAGCACGCTACCATCGTCGATCTTATCCGCAATGACTTGAGCATGATAGCAGAGAAAGTGCAGGTGAAACGCTACCGGTATGTCGACCACGTGACGACGAACAAGGGCGAAATCCTCCAGACGAGTTCGGAGATTACAGGGCAGCTTCCTGCCGGCTACCGCGAGCACATCGGCTCCCTGCTCTTCCGCCTGCTCCCTGCCGGTTCCATCACGGGTGCCCCTAAACAGCGTACCATGGAGATCATCCATGAAGCCGAGGGCTATGACAGGGAATTTTATACGGGTGTGATGGGGTGTTACAGCAAAGGGACGCTGGACAGTGCGGTGATGATCCGCTTCATCGACCAGGAAAGGGACGGACAGCTCCACTACAAGGCAGGGGGCGGCATTACGGCGCAGAGCAATAATGATGACGAATACAAGGAGGTGATAGAGAAAGTTTATGTGCCGATATATTGAGACGATAAGGGTCGTAGACGGACACGTCTGCAACCTCGCCTACCACGAGCAGCGGATGAACCGCACACGCAGAGAGGTGCTGGGGATGATGGACCGGCTGCGGATTGCTGACCTGCTGGAGTCTGTAAGCCTGCCCATGGGCTGCTCGAAGCTGCGTTTCGTCTATGACAGGGAGGGCATCCACGACCTTACCTGTACGCCTTATGCACCCCGGCAAATCAACTCCCTGCGCCTTGTCTGCGACAACGGCATCAGCTATCCTTACAAGGCTGAAGACCGTTCCGTACTCGACAGGCTGGAAAAACGGCAAGGTGAC
This sequence comes from Prevotella multiformis, assembly GCF_018127985.1. Lineage (NCBI taxonomy): Bacteria > Pseudomonadati > Bacteroidota > Bacteroidia > Bacteroidales > Prevotellaceae > Prevotella > Prevotella multiformis. The sequence goes on along the minus strand of NZ_CP072357.1, from coordinate 1,316,383 downwards.
TGCGATGAAATTCTCATTGTCCGCAACGGTCACCTTACCGATACCTCCTATTCCAACATCGTACTCTACGACGGCGGGCAATGGTTTACGCCCTCTACCCCACTCCTTTGCGGGACCATGCGGCAGAGTCTGCTCGACAGCGGACGGATCCGGGAACGTGAAATCAATGTCGCCGACCTCACCCACTATCAGCAGATAAGTCTCATCAATGCCATGATTCCGCTGGGGGAAGTCGTGCTGCCGGTCGGCAGGATCGAGCCGTCGGAAGTCTGACACCGGGGCTTTTCCCGTCATGATTCGCAGCCGCAGGATAACAGTTTTTCCAGTCGGTCATCGTCTGCAATTTGAATCCCGACTTTGGACGCATCAACTTCTCTGTAGTCTGAGTTGCGCTGCCCGGTGATACACCGGCCGGATAAAGCAGGCCGCTTCCCTTTGAGGCAGGTTCTAAGAACATGCCTTAAGCCCACCGCTTCCCCGCCCGGTCTGCCCGGTTCACTCCTTGTTCATCATCGGACGCGATACCCGCAGGAGGATGGCAAAGAGGATGCAGGCCGTGAGGAAGCCGGCGATGGCATCAATGAGGTAATGTGCCTGGATATAGACGGTGGCACAGCACAGCAGGAGATAGAAAGGTGCGAGGACGGCAAGCAGCCGGTAGTTGCGGTCGTGCCAGAGGAGCAGCATGCAGATGGTGCTGACGCCCACGTGCGAACTCGGGAAGGCAGCCGTCGGGCGTTCGCCGGCCGCCTTGGCATCTTCGACGAGATGATAGAAGATGCCGTCGGTGAATCCCGGACTGGGCAGGCACGCCTGGTGGTGGTTGAAGTAACCGTGCAGACTGGGGAAGACACCTGCCGTGATGTTCTGCAATCCTACCGCCTTGTAATAGAAGGTAGGTCCGGCGACAGGCACGAAGATGAAGACAACGTAATAGATAAAGAAGGAAGCCAGGATGATGAAGGCCGCCCGGTTGAACTCCCGGTATTTCCATCCGAAGTAATAGACGGCTGTCGCGGCGATCATCGGGTAATAGGCGGCATACCCCATGTCGAACAGCTCGCTGAAGACATGACCGGGGAGAACCTTTGAAAAGAGCAAGGCGGGCTGGCAGCCGAAGAGCGACTGTTCCCAGGCGGCAAAGACATGGTCGAGGTTGGGCAGGTGACGGTTGATCTCGTAAGTGTCCGGATACCACCAGGCGAGCAGTGCCATCTGCACGGCGACACGTGCGAAGCGGGTCAGCCGGCAGGGTGCCATGCGGTAGACGATCCACATGGCGGCGGTCAGGGCGATGATACGGAGTCTTCCGAGGAGCATTGCCTGCGGATTCTTCATGCTGGTGTACATGAAGAGTATGAGGAAAAGCGTCAGCAGCAGGTAGCCCATTGCCACCCATTCAAAAGCCATGAGTCCCTTTACGGGATGCTTTTCTAATCTGAATAGTTGTTTCATTGTTTCTGTTGTCATTGGACTGGCAGGTACGGCAGGCCGCTTACAGCCAGCCGGCCTTCCTGTACCAGGCTATGGTCTCCTTCACTCCCCGCCTGAGGTCGTACTGCGGGCGGTAGCCCAGTTCCTCAATTGCGGGACGGATGTTGCAGCGCCAGTTGCGTTGTCGGAGTATCTGGTACTTGTCGTTGTTCAAGGCCGAGATCCTGCCTGTGAGGTGTCCGGCAAGGTCGCCGAAGAACGTCACGATGCGCAGTAGCCAGAGGGGGGCGGTGATGCGGATCCGCCACGGACGGCCCAGTTCCTCATGGATGAGGTCGCTGAAGTCGGTGCTCCGGTAGACGTTGCCGTCGCTCAGGAAGTAGGCGCTGCCTGTCTTCCCGTGGTCGAGGGCGAGGAAAACGGCCTGCACGACATCCTTTACATAGACGAAGGTGATGTCCTGCCGGCGGTAGCCTGCGGCGAAGTCGGTGTGTCCCTGGATGCTCTTCGCCATCAGGAAGTAGTCCTTTTCGCGAGGCCCGTACACGCCGGTGGGTCGCAGGATGACGCAAGGGAAGGAGGAGGGAATCGAAGCCTCCGCCTCCAGCTTGCTCTTTCCGTACGCCGTGTTGGGCCGCGGCGTGTCCGTAGGTTCAATCTCCCCGTAAGGCTGCTGTTCCCTGATAGCGCCGAAGATGCTGAGACTTGACAGGAAGACAAAGCGTTCCAGAGGCTGTCCGAGCTCCTGGAGCGCCTGCACGAGGTTGCGGGTTCCGTCACGGTTGACACGGAAGAAGTCTTCTTTGTCCAGACATTTCGTCACGCCCGCGGCATGGACCACATAGTCAAACGCATGTCCCGAGAGCTGTTCCTTCAGTCTGTCGACGGATGAGAAGTCTAATTCTATGAAATGAATACGCTCATCCCGCAGGTATTCCCGTGAGGAGGAAGGGCGTACGGCAGCCCAGGTTTCCATGCCTTTCAGCAGCGCTTCTTCCACGATGAAGGAGCCGATGAAGCCTGATGCACCTGTTATGAGTATCTTTTTCATTAAAAATTCGTTGCAAACGTTTGCAAAGATACAAACTTTTTCGTTACTTTGTGGAAAATAACAAAACCCAAGTTACCCCCTTCATGTGTTTTGTACGTATAGCGACAGGTTGCAGCCGTTCTGCCGGCCGTCTCTTCTGAGGGCTTCGTACATCATTATCCATGGCTGCTGCAGATGTCTCCGGAGAGACCTGTGACTTGGGGCCAAACGATTGATTCCACTATGAGGAAAGAAAAGAAAGACAGCAGGCGACTGACCAAGAAGCAGCTTTCGGAGAAGCTGACCGCTCTCTTCCAGTCGCAACCCGACGAGACATTCAGCTTCAAACAGATATTCCATGCACTGAAACTGAAGACGCATCCGGCCAAGATGCTGGCAATAGACGTGATGGAGGAGATGGCCTGGGACGACTTCCTGTCGAAGGTGGGCGACGGCGCTTATACGCTCAACACCAAGGGACAGGTGCAGGAAGGTACGTTCATCCGGAAGGCGAACGGCAAGAATACGTTCCTGCCCGATGACGGCGGAACACCGGTCTTCGTCTCCGAACGCAACTCCATGGCTGCCCTGAACGGCGACCATGTGCGGGTACAGTTCATGGCCCGCCGTCAGAACCACATAAAGGAGGCAATGGTCATCGAGATACTGCAACGGAAGAAAGACACCTTCGTAGGAAGGTTGCGGGTCGAGAAGGACATTGCCTTCCTCGTAACACAGGAGAACCTCTTCATCCATGACATCCTGATTCCGAAGAAGAAGCTGAAAGGCGGGAAGACGGACGACCGTGCGCTGGTGAAGATTACCAGGTGGCCGGATGCCGACCACAAGAACCTCGTGGGTGAGGTGGTGGATGTGCTGGGCAAGGCCGGCGACAACGACGTGGAGATGAACACCATCCTCGCCCAGTACGGTCTGCCTTACAAGTATCCGAAACGTGTCGAACAGGCTGCCGAGAAGATCAGTGCCGAGATTACGGAGCAGGACTTCAAGGAACGGGAGGACTTCCGGGACGTGTGGACCTGCACGATAGACCCGAAGGATGCAAAGGACTTCGACGATGCGCTCTCTGTCCGGAAGCTGAAGAACGGACTGTGGGAAGTGGGCGTACACATCGCCGACGTGTCGCATTATGTGAAGGAAGGAGATATCATCGACCGTGAGGCGCAGCAGAGGGCGACATCGGTCTATCTCGTCGACCGCACCATCCCGATGCTTCCCGAGCGGCTGTGCAACTTCATCTGTTCGCTCCGCCCGGACGAGGAAAAGCTCGCTTTCAGCTGCATCTTCAACCTGGATGAGGAGGCCAACGTGAAGGCTTACCGCATCGTGCATACTGTCATCAAGTCGAACCGCCGTTATGCCTACGAAGAGGCACAGCAGCTGCTGGAGGACAACGGGGTGGTGGACGGTACGGGCGAGCCTGCCCCGAAGCCCGGGAAAGCCGGTTACAAGGGCGAATATGCCGAAGAGGTGATTACGCTCGACCGCCTTGCGAAACTTCTCCGTGCCCGCCGCTTCAAGAAGGGGAGCGTCAAGTTCGACTCGGAAGAGCTCCACTTCGACGTGGATGAGAAAGGGAAGCCCATCCGCTGTTACTTCAAGCGGTCGAAGGATGCAAACAAGCTCATCGAGGAATTCATGCTCCTGGCCAACAAGACTGTGGCCGAAAGCATCGGAATAACGGAGAAAGGGAAGAAAGCGAAGACCCTTCCTTACCGTGTCCATGACAATCCCGACCCGCAGAAGTTCGAGAACCTGCGTGAGTTTACCGCCAAATTCGGCTACAAGCTCAAGTCGTCCAGCACCAAGGGGGCTACTGCCCGTGCGCTGAACAAGCTGATGGACGAGGTGCAGGGCAAGCGGGAGGCGAAAGTGATACAGATGATCGCGCTCCGTTCGATGATGAAGGCGAAATACACCACACACAACATCGGACACTTCGGACTGGCCTTTGACTATTACACCCACTTCACCTCGCCGATCCGGCGTTACCCGGATACGATGGTCCACCGCCTGATCACGCGCTACCAGCAGGGCGGGCGGTCTGCCAACAAGGAGCATTACGAGGAGCTGTGCGAGCATTGTTCGGACATGGAGCTCGTTGCCCAGAATGCGGAACGCGACTCCATCAAGTACAAGATGGTGGAGTTCATGGGCGACCGCATCGGTGAATGCTACGATGCACACATCTCCGGCATCCAGAGCTTCGGCATCTATGCGGAGATCGATGAGAACCACTGCGAGGGCATGATACCGATGCGCGACCTCGATGATGACTATTATGAGTTCGACGAGAAGAACTACTGCCTTGTCGGCCGACGGCATCACCACGTCTACCGGTTCGGCGATCCCGTCCGCATCCAGGTGGCGAAAGCTGACCTGGAACGTCGCCAGCTCGACTTCACGCTCGACGACGGCCGTCCGCCGAAGGTCAGGCAGGCCGCCGCCGATGCGGCCGGATATGGAAGGAAAAAGGGAAAGAAAAGGCGCAGGAGGTAATGCGCCGTACCGTCATGAAGCCGGTTTAGGTGAGACTCCGGTCACAGATGATCCTTGTTTGCAGGGGACAACGCTCCTCTGATGACCGGCCCTATTCCGGCTGCCTGTCGCAGGGGGTAAGCCGTCAACACGAACGGTGTCTGCCGCGAGTTCCCCATGACGTGCATCAGCACGGCCGGTGTCTTCCGGCGGTCTGGCACGTGACGGATATCAGAACTTCGGCAAGAGGGGGAAGGCAGCTCCCGTCCTGTCGCTATATGACTGGATGCCGGCGGTCGGCTTCTATGGGCCGGAATGGGCGGACAGCCCCCTGATAGGCTTATATAAGGGTTCTTCCGCTAAATGCGTAGATTGGAAACTGATGAAAGGCTTATGCACTTGCATGGCATGACTGTCCAAAATCGGATGGCCTTGCAAAGGAGGATAAACTACGGGATAAAATGCAGGAAAGACAGATAGATACGATGCCTGTCCATCAGCCCGTCTTCTACAAACAGCTTATTCCCCTATCATCGGTATTTGTAAACTGTTTTCATGCAACGCAAAGCAACACATGCCCTTTTAGCCTCTAAAAGATGCCTGATTGGCCTGCAACAGATGCCCTTTTAGCGTGTTACTAACGCCCTTTTGAAGCCCAATCAGGCACCTTTTTAAAACGGCTTGACAACCAATTGATTTACTGCTGGTTAGAAACTTGCTTTTTGTACGTGTTTTTTATATTTGCAGATGATCCGTCTGAAATTATGTAATGGTTTTTCAAAACCTTGTCTGTATTTTCAATGTATTAAAATGAAAAGCCTTTTGCATCGGAGGATGATGATAGCCAGTTGACGGTACTGACCATGTTTTTGTTGAATGAATCACTCTGGTTTTTCCGCTAAAGCTATACGAAGAGCATCCGCAAATTTAACGGAAGAGCCCATATAAATAAGGTGTGTCCCCCAATAGAGGGATGCCTGCATAATGGTTCGGTCAGAAACACAGGAACGCAGGGACGACACGGATGGATTTGTCCATAAACAGCCTTTCCGGCGGACAAAGGACCGTGCGTCCCTGCGTTTCTGTGTGTACAGGACGGACCTGTTCAGCGGTCGAGCTTCCACGTGACACCGTCCTTGGTGTCCTTCACCTGGAAGCCGGCAGCGGAGAGGGCGTCGCGGATCTGGTCGCTGACAGCCCAGTTCTTCTCGGCTTTCGCCTTGGCGCGGAGGTCGAGCACCATATCGACAACCTTTCCGTAAGCCTCCTCACGGGCGTCATTGTCGGCACTGCGCTCGTTCTTCAGACCGAGGATGTCGAAGGCGAAGAGGTGCATCGCCTCCGTGAGTTCCTTGAGGTCACCGGCAGAAATCTGCGCTTTGTGGTCGATGAGGATGTTCACAAGATGGCAGGCCTCGAAGAGTTCCGAGATGACGGCAGGCGTCATCAGGTCGTCGTTCATCGCCTCGTAGCACTTCTTCCGGAAAGCCGATACGAACTTGCCGGTATTTCCGTCGGAGGCTGCGGAGGCCTGGATGCGGGTCAGGTCTTCAATGCCGTTCATCAGCCGTTCATAGCCCTTCTCGGCAGCCTGCAATGCTTCGTTGGAGAAGTCGACCGTCCCGCGGTAATGCGCCGAGAGGATGAAGAAGCGGATGGTCATGGGCGAATAGGGCTGCGTGAGCGTCTCGTGCCTGCCGGTGAAGAACTGTTCGAGCGTGATGAAGTTGCCGAGCGACTTGCCCATCTTCTGTCCGTTGATGGTGATCATGTTGTTGTGCATCCAGTACTTCACCATCTGGTCGCCCTGGGAGGCCACGGCCTGTGCGATCTCGCACTCATGGTGCGGGAAGATGAGGTCCATTCCCCCGCCGTGAATGTCGAAGTGTTCGCCCAGATACTTCCGTCCCATCGCCGTACATTCGCAGTGCCAGCCGGGGAATCCGTCGCTCCACGGTGAGGGCCAGCGCATGATGTGTTCCGGCATGGCACGCTTCCAGAGTGCGAAGTCGGCCTGGTTGTGCTTCTCACCTACTCCTGCCAGCTCGCGCGAGTTGTTGATCATGTCGGTGAGGTTGCGCCCGGAGAGGATGCCGTAGTGGTGGTCCTTGTCGTATTTCTCCACATCGAAGTAAATACTGCCGTTGCTTTCATAGGCATATCCGTTGGCAAGAATCTGCTTTACAAGCTCTTCCTGCTCGATGATGTGGCCTGTTGCGTGCGGCTCGATGCTCGGCGGAAGGACGTTCAGCGCACGCATCGCATCGTGGTAACGGTTGGTGTAATGCTGTGCGATTTCCATCGGTTCCAGCTGTTCGAGGCGTGCTTTCTTCTCTATTTTGTCGTCGCCTTCGTCCGCATCATGTTCCAGATGTCCCACATCAGTGATGTTGCGCACGTAGCGCACTTTGTACCCGATGTGCCTCAGATAGCGGAAGAGAATGTCGAAGGTGATGGCAGGGCGGGCATGCCCGAGGTGCGGATCGCCGTAAACGGTAGGTCCGCAGACATACATGCCCACGTGGGGGGCTGCTGTCGGCTGGAAGAGTTCCTTCTTCCGGTGCAGCGTATTGTAAATAACCAAGTCTTGCATAAGAGAGCTGTTTATAATCTTTATGTTGCAAAATTACAAAATTATTATCAGCCTTCATACAATTGTGCGGTCTTTTTGCTACCTTTGCCGCACGGCGGTCCTGCCCATACAGGGAAGCAGCCGTTCGTTTTCAGAAACAGTCAAAAACAAAATCTTATGATTATCACGACAACTCCGACCATTGAAGGTCATCCCATCCAAGCGTACAAAGGACTGGTCACCGGCGAGACCATCATCGGTGCAAACGTTTTCAAGGACTTCCTTGCCGGCATCCGCGACTTCTTCGGCGGACGCAGCGGTGCCTACGAGAAAGTGCTCCGTAAGGCCAAGGACACGGCTATTCAGGAGATGATGCAGCGGGCGGAAGAGCTGGGAGCCAACGCCATTGTCGGCATCGACCTCGATTACGAGACCGTCGGACAGGGCGGTTCGATGCTCATGGTGACGTGTTCCGGTACGGCGGTGAGTATCGTATAGGCCTGTACGGGAGAAACCGGAAAAGGTGTGCCGGAATATTCCAGCACACCTTTTCCGGTTCCTTTGTCTATCCTGGCCGGCTGCTGACAGCCATAGGAATGGGGCTTCCGTACTGCCTGCTCCGCCCCGGATGGGTACAAAATGCGGGGCAGTGGCGGTCTGACGGCCTGTTACGGCTGACTGTACTGCCTTCCTCTCGACCGCAGGATGGCCCACACACCGAGGGCGATGAGCGGAAGGCTGAGAATCTGCCCCATGTCGATGGGCAAGCCTGCCTCGAAGGCTTCCTGTACTTCCTTGGTGTATTCGATGACGAAACGGAAAGTGAAAATAAGCGTGAGGCAGAGACCGAAGTAGAGCCCTGTCCCGACCTTCTCCGGATGTTTCCGGTAAATAAGGAAGATGACAACGAAGAATACGAGGTAAGCAATGGCTTCATAGAGCTGCCCGGGATGGCGCGGGTGGGTGTCGACATTGTAGAAGATGAACGCCCACGGCACGTCAGTCACCTTGCCGATGATTTCCGAATTCATCAGGTTTCCAAGCCGGATAAAACACGCCGTGATGCCTGAGCAGATGCCGAAGAAATCGAGCACCACCCAGGTGTTCATCCCCGATCGGCGGATGTAGAGGTAGAGTGCGATGAGCAGTCCGGCCACTCCGCCGTGGGATGCCAGCCCCTGATAGCCCACGTATTTCCACGATCCGTCGGCAAGGTGGTGGAAAGGAATGAAGATGGAGAGGAATCCGTCCCAAGAAGTAAGGAAGTCCTGCGGCTCATAGAAGAGGCAGTGACCCAACCGGGCACCTGCCAGTACGCCGAAGAAGACATAGAGGAAAAGCGGGTCGAACTTCTCGTCAGGGATTTTGTGCCGCCTGTAGAGCCACTGCATCAGAAAATAACCCAGGACAAGTCCCACGAGCCAGCACATTCCGTACCAGCGGACAGGAACCGAGCCGATGCGGAAGATTACCTCTTCGGGCTGCCAGACGATGTAAAGTAGATTGTTCATAAGATAAAAGAAATCAGAACAGCCTCATCCTCGAATCCCCTCCCCGGTGCATTCGGCCGGTGACCGTCGGTCTGGAGAAGAGATGGAGGGGAAGACGCTATACGTTGAACCTGAAGTGCATGATGTCGCCGTCCTGCACCACGTAATCCTTGCCTTCAATACCGAGCTTGCCGGCTTCGCGAATGGCAGCCTCTGAACCATACCTGAGGTAGTCGTCGTACTTGATGACCTCCGCACGGATGAAACCTTTCTCGAAGTCGGTGTGGATGACGCCGGCACACTGCGGAGCTTTCCAGCCTTTGTGGAAGGTCCAGGCCTTTACCTCCATCTCTCCGGCGGTGATGAAGGTCTGGAGGTTCAGCAGGTGGTAGGCCTTCTTGATGAGCCGGCTCACGCCGCTCTCCTCCAGTCCGAGCTCTTCCAGAAACATCTTCTTGTCCTCGTAGCTGTCGAGAGACGCGATGTCCTCCTCGGTCTTGGCAGCGATGACCATGGCCTCCGCTCCCTCCTCGGCAGCGATCTGCTCAATCTGCCGGCTGTATTCGTTGCCGGTCTTGGCACTGTCCTCATCGACGTTGCAGACATAAAGCACCGGCTTTGTCGTCAGGAGGAAGAGGTCGTGGGCGGCCTGCTGTTCCTCCTTGCTGTCAAACTCCACGCTGCGGGCGTTCTTCCCCTGCTCCAGTACTTCCTTATAAGCCTCCAGGACAGACACCATCAGCTTGGCATCCTTGTTACCTGCTGCGGCTACCTTCTGCTGTTTCGAGAGCTGCGACTCGATGGTTTCGAGGTCCTTGAGCTGCAGTTCGGTGTCTATGATTTCCTTATCCTCAACCGGATTGACGGCCATGCCGCCCTCACGTACCACGTTGTCATCCTCGAAGCAGCGGACGACATGGATGATGGCATCGCACTCACGGATGTTGCCAAGGAACTTGTTGCCCAGTCCTTCGCCCTTTGAAGCACCTTTTACAAGTCCTGCTATGTCGACAATCTCGCAGGTAGCAGGAACGATGCGTCCCGGATGGACAATCTCTGCCAGCTTGTTCAGCCGCTCGTCAGGAACAGTGATGACACCGAGGTTCGGCTCAATCGTACAGAAAGGGAAGTTGGCTGCCTGTGCCTTGGCACTGCTCAGACAGTTGAAAAGCGTGGACTTGCCGACATTCGGCAGTCCTACAATACCACATTTTAATGCCATGCTTAAATAAACGTTTATATCTCTGGTGCAAAAGTACACAATTTATTTGAGATAAGCGATGATAGGCGGGGATAAGCGGTGGTGACCTTTGAAGGATAGGCGATTGTAGGCGGTGATGAGCTGTGAGGAGTAGGCGGTGATAAGCGGTGATAAGCGGTGATAGGCGGTAATGGTCCTACCCTATCATCGCTTATCATCGCCCATCATCGCCTACAATTCTGTTTCAAAGGCTTCCGCCTCGGCAGCCGCAATGATGGCCTCCCGGTTTTTCTCCTTTGAAGAAGAAGTATCAGGGGAGGTGTGATCTCCGGAGTTCTTTCCTGTCTCTGACCTCCGGGAATCAACCGGATGGTCTGTCTTCACTTCATCAGCGGCCGATGACTTCTCGTCGAACACTTCTTCCTGGAAGGGATTCTCATGCTTCTCGACCTCGGTCTCAGACCCTACGATGAAATTCATGTCCTGTGTCGTTTCCGGCACATTCAGCACGGGTTCTTCCTCCATCTTCGTGCGGTTGGCCTTGGCCGAGAACACCTCGTCGATGAACTGCGGCTCACGGCGCAGCCGCTGGAGTGTCAGTTTGGAAGCCTCCTGCTGGCTTTCCTTCTTCGAATAGCCGCGCCCCTCGCCACATGGCAGTCCCTCCATGAGCACCTGAAAGTAGAAGGTAGGACTACCCTGCTTGTCCTTCTGGTTCTCAATCAGCTTGAATTCCATCTTCACCTTGTTCTTCTGGCTCCATTCGATGAGTTTCGACTTGAAGTTCACCTCCTTGTAAGCCACCTTGTCAATGTTGATGAGTTCGCCGAGAATCCGGGTCTTCATGAACTGCATGCAGGCATTGTAGCCGTGGTCGAGATAGAGTGCGCCGACCAGCGCCTCAAAGGCATTACCCCCCAGATAACTGTTATGCGACGACGAATGGCCGTTGGAGAGAATCAACTGGTTGATCCCCATCTCCTTGGCCAGCCGGTTGAGCGTATCGCGCTGTACGATCTTCGACCGTGTATTGGTGAGGAAACCTTCGCGTTTCCCCGGGAAATGTTCGTAGACAATGTCGCCGACGATGGCATCGAGGATGGCATCGCCCAGAAATTCAAGTCGTTCGTTGTTTACGGGCTTTCCCTTTGCATTACGACGCGCTACGCTCTTGTGCAGGAGTGCAGTCTTGTAATAAGTGATATCGTGTGGGATAATGCCGATAATCTGGTACAAGGACAGATAAAGCTCCTTTTCCTTGCGGAAAGGGAGCCTTATTCTGTCGATAATATTATTCAGCATACTTCTTGAATACAACACAAGCATTGTGGCCGCCGAAACCGAAGGTGTTGCTGAGCGCAGCACGTACCTCGCGCTTCTGGGCCTTGTTGAACGTGAAGTTCATCTGATAGTCCAGTTCCGGATCCTTGTCATCTTCCTCGTGGTTGATGGTAGGAGGAACGATGTCGTTCTTCACGGAAAGGACGCACGCCATGGCCTCTACGGCACCTGCCGCACCGAGAAGGTGGCCGGTCATGCTCTTGGTAGACGAGATGTTCAGCTTGTAGGCTGCCTCGCCGAACAGCTCCTTGATGGCTTTCGCCTCGGAGATGTCGCCGACGTGGGTGGACGTGCCGTGGACGTTGATGTAGTCGATGTCCTCCGGCTTCAGACCGGCATCCTCGAGCGCCGCCTTCATGACGAGCTTGGCACCGAGTCCGTCCGGGTGGGAAGCTGTGATGTGATAGGCATCAGCCGACTCGCCTTCACCGATCATCTCGGCATAGATCCGGGCACCGCGGGCTTTCGCATGCTCCAGTTCCTCGAGGACCAGGCATCCTGCACCCTCGCCCATCACGAAGCCGTCGCGGCTTGCAGAGAACGGGCGGGAAGCGTGCTCCGGATCGTCGTTGCGTGTGGACAGGGCGTGCATGGCGTTGAAGCCCCCTACGCCGCAGGCGCAGATGGCAGCCTCAGCACCACCGCTGACGATGATGTCGGCCTTGCCGAGACGGATCTGGTTGAATGCCGCTGCCAGGGCGTTGCTCGAAGAGGCGCAGGCCGATGTCGTCGTATAGTTGGGACCGTGGAATCCGAAATGGATGCTGATCTGTCCGGCTGCGATGTCCGCAATCATCTTCGGGATGAAGAAGGGGTTGAACTTCGGGCCGTTCTCCGGATGGGTCGCATAGTAGCTCACCTCGTCCTCGAAGGTCTTGATACCGCCGATGCCCACACCGTAGATGACGCCGATGCGGTTCTTGTCGGCCGTCTCCAGGTCGATTCCCGCGTCCTTTACGCCTTGCATGGCGCTGATCATTGCCAGCTGCGTATAGCGGTCGAGCTTGCGGGCCTCCTTGCGGTCAATGTAGTCATTGATGTTCAGGTCTTTCACCTCGCAGGCGAACTGTGTCTTGAACAGGGACGTATCGAAACTTTTAATAGGAGCTGCACCGCTCTTGCCTGCCAGCATGTTCTGCCAGGTCTCCTCGGGAGTGTTACCCAACGGAGTAACGGCACCCAGACCTGTTACAACTACTCTTTTTAATTCCATGCGTTGAAATATAAATTAAAAAAGTAAAGCTAAAAAAAAGCCAAGCAAAGGGATTGGCTTTGCTTGGTGCTTTTATGTTGAGCAGATGCTTACTTAGCGTTCTCCTCAATATAAGAGATAGCGTCGCCTACCGTAGAGATCTTCTCTGCCTTGTCGTCTGGAATGGAGATGCCGAATTCCTTCTCGAACTCCATGATGAGCTCTACTGTGTCCAAAGAGTCAGCACCGAGGTCGTTTGTGAAGCTTGCTTCCGGCTTTACCTCTGCCTCGTCAACACCCAGTTTGTCTACGATAATAGCCTTTACCTTTGATTCAATTTCTGACATAATTGTAAGTTTTAATTTGTTTAATATTGATTTCCAAATTCTAAAATGCGCTTGCAAAGGAACTGTTTTTTTTCGATGTGTGCAAGTTTTTTGCTTAAAAAAGCACTTGACACTGCACAAACTGTATATATGTGTGCAGGTTTTTTGCCCTTTTGTAACTTTATCTAACGATAAATCAAATGTTTATATCGCCTTGTTTAAACCATAATTATAATTCTGCACACCTGTCCGTAAGGGAGTGCAGGGAGGTGAAAAGCGGTTCTTCCGTTCCATGCGTGGATGCTTTTCGTATAGTTTTGACGGAAGAACCGAAGTGATTCATTCAACAGAAACATGGGCAAAACCGTCAGCTGTCCATCCTATTATTATCCTCCGATACAAAGCCCTTTTCATTTTGATACGTTGGAAATACAGACAAGGATCTGAAAAGTCTTTACATTGTTTCAAACAAATCAGCTGCAAATATACAAATACGTGCGAAAAAAGCGAGTTCGCAACCGGCAGTAAATCAACAGGTTGCCAAGCCGTTTCAAAAAGGTGCCTGATTGGACTCCAAAAGGGCGTTGGTAAGGCTCTAAAAGGGCACCTGCTGCAAGCCAATCAGGCATCTTTTAGAAGCTAAAAGGGCATGTATTGCTTTGTATTGCATGAAAACAGTTTACAAATACCGATGATAGGGGAATAAGTTGTTTGTAGAAGACGGAAAAGACACGTCAGTGCAGAAGCCTTTATTTTCAATCGGCGCATTTAACGGAACAACCGGACATCCGGCGTTTCTCGGGGCCGCCAGTTCAGAAAGAGGCGGCTGCTCCTTCCTTCTTTGCTTTCCTGCCGGCAGGCTCCGGCTTCTGCCAAGGGAGGTGAATGCCGGAAATGATTGCAAGAATTCTTCCTGTCAGGCTGTTACGGAACTTGTAGAGCATTTTGTAAACAATCAAAGGACCGTAGACGCCCGTCAGGATGGCGAGGAACTGGTAACAGAGAGCATCGAGGTGGGAGAAATGGGTCAGTATCTGGAGGCACAAGGCCTGGAAGATACCGTGATAGAGATAGATGGTATAGGATGCCGGAGAGAGATGACCGAGAAAACGAAGTCCATGTATGGTGTATAAGCGTGCCAGGCAGACCGACATGAGAATACCGTTCAAAGCAGACAATAAGCCTGCCAGGGGAGCTGTTCTTGTGTTTGAACTGATGAACGAGGCGGCCAGGGTAAGCAGAAAAAGCAGAAGAGCCGTTCTCTCTTTGTCGAGAAAGCGTATCAGGAGAAAGTCTGAGACAAAGTAGCCCAAGGCGAAATAGAAGGCATAATGGAGTGTTCCGGCAGCATTGAAAAGTGTGTCCTGAGAGAAAGGAAGGCTGGTATTTGCCAGTGCAAGCAGGAAGAGCAGAATACAGGGGGAAATACGGGGCGACCTGGGCTTCAGCCGCTGCGACAGAGAAAGTAGCGCTGCTGCAAAGACAAAGAGCAGAAACAGGGTAGGCAGGAACCAATAGGAGCCGTTGACATTGCGGTAAGGATAGATGAGCATGGCCGCATATTCGCCCCATCCGGCATGTATCGGGCGTACCATGAGCCGGGAAAGAAGAACTTTCGGAATGAACAGCAGCGTGCTCAATGCAAAGTAGGGGAGCAGCAGGCGGCGTGCCTTCCGCAGGAGGAAGGTGCAGAGGCTGATGGTCTTTCCCTGCATGGAGACGTGGAGCAGATAGCCCGATATGAAAAAGAAAAGCGGTATGTGGAACTGATAGATCCAGTCGACGACACGGCTTTCTGTCCGGAAGAAAGAGTGTCCGATGACTACCAGGAGGATGGCAAACACATGGAGGAAGGATATTTCGGCTATCTTCTGTTTCATCTGATGCGTTTTACTGTGTCGTCTTCTGCGTACCACACGCCGTCACAGCCGGCTTTCTCTGCCTTTGGAAGTAAGGACTCCAGCTGCTTTTTATCTGTTATTTCCTCGTTGAGAATGGTCTGTGGCCATTGGTAACCTGTCTGCTGCCTCACGGAATACCCCCACCCGAAGGCCTCGTAAGGAATGACCCAGAAAGAGGAATACTTTGTTTCTCCTTTCTCTAAATGTATCAGCATCACCTTGTTTACCGGCCGGCTGCACTGACTGACAAAGCTCCTTGCCATCCGTTCGCCCGTCTTTCCCGACAGCCAGGCGGCATAGCCGTGATGGAACAGGGTAAAGGCTGCGGTCAGCAGGTAGAGCGATGCCGAGACGATCAGTACCCGCTTGTTCTTGATCTGTTCGCAAAGCAGGGCAGTCATCATCGCTGCAAAGGGCAGCACAGCATAGCAGTGCATCAATGTGAATACGGTCATCAGATTGACGAAAGCCCCGGCAAAGAAGGATAAAAGCAGTACTGTGAGCGGTTTCCGCCACCTGTAGGAACGCAGCAGAAGCCATAGGAAAGGCAAGGGGAGCAGTCCTGTGACCACGACCACGGCAAGATGGCGGTGCTGGGGGTGGATGAGGCTGGCGTAATCGACGGGGTAGAGGGTCATTCCCAACAGCAGGCTGATGTTGCGCAGCAGCCGTTGCGCAGTGAACTCCATATAGACATTGTTCTCAAGATGGAAACTGTCGGTCAGCAGGAAACGGCAGACAAGATAGAGAACAAACGGAAGGCAGCCGCAGGCAGCCTGTCTCATTGCGTGTCTGAAACTGGCTTTTCCGACGCTCCACACAAGGAACGGCGGGCAGACAAACCAGATGTAACCAGACTCTTTGGCAAAGACTGAAAGCAGCGCACACAGCAGCCACAGTATAAGTCTCCGGCATCCTGACAGGCTGATGTAGCTGTATAAGGCAAGAAGTCCCCATAGAAGCGAATAGACCTGGTTCAGTGAATCGATGTCCAGGACGGTTCCCAGCGTGCCTGACGACAGATAAAAGAAAATGACAGACAGGTTGCGGGACAGCCTGCCGACCTGGAACCATTGCAGAATCCGGCAGATAAGCAACGTGTTGAGGATGTGTCCCAGCAGGATGAAAAGGTGGTTCAAGAGTGGGAAAAGCCGGTAATCAAGCCCGAGCAGATGCCCGAATAGCACGTCGAAAGGCCGCCAGTAGTTGCCGTCGGGCAGCAGACTCCGGATCGTCAGGGGCGTTGTCTGCGGTACGGTGTAATACGTCCAGTCGTCGAAGGTGGGCTGGAGCTGGCACAGCAGCAGCAATGCCAGCGGAGCCGTCAGCAGTATCCAGAAAATCGGATTGCGCCTTATCCGTGCCTTCATAGCTTTCATCAATTCACGACAGCAACCTTGCAGACAGTGCCGTTGTCGCCGTTTTCGCCGGCAGACAGCACCATATAGATGCCCGATGCAACCCGTTTACTGTTCTTGTCTTTGCCGTTCCAGACGAAAGTGCCGCCGTTGCTCGTGCCTTCGGCGACCAGAATGCCGTTGGTAGTGACAATCTTCACATCTGCATTCAGGGTAAGCCCGACAATGGTTATCGGCCCGGTATAACCGGGTTTCACCGGGTTGGGGTAGGCGTACACCTTGTCGTCATCGGGCGAATCGGCTGCCTTCGTGGCATCGCCCATATAGGAGCAGAGTCCTTTGTCTGTGGCGAAGAACACCTCTCCTGTGGCATCGTCGATGGAGATGGACTGCACGTTGTTGGACAGGAGATTGCTGTTCGACGTGAGGAAATGCTGTACCTGCGTCATGTTGTCGGCACTGATGAGGTAGGCACCGTTGCCTTTCGTGCCGAACCACTTGCGTCCGCCGCCGTCTATGGCCATGGCCGTGATGTCGAGACCGGCGAGCAGATAGTCGGCAAGATTGCTGCCGTCGTTGCGCGGCACCTTGACCTGTACGAAGCGGTAGCCGTCCTTGTCGTTCATCTGCGAGCGTCGGAGCACCAGCGGGCCGGCTGTCGTCCCGGTCCAGATGTCCCCTTCCATGTCCTCTGCCCAGCAGTGTACGGCGGTCAGTTCTATATTGTTTCCGTCGTCATTGACGAAGCGGGTGTAGGCGTTGAGTCTGTCGTTCTTCGGATCATAGGAGAACAGTCCCGGCTTGCGCCAGTCGTCATTGCAGAACCACAGCAGCCCCCGGCTGTCCTGTCGCATCTGTGAAAGGCCGGAAAGGCCCACGCCGTCTTTCATCAGTTCGGGCTTGCCGAAGGAGGTCATCTGCCCGTCTCTGGACAGCCGGATGAGGTTTTCTTTCTTTGTCTGGCTGTTGAGTACCCACAGGTTTCCGTCCCTGTCATAGGCCAGTCCGTTGACCAGAACATAGTTGTTGTCCAGTTCTTTCCCCCTGTCCATGGCGGCCTGCAGGATGCTGTTGTCCCTGTTGTAGAAGGAGACCATCCTGCCGGACTGAAACTCGTAGAGCCCTGTTCTCGCCCCTACATACACGTGCCCGCTGTTCTTCGGGTCGACGGCTACCGCCTTTGTTCCTCGGTAGAGATAGCCTGTACGGCTCGGGAAGTCGTCCTCGTAGATTTCCCACTCATCACCGTGCAGTACCTGCACGATGCCCGGGTTCTCCCAGTTGTCGGCAATCGGGTCGAAGAATCCGCCTGTCGTGTAAAGCCGGTTGTTATGGAAGTCAGTCCATATAAAGGTGTTGCGTTTCGGCCCGCCGGGTTTCAGTGTCTTGGCCTGCGCAAGCAGGTCGGCATCCATGGTATGGGGACGTGCCGTATAGCTGCCTGTATGTACCCAGTTGTTCCTGTCGAGGAGGTTGGCGGTCAGCAGGGCGCGGTAAAGGCCGTTGCTCTGGCTGGCAGCATAGATATAATTGCCTTCAATATAGCTGTAATTGACAGGGAAGGAGAGGTTGTAGCTGTCGGTGACCTCTGCCTTGGCGACATTCAGTCTGACGAGTCCGAAGCCGGTGGACAGGTAACAGTCTGTACCTGACATATCAATGCCGTTGACGGTCTTGTCTACCGTCAGCATCTTCAGGTAGTAGTCGGGGACGTTCGTCACATTGCCTCTGTCGTCCAGCAGGTCGATGTTATAGTCGGAATAGACGATTACCAGGCGGCGTGCCGGCCTGTTCCATCCGATGAAACGGATGTCCATATCACTCAGTCCGCTGGTCTTGTCGTAGGTCTGGATGCTCTTGTCGTTTTTGTTATAGGAGTAAAGGCTGCTGGAAGCAAGCACATACAGCTTGTTTCCTCCCTGTTCTACCCATTGTATGTTGCTGTAGGAAAGGTAGCTCTTCCACGTTCCCATGCCTTTGCCGGCGGCAGATACGGCAACTGTCAGCAGGAGAATAAGCGATAGGAAATATCTTTTTATGGTCATATCGTGTTCTTTTCGTAATGTAAATAATACAGGAGTTTATATACATTAAACCAGAAAACGCTCGGATTATTGCCTTGCAGATGCTTCTTTATGGGCTGTCCGGCAAGAGAATAAACCATGGAAAGCACGCCTTGCAGGTGTAATGCCCTAAAGTGCCCGGCCGTATCAAGCAGTCGGGAATAGTCTTTCAGCTGGTCGCGGAAGTTATACAGCGTGCGGAGAGACTCCTCTGTCTTCTCCAGAAACGTACTGTTTGAATCGAAGAAATCAAATGTTATGGGATTGTCAATATGTGTGATGGGGATGTGAGCTTCGGCAAGTGACTTGCCGAAGAGCACGTCTTCATAGCCGTACCGGGTGAAACGTTCGTCAAAAGAGCGGCTCCTCATAACACTTTTATGTGCTAAGAAATTGGCCGTACTGAAGTGTTCCGCGGCATATTGCTGTCTGTTCTTCACCGTATTCTTCTGCTCATACGCCTTCTCATAACGGTATCTGAGGTTGTTTCTCCATACATCCGGATCGCCGCCAATCCTTATTCCGCCTACAACAACATCCTTGTTTCTCGTCTGTAGATAACGTCGGATAAAGTGTGGATTGTCCAATGTCAAATCGCCGTCAATGAAGAGCAGCCACTCTCCTTGGGCCTGAGAAACGAGGAAATTGCGTATCGCTGAACGCCCGACGTTCTGCCGTCTTGTGATGTAACGTACCCCTTCCAGCCTTTCAATGCGCAGGTTGTGCTCTATATAGCTTGCAACGGAAGAACCGTCGTCAGCCACGATGATTTCAAAGTCGGCACTGCTTTCCACGCACTGCCGCTGCAGCTCTGTGACCAGAGCTGCACAGTTGCAGTTGTAAACAGGAAGAAGAATTGACAACATATCAGCTACTATGTCACGTCTCCAAGGAAGCGTTTTTACCTTTTTACTTTTTACCCTTTTCCTTTTCAAAGGGCCTGTTTTCCCTTTTTACTTTTTTACCCTTTTATCTTTCTCAGGTGTTCTGCCAGCTTCTTCACGGCTCTTGCCCGGTGGGAAATCTTGTTCTTCACCTCTTCTCCAAGCTCGGCAAAACTCTTGTCATAGCCCTCGGGGATGAAGATGGGGTCGTACCCGAATCCTTCCGAGCCGTGTTTCTCGGTTGCAATACGTCCGTCAACACGCCCTTCGAATTGATGTTCCACCCCGTCGATTATCAGTGAGATGACCGTGCGGAAACGTGCCGTCCGGTTTTCCATACCTGCCATCTTCGACAGCAGTTTACGCATATTCGCCTCGCTGTCGTGGTCGGTTCCCTCGGCATAGCGTGCCGAATGGACACCGGGTTCGCCGCCGAGCGCATCCACTTCGAGCCCTGTGTCGTCGGCAAAACAGTTCTGCCGGTAATGCCCGACGACATAGGTTGACTTCTGGCGGGCATTCTCCTGCAGTGTCAGTCCTGTCTCGGGAATATCCTCATGACAGCCGATCTCGGCCAGAGAGACAATCTCGAAGTCTCTTCCAAGAATCTCCTTGATCTCTTCCAGTTTGTGCCTGTTGTTTGTTGCAAATACTATTTTCATGTTCATGAAACGTTTTTAAGCCCTGAAAAATCCATGCCTGAGCATCACAGAGCCTGTTCTATACAACAGGGACACATTACCCCTGTTTCCGCAAAGGCTTGCCGCCGGCGGTTACACGGATCCTATGTCCCTGTAGCTACGCTGTCTGGGACACGGCTTCTCCAGCGTTTCTATTTCTTTTCATCGGCAGCGGTTTCCCTGGCCTGGGCCAGTTTCTTTTCCTGTCTTTTCTTCTCCTTCTTCGCCTTGATCTTTATCTGGTCGAAGCCTTCGCCATAGACACCGATGACCGAACTCTGGCTGACGAAGGCCGTCGGGTCGACCATCTTGATGATACGGAAGATGGTCTTGCTCTCGTTGCGCTTTGCCAGCAGACAGATGACCTTCATGTCGTTGCCTGTGTACCAGCCGTGACCGTCGAGGATGGTCAGGGCGTGTTCCGTCTCGTCGACGATGGCCTTGGCAATCTCCTCGTGTTTCCAGGAGAAGATCATGAACTGTACCGACTCCCGCCGCATATTCATCACGTGGTCCAGCATGAAGCACTCGATGAACATCGTACAGTAGCCGAAAACCATCTTGTGCAGCCGTTCCATGATGTCACCGAACTGGGGGAAGAACAGACAGCTGCCGACGATGAGGACATCGACTCCCATCAGAACCTGTCCGAGGGAGATGTCCCGGTACTTGTTGACGCAGGCTGCAATGATGTCCGTACCGCCCGTGCTGCCGTTGTTCAGGAAGACGATGGCCAGTCCGGTACCGGTAAGGCTGCAGCCGATGATCAGCGACATGAAGTCCTGTCCCTCGCCGAGCATCTTCACAAAGTCCCCGTTTGCATCCCTGGGCATCAGGTCCTGTGCGAAAATCAGCATGAAATAAAGGGCGAAGATGGCATAGATGGTCTTCATCAGGAACTTGAACCCCAGGATCTTCAGAGCGACGATCAGCAACGATACGTTGATGATGATATAGGTGTTCTGGATCTTGAAGCCTGTCGCATAGTAGATCACAGCAGACATACCCGTCACTCCGCCGGTCACGATTTCGTAAGGCATAAGAAAGACGGTGAAGGCTGCTGCATAGAGAAGCAGGCCTATTGTCAGAAAGAAATAATCTCTGGCTTCAGAGCGGATGAGTTGTTGATTAATAGTCATAGGTCTTCATTTGTGGGAATGGGAGGCGTATCAGAGGGAGCGCAGGTCTGTCTCCTGTCACCTTGATACGCCCGCCCGTTGTTTCTCGGGAATACTTATTTGCAGACGATGTTGACGATCTTCTTCGGCACGACGATGACCTTTACGATGGTCTTGCCGTCGATGTAGTGGCGGCTCCGCTCGTCGGCCAGAGCCGTCTTCTCGATGTCTTCCCGTGCGGCATCAGCCGGAAAGGTCATCTGGAAGCGTGCCTTGCCGTTGAAGGAGACGGTAAGCTGCACCTCGTTCTCCACGAGGTAAGCCTCGTCCCACGCCGGCCATGCGGCATCGCAGACACTCTTCGTCTCGCCGCCCAGCTGCTCCCACAGTTCTTCGGCCATGTGGGGTGCGAACGGTGCGATGAGGACGATCATCTTCCTCAGCAGTTCACGGCTGGCGCACTTCTGCTGTCCGAGTTCGTTCACGCAGATCATGAAAGCCGAGATGGCCGTGTTGTAAGAGAACTGTTCGATGTCGCCGGTCACTTTCTTGATGAGCCTGTGGACGCTCTTGAGCGACTCCTTTGACGGCTCTCCGTCGTCGAGTTCCTGCTGGTAGAGCTTCCAGAACTTCTTGAGGAAGCGGAAACAGCCGTCGATGCCGTTCGTGTCCCAGGGCTTGCTTGCCTCTACCGGACCGAGGAACATCTCGTACAGACGCAGCGTGTCGGCACCGTACTGCTCGACGATGTCGTCCGGATTGACGACGTTGAACATGGACTTTGACATCTTCTCGATGGCCCATCCGCATTTGTAGACGGCAGCTGGATTGGGGCGGTCGGCGGTGGATTCTGCTGAACGGGTGCCGTCCTCGAAGATGAATTCGGCGTTGTGGTACTCCGGACGCCATGCCTTGAAAGCTGCAATATCCAGTACGTCGGCATGGACGATGTTCACATCGACGTGGATGGGGGTGGTATCATACTTGTCTTTCTGTCCCAGGCTGACGAAGACGGGGGCTTTGGAATGGTCGTCGGAGTTGACACGGTAGACGAAGTTGGAGCGTCCCTGAATCATTCCCTGGTTGACCAGCTTCTCGTAGGGCTCTTCCTTGCAGCTGCAACCGAGGTCGTAGAGGAACTTGTTCCAGAAACGGCTGTAAATCAGGTGACCGGTCGCATGCTCCGTACCGCCGACATAGAGGTCGACATTCTGCCAGTATTCATCGGCTTTCCGGCCCACGAGTGCCTCGTCATTGTGCGGATCCATGTAACGGAGATAATAGGCCGAACTGCCTGCAAAGCCCGGCATCGTGTTCAGCTCCAGGGGGAAGACCGTGCTGCCGTCAACCAGTGACTTGTCGACGACCTTGCGCTCTGCTTCGTCCCATGCCCACACCTTCGCGCGGCCCAATGGAGGCTCGCCGGTCTCCGTAGGCTCGTACTTGTCAATCTCCGGCAGCTCCAGCGGCAGGCACTCCTCGGGCACCATGTAGGGCATTCCCTGCTTGTAGTAGACGGGGAACGGTTCGCCCCAGTAACGCTGGCGGGAGAAGATGGCATCGCGCAGCCGGTAGTTAATCTTCACGCGGCCGATGCCTTTCTCGGTGACGAACTGCTTCGTGCGGGCTATCGCCTCCTTGACGGTCAGTCCGTTCAGTGAGAAGCCGTCCAGACTCTCCTTGCCCGGGGCAGGGGAGTTGGTCACGATGCCTTCCTTTGCATCGAAGCTCTCCTCCGATACATCAGCACCCTCGATCAGCGGGATGATCGGCAGGTCGAAGTGCTTGGCAAAGGCATAGTCGCGGCTGTCGTGGGCCGGTACGGCCATGATGGCTCCTGTGCCGTAGCCTGCCAGGACATACTCTGAAATCCAGATGGGAATCTGCTCGCCGGTGAACGGGTTGATGGCGTAAGAACCGGAGAAGACGCCTGTCACCTTGCGGTCGGACATACGTTCCAGTTCCGTGCGCTTCTTCACATAGGCCAGATACTGTTCCACTTCGGCTTTCTGTTCGTCTGACGTCAGTTCGCTGACCAGCTCCGATTCCGGTGCAAGCACCATGAAGGAAACGCCGAACATGGTGTCTGCACGGGTTGTGAAGATGGTGAAATGCCCTTCCCGCATATCGTCTCCATTGCCTTGAGAGGCGTGTCTGGGGGTGAGGCTCTTGAACTCCACCTCCGTTCCTTCAGAGCGTCCTATCCAGTTCTTCTGTGTCTCCTTGATGGAGGCGGACCAGTCGATCTCTTCCAGTCCGTCCAGCAGCCGCTGCGCATAGGCCGATACACGGAGACACCACTGCTTCATCAGCTTCTGTACGACAGGGTAGCCCCCGCGCTCGCTCACGCCATTGACCACCTCGTCGTTGGCCAGCACTGTGCCGAGCCCCGGACACCAGTTCACCATCGTCTCGCCCAGATAGGCGATGCGGTAGTTCATCAGCGTCTTCTGTTGCTCCTGCTCGTCCATGCTCTTCCAGTCGTTGGCCGAGAACATCAGTTCTTCGCTCTGTGCTGCGTGGAGTTCGAGTGTCCCTTCTTCCTCGAAGTGGCGGATCAGTTCTGTGATGGGCAGTGCTTTCTGCCGTGTATAGTCATAATAGGAATTGAACATCCGCTCGAATGCCCACTGCGTCCAGTGGTAATAATGCGGATCGCACGTCCGTACCTCTCGGTCCCAGTCGAACGAGAAGCCGATCTTGTCCAGCTGCTCCCGGTATCGGGCGATGTTTTTCTGGGTCGTAACTTCAGGGTGCTGCCCCGTCTGGATGGCATACTGCTCGGCCGGCAGCCCATAGGCATCATACCCCATAGGGTTCAGGACGTTGAAGCCTTTGAGCCGCTTGTAGCGGGCATAGATGTCGCTTGCAATGTACCCCAGCGGGTGTCCGACGTGCAGTCCTGCTCCCGAAGGGTAGGGGAACATGTTGAGCACGTAGAACTTATGCTTATTCTCGTCTTCAACAACTTTGTAGGTCTTGTCCTCGACCCACTTCCGCTGCCATTTCTTCTCGATGTCTCTGAAGTTGTATTCCATTCTCTTTTTTAATTATATCTAATGTGCAAATTTACAAAAAGTTTCCGTAAACCGCTTCGTTTCTGTTGGATTTATAAACTGGGAACAAGGCAGAAAGCGGGAGGCTGCCGGTGGCATTCCGAGATGAAGTCTGCCTGATCATTCATGGGAATGATGTAGGAACAACAGTGGGTGTTTTGTAAAATAGATTATTTTATTATATTCGTTAGATTATTTCGTCGCCTGTTGCAGACTTCGTACCGATCCTTTACAGGATGCCTCCCTGCTGTCTGCGTAGTGGGGGACAGCGGATAGTCATGGTACGAGATATGTTTCTATGACTGCTGTCCGGTAAACCTTAGCCGTCATAGCTCTCCATGCGTAAATTCCATTTAACAGGCCATTCGTCATTGTTTTGGGAAATGGCAGCCTTCTATTTCGTCTGTCGGCTTCGTCCGGCCTTTGGTAGAAAAACGCTTCTTTCACGACAGGTCGCTCTCATTCCGACGGCATATTGTATGCGTGCGAACGCCCGACACGGTTGGTGTTCACCGCCGGCACCATTGGTGACAGGCATCGGCACGCCGGCGGGAGACGGTGGCCCGGTCCGTTCTTGTCAACATGATACCGGCAGACAGGAGGCGGGTGTCAGATCTGTACAGTAAATGTTTACCGGATAGCAATACTTTCTGCCGTCTTTGTTGGCGGAATTAAGGTTGGAAAGATACTCCCTTCGTCTGTCCGAATAGCGGATGCCTTATCGGAAGGCGAAGGGATTCGAGGGCTTGAAAGAGCCGGTGTCTTTGAAAATAACAACCTGTTTCCGTTACAGGATTCTGCCCTTTCTTTTGCGATGAGGCAGCCGGATTTCTGATATTTATTTTCTATTTATAGTCTATAAATAGTTTTGTTGTAGCTTATAAATGAGATTCCTCCCATTCTTTTCATGTTCATTGCAAAGGCCTCAGGGCTTCGTCGGTTCGGTCTTTTCCGAAGCTTTGATGGAGGCTTTTCCGATGCTGTAAGCAGTTTAATGTGCCTCCAGCCAGTTGCTGCCCCATCCGGCATCGGCTGTCAGCGGAACGTTCAGTTGGCAGGCGTTCTGCATTTCCTCGATGACAATCCGTTCCACCTGTTCCCGCTCTTCCGGGTAGACCGAGAAGTTAAGCTCGTCGTGTACCTGCAGAATCATTTTCGAGCGGATGCCTTCCTCCTTGAACCGTTTCCAGATGCGAACCATCGCCACTTTGATGATGTCGGCCTCTGTCCCCTGTATCGGCGCATTGATGGCATTGCGCTCTGCGAAGCCGCGTACGGTGGCGTTGCGGCTGTTGATGTCGGGCAGGTAACGTCGGCGATGGAAAAGTGTCTCGGCATATCCTTTGGCTCTTGCCGTCTCTTTCGCCTGTTCCATGTAGGCTTTCACCTTCGGGAAAGTGTGGAAATAGTCCTGTATCAGCTCTCTCGCCTCGCTGTTCGGGATGCCCATGCGCTGTGCAAGGCCAAAGGTTGTAATGCCGTATATGATGCCGAAATTGGCCTGTTTGGCCTTTTTCCGCTGGGCATCCGTCACCTTGTCGATGTCTTCGTGCCATATCTTCGCCGCTGTTGCACGGTGGATGTCGTGTCCTTCGCGGAATGCCTCCATCATGTTCTCGTCGCCTGACAGATGTGCCATGATGCGCAGCTCTATCTGACTGTAGTCTGCTGAAAAGAACAGACAGCCGTCTTCCGGTATGAAGCACTTGCGTATCTCCTTGCCGTCATCGGTGCGTACAGGGATGTTCTGCAGGTTAGGGTCGCTGGAGGAGAGACGGCCGGTTGCAGTCTGCGCCTGATTGAACGACGTGTGAATATGCCCTGTGCGTGGGTTGATCAGCTTCGGGAGCGCATCGATATAGGTGCTGAGCAGCTTTTTCATCCCTCTGTAGTTAAGGATGTTACGTGCGACAGGATGCTTGGCTTCAAGGCTTTGCAGGACTTCTTCGCTTGTGACGTATTGTCCTGTTTTGGTCTTCTTGGGTTTGTCCATGATCTGCAGCTTGCCGAAGAGGATGTCGCCTACTTGTTTCGGACTTCCGATGTTGAATGTCTCACCGGCTTCCTTGTATATTTCCTGTTCATACTGCTTCATGCGGTCGGTGAATATTCTTGACGTTTCCTGCAGGGCTTCCGTATCCAGGCAGACACCGTTCAGTTCCATGTCGGCAAGTACCCGGACGAGCGGCATCTCGATGTTCCAGAAGAGTTCTTCCAAGCCCAGTTCTTTCAGATGCGGTTCCAGTACGTGCTTCAGGCGCAGGGTGATGTCGGCATCCTCTGCTGCATATTCATAGATGTCGGTAGGGGAGAGGTCGCGCATATTCCTCTGTTTCTTGCCTTTAGGACCGAGAAGTTCCTCGATGTGGATGGTCCGGTAGCCGAGCAGCGTTTCTGCCATATAATCCATGTTGTGATGGAGTTCCGGCTGGATGAGGTAGTGGGCGATCATCGTGTCGAACATCTTTCCCTGTAAGGTTACGCCATAGTGGCTCAGTACTTCGTAGTCGTACTTGATGTTCTGTCCGATCTTCAATATCTGTTCGTTCTCATATAGCGGTTTGAAGATTCCGACGATTCTTGTGGCTTCCTGACGGTCGGCGGGGATGGCGACATAAAATGCCCTGTTCTCTTCTACGGAGAAGCTCAGACCCACCAGTTCTGCGCTGATCGCATCTGTAGAAGTGGTCTCTGTGTCTAAACTGACAAAACCTTTTGTCATGAAAAAGTCACATATCCGTTGCATTTCCTCCTCATTACCAATGAGTTTGTATTCGTGCGGTGTCGTTTTAAGTGTCTTGTAATTCGCTTTTTCCGGTGTTTCTGCCCTGCCGGACGTATTTTCCGTAAAGAGATCCAACTGTTTTTCTGTGTTTTTTTGCTTTGCTTCACTTTTGTTAAGAAACTTGTTGATGAGCGTCTTGAATTCTAATTCCTCAAACAGTTCCCGCAATCTGTTCTCGTCTGCCTTCTCGACTTTGAGTTCCTCCAGTTCAATTTTTATCGGGACATCCGTGCGGATCGTAGCGAGGTATTTCGACATTCTGATGTCGTCCTTGGCATGTTCTACTTTCTCTCTCAGTTTCCCTTTGATCTCATCCGTATGTTGGAGCATATTGTCGATGGAACCGAACTGATTGATCAGTTTAGCGGCTGTTTTCTCTCCGACACCGGGACAGCCCGGGAAATTGTCTGCCGAGTCGCCCATCAGTGCGAGGAGGTCGATTACCTGAGCGGGAGTGGATATGCCGTATTTCGCTTCCACCTCCTTTTCACCGAGCGTCTCGTAGCCGCCGCCATGCCGGGGGCGGTACATATGGACATTGGGCCTGATCAGCTGGCCGTAGTCTTTGTCGGGAGTAAGCATAAAAGTATCGATTCCATCGGCACCGAACCGGGTGGCTACCGTGCCGATGACATCGTCTGCCTCGAAACCGTCTGCCTGCAGGATAGGGATGTGCATGGCTTCGAGAATCTGCTTGATGATGGGAACTGACTGTCTGATGTCTTCCGGCGTCTCCTCGCGTTGTGCTTTGTAGTCCGGGAACGCTTCGTGGCGGAAGGTCTTTCCATGGTCGAAAGCTACGCCGATGTGGGTAGGTTTCTCTTTGGTCAGCACTTCGTTCAATGTGTTGCAAAAGCCCATGACGGCTGATGTGTTCAGTCCTTTGGAATTGATGCGGGGGCTTTTGAGGAAGGCATAGTACGAACGGTAGATGAGCGCATATGCATCGAGAAGGAAGAGTTTTGCCATAATGGATTCTGCTTATTTTAGCTGTAAAATTACTAATTTTCTTCCATAATCTCCGACAAAATGCGTAATTTTGTATCAAATTTCAAGTCTATAATGGATACCCTTTCTCTAATAAAACGGCCTATAGAGGCAGAACTGGGCGATTTCATCGACCTTTTTAATCATGCTCTCGACCACGAAGACGGTTTGTTGCAGACGGTTTTGAACCATATCCGACAGCGGGCCGGCAAACGGATGCGCCCCATCCTTATCCTCCTGATAGCAAAGAACTTTGGTAAGGTTTCTGAAGCAACACTGCACGCTGCTGTGGGACTGGAGCTTTTGCATACGGCTTCACTTGTTCACGATGATGTCGTTGATGAGTCTGCTGAGCGGAGAGGGCAGGCGAGTGTCAATGCCGACTACGACAACAAGGTTGCCGTTCTGGTGGGTGATTACGTGCTCTCTACGGCCTTGCTGTATGTTAGTCACACACATTCTGAGGCTATTGTCCGCAGATTGGCGGGGCTGGGGCAGACATTGAGTGATGGAGAGATTCTGCAACTATCGAATATCCAGCGTAAGGATATCACGGAAGAAGCTTATTACAGGATAATCGAACGCAAGACCGCCGCACTTTTTGAAGCGTGTGCTGCAATCGGGGCGGTGTCTGCCGGTGCCTCTGAAGAGGAAGTCGATGCGGCAAGATGTTTCGGAAAGAATCTCGGAATTGTGTTCCAGATCCGCGATGACATCTTCGACTATTATGACTCTGAAACGAATATCGGCAAGCCTACAGGGAATGACCTGGCAGAGGGAAAGCTCACGCTTCCTGTTATTTATGCGTTGAATTCGGCAAAAAATGATGAGATGCTCGCTTTGGCGAATAAGGTAAAGGCGCACGATGTGACACGTGAGGAAATCGGCAGGCTGGTTGCTTTTGCCAAGGAGAGTGGTGGAATAGAATATGCAGAACGCCGTATGTGGGATTTCCATGCTGAAGCACAGACTTTCCTTGACAGATACGTGAAGGATGAAAGCATCCGTACTTCGCTCCGGTCTTATCTTGATTATGTAATTAAGAGGGAGAAATGACTGCCGGCCGGTGTGCTGATTGAAGTCTTTTTTCTATTTTTCCGGTTTTCCTGTCGGTATCTGTAACGGTAGGGTCGGGCTATCTTCATGGTGATTTTCCCTTGCCATGAAGTTTTTTTTATTTTTTCAGGCGGTTGTGTGTTTCCTGATTCTTCCCGTTCCGGGCAGTATTCAGGAGCGGCAGGATACAGTGCAATCCTGTTTACGAAACTTGGAAGCCTGTTCTCTTATAACTTATTGTCTTCTTTCAAAGGAGTGGAATAGACGTGCATAAGCGGTTTGTTTTGTCGTAATATTTTATCTTCCAAGTCCTGCCGGTGCCTGATTGCTGTTCATTCAAGCCTTAATTGCCTCTCAATAGGTGCTTTGTTGATGGCTAAGTAAGGCTTAATTGAGGTCTGACTAAGCCTCTCTTGTTACCGCATGTCGTAACTTGTTGATTTGTAGATTGTTGATCATGATGTTTTTTGGGGCTTCATCTTGTTTCCAGGGGATTCTGACGATACTTTGTGTAAGGATTTTTCGGAATCGTAAGTATCGGCAGTGGATAGGTCGATAATAGGTGGTCTGCAGCGGGAAGTGTGTTTTGGGCTATGTCTTATAGGTGTTGGGACGTACTTTGGAGAGGGATGTCCGATCAGTTGTGTAAGCTGCAAATTTGTTGTATAGTCTATATATATAGTAATTATAGATTATTTTATTTGTTCTTTAATTAGGTAGTTTGATTTCTTTTCAAGTACGTATTCATTTTATTTCTATTGGCAGATATAATTCAGGGGCACACGAAGCCGTGTGCCCCTGTCGGGTTGATCTTGCCATGCACAATATGTGCTGGCTGTTGAACGGAATGCTGTGTTTGAGGATAATGAGGTTTAGAAGAACTTGGTCTCAGTGCCTGTAATCTCGCTCAGCAGGAGGTTTGTAAGACGGCTGGTGCCCATCCGGAACCAGTAGTTGGTGAGCCATTTTTCGCCGAGCACCTCTTTGACGATGGTGTAGTAGATGACGGCATCCATCACGGTATTGATTCCGCCGGCTGGTTTCAGACCGATCTGAATGCCTGTCTTGTCGTAGTATTCCTTGATGGCCTGGCAGAGGATGTAGACAGACTCGGGGGTCGCACTGACCTTCTCTTTTCCCGTACTTGTCTTCAGATAGTCGGCGCCGGCGTACATGGCGAGAAGGGAAGCGGTCTTGATGTCACGGGCATTACGGAGGTCGCCTGTCTCGAGGATCACCTTCATGGGCACGTCGCCGCAGGTCTGTTTGATCTCGCTGATGGTATCGCAGACACCTTCATAGTCGCCTGACAGGAATTTGCCGACAGGCATGACGATGTCGATGTTGGTCGCTCCGTCCTTGATGGCCAGTGCCGTCTCGATGGTCTTTACCTCCAAGAAGGTCTGCGAAGAGGGGAAGTTGCCGGTTACATTGGTGATTTCGACACCGTCGACCTCGAGGCTGTCGGCCATCAGCTTGGTGAAGCAGGGGTAGGCACAGACGGCTGCAACGTGCGGGAGGTCGGGGTATTCGCTGTCGAATCTGTTTACCTTCTCGATCATTGCGAGTACTTTCTCTTCGGTGTCTGTCGTGCTGAGGGTCGTCAGTTCGACGCTGCCCAAGAGGAATTTCTTTACGTCGAGGTTGTCGTTCTCTGAAACTTTCTCTGCAATGATTTTGGTTACTGCGGCCTTTACTTCCTCATCGGTGATGTTGAGGTCGTACTGCGCCAAGGCCTGGTCATACTGGCTTTTTTCTACGATTCCATCGGCTTTTTGTGCCTGGATGTCTTTTGTTACTGTGTCTTTAATCTTTCCCATGTCTGGTTTTAATTATAAATTTAGCTGTATCATTTTCTGTGTGGAAGGTGAGGGATGAAGT
The DNA here is from genome assembly GCF_018127985.1 of Prevotella multiformis. Lineage (NCBI taxonomy): Bacteria > Pseudomonadati > Bacteroidota > Bacteroidia > Bacteroidales > Prevotellaceae > Prevotella > Prevotella multiformis. The sequence goes on along the minus strand of NZ_CP072357.1, from coordinate 1,285,529 downwards.
TCAGCTGCTTCATGGTTCCTCAGTGTTTGTAGCCGTTTACCGGCGTTTTCCCGTGCTTCCCTGTTGGTCTCTTTTCCTCCTTTTTACGAAGAGAAAATTGTATTATAGTCTATTTTGCAGATCTAAATAGCCTTTATCTCAATTTCGGATTGTCTTTGTGTCTGTTCTTGTCCCGTTTCGTCTTCTTGTCAAAACTCTTCTTTAGTTCTTCTGTCAGGTCGATGCCTGTCTGGTTGGCAAGACAGAGCAGCACCCATAAGACATCTGCCATCTCTTCTCCTAAATCGGCGTTTTCACCGGTTTTGAAGCTCTGTTCGCCGTAGGTGCGGGCGATGACACGTGCCAGTTCGCCCACTTCCTCGGTAAGGCAGGCCATGTTGGTCAGCTCGCTGAAATAACGCACGCCGTAGTCTTTGATCCATTTGTCTACGGCTTGCTGGGCATCTTTGATTGTCATAGTTCTCTTTTCTTTTTAGGCGGTGATAGGCGGTGATAGGGGGCATGGGCGCTGGTAGGTGCTGGTGGGCGGTGATAGGCGATGATCGGTGGATGATGGGCGGTGATACTGGATGATGATAGGCCTTTACTCCTTGTTCTTTGTGTCCATGCAGAGGGTGACGGGACCGTCATTCAGCAGTTCTACCTGCATGTCTGCACCGAACTCTCCTGTGCTGACGGGTTTCCCCAAGGCCTCGCTCAGAGCGTCGCAGAAGCGGTGGTAGAGGGGGATGGATAGCTCGTGACGGGCCGCATGGATCCAGCTTGGACGGTTGCCTTTCTTGTAACTCGCCATGAGCGTAAACTGTGAGACGACAAGTATTTCGCCGCCTACGTCCATGATGCTTCTGTTCATCATACCCTCCTCGTCATCGAAGATACGCAGTCCTGTAATCTTGTTGACAAGCCATCTGATGTCGTCTTCGGTGTCCTCTTCGGCTATTCCGAGAAGGATGAGGTATCCTTTGCCAATAGCCGACCTCACCTGTCCTTCAATGGTGACGGAGGCATGGCCCACGCGTTGTATCACGATTCTCATACGGCAAATATACGATTTTTATTTGACTTCTCGGTTATCAGTTGTGAAAATAATTGTAAACGATGTTGCCCTTGCTTGTACCGACAATGTCTATTAGCTCCTGACTATCAGCATCTTTGATTCTCTTGACACTTTTCATCTTCTTGAGTAGCAGATTCTTTGTCTTCGGTCCGATTCCCTTTATATTGTCCAACTCGCTGTGCAGCTGGCTCTTGGAGCGTTTGTCTCGATGGAAGGAGATGGCGAAACGATGCACTTCATCCTGTATCTGCGTCAGGACCTTGAACAGTTCGCCTTTGATGTCCAAGGCGATGGTCTGCGGGGGAAACCCGTAGAGGAGTTCGTTGGTACGGTGGCGGTCGTCTTTGGCAAGGCCGGCGATAGGGACGTGCAGGTGGAGCTCGTCCTCGATGACCGCTCTTACGACCTCCATCTGCCCTTTTCCGCCGTCGGTGATGATGAGGTCGGGGAGGGGAGTGCCCTCTTCCTGCATCCGGCTGTAGCGTCGTCTTACGACTTCCTGCATGGAGGCATAGTCATCAGGACCGGTCACGGTCTTGATGTTGTACTTGCGGTAGTCTTTCCTGGAGGGTTTCATGCCCTTGTAGACGATGCACCCTGCGACTGCATCCGTTCCTGAAATGTTGGAGTTGTCGAAGCATTCTATCTGGTAAGGCAGCTCCGGTAATTTCAGCTTTTCCTGCAGTTCCCGCATCAGTCGGGTCTGCTTCTGCTCCGGATTCAGCTTCTCCGCCTGTTTCAGCCGGTCGAACTTGTACTGCTTTGCATTCATCTCAGAAAGTTCTAAAAGATGATGTTTGTCGCCGCGTTGAGGAATGAAGAACTCGGCATCCTTCACCTTGAAGTCAAGCGAAAAGGGGACAATGATCTCCTTGGCCGTGCTGTTGAAGCGTTCACGGATCTCCGGAATGGCTTCATTCAAGAGTTCTTCATCGGTTTCATCGAGTTTCCGCTTGTATTCGTACGTGAAGCTCTGGTTGATTGCACCGTTCTTTACATGAATATAATTGATGAAGGCATTCTTCCTTGCCTCATCATCGACAATCGTGAATACATCGACATCTGTAATCGTATGGCTTACGATTTCACTTTTTGCTGCGAAATTATCGAGAGCCATGTAACGCTGTTTGCACAGTTCTGCTTCCTCGAACCGCAGTTCTTCAGCATATTTCTCCATCTGCTGTTTGAGTATGTTCTGTACCTCGCGCGTGTTTCCTTTCAGTATTTCCCGGGCCTGTCGTATCGCTTCCTGATAGTCTTCATAACTTTGTTTGTCGATGCAAGGCGCTCCGCAGTTATGCAGATGGTATTCCAGGCAGGGCTTGTATTTTCCCTGTTCTATGCCTTCTTTCGTGATGGGGAAACGGCAGGTTCTTGGTTTATACACCTTTTTTATTATGTCAAGAATGGCGTACATGCTGCCGATATGGCTGTAAGGGCCGTAGAAAGTGCCGTAACGCTTGTTGATGTTTCGTGTCTTGAAGATACGGGGAAAGTATTCGTTCGTTACACAGATACTGGGATAAGTCTTCCCGTCTTTGAGCAGTACGTTGTATTTCGGCTTGTACTGTTTGATCAGCTGATTCTCTATCAGCAGTGCATCTTCCTCTGTATTGACGACAGAGTAGGAGATGTCATGGATCTTTGAAACCAGTACTTTTGTTTTGAAACGGTCTACCTCTTTGTGAAAGTAGGATGACACACGACGCTTCAGGTTTTTTGCTTTACCGACATAGATGATAGTATGCTCTACGTCATAGAACTGGTAGGTGCCCGGCTTCTCTGGCATATTGAGTACAATGTTCCTCAGATAAGCCAATCGCTTCAAGTTGTCTTCTTTATTCATTTTGTGTAACTCCTTTGTATAAAGGGCTTCTAAGCAATTTCGTTTCACGTGGAACGTGAACTCGAAAAGCTATGAGCTGGCGGAAAGGGATAATCATTTATGGACATTGATAGGCCGTGGAGTATCAATAGCGGGTATGGCCGATTAAAATTGGGCATCGGTAGGCTGGGAGCGAGAGCATTGTCTTAAAGCAAGGAGGAGCAGCCCCTTTTGTTGGCAGCTCCTCATTCTTTTGTTTTTCTTCTTATTCCCTTCCTTGTCCAAAGAAGGCTGGGATTTGTCTTCCTTACAGTTCCGTCACCGCTTAGAATCGGAGCAGCGAGCTTATTTCGACATCCTTGTCGAACTGTTCACGGCTGTGCGGAAACTCCGTGTGTAGTTCGATGATGAAGTTGCAATATACTTTCTTCGGGTGGAACTTCTTGACAAGGTCGCACGCCGCCTTCATTGTTCCACCTGTTGCCAGCAGGTCGTCGTGCAGCAGGACAATATCGTTTTCATTGATTGCATCCTTGTGAATCTCGATGGTGTCTACGCCGTATTCCTTGGCATAGCTTTCCTGTACAGTTTCGCAGGGGAGCTTTCCCGGCTTGCGGCAGAGCACGATGCCGGCACCGAGGCGTGTGGCTACGGCTGACGACATGACGAAGCCCCGGCTCTCAATGCCCACAATCTTTGTCACGCCTTTCCCCTTGTAAAGGTCGACCATCTCATCTGTAATTTCCTGAAGAGCTTCTGGTGACTTGAACAGGGTGGTTACGTCTCGGAAGTTGACTCCCTTGACCGGCCAGTCGGGGATGCACCGGAGGTTGTCCAATAATAGTTTTTTGTTCATTTTCAGTTTGTTATATTGTTTCGTTTTATGCGTTTGTTTCACGTGGAACCACGTGCATGCTTGTTGTCATAGGGGCATGTATCCGCTCTTTGGCAATGGAGTCTTCCCGTCTCTGTATGCGTGTTTCCGTCTCTATGCGTTCTATCTTCCCATGAGGACGAGCAACACATTGATGTCACTTGGGCTTACTCCCGGGATGCGGCTTGCCTGTGCGAGTGTTTCCGGTTGTATTCGTTCTAACTTCTGCCGGCACTCTGTCGAGAGGTCGTGAAGTCTGCCGTAATCGAAATATCCTTTTATTTTTATGTCCTCAAGTCGGTGCATCTTTTCGGCGAACACACGCTCACGGTCGATGTACCCCTTATACTTCAGCTTTATTTCCGCAGCTTCCGCAATCTCTTCCTGACGGTTGGGGGATGCTTCGATGGCTTCTTTCAGAGCTGGAACAACAGCTGATAGATTCTCGAAGTTCACCTGCGGGCGGGCTACGAGGTCGGTAATCCTGGCCGCACCTTTTATCGGAGAAGTCCCCAGCTGTTCCAAAAGGCCGTTAACAACATCCGGCTTTACCGAGGTGTTGTTGCAGAAGTCGGTGATGCGGCTGATGTGTTCTTTCTTCTGCAGCCACCATTCGTATCGGTCGCGTCTGGCGATGCCGAGGCGGTAGGCCTGTTCTGTCAGGCGGGCATCGGCATCATCCTGGCGCAGGAGAATACGGTATTCCGCACGCGAGGTGAACATACGGTAAGGTTCGTCGACCCCCTTTGTCGTGAGGTCGTCAATCAGCACGCCGATATAGCTTTCGTCCCTGTTCATTACGAAAGGTGCTTTGCCGGCACAAAGCAGGGCTGCATTGATCCCTGCAACCGTACCTTGTCCGCCAGCCTCTTCGTATCCTGTCGTACCGTTTACCTGTCCGGCAAAGAACAGTCCGTCTATGATTTTCGATTCCAGTGAGTGTTTCAGCTGCGTAGGATCGAAATAGTCGTATTCGATGGCATACCCCGGCCGGTAGATCTTAGCATTGCGCAGAGCCGGAATCCTGTGTATGGCCTCCAGCTGGATCTCCCATGGCATGCTCGAAGAGAAGCCGTTGAGATACATTTCATTCGTGTCCGTACCCTCCGGTTCGAGGAAGAGCGGATGCGAATGCTTGTCAGGGAAGGTGACGAGTTTCGTCTCTATGGAAGGGCAGTAGCGTGGCCCTGTACTCTGAATCTGTCCGTTGAAGAGGGGAGAGTCTGCCAGTCCGCTACGCAGCACCTCGTGTACCTGCTCGTTTGTGTTGCAGGTCCAGCAGGGAAGCTGCGGAAGCTGCCGGTGCGGACCGAAGAAAGAGAACTGATGGTAGTCTGTCTCTCCCGGCTGCGGTTCCATCTCGTCAAAGTGAACCGAACGGCGGTCTATGCGCACAGGAGTGCCTGTCTTCATGCGTTCGGAGCGGATTCCGTGGCGCGTGATGCTTTCCGTAAAGTGATGGACAGCCGGCTCGGCGCATCGTCCGCCTTCCACTTTCCGTCTGCCGATGTGCATCAGTCCGTTGAGGAAGGTGCCGGCGGTGACGATTACTGTCCGCGCATACAGGCAGATACCCCATATTGTCCTGATACCCAATACCCTGCCGTTCTCTGTCAGCAGTTCGTCAGCCTGGTCCTGAAAGATGTCAAGATGATCCGTCTGGTCAAGTCTTTTCCGCCATTCCCAGATGAATTTGCCACGGTCGCACTGTGCGCGCGGACTCCATACGGCAGGGCCTTTGGACCGGTTCAGCATACGGAACTGTATCGCCGTAGCATCGGTTACCAGTCCCATATAGCCTCCAAGAGCATCTATCTCCCTGACTATCTGTCCTTTGGCAATTCCTCCTACGGCCGGGTTACAGCTCATCTGCCCGATTTTATTCATGTCCATTGTCACCAGGCAAGTGTCTGCACCCATGCCGGCGGCTGCCGTAGCAGCCTCACAACCTGCGTGTCCACCGCCGATAACAAGTACATCATACTTGAATTTCATCGTCTTCTTACAAAAGTATAGGGGCGCAACACCCCTAATTTAAAACGTCACAAAATTAAGAAATAAAATCGAATTACAAACAGATTATGGGAGGAAAAGTTCCTTGTAAAGTTCCTTGGGAAATGCCTCTCTTCAGTTCATTCTGCAGCCATGCAGCTCCGAGGCCGGTACGATCTTGTATCGCGAGAACTCATTGTCCTGTGAGGGAACAAGAGAAACATGGGAAACAAAGGAACATGTAAACTGCGGGGGATGCAGTTATTCTGTCAAGCATTCTTTGTCTATTCAAAAAAGATGTACCTTTGCATGCTTAACTGTAAAAACGAAGAAAATGGGGATGAACAGTAAAATAGGAAAGGAGAACGAAGAACGCACCGTTTTCGGTATTCTCCTCACGGTAAGCTTCTGCCATCTTTTAGACGACACGATGCATTCGATGCTTCCCGCAATCTATCCGATGTTGAAAGAAGAGTTCGGCTTATCCTTCTTCCAGATAGGCATCATTACGCTTGTCCTGCAGTTGACCTCTTCCATCATACAGCCGTTTGTCGGGCTATATGCCGACAGGCATCATGGCTGGTGGCAATTGCCCGTGAGCATGGTTTTTACGCTCATCGGTATTTTCATGCTGTCGTATGCCGATAGTTTCCTCGTCATATTGTTGTCGGTGTCGTTGTTCGGATTAGGTTCTTCTGTTTTCCATCCGCAAGGTTCGCAGGTGGCGCAGCAAGCCTCCGGTGGCAGAAACGGGTTGGCACAGAGCATTTTCCAGGTAGGCGGCAATGGCGGTTTTGCAATAGGCCCTCTCTTTGCGGCACTCATCGTGATACCGGTCGGCCTGGGCGGTGTGCGTTGGTTTGCGTTCATAGCTCTTCTCCTGGCCTTTATTCTGGTTTATATTGGGAAATGGCACGTAAGGCAATTAAAGCAGGTCCGTAGGCGGAGACGGCCGCAATGGACCACGGCAAAGAGCTACACCCGCCGGCAGATTTACGGTTTTGTGTTTATCCTGTTCGTGTTGATGTTCTCCAAGAATTTCTATACGGAGAGCATGACCAGCTATTTCACGTTCTTCTTGATCGAGAAGTTCGGCGTCTCTATCCAATATTCCCAACTCTGTCTGTTTGTCTTCTTGGCAGCAGAGGTCGTCGGGACACTTCTCGGAGGGTGGATAGGCGACCGCTATGGGCGGAAATACGTAATATGGTTCTCTATCTTCGGTGCGGCCCCTTTCACAATCCTGCTCCCTTATGTGGGAAGCCTTGCCGGTACGGTTGTTCTGTCAGCCGTTATCGGTCTCATCATAGCCTCGGCCTTTTCCGCCATATTGGTCTATGCCACCGACCTCATGCCCAATCATATCGGGACGATAGCCGGTATCTTCTATGGGCTGTCGTTTGGTCTTGGTGGGCTGGGCAGTTCGTTCTTCGGTTGGCTGGCCGACCAGACAAGTATTCTTTTTGTCTTCAAAGTCAGCACATTGCTCCCGTTGTTAGGCATTATGGCCATCTGTCTGCCAAAGATGAAGCGTGTATGAGCCGGCGTTTATCTGTATGTTGATGGAGGGCATGTCCAGGATATGCTGCACCGGCCGACCGCCGATAAGGTGTATCGACCGCCGTCAAAGGTAGTTTTACAGAACCTGCTTTGTGACCCTGACCCGTCCTTCTTTCATTAGCAAATAGGTGTCGGAATCGATTGTAAGGAAGTGTTGTTTTTCAATCGCATTATATTGCTGTCTGGTAAATCCTTTCCGTATAAGTCGGTTCTTCCTTTCTTTCTGCTGTACGCATGGACGTGACGGGAATCGGACCTTGTCTCCCTGCCTGTGTGCTGACGGCTGACACCCAGTCGTGCTGACGGCTTGTGCGCCTTCCGTCTGTCGCTCTCCGGATGGAAACGACCCGCAGGAGAAGGCAAAGACCGACGTACTTTATCTGATAGGGTAGGGGCTTCCCCAAAGGCGAAGCGGGCTTGCCGGTTGAGAGGAAGCCACGCATAGCATTCCATGACATTTAATCTTTTGTCGGCCCCTAATAATTTGACAGCTTTTCAGCCTTCGCCAGTGTATCGCCTAAAGAGAATAGTGCTGGGGGGCTTCCGTTAAATGTATAGATTGGAGATAGAATAAAGGCTTATGCACTTGCATGGTATGACTGTCCTGAATCAGGCGGTCTTACAAGAGAGGATAAACTACAGGATAAAATGCAGGAAGACAAATTGATACGATGGCCTGTCCATCGGCCTGTCTTTCCGTCTTCTACAGACAACTTATTCCCATATCATCGGTGTTTGTAAACAGTTTTCATGCAACCAAAGCTGACACATGCTCTTCTGGCTTCTAAAAGATGCCTGATTGACCTGCAACTGGTGCCCTTTCAGCGTGTTACCAACGCCCTTTTGGAGTCCAATCAAGCACCTGTTTTGGACGGCTTGACAACCAATTGATTGACTGCTGGTTACAAGTCTGCTTTTTGCACGGTTTTTTCATATTTGCAGATGATTTGTTTGAAATTATGTAATGGTTTTTCAGAATCTTAGCTGCATTTCCAATTAAAATGAAAAGGGCTTTGTATCGGAGGATGGTGAAAGAATAGCCGGTTGACAGTCCTGGCTATGTTTCTGTTTATTGAATCACTTCGGTTCTTCCGTGAAAGCTATGTGAAAAGCATCCACGCATTTGACGGAAGAATCGATTTCTCCGTGTTCCTTTCTTCCTCCGTTATGGAAAGACGGAGCTTCTGAAAAGTGGAGTGGCTTGCATGGAAATGTCGGCACTCGTTTGCGAATATCCATAGCGCAAGAACCTGAAAAGCCCATTATAAACTCGTCTCCGAGTGATATAACGGGCTTTTTTCGTTCCTGGGAGAACTCAGCTTACAGAATAAAAGTTCTTGATTTTCATTCTTCCGCCGCACTCATCAGCTTTCAGAAGGTCAGCCGGAAACCGGCATAGAAACTTCTCGGCGACATGGGGCCATAGATGTATGCCGAATCCCGGTTGTAGCCTTTGTCAAAGTCTTTCTGGTAGGCATTGAAAATGTTTTGTATGCCTGCAAAAACTTTTGCCTGATAGTAGGTGTATATCGGGAAGGAGTATTCTGCTTTCAAGCCCAGCTCCATGAATGTAGGTGTCTTGAAAGTTCGCGGTCCGTACACCTCTCCTATCTTATTCGTCTGTCCTTCTCCGGACATTACCCTGTCGTAAGCTATATTGGCAGAGATGGCTCCTAAATACTCATCCATAGCCAATGTCTTTCCGTCCTCTTCCGTTGGAATCTCATGCCCTACGAGCATGCTGCCGGTGAAGTTCCCGGTAAGGGTCAGGTCAAGGCTTTTCGTAACATTCCATGTTGAAACGAAATATCCATAGACGTCCGGGCTGCGATACATGCGTCGTGTCGTGTAGGCATCATTTTCGTTCCATTGCTGTGCTTTGTCCCACCGGCTTTGATGACAGGTCAGTCCCAGCTGTATAGACAGCAGCTGCGGGTATGCCAACCGCCCTTCGATACTTGCTCCGATCACCTTTGCGCCATCGGAATTGCTGCGTGTTTTCAGGATTTGTTCCTTGCCCGATTTATCTGTTATTCTCGACTGTGTCAGCGTGAAAGCATCCCGTAATTGGGTATAGAAAGTCTCTCCCGTAAGGTTCAACTGCCATTGTCCGAGCTGTTTGTACCAGTCTGCCGACAGGCTGAAACTGTTTGAGCGCTCCTCATGCAGATTGGAAGCATTCTGGATGATGATGAGGTCACCGCCGGCATTGTCCACATGCAGATCTTCATCAAAGATCTGCGGTGCCCTGAAACCGGAGCTGTAGTTAGCCCGAAGAACAATGTCCTTGGTAGGGTTGAACCGTACATTTGCACGAGGAGAAACAATCACGTGCCGCACCAGTGAGTGCTTGTCCAGTCGTCCTCCGACAAGGAAACTCCAACGTTCCGTTTTCCATTCGTTCTGAATGTATCCCGAGGTCGTGTGTGCGTTCTGGTCTATGGCTTCTGACCTGAATCCGCTTTTGTCTTTCAATCTGTCACCGTTGTACTCCAATCCCAATGTCAGTTCTGAAGGCATGAAAAGCAACTTGTCTATATTGCATGAATATTGCAGACCGAAAACGTTGGTTGACCCGTTTGTACGGCCATAGCTTGCCATCCTTTTCTTCAGTTCAAGGGCGTCGTCCGGCGTGAAAGGGGTTGTGGCATCTCCTGCTTTCTCCAGCAGTTGTTCAACTGTTTTCGCCCCTCCTCCGTAGTAACTCTCCCGCTTTACCTTCATGAATGATGCAAAGGCATTCAGCCTGTGGTGCTCATCCTTGGAGAAGAAAGTGTAGTTGATGCTTCCTGTCAGGTTGTTGTGCCGCAGTTGTTCAGCCACATGTGCATCGTGCGGCTCATAGTCGAAACGGTCGCCGCCACGTCTGAACTCACGTGTGTTATGCAGTTCTGCTGTCAGCTTGGAACAGTCAGACAGGTAGAAGAATGTGCGCAATCCCACATTGTTTCCGTGCAGTTTAGGCATTTCAGAATACCCGTCCTTGTCGTAATCATAGGGCGAACGGTGATGAATCTGGCCGAATATGGAGAAGCCCATTCTGTTGTTGTCCGTTACATACGTGGCATTGATGTTGGATGTGTTCTCAAAAGTACTTAATCCGCCGATACCCCTGATCTCATGCGACAGGCTTGCCGAGGATGATGCAGGCTCTTTGGTGATGATGTTTATCACACCTGCTATTGCCGAAGACCCAAACAAGGCACTTCCACCACCACGCATAATTTCTATACGTTCTATCATGTTCGTGGGTATTTGCTCCAATCCATATACACCCGCAAGGGCACTGAACACGGGACGGGAGTCCACCAGTATCTGCGAGTAAGGCCCGTCCAGACCGTTGATTCTGACTTGTGAAAAACCACAGTTCTGACAGTTGTCTTCTACACGCAGCCCCGGTTGGAACTTCAAAGCCTGCGAGAGGAACGAACTCTGTGTGCGGTTGAAAATCTTTTCATCGAGCACATTCACCAAGGTTGGTGCCAACCTTCGTTTTGTTACATTGCGGGTAGCGGAGACGACAACATCATTCAGGTTGATTACGGCAGGCTCCATCTCAAAGTCGCTTGGGAAAGTCCCGTCCGGCGTTGTGGTGATTTTATGCACCTGCGTTTCATACCCCATGATGGAAACCTCAATCTCCAGATCGCCGACAGGCAGGTTCTTGAGCATGTAATGGCCGGTGACATCTGTCATGGCTGTAATATGTGTGCCCTTTACTTTCACCAGGATATGCGGCAGGAACTTCATCGTCGAAGCGTCACGCACGTGTCCTACAATGTGTGCGGGCTTGTCCTTGTCATCATCTGTTAGCATGTTTTTCGTTGCCGCCAGAATCTGGACCGGACGGTTGTTCACGGTGCTTGTGCTCGAAGCAGGCTTGCCCGTGGCACTTCCCGGAAGTGCTAAAGTTGACAATAACAACAGTTTTAATAATTTATCCATATTTGCTTTTTGATTGTGAATGTTTTGTTTGAAGACATATATTTAGTCACTACAATGAATAGTGTTGGTTTATAGGGGCTTTGCATCCTGGAACGGACTTATCGGTTCTCTATTGAAAATCAGGTTGAGAACACTGTTTTTAACGGCATAACCGGCTGTTTCTCCCTCTATGTAATTTCCATTGCAAAGGTATGAACCCTGCATGTTATTCACAATACTTAGATTATATGATTTTTACGAGCTATTTTTATTTACCCTTTTTTAGTGATTTCACAGTCGTAATCGTAATTCTTCGCTATCAATACTGATTTTCCCAGCAGCAGCGAAACACCCGAAAGGCCGTTTCATCCCAAACCGTTCATTGGAAAATCCTACGGCTCCGAATACCGATAAATCCCAATGAACAGAACAGAAGAAACGTCCGGTTTCAGATCAATGAAATCATACTTGGAAAATAACATGATGCCCGGTTGCATTGAAAGCAAGCCTTACTTCACTCGCAACTAAGGCTTACTTGAAACGCAATTAAGCACCGATTTTCGCATTGTCCTTTAATCTGCTGATAATCTGATGGAGGTATGTTTGATTCCGGAGGGCATTTCTTCTCCCCGGTCATGGGGGTGATTGGATCAAAAATCCTGAACGACTGCAGTTTATTTGAACACCTCTGGCTACATCAGGGCATCATTTATGCAATACACTGCGCAGCGTGCAGTCGGAATACAACCATCCGACAAGTCATTGTCGCAGATGTTCAATACTACATACAGCTGAATAGTTACGTATTGACAAAGTCTCTATGAATCTTTATCCTACGACTTCTGTGTTTGTAAATCCATCTTTTCCAGCTCGTAAAGGTCCCCTGTCGGTTTCTTTTCATCAGCTGCTTTCCTGAACGGAATACTGTTGATTACAAAGCCATTTTCATGAAAGAAACTGTTTCTTTTCGCGGAAAATAATTCTTTCCTTATTGTTTTTGGGAGACTGATGATGGGCGAAATCCATTTTAATTCCTTATCTTTGCAGGTAGAATCCCTTGTTTACAGAAAGGGAAGCAATCGTGTTACCATTTTTATCGACTTGACCCTATGCGGAAGTATGTGGCAGTCGGAAGCAAAATATTAAGAACCTACATGAAACAAAAGAGACTTTTCGTTACTTTCGCCGTGGGCTTGTGTACACTTACGGCAGCCCAGGCGCAGGACAACGAATTCGACTTAGGCAGCCAGCGTTCGGAAGTACAGCTGGTAAATCCTGTTCCCGGCAAGAAGATGGACCATCACGGACTTGTCATCAATCCTACCCCACGTTACATGAAGCTGGCGGGAGAGAAGACGGTGGACATCAGCGGCGGCATCCGGACTGTCGTCCCGAAGCATGACAGTGAAAGGCCTTACGACGACGACCTTGACTTCCTGCCTCTTCTCAACGTCCGCTCTCCGCACTACAAGCAAGGCTTTCCTTTGCGGGCGGCCTATGGCAAGATGCCGTCGGTCAATGGTGTGGAGAATGTTCCAGGTGCCTATATACTGCAGATAACTCCGAGTGGAATCGATATCAGCGGCTTTGACGATACAGGTGTCTTCTATGCCATACAGACCTTGCGCCAGATCATGGAGAACCCGTCAGTGGAAGGTGGAAAGAAACTTCCCTGTATAAAGATAATGGACGCACCGGTATTCCCTTACCGCGGCGTGGTCGAGGGCTTTTACGGTACGCCCTGGTCGCACGCCGTACGCCTGTCATTGATCGACTTCTACGGCAGGTACAAGCTCAACACCTATATCTACGGCCCGAAGGACGACCCTTATCACAGTTCGCCCAACTGGCGTCTGCCTTATCCCGAACGCGAACAAAAGAACATCAAAGAACTTGTTGACGCTTGTAAACGGAATCGTGTAGATTTCGTTTGGGCCATCCATCCGGGCAAGGATATCAAGTGGAACGAGGAAGACTATCAGAACCTTGTCCGTAAGTTCGACCTCATGTATGCTGACGGTGTGCGTTCGTTCGCCATCTTCTTCGATGACATTGAGGGTGAAGGAACCAATCCTGACAGGCAGGTCGAGCTGTTGAACCGATTGACCAGGGAGTTTGTAAAGGCGAAGGGTGACGTTTCTCCGCTGATTATCTGCCCTACCGATTATTCCAGACTGTGGGCGAAACCGGGTGAAGACGGGCCGTTGAGCATCTATGGAAGGACGCTCGACCCCTCTGTCCGGGTGTTCTGGACGGGTGATGTCGTGTGCAGTGACGTGACGAAGAGCACGCTCGACTGGGTGGACAGCCGCATCAAGCGGCCTGCTCTCTTCTGGTGGAACTACGCCGTTACCGACTATGTGCGCAATCTTATCCTGCAGGGGCCGGTCTACGGACTGGACACCTCGCTCACAGACAGGGATATGTGCGGACTTGTCAGCAACCCGATGGAACATGGAGAGGCCTCGAAGCTCTCGCTTTACAGCGTGGCCGATTACACGTGGAATCCGAAGGACTACAACCCGATTGACAGCTGGGAACGTGGCCTGGAGGTGATGATGCCCCGTGCAAAGGAGGCTTACCGCACGTTCGCCATCCATTCGGCCGATACGGAGACAGGCTACCGCCGCGACGAGTCATGGGAGACCGAGACCTTCCGGCTCGCTGATTACACAAAGGAGAAGCGTGACCGGCTTTATGAAGAGTTCGAACGTGTCGCAAAGGCCCCTGCCGAAATCGAGGCAGGCTGCACCGATACATTGCTTATCAAGGAGCTTCGTCCGTGGCTGACGGAGTTCGGCAAGCTCGGCGAGCGTGGCAAGAAGTCTATCGAACTGATGGACCTCTACCGATCGGGAGACGCTGCCGCCTTCTGGAAGGCGTATGTGCAGAACCGCATGACGCCCGCCGAGGAAAAAGCGTACGAGGCACACAAGTCGGGAACCATGAAGCTGCAGCCGTTCTATGCGTGTGCCATGGCCGACCTCGCCGATGCGTTCTACGAGCAGCAGTCGGGCGAAAAGGCCTTTACGCTGCACGGAATCGGAACTTACAGGAGTCTTGCGACGACACAAAGCCGTCTGATGCTTGACGGCGACAGCACTACGTTCTATACCTCCGGAGAGAGCCAGAAGGCGGGTGACTGGATGGGTGTCGCCCTTCCCGAGGCAATGGCGGTGCGCGAGGTACACATCCTGCAGGGCAGGAATTCCAAGGACGACAGCGACTTCTACGACCATGCTGCGCTGGAGTGTTCCGTTGACGGAAAGACATGGCAGCCGCTTCTTTCAGATATGCGTAACCGGTATGATGTCCTGTGGAAGGCTGGCGAGCCGGTAGAGATGCGCTATATCCGTCTCCGCAGGCTCGATTCCGAACGTACCAACTGGGCTTCCATACGTTCGTTCGTGGTGACTCCTGCGGCCGGGGCTTCCCTTGCTTTCGGCGGGGATGCCGCTGCATCAGACGGTGTTCTTCTGGCCTTCGACCATCGTCCCTGTACGGCCTTCAAGAACACGGGTGCCGTTTCGTTTGAAGTGCCGCACGGTACGACCTCGTACACTTTCCTCCTTTCATTGCCCGAAGGAGGAAGCGTCAGCCTGCGTCAGTACGACAGACGCAACCGCCTGAAGGCGGAGACAAGTTACAGTGAGCCGTTCTTTACGGCAGCCGTCGCAAAGGGTGCGGCCCGTATCGAGCTGGTCGGGAAGTCTGAGGTGTACGAGATCATTCCAAAGAGAAAGTAAGCGGCTGTGCCGGTCGGAAAGACCGGCAGGCAGGCTTCGCTTTTGGAGAAAACGACAAAACGAGCAATGGGGACAGAGGCTTGGTGCCGGTTCCTGTTGCTCGTTTTATGTGTCGCCTGTTTTCTGGAAAGGGCGGCTGGTGCCGGATGACCGTTTGGTGGTCTTTACTCAAGTTTCGGATTTAGTGAGTCTGTGCGTTTGCTCTAAGCGTCTCCGGTCTTTTGTTGTTTTCAATGCTCTGTATCATCAGATTGCCTGATTCTGCACCGGTTATTTCAGTTACGGCTTCTGTTATGACGGCCCGTATTTTCGACCATGGTCAACTCGTGTATCTCCGTATATATGTCCTCGAAGATTCCGACGATGTTGTCATGGCCATGCGCCTTATTGACTGATGTAAGCTGGTTGTAGCGTATGGTGACAAGTGAAACATGGATGATATGGTCGGAAAAACGGCTGTTTAGGCTACATCCGAAGCTTGAGTCATGCGGAAAACGTAGGTTCTTCCGTTAAATGCGTAGATGCTTTTCATATAGCTTTAACGGAAGAACCGAAGTGATTGATGAAACAAAAACATGGCCGAGACCGTCAACTGTCTATCCTGTCATCAGCCTCCGAGTCAAAGACCTTTTCATTTTAATACGTTGAAAAGACAGATAAGATTTTGAAAAACCATTACATGATTTCAAACAAATCATCTGTAAATGTAAAGAACACGTGCAAAAATCGGGTTTGTAACCAGCAGTCAATCAATCGGTTGTTAAGTCGTTTGTAAAAGGTGCTTGATTGGACTTCAAAAGGGCGTTGGTAACACGCTAAAGGAGCACCTGCTGCAGGCCAATCAGGCCTCTTTCAGAAGCCAGAAGAGCGTGTGTCAGCTTTGCACTGCACAAAAATATTTACAAACACCGATAATCTGAGAATAAGTTGTTTGTAGAAGACGGAAAGACAGGCTGACGGACAGGCATCGTATCAATTTGTCTTTTCTGCCTTTTATCTTGTAGTTTACCCTCTTTTGTAAAACCATCCGCTTTGGGAAAGTCATACTATGCAAGTACACAAGCCCTTTATTCTATTCCCATCTATCCATTTAACGGAAGAACCAAAACGTAAGTAATCCTGATGTGTCTCTGCACCGAGTGACCTTGCGTGGCAGCTGGATGCAGCCGCTTTTCTGACTGATGGTCTTTTGGTGGTGCTCAATGAAAAACAACGGTTTTTATTTTGCGTTTTGAGGATTTTACTATATATTTGCAAAATAAACAAAAAACAAAAACCGAATGTCATTTACAGAACATTGTAACGAGATTTTCAATCAGGCAATCCGTGATTACCATGTCACGGACAATGTAGATACACCTATCAGTAATCCTTATGACAGAGATTCCATTGAGAACCGGCTCTACCTGAAGTGCTGGATTGATACTGTCCAGTGGCATTTCGAGGACCTCATCCGCGACCCGCACATCGACCCTGAGAACGGAATGAGCCTGAAACACCGCATCGACCGGTCCAACCAGGACAGGACGGATCTTGTCGAGCAGATTGATTCCTACTTCCGCCAGCTTTATTCTGATGTGACACCGCTGCCTGAAGCCACCATCAACACGGAAAGTCCGGCATGGGCAGTTGACCGGCTGTCAATCCTCGCACTGAAAATCTACCACATGAAGGAGCAGACCGAACGTACGGATGCGCCGGCCGAGCACATCGAGAAATGCAGGTCGAAACTGAACATCCTCCTCGAACAGCAGAAGGACCTCAGCCTCGCCATCGACCAGCTGCTCGATGACATCCAGCACGGACGGAAGTACATGAAAGTGTACCGGCAGATGAAAATGTACAACGATCCTGCGACAAATCCGATACTTTATAATAACAAGAAGAAGTAAGCCCAAGCCTCACCCCCAACCCCTCTCCGAATGGAGAGGGGAGTAATCACCGATGAGGGGTCTTGTCAGGGGACAAGCCGGGCAAAATCCTCACCGCTTGTCATCGCCCATTACTGCTTATCACCGCCCATCATTACCTACAGCCTCTTGTCACCGCCTATCATCCTATGAAGACCCCGCACCTCCTTATCATCCGTTTCTCGGCCATGGGCGATGTCGCCATGACAGTTCCCATCGTCTACTCGCTTGCGAGACAGTATCCCAATGTGAGGATCAGCGTGCTCTCCCGTCCTTTCGCACAGCCTTTCTTCCAGGATCTTGCACCGAACGTATGCTTCATGGCGGCTGACCTGAAAGGAGAGTACAAAGGACTCATGGGGCTCAACAGACTTTACCGCCGTCTGGTGGCCAAACGGCCTACTGCGGTGGCCGATTTCCACAATGTTCTGCGCACACGTTACCTGCGCCTGCGCTTCCTTCTTGGCGGCTACCCTGTGGCACATATCAACAAGCACAAGAAAGGGAAAAGGCAGCTGTGCCGGAAGGAGAACAAGGTGTTCGCACAGCAGCCCACCTCCTTCCGCAACTATGCGGATGTGCTCGGACAGCTGGGCTATCCTGTCAAACCCGATTTCAAGAGCATCTTCCCGCAGGAAGGCGGCGACCTCCGGAACCTCCCTAATATAATAGGTGTAAAACGGCCTGATGAATGCTGGATCGGCATCGCACCCTTCGCTGCCCATGCCGGCAAGATGTATCCGCAGGAGAAGATGGGAAAGGCCATCTCTCTGCTCACAAAACAGCATCCTTCCTGGCGCATCTTCCTCTTCGGCGGTGGCAGACAGGAAATTGAAGTGCTGAACGGCTGGGCAGCGCAATATCCACAGTGCCTCTGTGTCGCCAGTGTCTTGAAAGGGCTTGACAAAGAACTCATCCTCATGAGCCACCTCGACACCATGCTCTCCATGGACAGTGCCAACATGCATCTGGCCTCCCTTACCGGTACGAGGGTCGTAAGCGTATGGGGGGCAACACACCCTTACTGCGGATTCATGGGATGGAACCAGAAGGCGGAGGATGCCGTGCAGATTACCACCCTGCCCTGCCGTCCCTGTTCCGTCTTCGGCAACAGACCCTGCCATCGTGGCGACTTCGCCTGTATGAACAATATCCTGCCTGAAGAAATCGTACAACGCATCGAAGCAGGATTACTGTCGGGACAGAAGACCAGAAGATGATAAATCACAAAAAGTTACAGAGAACTTAAACAGGTCAGGCCGTTAGCTTTATTGTACAGAAATTACAGATAAGGCTGTCGGCTTGAATCCTTTCATATTCTCCCATATCCTCTGAACCCTTTGAAGTCATTCGCTTTTGACACCGAAAATATGAAACAAACGGCACTCCTTTTCGTCTTTTTCCTTACCCTCCTGTCCTCCTGCTGCAACAAGACTTGTCAAAAGCCAGCAGACAGTAATCCATTAGACGGCTTGGTTCTCGTTGATACCACACAGATGAAGTCGGCCTTTCTGGGCTGTATCCATCGTTTTATCAAGCAACATCCAAGGGACAATGCGTTCATTCTTGAATCTGGATACGGATACGAAGACCATGGTGTTATAACAAATGGTGTCGATATCAACAATGACATCTTTATAATCTACCCGGCTTATCATGATGCGTTTATGGGTGGAGAATGGTCTGTTGACGATATGTATCCTTCGCACTATTTCAGAATTGACGACCGCATTGTCTTTCTCTGCTCACGTGCAGATTCCTTTACGAAACAGGAGAAATGCAGGAAAGCCTATCATCAGATAGTGCCCGACAGCCTGCGTGTGCGTTATGATGACTTGGCCTTTATCCTTGTTGAACATAAAGGAAACAAGGCTGCTTTGCTGTCAAGTGATGAAATAAGAAAGCGAAAGATCAGCCCTATCAGTGCTTTTAGGGAAGTCGTCAAATTCATGGCTCCAAAGGTTGCCGATGAGGGATTAGGAAACGAATGACTTTATCAAGCGGTAGGATAAGGCGATTTTATGATACAGGCACGGTGACTGTAAACACCGGAAGAGACAACTGTTTTTTTATTACTTCCTTCCCGAATGTAATGTGCAACGTTGTGACCGGCCTCTTTGAACACAGAACCATAAGTTGTTCCGACACTCCTAATCCTATGATCAATATATTCATGTTTGTGTTTATTTTTGACAAAGGTAATTAATTATTTGGGCTTTCTTCCTTATTTTTGTAATTTTGTAAGTCTAAGGATAAAATAGGAAACAGACTTAATAAGGAAGTAAAAGATATGGCAAAGGACGACAAGGGACTGACCCCGATGATGAAGCAGTTCTTCTCGATGAAGGCACAGCACCCGGGTGCCCTGATGCTTTTCCGCTGCGGCGACTTCTACGAGACGTATGGTGAGGATGCCGTGGAATCGGCAAAGATACTCGGTATCACCCTTACACGCCGTAACAACGGAGGAAACTGCGATTCGATAGAGATGGCCGGATTCCCGCATCATGCCCTCGATACTTATCTGCCAAAACTCATCCGTGCCGGAAAGCGAGTGGCCATCTGCGACCAGCTGGAAGATCCGAAGAAGAAGCGCGAGGCCATCAAAGGGAAAAAAGGACTTTCGGCAATGGACAAGATGGTGAAGCGCGGCATCACCGAACTTGTCACTCCCGGCGTTGCCATGAGTGATAATGTGCTGAATTACAAGGAGAACAACTTTCTTGCAGCGGTGCATTTCGGCAAAGGGTCTTGTGGGGTGAGTTTCTTGGATATATCTACCGGTGAGTTCCTGACGGGTGAAGGTACCTTTGATTACGTCGAGAAGCTGCTGGGCAACTTCCAACCCAAGGAAGTACTCTTCGACCGTGCGAAGAAACAGGACTTTGAACGCTATTTCGGCACACGGCTCTGCACGTTTGAAATGGACGACTGGGTGTTTACCGACCAGACAGCTCGCCAGAAGCTCCTGAAGCATTTCGGCACGAAGAACCTCAAGGGATTCGGCGTCGACCACCTGCATAACGGCATTGTTGCAGCAGGTGCCATCCTGCAGTATCTGGAGATAACACAGCATACCCACATCAACCACATCACTTCGCTGGCACGTATAGAAGAAGACAAGTACGTGCGGATGGACCGCTTTACCATCCGCTCCCTGGAACTGATTGCACCGATGAACGAAGACGGTGCATCACTTCTGGATGTCATCGACAATACCGTCACGCCGATGGGCGGACGTATGCTGCGCCGCTGGATGGTCTTTCCGCTGAAGGATGCAAAACCCATCAATGAGCGGCTGGACGTAGTGGACTATCTTTTCCGTGAGCCGGATTTCCGCGTATGCATCGATGAGCAGTTCCACCGCATCGGCGACCTGGAGCGTATCATCTCAAAGGTAGCTGTCGGCCGGGTGTCACCACGTGAGGTAGTGCAGCTGAAGAACGCCCTCATGGCCATCCAGCCAGTGAAGACAGCCTGTCTTTATGCAAAGAGCGAGACGCTGAAAAGGATCGGCGAACAGCTGAACCTCTGCGAGTCCCTGCGTGACAGAATAGAAAAGGAGATACAGCCCGACCCGCCGCAGCTGGCGGCGAAAGGCAACGTGATAGCACCGGGGTATGACCGGCAGCTCGACGAGCTGCGCTCTATCCGTGACAACGGCAAGCAGTATCTGCTGGAGATTCAGGAGAAAGAGGCAGAACAGACGGGTATCACCTCGCTGAAGATAGGATTCAACAACGTTTTCGGCTATTACTTGGAGGTACGCAATACGTTCAAGGACAAGGTGCCGGAGGATTGGATCCGTAAACAGACACTGGCGCAGGCAGAGCGTTACATCACACCCGAACTCAAGGAGTACGAGGAAAAGATACTGGGTGCTGACGAGAAGATACTGGCGATGGAGGGGCAGCTTTTCATGGAACTGATACAGGATATGCAGGAGTTCATTCCGCAGATACAGATCAATGCCAACCTCATTGCCCATCTCGACTGTCTGCTTTCGTTCATGAAGGTGTCGCAGCAGCAGCGGTATGTACGCCCGGTGGTAGACGGTTCGGAGGTCTTGGACATCAAGCAGGGTCGCCACCCGGTGATTGAGACACAGCTTCCGATAGGCGAACAGTATGTGCCTAACGATGTGCTGCTTGATACGGAACACCAGCAGATCATGATGATAACGGGCCCGAACATGGCGGGTAAGTCGGCACTGCTGCGGCAGACGGCACTCATCGTGCTCCTGGCGCAGATAGGCTGCTTCGTCCCGGCCGAACGGGCGCGCATCGGGATGGTGGACAAAATCTTCACACGTGTGGGGGCTTCGGACAACATCTCACTGGGGGAGTCGACCTTCATGGTGGAGATGACAGAGGCCTCGAACATCCTTAACAACGTCACTC
This sequence comes from Prevotella multiformis, assembly GCF_018127985.1. Taxonomy (NCBI): domain Bacteria; kingdom Pseudomonadati; phylum Bacteroidota; class Bacteroidia; order Bacteroidales; family Prevotellaceae; genus Prevotella; species Prevotella multiformis. The sequence continues at coordinate 1,264,241 of NZ_CP072357.1, read as the reverse complement.
CACGCTCGCTGGCCCTCTTCGACGAACTGGGACGCGGCACAAGTACCTACGACGGCATCAGCATTGCATGGGCCATCGTGGAGTATCTGCACGAACATCCACGTGTACAGGCACGTACCCTCTTCGCCACGCACTACCATGAACTGAACGAGATGGAGAAGAGCTTCCCACGCATCAGGAACTTCAACGTTTCTGTAAAGGAAGTCGACGGCAAGATCATCTTCCTCCGCAAGCTGGAACCGGGCGGCAGCGAGCATTCCTTCGGTATTCATGTCGCCGAGATAGCAGGCATGCCACGCTCCATTGTCAAGCGTGCGAACGTCATTCTCAAGGAGCTTGAAACGGATAATGCGCAGGTGGGGGGCGTCGGCAAGGCTGCCGTTGAGCGGCTTGACCAGAGCAGGGAAGGCGTGCAGCTCTCCTTCTTCCAGCTCGACGATCCTGTCCTCACGCAGATCCGTGACGAGATCCTCGGCCTGGATGTCAACAACCTTACGCCTGTTGAAGCCCTCAACAAGCTGAATGACATTAAGAAAATACTGAAAGGCCAGTAACTGAATATCTGCTAATTCTTGCAAGTTTTTGAAGAACTTGCAAGAATTGGCAGGTATATGAAAAGTTGATTAAGCCTTATCCCATCAATATTTTCACAGCTACATATTACCGGTTCTCTGAATGAATAATTTCCCGGAAAACAAAATTACTGTCATTCCCGTCATCCGGCATAGGCTTATAAATATTTAGTATACTGCCAGTTGGTTGGGAATGTTAAAATGACAGCAAATATTCTTGATACTTACATCATGATAACGACTAAATTATAAAGAGCATTATAACTCCTGTCATTTATGCTCTCTTCTCTACTTTGCGCGTTGAGATTCCGTATCACGGTTGTCATGGTAGGTGCGGTGGACCTGCCTGCCGCCGAATGACCATGCAGCACGGAATCCGATATACCGGGAATGATTGTCAAATCGGTTCGTGTTGGTGTACTCCTGGTAGAATATGGTGTTCCGGTTGATATTCTGATGAAAGGGATCGCCAATGGTAAGACTCATTTTCAAGCGGTCGTCCAGACAGCTGTATTTAAGGCTCATCCGCAGGTAAGCATGAGGATCACTTTGAGTCTGTGCAAAATATTCCCGGAACCAGTGCCGATAGTTGATCTCGGCGATGAGCGTTTTCTGCCGGTTGAGCAGGAACGAGAGCGAACCCTCAGCCCGCCTGCCCCATCCGTTTATCTGTAGCACGTCTGTCTGATAATCAGAATGGGAATCGTAGTAATATACTTCTCCTCCTATGTTAAGGTTCATCCATGCCAGCACATTGCGGTTATAATTGGCATAGACACCGGTCTTTTCATGGCGCAGGCCGTCATAGGGACCGGTTACCTGGCTTCCGTTTGCGAGGAATGTGGTTCTCCAGCCTGTCTCCCCTTTGCCATGACTGCTGTAGAGGACGGCATAAAGTCCTTTCCCATTGCTATAGTTTATCTCCATGTTGCGGGTATAGGCAGCTGCGAGATAAGGGTTTCCTGTCATGTAGTCAGTGGTGGATGTATAGATACGGAAAGGATTGAGGTCGTTGAAATCGGGTCGTTCTATCCCCCAGTTGGCAGCAAATGCCAGATTCTGATTCCCTTTCAATTGCCAGTTCAGGTGCAGCGTGGGATAGAAGCGTCCGTAATGACTGCGGCTGATCTGTCCCTGTGTGAGCTGGTTGCTTTCCGTCCATGTATGTTCGTAGCGTAATCCGGCCTGCACCTGAAGCTTTTCCGTGAGCTGTTTCTTTACCGATAGATAGGCTGCAAGGGTTCGCTCTTTGTACAGGAAATCATTGCTTTCGGCCGCATTGTACTTCCACTGTCCGTTGGCAAAGTTCTCCAGCATCAGACTTGTCTTGTTGCGGATGGCAGAGAAAGATGCCCCTGTCTCCATATAGAGATGCTTGAAAGGCAGGGAAAAATCAAGTTTCAATGCGTTTATCTGGTATTTTGCCTTGCTTTCATTGCGCAGCGATTCGGTCATCCCATTTGTTACCGACACGTTCTCGCTTTGCGTGGGGGCATTGCTGTTGAAGATGTTATAGTTCAGGCTGACGGTCTTCTCCAATGAATCGAGCCTGTATTCTGCATACAGTGTCGTACTTACGTTGTCGTTCCAGACAGCCGGGGCATGAGCTGTCGTAAATGTCGTGTCCTTGTTGATTGAAACAAACGTGTGCCGGGGAGAGGTGTGGTCGGCATAGACTGATGCCATAACACCCAGTTCCAACCGTCGGGTGGCATGATATTTCACGATGGCATCTGCATTATACGACGGCCAGGGGGCTATGGTCCGCTTTCTTGTACTGCGCTGATGACCGTCTTTGAAGTTATAGACACAGTAAGACTCGTTGATTACTTTATCCAAAGACATTCCCAGACCTGTGGACAGCTCAAGTTTCCTGCCGGCATAGTTGAGGTTTATATCCTGGAAATACCTCCCACGGTACTGTCGCTGCACCTCCTCACTGATGCTCCCACTCCACCCTTTCGACTGGTCACGCTTCATGACGATGTTGATGTATCCCGCATTGGCTTCTGCCTTATACTTTGCCGGTGGAATGGTTATTACCTCTATACGCTCAATATCTTCCGCCTTCAGGCTGCGGAGCTTTGCCTTGACAGCATCAGCCGTCATTTCAAGGATATGCCCGTCAAGCATGATGTGGGTACTGCCCTTGCCTACGATGCTGACGATCTCGTCGCTGACAGTCAGCATCGGTACACGTCCCATCACTTCTATACCGTTCATCCCCTTGGAGAAAGGGTCATTGTCGACAAGATATTGCAGCCGGTCAACATCATTTTTGATAACCCGACGCATACCTTTTACTGTCACAGCCTTCAGCCTGTATGCATCTGGCTTCATACGGACGGTACCGATATTGCCGGCATTGACCAGCTTACAGTAAGTAGCGAATCCAACGAAAGAAACCCGCAGCAAGACCTTCCGCTGACTGCAGGGAATGACAAAATCGCCTCCGTTATTGGTCACTCCGCCATTGATGAAGCCGGAATCCGATGGATTCAACAAAGCTACATTGGCAAACGGTACAGGCTGGCTGTGCTGATCAACAACGTGTCCGATGACTTTTGCTGGTGATTTCTGCGTACACTCTACGAAGATAATACTGTCACTGACGGTCATGCGCATGGGATAGAAGCCCAATACCTCCCGTACCGCTTCGGGAACGGTGCGGTTACGTAGGTTCGCTGTGACTGTAAAGTCCTCTAATTCGTTATAGATGAAGTTGATTGTGTACCGCTGGCTGGCATTGTCAATGTCGGTCAGCACATACGGCAGAGGAGTCTTATTGTAGTTCCGGGTGATGTGCTGTGCCTGCACGCTACAGGCAATCAGCAGCAGTATGCCAAGAAAGAGATGCTTTCTCATAGTGCTTTACTCTATGGTGATTGTACTGTCAGCCAAAGTCAGCTGTACTTTTTCAAAGCTGTTCAGTGCCTCTACTGCACGTTCTACGCTCTGGTCTCTGTTCCAAAGAAAGCGCAGCCGCAGCCGTCCCGCTTCAGGGTTACGACAGACTGTTCTTATCCCATAATAACCGGCTATCTCCCGGACAATGTCCTGCAACATGACATTATCAAACTGCCTGGAAGGAACCGTCTCCCCTGCCTCCTTTTCCGTTTCTTGCCGCCTGTTGTATGTGGAAGCTGTGCGTATTGAGTCTTTTCCCCGTAATGTTTCAGTATGGGTCATTTTGTCTGTGACCGCAACATCTGCGTCCGTTGCCAACTGTTTTCTGCCACCTTTGACAATGCTGACCGCAGCCAAGGCAATTCCCGATACAGCGAGAACACCAATGACTGCTGCTGCAATCTGTCTGTTGTAATGGTGTACAGGTCTGGAAGTAGACTTCTTTTCCATCAGCTTGTGCCATTCCTCTTCTATGACCTCATCTGTCAGTTTATCGGAAGTACGTCCGTACTCGTATGCACTGGCAGCGTCTGACAGGAGCTGATAGGTCTGCCGCAACTCGTCATCACGCAACAGTTCGTTCAGCTGTTCGTCAGTATATCGGTCAGGATGCTCTGTCATGTCAAGCAGCCTTTCCATCCGTCCGTAACTATCTTTCTTCATTTCTGGTTGGGGTTAAATTGTTCTTTCATTTTCCTGATGGCCTTTGCCAAGTGCTTGTAGACGGCGGCTTCACTGATGCCGGTCTGTTCTGCAATGGCTTTATAGGACAGTCGCTTGTCAAAGCGCAGGCGGAAGACAGTGCGGGTCTGTGATGTCAGCCTGCTGTCTGCAAAGGCCAATAATGCCATGTAGCGATCCGTCCGGTGCTGTATGAGTGATAAGTCAGGCTCGGTTTCCGTTGTCAACAGCTTATTGACACGCTCCCTCATCTGTTTCTGTCGGATGATGTCCAGGCACTGGTTGCGCACGCTTGCAAGCAGATAGCTGTCTGTTCCTTTCTCTGGCAGGCGGGCATTGCCGCGGAACAGCCGTGCAAACACTTCGCTCACGGCGTCTTTTGCCTCATCAGCATCATGCAGCATTGCCACCGCCACCCTGAACATTGCACCGTAGTGCATTCGGAACAGGTGTTCAATGGTTTCTTCTTTCGACATAGATATCTATTCGTTTTTTTTCTGTTCTTACTCTTATAACGAATGAAGATGGATTTCCCCAACCCCTTGATGTCGCAAATTGTCTTTAAAGTGGAATTTATGTGTTCTGGGACAGGATAAAAGTTTGAAGACATCGTAGCAAAGTGAACGGCAGGGGTCTGTTCCTTTGGTACGCTGTCTTTTGTCAGGTCATGAAAAAGGACTTGCTTTTTTCAGTTCGTCTTCAAATGCCGTGCAACCCATACCACCCATGTGTCAACATTGTCTTTGAGTGTGTCGGGAAGTGGAATAGGTATCTTTACATCCGGTCGGATGCCAGGTTTTCTGTTTTTTATCTGCAGGGCGAAGTCCTCATCGACACAGGTGGGGTAATAGCAGGTAATCCCGCTGTGTGGGAGTCGGAAAGGGGTTACATTACCCGACAGGTTGGCTCCGCTGGTGTTGTCCTGCCCATATATTTTCCCACGGTTGCAGTAATCCTTGGTAAAACGGACTAATGTTTCTCCGGAACTTGCTGTTCTGTTATCGACAAGGATTGCAACTTTGATTAACTTGCTTGGTAAGAAAGTTATCTCCTCATCGTTTTCTTCTTCGTTTAAGGGTATAAACTGTGACTTTGATATCTTCGCTTTTTCAGCGAGGGTTATGTCCCCTTGTTTCATCAGTACACCTATGTTCGCAGGACTGCATCTGAATAATACTTTCCAACTCTTGGTAGGTTTATGATCTGCAAGTATTTCAAAGAAAGGTTCCCAGATGGCATCATTCCCGCCTGTATTGCCTCGGATGTCCAGAATCAGGTAGGGACAGTTTATCTTTTTAAATGCCTGCGCCACGCTGTCAACCCATGCGAAGGTGGGATCCTGCCCGCCACAGGAGGGTATTCTTACCAGATACGTATCCGAATCAACCCTACAGGCAAGCGGCTGTGGATCATATTCCATTTTCTCTTTGTATTGGGTATGCACTTTCCGGTCGTATTCCTGCCAGAATTTATGCCGGTCAACAATAAAATGCGTGTCGAATTGAGAAAAGAACCAGAACACATAATCACAGGTTGCGGTCTCTATGTCCTGTCCTCTCAGCAGGTTCTTTCTGACGGCCTTTTTATGTTTTCTATATTCCTTGCCGTACATTTCGTAGATGAATGGGAAAGTGGCAAGGTTGGCTTCTGTAAACCGTGTGAGGTATTGATAGTCCTGCAGATGACTGCTTATGCTGTCAGGTCGCGCTGCGGATGCCGTCAGTGTCCAGGATAAAGCCAAGCAGGCAAAGGACAGTTTTAAGTTCATAAAGGGAATCTTTTTGTGTTGTCAGATCATGCTCATTGTCCTTGAGGAAAAGCCTCCCGTTCATCCGGCAGACCGCATCGGTCTTTGGCGGTACGGCTCTTTCACGCTGCAGGCTGACCCCATCCCGCCCACCGTCCGGTCGGCAGTAAGCGTGCGGACACCCGGCACGCATGGTGTTCACCATCGACACGATCGGTGACGGTATCAGCACGCCGGGAGCACGCCGGGAGGTAGGGAACAGGCGGGTGTTATTTCGTGTACAGCACCTGTATCACAGTCTGCCCGACCGCCTGCAACGTGTTTTTATCGATGTGCTCCATCGTGTCGTTGACGGTATGCCATGTCGGTCCGAAAGAGCTCTGCTGGCAGTCAGGATAATAAGGAATAATGTCTATGGTGGGGATGCCGCTGTTCTGGTTTACGGGGACATGATCGTCGGTGACCATTCCTCCCACGGCATCGGGGAAGTACGAACCGCATCCGGCGGACCTGGCCGCTTCCCACACGCGGCTGACGATGTCCGGTGCGAACTGCAGCGACATGCCCTCCCGGTAGAACTGTGCGCCTTCGCCTCCTACCATATCCAGCAGGATGCCGAACTCCGGCTTGGGGCCGGCGGGAAGGTTCTTCGAGAAGTATTGTGCGCCCAACGCCCACGAGTCGCCCGTGTCCTGGTAGCCTGTCTCCCACTGTGGCACGCCCCAGTCTTCAGCATCGAAGCAGACGAAGTCCACGCCCATGGCAAACTTCTTGTCGGTCTGCAGCAGGCGGGCTATCTCGAGCATGACGGCCACGCCGCTGGCACCGTCGTTGGCTGCCATGACCGGTTTCCTGTGGTTGGTGGAGTCCGGGTCGTTGTCGGCCCATGGGCGGCTGTCCCAGTGTGCGCAGAGGAGGATGCGTTTCTTTGCCTTCGGATTGAAGCGTGCGATGATGTTCGTCGACTTCAGCACGGTACCGTCGTAGCCTTTCAGGTCGGCGTTCTGCTCCTGCACCTCACAGCCGAATTGCTTGAACTTGCCGACGATCCATTTCCGGCAGGCTTCGTGTGCGGCGGAGTTCATCGTGCGGGGGCCGAACTGGCATTGCGCCGCCGTGTAGGAGTAGGCCGAATCGGCATCAAACCTGGGGCCGGCAGGTTTCGCGGTGGCGGCGGTGTCGGTTGTATTGCTGTTGTTGTTGTTTGTTTTCCCCTTGCAGCTGTAGGCCGCAGTTGTCAGGGAGGCTGCCAGCAGACAGCTGATAAGGAGTTTCATTTTTGCTTTCATTGTTTTCTGAAATAAGTGATGACGGGAGCCTTTCCAGCCCCTGTCTGCAAGGAGAGACGGCCCGGATGCCTGCCGGGAGAGCGTCGATGGCGGAGCGGCAGCATCACTTCCTCACGCTCTGCACCTTTGCCATGACGCGCAGCCAGTTGCCGCCCCATATCTTTTCGATGTCACGCTCGCTGTATTTGCGGCGGAGGAGATGGAGGGTGAAGTTGATCATCTCGCTGGCATCGGCCATCCCGCGCACGGTACCGTCGCCGTCGAAGTCGGTGCCTACGCCCACGTGATCGATTCCCATGATGCTGATGGCGTGTTCCAGATGGGCGATCGCATCCATGACCGTGGCTTCCCCGTCTTTCTTCAGGAAGCCCTTGTACAGCGTTATGTGGGCTACACCGCCTTTCTTCGCCAGTGCGCGCATCTGCTCGTCCGTCAGGTTACGGGGTACGTCGCAGAGCGCCTTGCTGTTGGAGTGGCTGCATACGATCGGCATCGAACTGATGTCGAGCGCATCGTAAAAGCTCTTTTCGCCGCCGTGGCTCAGGTCCACCATGATGCCGTTCCGGTTCATTTCCCGGATGACCTCCTCGCCGAATTTGCTCACGCCGCCATGGGTGTTGCATCCCCGTGCGGAATCGCAGATGTCGTTGTCGCCGTTGTGGCACAGTGTTATATACACCACCCCCCGCTGGGCAAAGTGTTTCACGTTCTCGACCCTGTGCTCCAGGGCGAGGCCGTTCTCGATGGCGAACATGATGCTCTTGCGCCCTTTGCGCTTGTCTTCGTAAAGGTCGGACGGTGTCCTTGCGATGCTGATGTAACGCTGGTTCTGCTTGACGATTTCCTCTATTTTGTCGAAGATGAGGTCGGCATAGACCGCCGGTGACAGATGGTCGAGCGTGTCGATGAGATTCGGGTTGTAATGTTTCAGTCCCTCCACGTCGATCTTCGAGGAGAAGGTCTCGCCGATCTTCGGTTGGGGAAGATAGGCCGCCATGGTCACCGCATCCTGCCGTCCCTCGGTCATCTTGTGGAGGTCGTAGAGAATGCGCGGGTCACGCTGGTCGAACCGGACGCCCTGCGGGAAAAACATCGGTGTGTCGCAGTGTGTATCAAGCGTGAGTACACGTCGGTGAAGCTGTTTGGCAAGGTAGAAGTTGGCGGCCTGTGTGACCAGCCAGTGGAAGAGTTTTCCTCCTTCTTCCCCCATCCATTCGGGATGCCACTGTACGCCCATGACCGGTTTGAACTCCGTGCTCTCGATGCCTTCCACGACACCGTCCGGCGAGAGTGCCGTGATGCGGAACCGCTTTCCCGGCTCTTTCACCGCCTGATGGTGGAAGGTGTTGACCATGATGCGTTCCTCCTTGTAGAGGGCGTACAGCATGGAGGGTTTCCTGAGGGCGACGCTGTGGGTCGCCTCCCCCCGGTCGGCATCCTGCGAATGTTTCAGGGTCGCCGCATGATAGGTGGTGTCGGTCCTGTCCTTCGCCGGTTTCTTTCCGGGTGTCTCGTCCGTGCGGATATAATCTTCGTAAATATCCTGCTGCACGGTTCCTCCCAGGGCGACCGCCAGGGTCTGGATACCCCGGCAGATGCCGAGGATAGGTATCTGGCGGTTGAAGGCCAGGCGGGTCAGCATGAGTTCGGGGAGGTCGCGCTCGGCGTTGATGTTGTGCAGTCGGGTAGACGGCTCCTCACCTGCCCAGAGCGGATTGATGTCTCCCCCGCCCGTGAGGAGCAGACCGTCAAGATGTGCCAGCGTGTTCACGAGCACATCCTTGTCGGCTACCGGCGGGATGAGGACCGGCGTTCCGCCTGCCGCCGCCACTTGCTTGTAGTAGGCGTCCCTCAGCGTGGCGTCGATGTCCGAGAAGTTCGTCGTGATGCCGATTACAGGCTGGTGTTTTGCTTCGGGGAATGTCGCATACACCTTGTCGAGATGCGACTGGAGATCATATTTCATGCTGGTTGGTTTTGAAAGGCCGCACTGTCATTGAAGGCCTGTTCTTGAAATTCTACGTTGGTCTGTCGCCGGCAGGGGTGTTGTCAACTCTTTGTGTCATTTTGCCTTATGCGGTGTCTTCCGCTTTCGCATTCAGCCGCACGGTCCGCTGTGTCCTTTCAGGAAGGAGGCTGCGTCTGCCTGCTGAAAGGCCGAAGACGCATCAGAGGTGTTTCTTGGAATCTGCCTGAAGAGAGGCGGATGAGGGTTACAGCTGGTCCTCGTCGATAGGTACTTCACGCTTGATGCTCTGCTCAAGCGAGATGAGCGTCTCGGTCGAGACGACTCCCGAGATGCCTTGCAGCTGGTTGTTGAGCAGATCCATCAGCTGTTCGTTGTCCTTGGCATACAGCTTTACGAGCATGGTGTAAGGGCCGGTCGTGAAGTGACATTCAACGACCTCTCTGATGGCACTGATGCGTTCGACCACCTTTTTGTACATGGAGCCGCGTTCCAGATTGAGGCCTACATACGTACAGGTGGTGTACCCCAGGCTCTTGGGGTTGACATCGAATCCGCTGCCGGTAATGACCCCGTTCTCCATGAGGTGCTGCACCCGCTGGTGGATGGCTGCACGCGAGACGCCGCACTGGGCAGCCACATCCTTGAAAGGCATTCGGGCGTTCTGTGAGAGGATGCCCAGGATCTTCTTATCCAATCGATCGACTTTTTCCATATTCTGAAGTTGAAATATTTAATTTGTGATGTAGTTCGAAGCTTGTTTTGCGTGCAAGCAAAAGTAGGGAATAAATATGGAACAGACAACAAAAGGACATAAAAAATGCGCCGCAGGGGCGCATTTCGTTTCTATAGGAAGACGGACGGGGTGTTTCACCGTCCACGGTCTTACTTTTTCACATTTTTTCTGACGGTCTTTGCCGGGAGTTTCTTCGCCGGAACCGGCTTTGCAGGCTCTGCTTGCCTGACCTCCTTGTCTGCTGCCGGCTCGATGCCTTTCAGTTCAAGTGTGAAGATCAGCGTCGAGTAGGGAGCGATGTCCTTCCCGGCTCCCCGTGCCCCGTAGGCCAGCTGCTGGGGGATGACGATCTCCCACTTGGAACCGACAGGCATCATCTGCAGCGCTTCCGTCCAGCCTTTGATGAGGCCGTTGACGGCGAAGGTGTCAGACTCCACGCCGTGGCGGGCCGTCGCATCGAACACTTTTCCGTCGATGGTCTTTCCTTCGTAGGCCACCTGTACACGGTCCGTTTCCTTCGGAACGGCTCCGTCGCCTTTCCTGATGATGCGGTACTGGAGGCCGTCGGGCAGCGTGACGACACCCTCTTTCTTTCCGTTCTCCGTCAGATAAGCCTCGTTCTTCGCCTTGGTCTCGGCTTCTTTCTGTGCTTTCAGCTCCACCTGTTTCTTTTCAAAGAATTTTTCCGCAGCTTCCTGTCCGAAGAGAACCGTGTCTTTCGACAGGGCGGCGACAAATCCCTGATAGAGCAGGTCGGGGTTGATGGGCGCTGATGTCCCCTCGAACTGGCTGCTCATGTTCGGCAGCATCGTCTTCTCCACCTGTGAGCAGATGACCAGCCCGGCGACGTAAGCAGCAAAAGCAGAGTCCTTGCGGCTCTCTATTCCCTTGCGCAGACCGCACAGGAAATCGGGCATCTGGGCTTCCTTCACGCCGAACTGGTTGGCCAGGTACTTGTTCAGCCCCCGGGTCATTGCCATACCTGCCGCATAGCTTAAGGAGTCGGAAGCGGTCTTCAGTTCCACCGGAGCGGTTCTGCACGGCTGCATGCACTCCGTCTGCTGTTTCTCTTTCTTGTCTTTCTTCCTGTTCTGGGCACTTGCCGGGCTGAGGGCAGAGCCTGCCGCGAAGAGCAGTGCCATTATGATTGCTTTCTTCATGATGAGGTGTTTTAAAGATAGGATGATTCAAAGGAGGGTCAGGCTTTGCACCCGACCCTCTTTTTCTGTTTTACGCCTTCGTTGGCGACCGTTTTACATACCCGGTTTCGCACCCGGCACTGCCGGCTGTTCCTGGGAAGCCTTCTCGATGCCGAGCAGCTCTACCGTGAACACAAGCGTGGAGAATGGCTTGATGGCCGGACTGGGCTGCTGCGAACCGTAACCTGCGCTGTAAGGAATGGTGATTTCCCACTTCGCACCCACCGGCATCTTGGTCAGAGCCTCGGTGAAACCAGGGATGACACCGCTGACAGGCATGGTCGCATTGTTACGGTGGTCGAATACCTTTCCTTCAATCGTCTTGCCGACATAATTGATCTTTACCACGTCCGTAGCCTTCGGCGCCGCACCGGAACCGGCTTTCAGTTCCTTGACCTGAACGCCCTGTCCGATGGTCTTCACGCCGGCCTTCTTTGCGTTGGCAGCCATGTAGGCGTCGCTCTTCTTCTTGTTGGCGCCAAATGTCTTCTCGGCAGCCTTCTGCTGGATGGACTTTGATGTATTCTGCTCGATGTTGCGGGCCTGCTCGACCGTCATCTTCTGGCCCTTGCCCTTTGCACTGGCAGCGAAGCCGGAGAGGAAGTTGTTCATCGAGATGGTTCTTGTAGAGTCTTCCCCGAAGATCTGGCGGTTGATCTGCTGCTTGATGATCATGTTCATCTGCATGCCGACACCGATGCCGGCATTGTAGGCGGCACGCTTCTTGTCGTCAGCATTCTGGGCACCGTCGTTCATACCCTTGATGAACTCGTCGATGTAGGCGGTGTCGATCTGCATCTGCTGGAGATACTGTTTTGCGCTCTGTCCCTGGTCGATACCGAAGGCGTAGCTCAGAGAGTCGACGTCGGACTTCAGATCCTCCTTGGGAGTGGAATTGCCGCAGGATGCGAATCCTGCTGCTACGATAGCCATGGCGGCTAATAGATAAGTTTTCTTCATTTATTTTTTGTTGTTAGTTTTTCTGGGGGGGGCGGATAGGCGGTGATAGGCGGGAATGGGCGGTGATGGGCGGTGGGTGGTGATGGGTGATGAGGCTTATTGTCGCCTGTCACCGCCTGCCATCGTTTATCGCCGCTTATCCCTGCCCGTTATCTTCACTTCACCTGAATCAGCTCAACATCGAATACAAGGGCGGCGAAAGGAGGAATCTGCGCTCCGGCACCCCGCTCTCCATAGGCAAGGCCGTAAGGGATGAAGAAGCGGTACTTGGCTCCCTCCTGCATCAGCTGTACACCTTCTGTCCAGCCGGCGATGACCTGATTCAGGCCGAATGTAGCCGGCTCCTTGCGCTTGTAAGAACTGTCGAAGACCGTCCCGTCAATCAGCGTACCCTCATAGTGGCATACCACCTGATCGGTTGCCGACGGTCTCTTGCCGTTCCCTTCCTTCAGAACCTGGTATTGCAGACCCGACGGCAGTGTGATGACTCCTTCCTTCTTGGCATTCTCTGCAAGGAAGGCCTCGCCTGCCGCCTTTGCGGCCTTGCCTGCTGCAGCCGCTGCCGCCTGCTGCTTCGTCTCCTGTTCACGGAAGAAGTTCTGTACGAGTGTCTGTGCTTCTGCGTTGTCAACCTTCAGTTCCGAACCCGAGATGACATCCTTGATAGCCTGTGCGAAGTCGTCAATATTCAGTTCTTGCGCCCCCATTCCGGCGAGCTGTGAACCGATACCGATGCCCAGTGCATAGCTTAATTTATCCATTACTGTCCTTGATATGATTATAATTGATGTGCAAAGATACGATTTTTAAGGTATAGTATGGCATCAATCGAATTAAAATAACTAAATTTGTCGAAGTGAAAGGCGCTTTAGGGTTTGAAGCAGCCGGGAGAGGCGGATGAACAGGACAGAGCGGACAGGGCTGTCCCCTGCCATCCCTTTGAAATGTACGGTGTCGGCTTTCTTTCCGTCTCCTCTGCCTCATCCGTCTCTTTCCAGGCCCTTCAGCTCCCCGAAACTCTAAAAACCAAGCAACATGAAGAAAATCGTATTCTTGACAGGTGCAGGAATGTCTGTAGAGAGTGGATTCAAGACCTTCCGAGGCAATGACGGACTGTGGGAGAACTATCCTGTCGAACAGGTGGCCTCTCACGAGGGATGGGAAGCCAACCCGACGCTCGTCAACAACTTTTACAACAACCTCCGGAAAAAACTCTATGCGGCGGAGCCCAACGAGGGACACCGTCTCATCAAAGACCTTGAAAAGGATTATGACGTGAGCGTCATCACGCAGAATGTGGACAATCTCCACGAGAAAGCCGGTTCCTCAAAGGTCATCCATCTGCATGGAGAACTGACGAAGGTCTGCTCGAGCAATGCTCCTTACGACAGCCGTTACATACGGGAGCTGCCGCCCGAGGCCTGCGAGGTCGATCCCGGCGCACGTGCCGGCGACGGCAGTCTGCTCCGTCCTTTCATCGTCTTCTTCGGCGAAGCGGTGCCCATGATTGAGCCGGCAGCAGAAATAGCGGCGCAGGCCGACCTCTTCGTCATCATCGGTACGTCGCTGAACGTCTATCCGGCAGCGGGACTGGTGCAGTACACCCGCCCGGACATACCTGTTTACCTCATCGATCCCGACGATGTGCCGTCCGGCAGCCTGCGCCGTGTGACGCACATCAGGAAAGGGGCAAGCGAGGGTATGAAGGACCTGGTGAAGATACTGCGGACGGACGGCCGTCCCTGAAGTCATCGGGCATCGGATGATTCCCGACCGGTTGGGAATCCTGTTCCCGACGGCCGGTACTCCTGTTCCCAGCATCCGGTACTCCGATACCCATTCGTCCGGGAGCATTGCTCCACCTGTACGAAGAAGCTTCCTGATGGAGTCATCTGATTCGCACCTTGTGCAGTCTGCCGGCACACAACACTTGCCTATGGGATTCCGGGAGGTTTGTCAGAGCCTGTCTTTCTCTGTATTTCCGGCTCCATGCCCCTTGTATCTTGACCGGGCAGCGTTGAAGTTGTAGCGAAGGGTGAGAGAGAAGTCGCGCGTGTCGTAGACCTTGTTCACGTCTGTACGTGCAAGGGCATCAAATGTGGTGAACTGCTGGCGCCATGTACCGAACACGTCATTGAGCTGCAGTTTGATGCTCCACGTATCTCTGCCGAACGATTTGTAGAGGCCGAGGTCATTTGTCCAGTAACTGCGGATGCGGGCATTGTCGCCATTGCCGGAAGTCCGGGTCGAGAAGTCTATGTTCAGCCACATGTCCCAGGGAAGATGGACAGCGTTGTTGAAACGGAAGATGCCCAGCGGACGGTTGAGCCGCAACAGTTCTCCATGATGGGTCAGCTTGAAATCCTGTGCGGCAAAGCCGGCCATCCAGACAGGATGCCAGCAGCCGAAAAACGTGGGAGAATAGTTTGCGAAAGCACTGTAGGAACGGAAACGCGGCATATTCTGCATCTGCAGCAAAGTGGCTTCCGTGTTGCCAGGGTACGGTACGGTCTGCCACATGAAATAATTCTTGGTGGAAGTGTACGCTATTTCTACGGACAGGTCCTTCCACGCCGTCGACAGCGACAGATAGTCGCGGTAGATGGGACGGAGGTCGGGATTGCCTGATTCATAGGTGTAGCGGTCGATGTATTTCACGGCAGAACCGAGCTGGTCGAAGGCGGGACGGGAAGTCTTGCGTGTATATGCGAGACGTGTCTTCACCTTTCCTATGGGGAAGGCGAGCGATGCCGTGGGAGCGAGGTTGTGACAGGTGCGGCTCTGCCCGGGCGAGTAAGTGCCGAAATGATAGTATCTGGAGTCAGTGTATTCCCACCGCAGACCGATATTGGCAGATACGGCTCCGAATGTCTGACTGGTTTCGGCGAAAAGGGCGGTGGTGGCCTCTTCTATGCGGTTGTCATTGCCGGCAATATAGACTGCATTCCCTGCATAACGGTCGGTACGATGAATATGAATGCCCTCTGTCCCTATTCTCATCTCACCTTTCCACACAGGACGGGAAGCCGAGGCGTTGCCGGCAAGGAGGCGGTTGCAGACATTGTTGGCTGTCGTAAAATCGCGTTCTGGGTTCACGGTGGACCGTTCGTGCTCATGGGTATGGCGGTCATTCAGCTGCCACAGAGCGTCCAGGTTGACCGACAGCTGCCATTTGCCCGCAGTTCCCGTGTAGTAGGCATTCAGCAGATGCTGGCGGGCATGACGGCTGGAGACGGTGCTGTTTTCAAGCTGTTCAGAGAAACGCCCGTCAATGTAGCGTGAGGTTTCCGTAGGGCCGGACGATTCCGAAGGCTTGAATCTGAAATCATAGAACAGTCCGAAATAGTGGGACTTATGGTTGTAGTTCAGGCCGACCTTTCCCGAATAGACCGGAAACTTCGAGAAGTCCTTGCCCGTGCCCCGCTGTTCAATGGTCGTCGTGGACAGATATTGCAGGGTCGTGTTCTCTATGCGGGGACGCTCGCGGTAGTTCTCATAGTTCAGCATACCGGCAAAGTCGAAACCCTTCCGGCGGTAATTGAAGTCGGTCTGCTCGAAAAGATAGGCATAATGTTTGACCCCGGTCGTCGTCCTGTCGTTGAAAGAGAAGCCTTCCCCCATGGGAGCTGCTGTTGTAATACGGATGACGGCATTCGCTGTCGAGGCATACCTTGCACCGGGGGACGTCACGACCTCTATGTTCCTGATCTCTGAAGAAGAGAGCCGGACAAGCTCCGACTGGTCGCGCACCTGGCGGTTGTTGATGTAGATGAGGGGCGTTCCTTTGCCGAGCACTTCTATGTCTGAACCTGACCTGGAGACAAACGGCATTTTTCCGAGCAGTTCGAGCGCCGAACCTGTATGCGACAGATAGGTGCCTGAAATATCCACCTGTATACCGTCATTCCTGAGCTTCACCATCCGTCGGTTTCCTTTCACGACCACCTCGTCTAACTGCTGGTCTACCGGATTCAGGACGACAACGCCAAGGTCTCCGGCAGGATTACGGATCATACAGTCTTTATATCCGATAAAGGAAATGCGAAGTATTTTCGGCTGGTCTGCGTCCGTTACATCAAGCGAGAAACTTCCGTTCTCTTCAGTGACCGTCCCGGTAAGGACTGTGGAATCCTTTCCTGACAGCAGGGTTACGGTTGCGAACTCAACCGGTGTGCCCGCTCCGTCTTTCACGGTCCCTCGAATATAAGGAGTCTGGGCGGAAAGCGACAGAGCGGAAAGACATTGCAGCACTGCAAGCAGCAGTCCTTTTGCCAGAAGGCGGTTGTCTGACGGCATTCTTCTTTTCATTGCGGATGGATTAAAACTCATTTTCCCTTGGACAGACACGACATGTATCTTGGTATTCATTATGTGAGGCGGTCCGACGCTTTTATGACAGAACCCCTGACAGCCGACAAATTTATGAAAAAAAAAAGAAAAAGCCTCATCTTTCCATAAAAAAAGATGTTGTGATGCTTAAAACACACTGACAGGCGGATCGATTGTCCCGTTTTTTTCGTATATTTGCGTTCTGTAAAACCAAGAATCTCTGTTATGGAACAACTCCTCCACTACGTATGGAAACACAAAATGTTTCCGCTGACGGGGCTCAAGACCACTGACGGACAGGAGGTGGAAGTCATTGATCCCGGACTGCATAACCGCAATGCAGGTCCCGATTTCTTCAATGCGAAAGTGAAGATCGGCGGAACGTTGTGGGTGGGCAATGTAGAGATACACGACCGTGCGTCCGACTGGTTCCTGCACCGGCACGACCGCGATCCGCACTATAACAATATCATCCTGCACGTGGCAGAGTCCGTTGACGTGGATGTCAAGACAAAACAAGGCGATTATCCGCCACAGATGCGGCTGCAGGTTCCTGCATCCGTCAGGGAACATTACGAAGAACTGCTTACGACGGAGGCCTACCCGCCCTGCTACCGCATCATTCCTGACCTCTCACGTCTGATGGTTCACTCGTGGATGAGTGCCTTGCAGACGGAACGGCTGGAACAGAAAACGGAGGCGATCGCCCAGCGGGTGAAAGACTGCGACGGATCTTGGGAAGCCGCTTACTTCGTCACCCTTGCCCGCAACTACGGCTTCGGCATCAACGGCGATGCTTTTGAAACATGGGCAAAGCTGGTTCCATTGCAGAACATAGCCCATCATCGGGACAACCTGCTGCAGATTGAAGCCTTCTTCCTGGGGCAGGCAGGACTGCTGGAGGAGGCTGCCCTGCCGGAACGCTATCAGCAGAAAGCCCTGCAGGACGGCTACTTCACGCAGCTGGAAAGCGAGTACCGGTATCTGGCGCATAAGTTCGGACTGAGGCACATGGATGCCGGGCTGTGGCGGTTTCTCCGTCTCCGGCCGCAGAACTTCCCGCATATCCGCATCGCGCAGCTCGCCCGGCTTTACTGTGAACAGCGGGCGGGACTGTCACAGCTGCTGGAGTGTGAGACGGTAAGACAGGTGCAGGAACTGCTGGCTACGCAGGTGACGACCTACTGGGAGACACACTATGTCTTTGGTGAAGAGAGTGCAAGGAGCGAGAAACGGCTGTCGTCGGCATCGCTGAACCTGCTGACCGTCAACACAGTCGTCCCCGTCCTCTTCGCATACGGCAGGCACAAGAATTCCGAAAGGCTGTGCGGACGGGCCTTCGACTTCCTTGAAGCGTTGAAAGCGGAGGACAATCACATCGTGAGGATATGGAGGAAAGTAGGCTTGACAGTTGAGACGGCAGGTGACTCACAGGCGCTCATACAGCTGAAAAAGGAGTACTGCGACCGGAAGGAATGCCTGCGCTGTCGGATCGGATACGAATATCTGAAAGGCAGCTCCGCTGCCCGGCGTAGCTGAAAGGAAGTCCCGCCATCCGGTGGCAGGGGACATTCTGCTGACAAGACGGATTAAACTGATGAGACAGACAGGTCTGACAAACTTCTTTTAATTAATAAATTATGGAACAAAAGAAATACATCTTCGAGACAAGAATGGAAGTCCGCGACTATGAGTGCGACATCCAAGGGATAGTAAACAATGCCAATTATCTGCACTACACCGAGCACACCCGTCACCGGTTCCTGCGGTCGTTAGGTGTCAGCTTCGCCGATTTGCACGAGAAAGGTGTCGATGCCGTCGTCGCACGGATGCAGCTTACCTATAAGGTGCCGCTGACCTGTGACGACGAGATCATCTCACGCATGGGATTGAAGAAGCAGGGGCTCCGCTGGGTGTTCAACCACGACCTCTTCCGTGCCAGCGACGAACAGCTCTGCTTCCATGCCGATGTAGACCTTGTGACGCTTATCAACGGCAGGCTGGGCAACAGCAAGGAATATGACGAAGCATTCGCCGCAGTGCTGTAGGAAGGTGAAAAACTCATCCCTTTCCCCGCTTATCACCGCCCATCACCACCCATCATCGCCTACCCCCGACACTCCCCGCCATGGAATCCCTTAACGCCATCCTGCTGACCCGACTGACCCGCTTCCACCTCGCCGAACTGGCAGAACTATACAGACGCGCAGGTTCGGCTACTGCCGTCATAGAACACAGACGGGACATCAGGGACATCCTCCCTGATGCCTCCGCGCACCTCGTTGAGGCGCTGAAAGACATCGACAGTCTCAGAGACCGGGCTGAACAGGAGCTGGAATACGACCGGCAGCATGGCATCCAGCCTATCTGCATGAACGACGAACACTATCCGCAACGGCTCAGGGAGTGTCCCGATGCCCCTGTCCTGCTCTATTATCTCGGCAACGCCGACCTCAACAGCCGTCACGTCATCAGTATTGTAGGCACTCGCCACTGCACCACCTACGGACAGGATATCATCCGTTCGTTCGTCAGGGAACTGAAGACGCTCTGCCCAGATGTTCTCATCTTCAGCGGACTGGCATACGGTGTAGACATCCATGCACACCGGGCGGCCCTGCAGAACGGCTTTGACACCATCGGCGTACTGGCGCACGGGCTTGACGACCTCTATCCCCGCACACACCGTCAGACGGCTGCACAGATGATGAGGCAAGGCGGACTGCTGACAGAATACATGACACACACACAGCCCATAGCCCGCAACTTCGTGCAGCGGAACCGCATCGTCGCCGGATGTTCGGATGCCACCCTTCTCGTAGAGTCGGCTTCCAAGGGCGGCGGACTCATCACCTGCAGCATTGCACGCAGCTACGGACGGGAGGTATTCGCTTTTCCCGGTTCCGTACATTCAGATTACAGCGAGGGATGCAACAACCTTATCCGAGACAACGGGGCGGCACTCGTCACCTCTGCCACCGACCTGGTGAAAGCGATGGGATGGGAAGAGGACAGGAAGCTGGCGCAGGCACAGCAGAAGGGCATTGAACGTACTCTGTTCCCGCATCTGTCGCCAGAAGAAAATGCTGTCGTCCATGTGCTCCGGCAGAACAACGACCTGCAGATCAATCTCCTGTCCGTCCGGACAGACATCCCCATCTCACGGCTCACGGGCATCCTCTTCACCCTGGAGATGAAAGGGGTCATCAGGGCGATGGCAGGCGGATGTTATCACCTGCTGGCATAGCCTTGCAGACCCTTGCTCACACATTCGGAATCTGGCCACGAGAGGCCTTCGCCTTCTTCCTGTATGCCGTGGGCGAACAGCCGAAAGCACGCCGGCAGAACTTCGAGAAAAAGCTGAGATCCTGGAAACCAAGGTCTTTGCAGATTTCCTTCACACTCCGGTCAGAGTTCGTCAGACAGTAGCGTACATCCTGTTCTGTGTACTCCCTGATCCATTTCATGGCCGTCTTACCCGACAGATCCTTACAGACTTTTGTGAGATAGCCTGGCGAAACACAAAGTTCCTGGGCATAAGTATCGACAGGCTGGTGTTTGACGTGACGCATGGAGAGCAGCTCGAGAAACTGCTGGAACAGCACTTTGCGCTGCCCTTCTACGGATGTTTCGCCTGTCGGAACAACCGCCGTCATCAGTTCAAGATAGTCGAAGAGAATACTGCGGAGGATACTCCGGACAACCTCCCGGTTGTAGCGGCGGTCAGTCTGGGCAAGTTTGAATGCCAACAGACTCGTATATCCCTCGAACTGCCTCCGGCTCTCCTCGTCTGTCCTGATATGATTGCTCTTGTTCACATAGACCGCCCTGTTCCTTTCATCAGTATGGCAGCCCGGCAGATTCCGGACCGTATTGGCATTCAGAACGGCAAGATCGCAGCCGACCACCTGGCAGAAAGTGCTAAGGGAGGTGCCTACGAAGCACAGGCGAAGAAGACCGCTGAAGGCATGCGCAAACAATATAGCGGCAGCATGATGAGCGATCCGAAAATCGTTGCCAGAGCCATTAGCCGTGCAGCCAACACCCGCCGACCGAAAGCCCGTTACCTCATCGGTTTCGGTGCCAAGCCCCTCGTCTTCCTGCACACCCTCCTGCCTGCACGCTGGTTCGACTGGTTCATGATGCACGCAAGTTAAGGCCGGCCATTGCTGTGCGGCAAAGCCTAAGCAGCCTGTATTGCCATGTGTGGTGTCCCTGGGCACAGGCGGTTTCCTGTTGTTGTCGGGAGCGGCAAGTCCTGCTTCCATCCGATAAGTCCCGCTGGCTTTTGGCGGAACAGCGTTTCCTTCACTCCCGGTTGCTTTCTTTCCGGCATCTGGTTGCAGGCGTGCGAACGCCCGACACGGCCGGTGTTAGCCGACAATACCATCGGTGACGGGCACCGGTACACCGGCAGAAGGTGGGAAGTCGGGTGCATCCTGCCACTGTCCAGCCTGCCGCAAGAGGCTGACGAGCGGCTTATGCTGACGAGAACTGCTTAACGGCGGCAAGACCAGACAGGCGATGTGCCAGCTGGTAACGGACGCTCGTCATCTTGGGATTAAAAACGGATTACCATACTGGCAGGAATCTGTCTCCACGGTGATGCGGTGACAGACGTCACATGGAATGCAAACGGAAAAGGCTTCGTTTTCTCATCAAGGCAAGAGAAAACGGAGCTTTTTTCATGTCCATGTCCGCACGGACCGGACTGCGGAAAGGGAGGGAGAGGCGGCAGGGACGTGTCCGGAAAGCCCCGGGACACATTGCCCGGACAAGTCCGCCTCGCCCGGCGGGGCATCTAAGATAGGAGGAACAGAGGCTGGCTGCCGGCAATTCCGCATCATACCGGCACACGTGCGGCAGTATGTACGGCCTTCGCCCGCCTGCACCATCACATCTCCTTCAGCAGAGCAAGCGCCTTGTTCTCATTCTCCTCCATGATTTCACGTTCACCGGGTCCTTTGTCGTTGATACCGCAGAGATGGAGAATGCCGTGGATGATGACCCGGTTCAGTTCGTCTTCATAGGACTTGTGGAAGAGTTCGGCATTGCTTCGCACTGTGTCGAGCGAGATGACGAGGTCGCCGTTGAGCACATTCCCCTCGTCATAGTCGAAGGTGATGATGTCTGTGTAATAGTCGTGTCCCAGGTACTCGTTGTTTATCTCGAGAATCTTCTCGTCGCCGACGAACATATAGCCGATTTCCCCGACCTTCCGGCCGTAGGTGGCGGCAACCGCCTTGATCCACCGGGAAGTATCACGTTTCCTGATTTTCGGCATCTTCACGCCTTCTGCATTGTATGTTATCATCTGTCTTTGTTGTTTTTGCGGAGCGGTCCTGTGAGAGCCTCCTGTAGCTTTGAGCCTTGCCGGTCAATATCCCTCCGGCAGAAACCCGGTAATATCCTGCCCGAAGCGCTTCAGTTCTCTTACCATGCTGGAGCTGATGCTTTCCAGCTGCGGATCGGCATAGAGGAGAATGGTCTCGATGCCGCCCAGCCGGCGGTTTATGTCAGCCTGTTCACGCTCGTATTCGAAGTCTTTCATGCTGCGTACGCCCTTGATGATATATCCGGCTCTTTCGCGGCGGGCGAAGTCGACGGTCAGGTCGCTGTACGCCTTCACCTCTACCTTCGGATTGCCGGCATAGAGGCGTGCGATGCGCTCCGTCCGTTCTGCTGTATCGAGCATGTATTGCTTGCGGCCGTTGATGCCTACCCCGATGACAATCCTGTCGAAGAGCGGCAGTGAACGGCGTACGATGGCATCGTGTCCGATGGTGAACGGATCGAAACTCCCGACGAAAATTCCTGTTCTCATAAGCGGCTGCATGCTGTTTGTTTCTCCGGCGTCGACGGTCTGGCTGAAACCAGACGCCGGGTCTTCTTGTCTTCCGGGGCCGGCCGGACCGGTTCTGGGCTGGTGCTGCGGACGGCTTTTCCGGATGCAGACCGTCTGCCTGCGGCATCCTGACAGCACCTGCCCTGTGCCCCTTCTTTCCGCTGCAAATATACTCCATTTCCAGAACATAACCAAGAAAGCCGGTGGATTATTTCCCACCGGCTATCCCCTGTATGTCCTGCAACGATACGTTGCCGAGAATATTGATGAGGCTGATTTCGTCCCGTTCCACAGACAGCAGGGCAAACTCGTTCTTGCCGTTGGGGTAGTGCCGTTCGTAGATGGTGGTGTGCTCTCTGCCGTCGTTGACCTGCATGACGACCGAGAACTTCTGCTTCCTGAAGATGGCGACGGCGGCATTCTGGATGGATGCGACCATCGACGGACGTTCGCAGGACAGGATCTGCAGCCGGTCGAGCCGCCGTGCGATCCTGCTGATGTCCCTGTTCCCGGCTTTCACCTGTCCCATCATCCGCATCATGTTGCGTGAGATGTAGACCGTGGTCACCCCTTCCGCATCGCCGTATCTGTCGAACAGCTCCTTTTGGGCGAACGCCGCCGTACAGGCGATCACCGCCATGCAGACCGTCAAAATGATTCTCTTCATAATCTAATCGCTTGTCTTTTTGGTGATGTCCTCCGTTGCTTCTATTCCCCTGTTGAGGGTCTTCGAGAATTTCATCAGAGCCCGTGTGGTCTCGGCATACGCATCCTTTGTATTCGCATACGTGTCCTGTCCGCTCTGCACGGGGGCATGCTCACGCTGATAGACAATGGCGGAGGCGGCGAAGAGGAGCAGGAAGGAGGCGGCAATGCCCACTATCCAGCGCAGGTTGCTGTGCCTTGCCGTGCGGAGCGTGCCCGTCTCTATCGTATTCCACTGGCTGACCTGCCGGCTGATCCGCCCCTCCAGCCCCTCCGGGACAGGGCACTCCTCCGGCTGAAGAGCCGTGAAGAACGCACGTTCCTCCTCCTGGACGGCATCTGTGTCGTCACCCCGGAAGCAGGAGAACAGCGTGCTCTCTTCTTCCTCCGTGGCCTGCCCGTCGTAATAGCGGTCGAGCAGACGCCTGATGTCTTCAGTCTTTGTCATGTCGTATGGTCTTTATCTGTTCTCTGATTTTCCTGCGGGCACGGCTGAGGACGCTCCTTATATTCACCTCCGTAAGCCCTGTTTCCCTGCTGATTTCCCCGAAGGAGCGTCCTTCCACGTCGCGCATCAGCATGATTCTTCCCTGCGGACCGGGCAGAGAGACGATCAGCTGCCTGATCAGGTTGCATTCGTCAGCGTCTTCCACCTGCCTGCCGACGTCCTGTGCGGACACCACCTGGAGATGTCCCACGTCTTTGTCCACCTCCGGGAGGCGGGCGGCCCTCAGCCTGTCATAGAACAGCCGGCGCAGTACGCTCACGCTGTATCCCTCGGGACTGTCGGGTCTCCCTATCCTGTCACGCTGTGTCCAGAGCCGCAGGAACGTCTCCTGTACCAGGTCCTCTGCACGCTGCACATTGCCTGTGAGCCTGTATGCCACGGAAAAGAGTTTACGGTGGCAGGGAAGGAAGAGACATTTGAATTCGGTTGCTTGCATGACCGGCGGAGATAGGAAGGACAGACGTTGGGGAAGCGGCAGGGAGAACGCCGAAGGGAGAAAGTGGGAACGGAAAAAGTGTTACAGATTGCACCTTTTCCGGATTCCCTTCTTTGTGTTCTGTTCTATCACATTGCCCACGTCGCCTGGCTTGATCTTCCCTTTGATCTGGACAATGCAGCCGTCGTCTTTGTCGGTAGAGAGGAGGAGAACCTCCCGGATGCAGCCTTTTCGCTCCTTGACATAGATACGGCAGGTCTCACCGCCCTCCTTGGTATAGATGACGGGGATGTAGCCCGCCGGCAGGAAAGTCTGGACGGTATTCCGGAAACGCTCCTTTACAGCCGGCATGCAGTCTTCCAGGCTGAGGACCCGGATGGAGGAAACGGCCTTGACGGTCTCGACATCCTCCGGACTCTCCCTGACGAACAGCCGTACCAGGGACATTACAAGGCGGGGAATATGTACGTAGTCGGCATGTTTCTCGTGCCGGTATTGCTTGATCAGTCCCTCCACGTTCTGTGCAGAGGTGCCCAGTACACTGATGGACAGGCCCAGTAGGAAGAGGATTCGCTTCATCATGTTCACTCGTTTCAGTAAGGTTCTAAAATCATTTCCGACGGTCCTTTGCCTTTCATGCGAGCAGGGCAGCCGGATGGCAAAAGCTCCGAAGAGCCGACGGTGTCTCCTGCTGCCGGCAGACCGGCACGGGTATTACGGGACAGCCCTTAATGGGTCTCCAGCTCTACGATTTCGTCGATGTCGGCAGGATTGATGTGTCCGTTGATGCTGACAAGCGAGCAGTCGTCCTTGTCCATGGAGAAGATGACGAGGTTCTGAACCTCCTTCTCGTTGCCTTTTATCAGTATCCGGACTTTTTCTCCGTCGTCATTCGATTTGACCACAGGTTCGTATCCCTTTTTCTCCAGATTGCTGAACTGGCGGAAGAGATCGTCCTTCGTCTTCTGGCCGGCCTCCTCCAGCGTCAGGATCTGTATTCCGTCAATCCGGGCGGCGAGTGCTTCGGCCGTCTTGTCGTCAGCCGACTTCAGTCCCATCTTGATGAGACTTTTGGGCAGATTGAGGTAGGTGACGTTCTCCGAGTTCCTGAACTGTTTGAAGAGAGCCTCCACGCCGTCATCCTGCGATGCGCTGACAGATGCCGACGGGCGGGCCTGTACGTTACAGCCGCAAAGTAAGGTGGCGGCTGCGAAAGCCAAGGTGAAGATTTTCTTTTTCATGTCTCTGATATTGAAAAGGGTTCATACTTTGTTCCGCTTACATCTATAGAGACGGAAGAAAGGAGAACTTTGTGGCAGCGGGCCGTGTGTTTTTTCAGAAAAACTTTTCCGCTTCCTCCGGGAAGAGGGAGCGGAGACCGATGGAGCCGGCGGCAGGTGCAGCCGGAGCCGGCTCCGCCTAATCGAACAGGCCGGGCTGGAGGGAGTCGGCCTGAGCGTGGTTTCTCCCGAGGTGGGTGTAGGCAAGCCGGGTTGCCACGCGCCCTCGGGGCGTGCGTTTGATGAATCCCTCCATGATCAGGAAAGGCTCATAGACCTCCTCTACCGTACCGGAATCTTCTCCGATGGCGGTCGCGATGGTCGACACGCCCACCGGCCCGCCCCGGAACTTGTCGATGATGGTGAGGAGAATCTTGTTGTCAATCTCGTCCAGTCCGAACTTGTCGATGTTCAGCGACTGCAGGGAGAGACCGGCTATCTCGGGGGTGATGGTCCCGTTGCCCTTCACCTGGGCGAAGTCGCGCACACGGCGGAGCAGGGAGTTGCAGATACGCGGCGTGCCGCGCGAACGGCGTGCGATCTCGGCGGCGGCCTCGTCCACGATGGGGACTTTCAGCAGCTGCGCCGACCGCTTGATGATGCGTTGCAGGGTCTCCGGGTCGTAGTATTCCAGGTGGAGGTTGATGCCGAAACGGGCGCGCAGCGGAGCCGTGAGCAGTCCGCTCCGGGTGGTCGCCCCGACAAGGGTGAACGGATTGAGGTCGATCTGGATCGACCGTGCCGACGGCCCCTTGTCTATCATGATGTCGATGCGGTAGTCCTCCATGGCAGAGTAGAGGTACTCCTCCACGACAGGGGAAAGCCGGTGGATCTCGTCGATGAAGAGCACGTCGTTCGGCTCAAGGGACGTGAGGATGCCCGCCAGGTCGCCCGGCTTGTCGAGCACCGGGCCGGAAGTGATCTTGAACCCCACGCCCAGTTCGTTGGCGATGATGTTGCTCAAGGTGGTCTTGCCCAGTCCAGGAGGCCCGTGCAGGAGTGTGTGGTCGAGCGGTTCGCCGCGGTACTTGGCGGCTTCGACGAACACGCTGAGGTTCTCGACGACCTTCTGCTGTCCGCTGAAGTCACGGAAGCGCAGCGGACGGAGGGCGTTCTCGAAATCCTTCTCGGTCGAGGTCAGTTTCTCTTCATGTATGTCAAAATCTTCTGGCATCTTTCTGATTGTTTTGCAAGGACGGCACAGGACCACGAAACCGTGTCAGAGCCGCGGCCTGTCCCTCCACCGCGCAGGGGTGAGGGCGCCCGTCCGGCAGGATCGCCGCGCGCAAACGGTGTCCGCTTGCGGAAGTGATGCAGCCGGGGCAAAGACAGCCCCCGCTTCCTGTTTGCCGAATATATCTTATTTTCTGCAAAGGTACTCTATTTTTCCTGTGCAAGTGCTTTGTTTCGGAAAATTTATCTAAATTTGCAGCGTGATTTCACTTATTCCTTAAATGTATGACTAACAAACTGAACAAGAAAGCTCTTTATCGGGAGATCTTAGACTATGTGATGATTGCCGTCGGCATGTTCTCCTATGCCATCGGCTGGATGATTTTCCTTCTTCCCAACCACATCGGCAACGGCGGCGTAGCGGGACTGGCCTCCATCCTGAAATGGGGGCAGAACATCCCTGTCAGCACCACATATTTCATACTGAACGCCATCCTGCTGGCCGTTGCGCTCAAGGTGCTGGGGCTGAAGTTCTGCATCCGTACCATCTACGGTGTGGTGGTGCTGACGGTCCTGACGAGGATTCTCGGGTCGGCCTTCCCGCATCCCATGCTCCTCCATGGGCAGCCTTTCATGGCAGCCATCATCGGTGCGTCGTTCTGCGGTGTAGGACTGGCGTTCGGTCTGTCGTACAACGGAAGCTCCGGCGGATCGGATATTGTGGCGGCCATCGTCAACAAGTACCGTGACATCTCGCTCGGTCGGGTCATTCTCCTGGTGGACATGACCATTGTGACAGGCAGCTACCTTGTCCTCCACAGCTGGGAGCAGGTCATCTACGGTTACGTGAACCTTATCATCACGTCCTTCGTGCTGGATCAGGTCATCAACTCCAGCCGCCGGTCGGTACAGTTCCTGATCATCTCCGAGCGGTACAGGGAAATCTGCGACATGATCTCACGGGACCAGCCCCACCGCACCAGTACGATCGTCGATGCGAAGGGCTATTATACAGGACATGAGATAAAACTCGTCATTGTCGTGACCCGGCAGCGGGAGGCATCCTACGTCTACCGGATGATCGACGACATCGACCCCGACGC
Organism: Prevotella multiformis; assembly: GCF_018127985.1. Lineage (NCBI taxonomy): Bacteria > Pseudomonadati > Bacteroidota > Bacteroidia > Bacteroidales > Prevotellaceae > Prevotella > Prevotella multiformis. Next base: position 1,236,805 of record NZ_CP072357.1, on the reverse strand, counting down.
CTTCGTCACACAGAGCCAGGTCATGGGCGTGTTCGGAAAAGGATTTGACAAGTTCAAAGTGAAAAAGAAATCGGCACATAAATCCCCGCAGGGCGAGGAACTGCCCTGTGACGAACACAGGTAACGGACAGAACCGGCTGGCACCTCTTTCGTGTCAGCCGGTTCTGTCTGATGGCGCGGCCGGCCGGTTTCTTCCCGACCGGTTGGGAATCGGAGTACCAGCCGTCGGGAATCGGAGTACCAGCCGTCGGGAATCGGAGTACCGGCCGTCGGGAACAGGATTCCCGGCCGGTTGGGAATACGGGCCTTCTGCGGTACCTGCAAAGACGGGAAAGCAGAACCGTAAACTTGCGTACACCTTATATAAAATACGTGAACATATTTTGTATTATGCCGCAAATCAGCTACCTTTGCAACGTTTTAATCCAGATTGATAATGAAAATAGCATTGATAGGCTACGGCAAGATGGGGCACATGATCGAGCAGATCGCCCGTGAGCGTGGCCACGAAATCGTGAGTATCATTGATATTGACAATATAGAAGACTTTGATTCTCCGGCGTTCGCTTCGGCGGATGTCGCCATCGAGTTTACCAATCCCACGGCCGCCTTCGGCAATTACAAGCGTGCCTTCGCACATAACGTGAAGGTCGTCAGCGGTTCGACGGGCTGGATGCAGGACCACAAGGCGGATGTCGAGAAGATGTGTACGGAAGGCGGACAGACGCTGTTCTGGGCGAGCAACTTCTCCATCGGCGTGGCGATCTTTTCGGCTGTCAACCGCTATCTGGCGAAGATCATGAACGGTTTTCCGCAGTATGACGTCAAGATGGAAGAGGTGCATCATGTCCATAAACTCGATGCGCCGTCGGGCACTGCCATCACCCTCGCAGAGGACATCATCGCCCGTCTTGACCGCAAGGACAAGTGGGTAAAAGGCTTCCAGCATGCTGCTGACGGTACGGAAACCGGCAGCAACGAAGCCGCTCCGGACGAGCTGCCCATCGCTTCCATCCGTCGCGGAGAAGTGCCGGGCATCCACAGCGTCAGCTACGATTCCGAGGCCGACAAGATCACCATTACCCACGATGCCCACAGCCGGAAGGGCTTTGCGCTCGGTGCGGTCCTGGCAGCTGAATACACCAAGGACCACTCCGGTCTGCTCACAACGAGCGACCTGTTCCGGTTCTGAAGTCCTGTCGCCGGTTCCGCCGTCAGCCCCTGTCGTCGCTGCCCGTCGCCTGGCTCCCGCATTTCCTCCTTCTCATTTATATCCGCTTATCATCGGCTAAAGCCATTTCCAACATGATCGATAAAGAAAAAGCAGCCCTCAATCCCAAGAAACAGTGGGCCAAGTTTGTTAGTGTTTTCGTCCTCTACCTTCTCTTCCTCTTCTGGGTCAAGAGCTGGTGGGGACTGTTAGTCGTCCCTTTCATCTTCGATGTGTACATCACGAAGAAGATCCGCTGGCAGTGGTGGAAGGATGCTGAAGGACCCGTCCGTTTCGTGATGGGATGGGTGGATGCGCTGGTGTTCGCACTGGTGGCGGTCTACTTCATCAACCTCTTCTTCTTCCAGAACTACGTCATCCCGTCTTCATCCCTCGAGAAGTCGCTCCTCACAGGCGACTACCTCTTTGTGTCGAAGGTCAGCTACGGGCCGCGTATCCCCGAGACACCGCTGACCATGCCCTTGACCCAGCACACGCTCCCGCTCATCAATACGAAGAGCTACATCTCCTGGCCGCACTGGGACTACCGCCGGGTGAAGGGGCTGGGGAAGGTGCAGCTGAACGATATTGTCGTTTTCAACTTCCCTGCCGGTGATACGATCATGAGCGAACCGGCCTATCAGGGCAACGACTTCTATCACGATGCCTACACCATGGGAGAGGACTTCCTTGCCCAGCAGAACCCCGGCATCAACCTGTCGGCCATGACCACCCTCCAGCAGCGGGCCTTCTACGAAAAGGCGTATGCCACCGGCAGGGCCTATATCGTCAAGAACGCCGGGACTTACGGACCGTTGGACTGGCGGCCGACGGACCGACGAGAAAATTATGTGAAGCGTTGTGTCGGCCTGCCCGGGCAGACCCTGCAGATCCGGAACAGGATAGTCTATCTCGACGGAAAGGCCGACAAAGAGCCGGAGAAGGTGCAGTACACATACTTTATCAAGTTCAACAACATCACGGCGGCCGACCTCCTCGGCGAACGTTTCGACGACCTGCGGAAGGACTTCGAAATCAGTGCGGAGGACGTGCAGAGCCTCAGCCGCCTGCACGGCTATGATGTCGACCGGGGCTATGTGCTCAACAATGCCGTGCTCCTCCAGTATGACGGTTACATGCCGTTGACGAAACGTGCGGCCGCCGAACTGAAGCGAGAGGGGCTGGTGAAGTCGATGCGCCCGGTGACGGACAGGGACCTCTATGCAGGGCCTTACTATCCGCTCAACGCCTTCACGGGCTGGACGCGCGACAACTACGGGCCGATATGGATTCCTGCCAAGGGCAAGTCCATCGCGCTTACTTTGCAGAACCTCCCTGTCTACGAGCGTTGCATCAAGGTGTATGAAAAGAACGACCTGCAGGTCAGGAACGGCCGGATCTACATCAACGGCAAGCCCGCCGGCAGCTATACTTTCAAGATGGACTACTACTGGATGATGGGCGACAACCGCCACAACTCTGCCGACAGCCGTTACTGGGGCTTTGTCCCGGAGGACCATATCGTGGGCAAGCCGCTGTTCATCTGGTGGTCGAGCGATCCTGACCGCAAGGGCTTCGGCGGTATCCGCTGGCACAGGCTGTTCAACTGGGTGGACAACATCAGATAGAGTAGCCTCCTCCCCCCGGATCCCTCTGAAGGGAGGGGATGTGCGGATTACCATGGTCTGGTGAAGCCCTTGCGCATCCCCTCCTTTTGTTTCATTATCCTCTGAAATAAGACAGGGAAACCCTGTCTCCTTGATTTGGCAAAGTCTCCCCATGATAGATTCTGACAACCGCCACAACGGCAATCCTGCCTCCCCCCCCTCGGAAAAGTGCGGGGAGGCCCTGCTGTCTTCCGCCTATTTCGCCCCTATCCAGTGGTATCAGAAGCTGAACCGCTATGACACCTGCCTGATCGAGCAGCACGACCACTTCGTCAAGCAGACCTACCGCAACCGCTGCGTGATTGCGGCCGCCAACGGACCGCAGCCGCTCACGGTTCCTGTGGAGAGGTTCGAGGAACTGAAGTGTCCGATGAAGGATGTGCGTATCAGCGACCATGCCAACTGGCGGCACCAGCACTGGAATGCGTTGCAGTCGGCTTACGGTGAGAGTCCGTTCTTTGCGTATTACGAGGACGACATACGTCCCTTCTTTGAGCGGAAGTGGACTTTCCTCTATGATTTCAACTGGGAGATAACGCTCAAGGTGTGCGAACTCATCGACATAATGCCCTGTATGCGGCGCACAGATGGCTATGTGACGGCCGTTTCTGACGGGACAGATGATTTCAGGGAGGTGATTCGTCCAAAACATCCGGGTGCCGATCCGGACTTCGCACCGGCCCGTTATTATCAGGTCTACCAGCAGAAATTCGGCTTTCTCTCCAACCTCAGCATCCTCGACCTGCTGTTCAACGAGGGCAACGAGAGTGTGCTGTACCTGTAGGATGCCGTGCGTGGCTTTGTCTTCCGGCGGTTTTGTGCCCGTCGCTCACGGACGTGTTTCCCCGCTGTCACAAACAGACAATCCCCACGAGGACGAGTGCCCGTCTTCGTGGGGATTGTCTGTTCCGTAGGGGAAGCCGTCCTTCTCATTCTCTTCAGGCCTGTTCTGGAAGTCGTACGGAAGCCTGTCGCTGCCGGAAATGTTGCCGGCGTTTTGTGTCTTTTCGTCTTCAGGCGGATGTTCCGGTTTCGCTTTCTGTCGCGTCAGATACCATGCTCCCTTCAAGAGGACAGTATCTGAATCTGCCTGAAAGATGGAGATCCGTCCAAGACAGCCTTCCGGTCTGGACAGGAAAGCAGTGGATGGAAGAAACGGAACAACTTACTTCCTGTGCAGGAAGAAACGCACCAGCAGGAAGTTGACGGGGACACAGATGGCGAACATGGGAATCATCGCCAGCTGTTTGCTGATTCCCGTCCATAGGAAAAGATGAAGGAAGGCCGTCTGCAGGCCGTAGTTGATGATGTGTGAGAAGATGAATCCGGCTCCCCTCTTCGCCGTAGACTTCACCCGGAAGGTATAGCGTGTGGAAGCAATGTAGTTGAAGGTGAAGCTGAGTAGATAAGCGACCGTGTTGGCGGCCAGCGGCTGCATCCAAAGGAGCATCAGCAGGTAAACAGCGTACTGGATGCCTGTCGCCAATGCGCCTACAAGCATGAAACGCACGATTTCATCGAGTTCCTTCCGGTGCTTTTTCTTCACTTTCCACATTCTGTCTCTCCGTTTCTGAAAGGTTTGTAAAATCCTCTGTCGGCGTATGCGAGCAGCTCTCTGTCGCCCCGGCTGTCGCCGAAAGCGGTCAGTCTGTAGTCCTTGCGGTGCGGATAGAGGGCTGTAAGCCGGTTGACTTTCTCCTGTCCATAGCAGTTGCGGGAGGTGAAACGCCCCGTGAGAAGTCCGTCGGCGACTTCTATCTGGGTTCCCAGGACCTGCACCTTTCCGCCGAATCCGTCGAAGAACGGACGTACCCAGTTGTCGATACTCGCACTGATGACCACGACGGCCGTCTCCGGTTCGCCCAATATTCTTTTGACCGTCGCCACGCCCTCGGGGCGGAGCAGCTGTGGATTCTGCCGGGCAAAGGAAAGGCAGAGCCTGTCGAACACGCCGGCCTCCATCCCCTTGAAAAACCAGGAGAATACCTGCTGTTTCACCTTCCAGTTGGGATAGAGATGCAGCTTCATCAGGACGATCAGGGGGGAGAAGTACAGGAAACCGGCCGCCATCCGTATGCCGCCTTTGGCAAAGCGGATGAAGGCTGGCAGGGTGTCCTTGTCGGTCAGGGTCCCGTCGAAGTCGAAAGCGTAGATTCTTTTCATTTCTTGTCTGGCCGGCTCGGGGTGCCGTGCAGGGGGTGTCTTGCCGGGAACGGCTCTGGAAATCCCCCGCCGGGACACCGGTATGCGGAAGCCTGCCTAAATATTCTTGAGTACGTAGATGATAAAGAGGAAAGCCAGTCCGAAGGCCAGGACGGTACACTGCATGAACCGGTCGTGGAGCATCACCTTCGTAGGGTCGCCGCTCTTCTTGTCGACGACGGAAATCTGGATGTAACGGAGCAGTCCCACCAGGACGAAGACACTCGTCAGATAGAGATAGTCCGTATGGAAATTCTGAATCGTCTCGGGGCTTACCGTGTACATGATGTAGCATACCAGAGTGACACTTGCCGTGATCGTGATAGACTGGTTGATGAAAGTGAGGTTGTAGCGGATCGTGTTCTGGCGGGGAGCATGGCCCGTCTCGTTCATCCGAACGACATCGTCGCGCCGCTTGGCAAAGGAGAGGAAGAGCATCAGGAGGAAGGTCATCAGCACGATCCATCGGCTCAGACGGATGTCTGTGGCATAGCCTCCCGCAAGGATTCTGAGGACGAATCCGAATGCGACGATGCACACGTCTATGATGGCGTACCGCTTCAGCCTGAGGCAGTAGGCGATGTTCAGCAGCCAGTAGAAGAGAATCACGCTGGCGGTCTCAGTCTGATGTGAAGACAGCAGAAGGGTCGAAACCATCGACAGGGCGAACATCAGCGCCATCAGCAGATAGCCTTGCACGACGGTGATGGCTCCTGAAGCCATCGGACGGTGACACTTGACAGGATGCCGGCGGTCGTCTTCGACATCGACAATATCGTTGAGGCAGTAGATGGAGGAGGCCGCAAAGCTGAACGACAGCACCGTGACAAGCGCCGCATAGACTGCCTCGGGCTGCAGCAGCGCCCCTCCGAAGAAGACCGGGAGGAGCACAACGAGATTCTTTATCCACTGGTGCGGGCGGATCAGACGGATGAGGTTTTTCATTTCATTCTATTCTCTATGGGAGTGATGAATCGTTCAAGCAAGGCGTGCAGCATCCACGCCAGGAAAATGGTGACAAGGGTCGTCACGAGGAATGTAGGCCAGTAGGACCAGCCGTTGCGCTCGACATACTCCAGTACGAAGTGGTCGTGGATGAGATACGCCTCCAGGCTTAATGTGCCGACAAGACGGAAGACTTTGTTCACGGTGTCGGGCAGCCGGCGGAAGATCCGGTTCAGCAGGAGGATGGTCGTGACCGTAAGGGGAATGTAGAGCATCCGCTCCAGAAAGAGGGGAAACTGTCCGTGCTTCACCTGTTCCAGGAAGATACTGGAGGCGAGCGCCATGACGAACATCAGGCCGATCATCCAGATGGAAGCTCCGTCCATCGTTTCCTTCCGTTTCACCGCAGCCGCCATGTTGATGCCGATGAAGAAGATCGGGACACGGCTCCAGAAGATTTCCAGGTGCCCTACTGCCTCATGGACCGGGGTGACGTATTGTACGAGGATGCACCACATGATCATGGCTACCGGCAGCCAGCGGTAGATGGGATGACGGATGACGAGGCTCATATAGAACGGACTGACGGCATAGAGGAACAGGATGGCGGGAATGTACCAGAACGTCAGTTCGTCGTGCAGCCAGAAGTCCCAGTTGACAGTGATGTCGCCGACGAGGTCGATGAGGCTGGTGCTGTGTCCGCTATGTCCCGCAAAGCCGGCAGACAGATAATCGGGGATGTAGTACAGGGATGCCATGAGAAGCCATGCCGGATAGATACGCAGGAAGCGGCGCAGATAGAACCGGTGCAGGGACGGATTCCTCGTCCAGGAGAACCAGAGTCCCATGCCGCTTAGAAACAGGAAAATGTCAACCCCTATGTTGCCCATCCTCCGCAGGCCGAAGAAGATGTCCTCTCGCGGCAGTCCTACATGGAAGAGTATGACGAAGAGCATGGCTGCTCCCATCAGTTCGCTGCGGTAGCGGCTTATGTTGGCCAGTTCGATGTCTTTTATCTTCATATCTTTCCGCAATGGAATCGTAGGATTTCACTTGAGTTCCGGGTTCGGGATCTTCTTCATCAGTTCCTTGAACAGCCATGCCAGACAGAGGGAGGCGAGGACATACAGCAGGAGTCCTGTCCAGTGATCTCCGCCCCGTGAGATGGGAATGAAGACCTTTCTCGTTATGGGGTGACAGACGAAGAGAGCCGCCGAGATACTGCCTGTCCAGGAGAGGATGTGCATCAGCGGTGACCGCCGCCTGCCGGCGAAAGCCTCGAATCCTCCCAGCAGTTTCACGAAGCTGACGGAGGCGATGCAGACGGCCAGCGGTACGAGATACCACGACAGGGCATTGAAACTCATCAGCAGGACGGCGAGGGCGGAGACGAGGAATGCAGCCCCGTGGGTCGCCATGCTCCACGGCCGCATGTACCTCGCATAAAGCAGTCCTGTCCCGAAAGGCAGCATGGCACCTACGAAGTTATACCTCCACTGGTTCAGCGCCTCGCTTTCAGGAGGGCACGCCAGCTGGACGGCGGTGCAGACCACGATCAGGGCTGCGGTCCACATCCAGTGCCGCCGGTAGAGGAGAAGGCGGTAGACGATATAAAGCTGGAACATCAGTCCAAAGAACCAGTAAGGCCCCGGCCAGATGATCTTGTCGGGGAATGGAAGTACGTTGTTGAAAAGTCCCAGCTGGGCAAGGATGTCCGTCACGGCGTAACGGTGAGGGACGGGCGTGACGGCATCCAGCAGGGTGAAGGCGACGAATCCGACGATCATCATGCGGAAAAGCTTCAGCCAGTGATACCTGATGAATCCTGACAGGGGGAGCCGCCTTGTTCCGTCTGCGGACAAACCGCCCTGCCCCCGCTCGTATTTCATGGTCAGTCCGTATGCGGAGAGGAACAGGAAGACCGGCACGCCGTAGTGCCCGAAGAACGACAATACGTGGAAAAGAAACAGGTCGTCCCACGGCCCTCGCAGGATCTGCCAGAACCCGTCTGCGTTGTGCTGGAAATACTGGTACTCGTTTTCCTTCACCACCGGTCCCAGCCAATGGCAGTAATTGTGCAGGAAGATTCCGATGATGGCAAGTCCCCGCAGTGCATTGCATTCAGTTCTTGTCAACAGTTCTCTGTTCATTTCCCGTGTTTTGCAAGTTGGTCGTAATCCGTCGTATTCTTCAGCAGCCTCGGCCGCTTCTCATCGTAGTCGGGGCTGAGCACGTTGTATTCCGCATGATAGTCTTTCGTATGGATCCCCGCCAGATACAGGAGCAGATGCGGCAGGGCATCCGTCATGAAACGGCGGTGGCGGGCACGGATGATCTGCTGGAAGATGTCCGGATGCTTCGCCGCATACTTATGCGAGCAGAAGATCCAGAACGGAATCTCGAACTCATAATGCGCCAGGTCGTAGTCAATGGTGTCAGAGTGGTTTCGGCAGATGAAGCCGCGGCTGCCCTCGTAGCATTCTTCTCCGTGGTCGGGCATATAGATGACGATGGCCTCCCGGTCTTCAAACCGTCTGACGATCTGGTCGACGATGGAGTCATTGTACAGGACGGCATTGTCGTAATCGGCCAGGACATTCCGTCGGCTCAGGTCGAGATCCGGCCGTTTTTCTGCATAGTCTTCTCCCCTGAAGTGATGGCGGTCGGCCGGATAACGCTGCTGGTAGTTGACGTGCTGGCCGATGAGATGGAAGATGATGAGGTTGTGGTCTGAATTGTACTGCTGCTGGTTCTTGTCGTAGTCATCCAGCAGTCCGCAGTCGTAGCGGTACAGCTGCTTGTTGCGTGCATCGAACATCGCCCTCGACAGCTCCGGGTGGTTCAGGAAGAATCCGCCGCTGAAGTCGTACACGGCTTCCTTTGCCTTGGGCAGGAACTGGTTGGTGAGGAAGGTCACGTGATAGCCGGCTCTGCGGAACAGTTCGGGGAAGAGCGGGTAGTCGCACCACTCTCCTTTCTCGCCTGCAACATGGAGGGAAAAGACGTTCTTGAAGACGAAGCTGGTCAGATTCCAGGGAGACACCACATCGCTGAACGGCACCAGCAGCCCTGTCTTCTCACGCCTTATCTGCCGCGGGGTGGTCGGCATGAAGTATCCGTACTGTTCCGAATGGTGCTTGCCATAGCTTTCCCCGATGATAAGAACGATATCCGGCGAACGGAACGAGCAGCTGTCTACTGTCACCTTGTCCTTTGCCACGATAAGGCGGTCGATCTGCTTCGATGCCAGCTCGTTGGAGAAGATGCTGAATACAAGACGGTAGACCGGAAGATAGAACTCGGCGCACTTGCGGTGCGTCAGCTCATGTTCTACGGAGCCGATGGTGTCCAGCGAGAATATCTGCGCTATTTCCCTTTTGTTGTGTGCGGATCTGACCACCGACCAGACAAGCAGCACGAGAAAGATGAATCCCAGGGCCGGCTGCAGGGAGGAAAGCCGCTGTCTCCAGGCCGCTGCCCGCCGTCTGAAAATCGCCGGCAGCATGGTCTTCCCGCAGAAAGCGGTAAGAATATGGACAAGCAGAATCAGCCCTAACACGCCCACACTCGATGCAAGGAGGTCGGCAGTGAAGTAACTGCTGAAGAACTCGCCGGCCTCGCGGCCATTGGTCTCGCCGACGAGAAGAAGCATGGAGGGATTCAGCGTCGACTGGAACTTCACCCAGCAGAACAGGTCGGTGATATTTGTCGTGTAGGCGATGACATACAGACAGGCACGCACCCACCGGCGTATCTTCCGGGGTATCAGCATGAGGATCACGGCTATTGCATACAGGTCGAGAAACAGCTCCAGCCAGAGGTTTCCGTAAACTTTTTCCTCGGGATTGCCGGCCGGCAGTTCGGCATACGACACGAATATCCCTATCAGGTACATGAAAACGAAGAATGAGGCATTGTCCCTGATGGGCTGCCATACTTTATTCAACAGGCGGATAGCTTTCTCTCTGTATTTCATTTATGCGCATAGAATTATAGAAATTATGTGCAAAGTTAACTTTATTTTATGAGTAAGTCTATTTTAAAGTACAATTTAACACTGTCGGCCGTTCCATTCTCCTTCTTCATGGAATTCAGGACCGGTATGCCTGTGCGGCATTCTCCCCGGTGGATGGAGGTCTCCGTTGATGTCTTTTGCGGATCTGCCGGAGAATCCCTGCCGGCGGATCCGCATTATGAGACAGCGTGTTTGCTCCTTGCCTTAGGGCAACATGCGCTTCTTTCGTCCGTGTGGGTTACGTCAGTTCTCGGCAGTGCGGCTTTTTTTCACGGCCATCCGCTCCCTTACCGGCAACGGATGGTCTGCGTGCGGGTCTTCGACACGGCCGGTGTCAGCCCTCAACACGTTCGGTGTCGGGTATCAACGCGGATAGTGTCGGGTGTCAGCACATCGGCAGGAAGCGGTGAGACTGCAGTCCCTGTCGCCGTGATGCGGACAGCAGCCGGCCGGTCACAGGCCTATGCGGTAGGAGGGGCGTCATTTCTCTTCTTCCTCTTTGAACAGTACATCTTTGAGCTTCTGATAAAGGAAGGAAAGGGTCAGGAGGAGAATACCGAGGCTGATGAAGACGATGATTTTCCCCAGAGCCGGCATCGACCATACGTCGTTGAGGACAAGTTTTCCTAAGACGATACCGAACTCTGTCAGACTGACGATGCGTACTTGCTTGCTGTGACAGCGCATGCCGACACACATGAGGGTGAAGGCTGCAAATCCCAGGGAAAGGGAGAAAGCGGTGCTGAAGCCGTACTCGTTGAAGGTAACCATCAGCAGGCGGGTTGCCGTGAGCCATACCAGTGTTGAGATAATGGCGAACTCGGTGTGCTGTTTTCTGTTGTCAGGCATTGCAAGCAGCAGTCCGCGCATGACATATATCAGATAGGCTGCTGTCACGCAGGTCATGATCCATTTCAGCAGATTCCCGTCCATACCGGTGTAGTTCCATACTGCTATCGCATACAGTCCCGCTGCAAAATAGACGGTGATATCGTAAAAGACCCTGTACCGGTCTATTTCAAAGCGGTTGCGCAGGATGCCGGCACCCGCCGAAAGCAGCACGTTGAGTGCAAGCAGAGAGGCAAGGTCTGCCACGACATTCTCGAGATGGAAGTGGAAATCATCCCAGAGCCCCAGGTACAGGAGCAGGAAGCCGACGGAATATGCAACCGCATTGCAGGGAGCGTAGCTGATCAGGCGATGGTCTTCTGAGAACAACGCTCTGTGGCGTTGCAGGATGACGGCAAACACAAAGGAGGAGATGCTCAGGAACAGCATCACAAGGAAGTTGCCATTGAAGAACAGGGAGTGACCGGTGTCGGCTAAATTCTCGCACAGCAGTCTGCAGAGCAACAGGGACACCAGCGTCAAGACAGACAGCACGACAGCCCCGGTCTCAAATATCCGGTCTTTCTCCCGGGTGAAGAGCCATAGGAGGAGCACCGCCTCGGTTGCCCACATCATGAGGAGGTTGGTCGTATCGAACTGCATCGGAATGCCGATGGAGACGAAGGTGATGGTCAGACCCAGCATAAGGCTGCGTAGGGTGTCCTGTCCCGATATGCGGAAACGCAGGTAGAGATAGGCTGCCAGATTGACAGCGGCGATGAAGAAAGCGATGAAACCGTCATTGTCGAACGACATCCCACACCGTCTCAGCACGTAGTCGCCATACAGCAGATACAGGAAGCTGTTGCCGGTCACGACCGACAGCATCGCACGTCTTATGGACTTGCTGCACGGGGTGCGCAGGATGAAGATGACTGGAAGCAGGAAGATGAAATAGAACAGGGTTGCAAATCCCAGCAGGACGGTATAGCCTGTGGGTGAGAGCAGGAACTGCCAGCCGCCTGCCAGGGTCGTCATCCACAAAATGACGTATGTAAAACAGAAAGCGACAATAGGCAGTATTCCCCATTTCCTGTACATCGCCAGAGCGAACATGCCGATGTTCAGGATGCTGATGTAGATCTGCAGAGTAATGACACTGTCCGAGTCGGTGCTGACGATGAAGGGCGCGAGGAAGCCGCCGACGAGTGCCGTGACGGCCAGCTCCTTCCGGTCGTACAGGATGGAGATGCCCGACATGAAGAGGGTGGTGGCGCAGAGGATGACAAACGCCATGGTCTGTGAGAACAGCCCGTAGTAATGGAAAGCGATGGCTGTGATGAGATAGAACACGCCGAAGGCACCGCCGGCCAGCAGGGAGGTGAAGGTGTGGTATCGCCGATGCAGCCGTTCGGCCAGCACGAGCATGCCCGCTCCGACGGCATAGCCCAGCATAGCCCGCGCCGTCTCATTGATCCAGTTCTGGTCAATCGCATACTTGACGAAGAAGCCGATGCCGATGATGAACACGATGATGCCGATCTTACCGAAAAGGTTCTCACCGATGAACTTCTCATAGTTCGTTCCCTGTCCGGCGAAAACCGCTTCTTCCCTGTCACTTGCCGCATCTTCCTCGGATGAGCCGGCAGAGCAGTCCATGACTCTGGGGGGCTCGCCGTCCTGTCTTTCCCTTGCAGTATCTTTCTCTGCAGAGCGGCTCATGACCCTGGAGAGTCCGCTGTCCTGTCTTTCCCTTGCCGCATCTTCCTCGGAGGAGCGGACGGGACGGTCGGCAGCCGGGAACGGTTTCCGGTCCTGCCGGTCAGCTGCCTGTTCGGTTGTATCTTCCTTTTGTCCGGCGGATTCCGTCTCTTGTCCAATCGTCTCCTGTTTCCTTTCATCTTTCTCTTTCACAGGTATTTCGACGACGGATGGACGTATGGGCTCTGACTGTTCCCACCAGTAAGCAGCAGGAGCATGGGGGACAGGGGCTTCTTCTCCGGAAGTCTTTGCCGTCTCCTGTCGTATCTCCGCCGGAGTATTCTCTGCCGTCTGCTCCCGTTCTTCCACGATGGCTTTCTTTGCAGGTCCGGCTGGTTTCCGGTATTCTTTCCGACTGTCCCTGATCATTTTCTGCAGTGCCGAAAGCTCTTCGGTGATGATGTCGAGGGAATCGCCAAGTGCATTGATCTTGGAGAACAGTACATAACAGACAGCTGCCGGAATCACCAGTAACGCCAGAGGAAGAAGCCAAATAAATTCGTAATCCATAAACATAATTAAAGCATTTTGACCGTAAAGGTAGTGTTTTTCTTCATATTCTCCTAATTCTTTTGACATTTAAATTATTTTCTGTATATTTGTCAGCAATTACAGGGTGTTGGTGAGCAGGGGAGAGACAGGCAGGCCGGTCTCGGCGGTTGTCTGTACCTTCAATGGGAGAAGTACCTCAGAGAACAGCCGGACTCCATTCCCATGCAGACCCTTCAAGGAGACTGGTGGGAGGGGGCAGGGAGGCTTCTTCTGTCCGTTCATCTTCGCTTAGGGCAACGTACAATACGCTTATTGCAACGTACGACACGCCTGTTGCGACATACAATACAACCTCTAAATACAGGAAAAAGAATGAATATCGCTTTGTTGACAGCCGGCGGAACCGGCAACCGCATGGGACAGGACATCCCCAAACAGTTCATGACGATCGACAACATTCCCGTGATCATCTACACCCTGAAGGCTTTTCAGGAGCATCCTGAGGTAGATGCCATCGGTGTCGTGTGTCTTAAAGGCTGGGAAGTGGTGCTGCAGGCTTACGCCAACCAGTTCAACATAACGAAGCTGAAGTGGATCTTCGAGGGCGGCGACAGTAACCAGCACTCCATCCTGAACGGTCTGCAGGGACTGAAGTCCATGGACTGTTCTGACGACGACATCGTTCTGGTACACGACGGAGTACGTCCTCTGGTCTCCGGACGGATCATTTCCGAGAACATCGCAACGTGCAGGGAATACGGCTATGCCGTGACAGGACTGGTATGCAAAGAAGCCATCATGGAGGTGCGGGGCAGCTGTCTGCGCAATATTTCCATTCCCCGCGAGCGGCTCATCAGGACACAGACACCGCATACCTACCGGCTGGGCACGCTGCTGAAAGCGCATGCAGAAGCTGAAGAAAGGGGAATCGGCAATACGGTCGCATCCTGTACTCTGCTCGGAGCGCTCGGCATAGACGACCAGCACCTCGTGGCGGGATCCGAACGAAACGGTCTGAAACTGACCCGGACAGAGGATGTAGAGCTGTTCAAGGCATTGAAAGATACGGAAAGAGAGGAATGGTTGAAATGACTAATACCTATTCACAGCAGCTGGAAGAAGCCGTACGGAGCGGTCTTCCCTGGTCGAAGCTGTCAGGCTGCAATATCCTTGTGACGGGTGCGACAGGGCTGATCGGCGGCTGTCTGGTCGATATGCTCATGCACAGGCGGCACCGCGACTACACCGTCTATGCGGCAGGACGCAACAAGGCTAGGGCTGACAGGCGTTTCTCCACCTATCTCAATGATCCGGACTTCCGCTTCCTGTGCTTCGATGTCACGAAGCCGCTGCCAGCGGATGTCGATTTCCATTTCATCATCGATGCCGCCAGCAGTGCGTCCCCCGCCCTCTATGCCGCCGATCCGGTAGGCGTGATGAAAGCCAACATCTGCGGTGTCGACCGCCTTCTGGACTATGGCAGACGGCACCGGCTGCGCAGGTTCGTCTATGTCTCATCGGGAGAAGTGTACGGGGAAGGCGACGGAAGAGTCTTTACAGAGGATTACAGCGGCTACGTCGACCCGACGGCGGTCCGTTCCTGCTATCCGTCTTCCAAACGTGCAGCCGAGACACTGGCGGTCTGTTACGCCCGGCAATACGGCCTTGACATAAGCATCGCGCGCCCTTCCCACGTCTACGGCCCTTATTTCAGTCCGTCGGACAACCGGGTCTATGCCCAGTTCCTCCGCAATGTTCTCGCCGGTGAGGATATTGTCATGAAGAGCGAAGGGACGCAGTTCCGTTCCTGGTGCTATGTCATCGACTGTGCCGCCGCCCTTCTCTTCCTGCTCCTGAAGGGAGAGAACATGACCGCCTACAATATTGCCGACGCACAGTCGAACATCACGATACGGCAGCTGGCGGAAATGATTGCCGCCGTCGGAAACCGTAAGGTGGTCATGGAACTGCCGGAGGAAGCTGAGAAAGCCGGCTACTCCGTCGTCACCCGGGCAGTCTTCGACACGACCCGGCTGGAGCAGCTCGGCTGGATGCCGCTTCCCTCGTCCATGCAGGAAAAAATCAAAGCGACCCTGCTGGAAGAGAAGCGGGTGCAGGGAGGCTCCTGTTTATAGAAACCGCACCGTCACCTGATGGCGGTTGCGTTTGTCCTTCGGGGGCAGGTCGTTGTAATTGCCGTAGATGATCCCGCAGAACTCCTCGGGTTCTGCGGGGCCGTTGTAGGTCCTGCCCTCAAAGCGGATTTCCCTGTAGGGGCGCAGTACCCGTTCGGGAAACCGTTCATAGAACCACGTTCCGTATGTGTGCATATACGCTCCTTTCTTTCCGAACAGCTGCCCGAACAGGCGGAAGACGGGAAACACGCCATGTTCGAGGAACGCATACCATGCCTGTGCCCAGTGCGGGTGATCCGGCGAAAGACGGAAGTTCACGACACAGGCCAGCTTGCCCGCCAGCCGTTGCAGCGAGGGCAGTATCCTGTCTTCATAAGGGAAAATGTCGATGTGCAGACCACGGTATTTCATGATCTCCAGAGCCTTCCGGTCTCTGGAGTTTTCGTTTTCCGTACTCAGGTGTTCGCTCTTCGTGTCGCGCAGACTGGCCCATGACTTCAGGTAGCCGGGGTCGGTGCTGTTGTCCTGGAGGACGAACTGCGGATGCGGATGGCGTTTCAAGTAAGTACAGAAGCGCCTGTAATCCTTGTGATCCACCACGATATCCACATCGTCATCCCAGGGAATGAACCCTCCGTGGCGCAATGCGCCCAGCACGTTGCCGCCGTCCAGCCGCCATGCCACTCCGGCTTCCGCCGCCGCTGCTTTCAGATAGTCGAGCATGTCAAGCAGCCGCAGCTGTGCCTGCCTGAGTACCGAGCCGTCAGGATTGTATTCTTTCCGCAGGCTCTCACGGGTCTCTCCCGTATTGAATGTGCCGGTCATCATCTTTCGTCTTTGTTGTTGGAAAGACAGTACCGGCGGGTGCAGGGAAAACGTGGCTTCCTGCCTGCCGGATGCAGCCTGTCTTTGCGAAATTACATAAAAAAGTCGAATCTTCCTCCGCTTCTGCAAAGACATCCTCCCCCTCGATGTCCTCAATGTGTCCTCCCCAACGCTGGTTCTTCAAGTGCGTCCTGTCCGTCTCCTGCCGACGTATGGCTGCCCGGCACCAGTTGTGTCGAGGCCTGACACCGGTCGTGTCGAGGGTCCGCACGTTTACAGCCGATGGTGTCGGAAGACCGTGTCCGGGGCGCAACCGTGTCCGGAGACAGGCGGGGGCTTCTGTCCTTAGAAGCTCTTGAGCCACGCCTTCAGGTCCATCATCATCTCTTCATGGTAGCGGAAGCCGATCTTGCTGCCCCAGCCATGACCGCCGCCGGGATAGACATGCAGCGAGGCGCGGACATCGTTGCGGTAAAGTTCGGTGTAATAGTTCACGCCGTTTGCGGGGGGTACGGCATCGTCGTCGTCGCTGAGTGCGATGAACGCGCGCGGCGTGACACGGCTCACGTTCATGTCGGCGCTGTATTTCTTCTCGTCACGCTTGCCGGGATGTTTCCCCAGGAAGTTGGTCCGGCTCCGGTCGTGTCCGTAGCCTTCCAGCATGGAGATGACCGGATAGAACAGGATCTGGAAGTTCGGCTTCGCCTCTCCCAGGCTTCTCGTGGCGATGGTTGCCGCCAGATGTCCGCCTGCCGAGAAGCCCATGATGCCGATGTCATTGCGGTTGATTTTCCAGCTCGTGGCATTCATGCGCACCAATCTCATGGCCTGTTCGGCATCCGATACCGGAACCTCCGGATTACCGTTCGGCATACGGTATTTCAGCACGATGGCTGCAATGCCCTGGTTCTGGAAGAACTCCCCCCAGTCGTAGCCCTCCTTTTCCATCGACAGCGTCTCGTAGGCGCCGCCCGGGCAGATGACCACGGCACGTCCTGTCGCCTCTTTCTCTATGGGAAGGAAGATGCGTACCTTTGCCGTGTCCCTTGAGTCGCCGTTGCTGTAAGGTGGGCGGCCGTTGTATAGTTTGACATCGAATGTACTCTGGGCAGACATTGCCATGCTGACAGCAGCCAGTCCGATCGTGAAGAATAGTTTTCTGAAATTCATTCTGTATTCTGTTTGTTTGTCGCCTTTTCCGTCATTCGCTCGTTCCAGCCGTCATCTGCCCGTGCGGTATGACGGCCGTGTCCCCATGATCGTAAGGTGTCGTCACTGTTGCAGCAAGAAGCAGGAGGAAGTATGTAATTTTGAGCGTATTGTCGCAAAGTTAACAAAAAGATACGGTTTCGGCCGTAGATATTTAGAGTTTTTAGTATATTTGCAGCATGAAATGATAAAAGTCATTGAATGTAAACGTATTTTAAAGATTGCGGCGTTTATGTTAACAACCGTGCTCTGCCCTGCTGTCCCGGCGGCCGGCCGTTCATTGACACCTGATGTTCACCCCCTCATCCCTCTCACCGTCCCTTCATCGCTTATCACGTCCGTCATCCCTATCAACATCACCCGATTATGCACGTATTAGACAAATTTCAGTATTGCCCCGCATGTGGAAGCAGACACTTCGTGGAGCAGAACGAGAAGAGCAAACGCTGCGAAAGCTGCGGCTTTGAGTATTTCCTGAACCCCAGTTCGTCCGTGGCTGCGTTCATCCTGAACAGCAGAGGCGAACTGCTTGTGACGCGCCGGAAACTTGATCCGGGACGAGGGACGCTGGATCTGCCCGGCGGATTCTGCGACATCGGTGAGACGACGGAAGAGGCTCTTGCCCGTGAGATAGAGGAGGAGACCCATCTCGTCATCAAGGAAAGATGCTATTTCTGCTCGCTTCCGAACAAGTACCGTTACAGTGGATTCGACATTCCCACACTCGATGCCTTCTTCATCTGCAGCGTGGAGGACGAGACCGTTCTCAGGGCAGCTGACGACGTGGATGAGGTGAGGTGGCTGCCGCTGGACGAAATTCATACCGAGCAGTTCGGTCTCCGCTCTATCCGCCAGGCGCTCTATGACTTCCTCCAGAGGGAGAAGGAAAACTTAAAAAAGTAGAAATTTTGCCTATTATATAAGGTGTAAGCAAAAAGTTTAAGTACTTTTGCGCCCTTGAAAAAACGTACAAGAGTGATTATGCAAGAAAACCTGGTAATAGTAGAGAGCCCCGCAAAGGCCAAGACCATCGAGAAGTTTCTCGGCAAGGACTATAAGGTAATGTCGTCTTACGGCCACATCCGTGACCTGAAGAAGAAGGAACTGAGCATTGACCTTGACACCCTGACCCCCGACTACGAAATTCCTGACGAAAAGAAGAAAGTCGTCAGCGAACTGAAGAAGAATGCCAAGGCTGCCAAGAAGGTCTGGCTGGCTTCCGATGAGGACCGCGAGGGAGAAGCCATCAGCTGGCATCTCTGTGAGGTGCTGGGACTGGACGAGGAGAAGACGAGCCGAATCGTGTTCCATGAGATTACCAAGCCGGCCATACTGAAGGCCATCGAAACTCCGCGCCATCTGGACATGAACCTGGTGAACGCACAGCAGGCCCGCCGTGTGCTCGACCGCCTGGTGGGCTTCCGCCTGTCGCCGGTCCTGTGGCGCAAGGTGAAGCCGGCACTGAGCGCAGGACGCGTGCAGAGTGTCGCCGTCCGCCTGATTGTCGAACGTGAGCGGGAGATCCAGAACTTCGCATCAGAGCCTTATTATCGCCTGAATGCCGTCTTCGCCGTCACCAACGAGGACGGCTCGAAGAATGAGGTGAAGGCGGAACTGAACAAGCGGTTCAAGACCCATGAGGAGGCCCTGGCGTTTCTGGAACTGTGCAAGAAAGCAAGATTCAGGGTCGCATCCATCGCCAGGAAACCGCTGAAACGCACGCCGGCGCCGCCTTTCACCACCTCGACCCTGCAGCAGGAAGCGGCCAGAAAGCTCGGATTCACCGTCAGCCAGACGATGATGGTAGCGCAGAGGCTGTATGAGGCCGGCCGCATCACGTATATGCGAACCGACAGTGTCAACCTGTCCGCCCTGGCCATCAACACCAGCAAGGCCGAAATAGAGCGACTCTACGGGGCTGAATACGGCAAGGTAAGGATGTACCATACGCACAGCAAGGGTGCGCAGGAGGCCCACGAGGCCATCCGTCCCACCTATATGGACAATGTCTCCATCGACGGAACAAGCCAGGAAAAACGCCTGTACGACCTGATATGGAAGCGTACCATCGCCTCACAGATGGCGGATGCGCAGATAGAAAAAACGACCGTAAACATTTCCCTTGAAGCGGAAGACGGCAAGAACCAGACCGATCTGCAGTTCGTTGCCAACGGTGAAGTGATTGCTTTCGAGGGATTCCTGAAAGTTTACCACGAATCGTCCGACGACGAAGAGGGCGGCGAGGAGTTCTCCCATGCACTGCCCCCCATGCACGAGGGCGAGGAACTCGAGCGCCGTGAGATTGTCTCGACGGAGCGTTACTCGCAGGGGCCCGGCCGTTATACAGAGGCAAGTCTCGTGCGCAAGCTCGAGGAACTCGGCATCGGCCGTCCGTCCACCTACGCCCCGACCATCTCGACCATCCAGCAGCGCGAATACGTGCAGAAGGGCGACCGCAAGGGCGAAGAGCGGAAATACGTCGTGGACACGCTGCTCGGGCTGAAGGTCACGTCCAAGACCAAGAAGGAAATGGCCGGTGCCGACAAGGGCAAGCTCATCCCGACGGACATCGGTATTGTCGTCAACGATTTTCTCATGGAGAACTTCCCGGACATCATGGACTACAACTTTACGGCAAAGGTCGAGCAGGAGTTCGACAAGATCGCCGAGGGCAAGGTGGCATGGAACAAGGAGATGAAGACCTTCTACCAGGGCTTCGAGCCGGAGGTGGAGAAGGTGATGAACGCCCGTTCAGAGCATAAGGCCGGCGAACGCGAGCTGGGCATAGACCCCAAGAGCGGCAAGCCGGTGTTCGTGAAGATCGGCCGCTTCGGCCCCGTTGTCCAGATCGGCAGTGCCGATGATGAGGACAAACCGCGTTTCTCCCAGCTGCCGGCCGACAAGAGCATAGAGACGATTACCCTTGACGAAGCGCTGGAGCTGTTCAAACTGCCGCGCACGGTCGGGCAGTTCGAAGGGACGGATGTCGTCATCGGTGCAGGTCGTTTCGGCCCTTACGTGCTCCACAACAAGAAGTACACATCGCTGCCCAAGGACGAAGACCCGCTTACCATCAGCCTTGATGCAGCCATCAACCTGATTCAGAAGAAGCGTCTGCAGGATGCGCAGCGTCACCTCAAGACCTTTGAAGAAGACAGCAGGATGGAGGTGATGAACGGCCGCTACGGCCCTTACATTGCCTATGACGGCAAGAACTACCGTATGCCGAAGACGCTCCACGAGAAAGCCGCCGAGCTGACGTACGAGCAGTGCATGGACATCGTGAAGAATGCACCGGAGCCCCGGCGAAAGAAGTAAAAAGACACCGGCCTGCCTGCAAAGGGGGTATGACATCCGCCTCATGGTGCGGCGACGGCCTGCTGCGGGGGGATGGTAAATGATCTTGAGCATGACAGAAAACAAGGAAGGCTACCGGCCGCTTCGCATCATCCTCGTCGGCTATATGGGAGCCGGGAAGACCACCGTCGGCAAGGCTCTCTCAAAGGAGCTGGGCATTCCTTTCTACGACCTGGACTGGTACATAGAGAGCCGGATGCGCAGGACTGTGAAGCAGATCTTCGATGAAAGGGGCGAAGACGGATTCCGCAAGATGGAACAGGCCATGCTCCATGAGGTGGCGGAGTTCGAGCACGTCATCATCTCCTGTGGCGGAGGGACTCCTTGTTTCTTCGACAACATGGACTACATGAACCGGCAGGCGGAAACCGTCTATCTGAAGGCAGAGCCTGACGTGCTCTTCAGGCATCTGCAGATGGGCAGGTCTGTCCGTCCGCTGTTGCTCGGCAAGACGCCTGACGAGGTCCGTTCGTTCATCCGTGAGCAGCTCGAATGGCGAGAGCCGTTTTATGCCAGGGCAAGACATACCCTCGACGTGAGTCTGATGGACAATTACGAGAAGATACAGATTTCCGTAGACCAGCTCTGCCGCCTGCTGCGGATCGGCCGGTGAGGCAGTCCGGGTCAGGACAGGGTGATGGTGTCGTCGGAGGACCGGCAGCCTTCGCCCCGTGCGGAGGTGCAGGGAGACGGGTGTGTG
This sequence comes from Prevotella multiformis, assembly GCF_018127985.1. Lineage (NCBI taxonomy): Bacteria > Pseudomonadati > Bacteroidota > Bacteroidia > Bacteroidales > Prevotellaceae > Prevotella > Prevotella multiformis. Next base: position 1,215,459 of record NZ_CP072357.1, on the reverse strand, counting down.
CAGGGATTTAAAACAAGATATTATATAGGGAAAGAAACATTATATAGGGAAAGAACAGAAATGAAAAAGTGGACGATTGAAGATTCGCGGGAACTGTACAACATCTCGGGATGGGGTACATCTTATTTCGGCATAAATGACAAGGGCGACGTGTATGTCACGCCCTGTAAGGACAACACGCAGATTGACCTGCGCGATGTCATGGACGAGCTCGCCCTGCGTGATGTCACGCCGCCGGTGCTGCTCCGCTTCCCCGACATTCTCGACAACCGTATCGAAAAGACCTCTTCCTGCTTCGAGAAGGCAAGGAAGGAGTACGGATTCAAGGCCGAGAACTTCATCATCTATCCGATCAAGGTGAATCAGATGCAGCCGGTGGTGGAGGAAATCATCTCCCACGGACGCAAGTTCAACCTCGGGCTGGAGGCCGGATCGAAGCCCGAGCTGCACGCAGTCATCGCCGTACAGTGCCAGAGCGACTCGCTCATCGTCTGCAACGGTTACAAGGATCAGAGCTACATCGAACTGGCTTTGCTGGCGCAGAAGATGGGCAAGCGCATCTTCATCGTGGTGGAGAAGCTCAACGAAATAGACCTCATCGCCCGGGCAGCAAAGAAGCTGAATGTGAAGCCGAACCTCGGCATCCGCATCAAACTGGCATCCAGCGGGTCGGGGAAATGGGCTGAGAGCGGCGGCGATGCCTCCAAGTTCGGACTCACTTCTTCCGAGCTGCTCCAGGCGCTGGAAACGCTCGACGGGAAAGGGCTGCACGACTGCCTGCACCTCATTCACTTCCACATCGGATCGCAGATTACCAAGATACGCCGCATCCAGACCGCCCTCAACGAGGCAGCACAGTATTACGTGAACCTGCGCAGGATGGGGTACGGCGTCGATTTCGTCGACTGCGGAGGCGGTCTGGGGGTCGACTACGACGGTACTCGCTCGTCCAACAGCGAGAGTTCCGTGAATTACAGCATTCAGGAATATGTCAACGACTGCGTCTATACATTCGTGGATGCAGCCGACAAGAACGGTATTCCGCATCCGAACATCATCACCGAGAGCGGAAGAAGTCTTTCGGCGCACCACTCCGTCCTTGTCATCGACGTATTGGAGACGGCTTCCCTGCCGGAGATGTCCGAAGAGTTTGAGGCGAAGGAGACAGACCATCAGCTGGTAAAAGACCTTTACGACATCTGGGACAACCTCGACTCACGCAATATGCTGGAGGACTGGCACGATGCCGAACAGATCCGCGAGGAGGCACTGGAGTTGTTCTCTCACGGCATGGTGGATTTGAAGACACGTGCCGAGATTGAGGCGATGTACTGGAGTGTGTGCCATGAGATCAACAGTCTTGCCAAGAACATGAAGCACGTCCCCGATGAACTGCGGAACATGGACAAGCTGTTGGCAGACAAGTACTTCTGCAACTTCTCGCTCTTCCAGTCGCTCCCGGACAGCTGGGCGATAGACCAGCTTTTCCCCGTCATGCCTATCCAGCGGCTCAACGAACGCCCGGCACGCAACGCCACTTTGCAGGATATTACCTGCGACAGCGACGGGAAGATGTCGAATTTCGTTTCCATGGGCCGCACCAGCCACGTCCTGCCGGTTCACCCGCTGAAGAAGGGCGAGCCTTATTATCTCGGTGTTTTCCTTGTCGGAGCCTATCAGGAAATTCTGGGCGATATGCACAATCTCTTCGGCGACACCAATGCGGTACACATCTCCGTCAAGGACGGAGGCTATCACATCGACCAGATCTTCGACGGTGAGACGGTGGAGGAAGTGCTCGAATACGTACAGTACAATCCCAAGAAGCTCGTCCGGCAGCTTGAGATATGGGTGACGAAGAGCGTCAAGCAGGGTAAGATTTCGCTGGAGGAAGGCAAGGAGTTCCTCAGCAACTACCGCAGCGGACTGTACGGTTACACCTATCTGGAGTAGCCGGGAAAGTGTTTCCTGCCGATGTGGCAGACTGTGCGAGACGTGCCGGAGTGCTCCGGTCTGTTTCTGCTGTTTGTCCGTCCCGTCCCTGGCTGATGCTTACATTCCCGGTCTTCAAGAAACTTGCCGCCCCTCCGCAAGGGAACGGAAAGCGGCAGGAAGCAGGGGGAGCAAAGCGCAGCCGATAACTTAACGAAAGTTAAACATCGGCTTTTCCGTCCGCCCCCTGTAACTTATCCCCATCCATAATCGTCATATATACAGAGAGAAGATGAAGAAAGTCAGTTTCCGTAACGATGTGTTGCCGTTGAAGAACGAACTCTTCCGGCTCGCACTCCGTATCACGCTCAACAGAGCGGAAGCCGAGGACATCGTGCAGGACACACTGATAAAGGTATGGAACCGCAGGGAAGAATGGAATGCCATCGACTCCATCGAGGCTTTCAGCCTGACGGTTTGCCGGAATCTGTCGCTCGACCGCATCAAGAAGAAAGGGAACGACAACGACTCCCTCGAAGATGTGAAGGCTGCCGAGCCCCTCGCTTCATCCAATCCGCAGGACCGTATGATCCAGACGGACAAAGTCCGCCTCATCAGGCAGATTGTAGACGGACTCCCCGAGAAGCAACGGAGCTGCATGCAGCTGAGAGACTTTGAAGGGAAGACCTACAAGGAAATAGCCGGTGTCCTTGACATCAGCGAAGAGCAGGTGAAAGTCAATATCTTCCGGGCACGGCAGACGGTCAAACAGAAATATTTGAAATTAGACAATTATGGATTATAAGTACATCGAGCAATTACTGGAACGCTACTGGCGATGCGAGACATCCCTCCAGGAGGAGGAGATTCTCCGTATGTTCTTCTCCCAGGAGGACATTCCAGCCGCCTTGCTGCCTTATCGTCATCTGTTCGCCTATGCACAGAGCGAGAAGACGGAGGAGGTGTTGGGAGATGACTTTGACCGCAAAGTCCTGAGCCGCATCGAGGAGGACGAACCTGTCAAGGCACGCGTCATAACCATGCGCCAGCGGTTTATGCCGCTCTTCAAGGCGGCTGCCGTCGTGGCCATCTTCCTCACATTGGGCAATGCCATGCAGGTGGCTTTCTCCGATGGAGACGGCCGGCAGGCTGTCCCGGCCACAGCGGCGGTGGAAAAACCGCAGGAAGGGCCGTCCGTTGCCAAGGCCGACTCCGTGAAGGGAGACACCTTGCAGCACAAGATACAGAGTCCTGTGTCTACCCTCACAAAGTAAAGACAATTTCTATGCTTTCTCTATAATAATCATTTTTAGTTAAACAAGCAGAGGCTGTGAAGTCTCAATTCTCTCAAATTTTTCATAACATACTAATGTAGAAGAACCGATGCTCCACGTGGGTGTCGGTTTTTTCTTTTCCCCTCTCAAGGGGGTTCTCTCTCTGGTCCGGCGGACGGGCTGGCAGGCGGTAATGGCAGGCTGTAGAGCGGGATGCGGTGTGCCGTCCTTCCGCATGAAAACACAGAAACACGAAGAGTCCGGTCGGTTTCATCGCAACGGTCTGCAGATGCAGGGACTCCGGCTTTCTGCTTTCTCAGATTCCCAAGGCAGTCCGAATGCCATGGAGTGTCTTGTACAATGGGATGGAAAGGCAGGGGAGGGGATGCTGCATCACAAGGAATTGCCGGCGGTGCAGGGGCGGCGACCTGCTGCCGTGTGCTGCCGGTGCCTGTCAGAGGCGGAATGAAACCGGACAGCTTCTTTACAGGTTTGAAAGTATTTTACATTTTGCAGATGAAAATACCCTGTTCTCTTACTGAAGAAACCTACCAGGAATGGGGATGACCTGCCCCTGGACTCCAACCGGCCGTCCCCTGTGTTCCAACTAACGCCCGTTAGCATCCCAAGAGGGCGTTAGTTGCAAGCCAACTAACGCCCTCTTAGAATGTTGTCAGGAACCTTTTCCTGTAAGATTCCTATGTGTCTGTCTATAAGTGATTTGCTACCTCTCTTGAGCCTGTTCGTTTTCCGGTTTCATTCGTTTCCCCTTCCGTTTCCGAACAGATTGTCTCCTCACATCCTCCTGATAAAACAAAAGTAATTTTTATGGACAAAACATGCGCTTTTAAGACGACTTTTCCTGTCACTTCCGTCACGCTTCCCTAATTAATGAGATGTTTATATACAGGGAACTGATGAAAAATATTAAAATGATAGCAGGACAAAATCGGCTCTATAGTTTAAATTGTTTTTAATTTGACAGTATGTGAAACTGAAAGACTTATTATCTTAATCGGCCGTTGGATGGAGTGTAATCTCGATATTCATCTACGACTCTTTGGCCTTTATTGAATACATATTTAAGCGACAATCTGAATATTGGTCCAATGTGCCGTTGATAAGAGGAATATTGACCATCAACATAATAGAATACTCTTTTAGCATCTCTTGCAAATACATCATTAAGAGTCAATCTAAGCTGAAGATTCTTTTCTTTTAGCATCATATATTGTAGCTCAAAATCTAAAGAGCCATTTGCTGCCGCATTCATTAAAGAGGATTTATATGTTGGATAATAATTTCCATCTATTGATAAGTAAATCCTACTTGCTGGAGAGTAACTTATATTAGAATGAATGTTATAATTAACATACGAACACTTTCGATTAGCAGGCAATGAGAATTGGTTTTTAAAGTTATATAGCTTATCATAAGCGAGGTTGAACTGGAATTGCCCCATAACTTTCTTGTCTGCAAAACGATACGGTATGACTATGTTTGTCTTAAACGTCTGTTGATCTGCAATATTCTGATAGGTACTGGACAAATGTTGACCATTTGAGGAAAAAATATTTCCAATGAAGTCATATGTTAGTATATATGAAAAATTAGGATTCATATATTTAAATAGTGTGTTATAAATAACAAAGCCGTATGCTTTATTTGGTTTCAGATCCCGATTACCATACATAGATACCATATCATTTGCCTGTCTTTCTCCATACACCATCCATGAATATTTAGGCCTGTTTATATTTGAGACAATACCAATAATCGAATTATAATTGTTCATATTAATATACGTCAACAAGGATGGAAAGAAATTGACATAATGATTGCTGTTGTTGTTAGTAGTAGAGGAATATGTATATTGTGTATTCTCCATTCGTAAACCAAGACGTGTAGATACTCGCTTAGAAAATGTATACTTTGCTTGCGCATATAGCCCTGTTAGCACTTCATGACCAGAAAATGATTCATCAACATCATTTCTATCCATGTTGACATGTGAATAGATAACATGATCTTTCACTTTATTATAGTCCACCTGTAGTCCATAAGAGAATAAAAAGGATTTTACTTCTGAGTTTAAATCTATATTAAATGTATTCATATATCCACTCATTCTCAAGTCTGAACTCTTGTATACCTCATCTTTTGCCAGGTAATCCAATTTAGAGTTATCATTACCGTATGAAAAGGAATATGTCAAATGGCCATTTGTCCTTTTGTTGATAGAAGGTAAAGTATATGACAATGAAATATTATAAAGGTCACTATGGGCATGTTTGTTCGCAGTATATTGATTGATGTTATAATTGTTCCAAATTAAATCGGCACTGCCTTTATCGTAATATACAAACGCATTAAGACTTAATTTGGATTTGTTTGTAAACTCATAAATTGTACTTCCTCTATATGTAAACACATTATTTCTGCCATCGCTGAAATTATGGTCATCAAGGATTTTGAGACCATTATACGACAAGCTATCTGTAGATGACTTGTATATTCTTTCGTTTGCAAATGAAAGCGTGCCATTATAAAGCCATCTGCTTTTCTTTACCATATAAAAAATATTTCCACCAGTATCATACATTCCATGTGGGAAAATTGAAGTAAAAGCATATGGTTGTACTGACTGACCCAGGGGTATATTGCTTTTAGTATTAATATTTATAACAGCCTCGGTGGATGCACTATATTTCCCTGAATTGACAAAAGTCAGTTCTATATCTGCAACAATATTTGCAGGTAAACTCTCCAGAAAAGCCTCCAATGATTGGGGTGAAATGTTTTGCTTTACATTATTTACATATATGACTGCATTTTTCCCACCCAAAGAATAATTTCCATTAGAGTTCTTAACAATTCCTGGGATATGACGTAATGCATCTGACAATTGCAAATTTTGTTCCATCTTCATTTTTCCAAAATCGACAACGACCATTCCATCTTTCCTGTATATCCAGTTACTTTCAACCACAACCTCATTCAGCATCTCATATTTGGGCTTAAGATAATATGTTGTCCCATTACTTGTTAATTTTGTTGTGAGAGAATTAAAAGATATATGGCTCATAGAAATAATGTGGCTATCTTTCAATGCAACACTATCTAATTTAAAGTAGCCATGGCTATCTGTTAAAGCAAACAACTCGCTATTATTGTCGACTTTTACCAACACATTAGCAATGGCAGTAGAATCTATTTCATCGAATACATATCCATCTACAACTTGTCCAAATAAAGGAAGGGTTGCAAAGAACAGAAACGACATAATGTATACTGTTTTTTTTGCCATATTTGTATTACATTATATAAACGCTCCAAATTTACACATTCTTTTGGTGAATACCACGTTTTACAAGTTGTTTTTCACAAAACCGTATCGATAAATAATATTTAAAACATCTATTGTGCAAAAAGCTGTTGATGACCACCTTGATTGTATAGAGGAGATTATCAACATTCCACAATTAAAGAACTAACTTGAGGAGTTAGACAAACCAGATGCGGTTACGGAAGTTCTCAAAGAGATTATACTTCAAAGTAAAGTTGAATTTAATTTTGAAGATGACTAAATAGGTCGCTTATTCAGGGTTCTTCCGTTAAAGGGATAGATTTATACGATTGCTAACACCATGGGAAGGTCTGTGCCCGCCTTCCAAAACGTCACGCACTTGTTTCTCAACCAACTGTAAAGCAATGTTGCATAGATTGATAGGTGATGCAAATCCCTTGACATCCCATAAATATCAAAGAACCTCATCTACGCATTTTATGGAGGGGCCGGTTCTTCTGTATGTGTGATTCGTTCACTTTAGGCAATGGACACAAAACGACTTTTCCTGTCACTACCGTCACACTTGTTCAATAATTAAAGTGCTTATATACAGTGGATTGGTGAGAAATGTTAAAATGACGGCAACCAAAACTAAAACTTATATTGCGAGAAAAGTCAGTCTCCTGAAAGGGCTTTTGTGGGAACATGAAGGCCCGCACAAGGGACAAGTCTTCACATTTCAGGCAGGTTTTATCGCTCTCCTTCCGGAATGGGGGATGAAAGCGGGGGAGCTGTGTCCCGGTGGTTCTGTATGGGATGTACGGGGAGGCGGCTATACTTTCTCTCTTTCAGGACAGCACGCCAGCGTATGTCTGACACCTGATATAATCTCCCCCATTTCCAGTGCGTTCAGTCCCCTGATCAATACGTTCGGTTCTCTGATGTCCAGTGCATAGTTGGAAAGTGCGGGGACACAGTGGAAGAAAGGAAGATCGACAGGCTCTCCTTTCCGGGACGTGCTGACAAAAATGAGGCGTATGTCGGCGAATCCGTTTTTGCCTTTCCTGTACAGCTCGTTGGGGTACATCGGCAGAATGGTGTTTATCCCCTCCGTCACGACAAAACTCAGGATGGGCTTCTTCCCCTCCTTCGTATAGCAATGCGGTTTTGCCATACAAGCCTGGGCCCACAAGTCTGCCTCCTCCTCTTCCTCCGCCATCACCTCTGTCGTGTGCTGATTGTTCCGGCATTCCTTATGCCTGTTTTTCTTGAAGAAGTCAAATATACCCATATGGTCTGCTGTTACTGTATTGTTCTTTGCAAATGGAATAAACCTGATGTGCGCAATCGGAATACAGACAATGCGCTATTCCGAAAACTCTTGGTTGCAAAGTTAAAAACTTCATGGAACAATCAGCCTGCTTTGTACGTTAAAAAGATTAAATGGTATATGTGATACAGGGTTGTCATCGACAAAAACAGGGAATGACAGCCTGTTTCACCTGCTTTTGAAAAAAACTCAATAGGATATGCCTCGTGCGTTTTCCCACGGTTGGATGGTACGGAACAGGAAGTGTCTGTCTGTCTTTTTCATTTATTTTACTGCGGGTTCACACACAGAATGGATTGTCTTTCCTTTAAAGAAAAAGCATTTTCTTTATCCGACTGGATTATAGTTCGGGAATTTTATCTAAATTTGCAATGGGAAAGAATGGTGCCTTCTGCGGGGCTGTCTGTCCCCGCCCCTGAAAACAATCAAACAATGAACAGCTGTAACAGACAAACTGAATGGTACTGAACTGCATTTGGATAGCATTCTTCCTCATTGCCTTCGTCTTCGGAATCATCTCTCTGCTGACGGGTGACACGACGATCTTCCAGAAGATGGTGGATGCGACCTTTGATTCGTCCAAGACCGCCTTCGAGACATCATTGGGACTGACCGGAGTGCTGGCACTGTGGCTGGGCATCATGAAAATCGGCGAGAAGGCAGGTGTCGTAAACGTGCTGGCACGGATACTCAGTCCTCTTTTCACCAGACTTTTCCCTGACATCCCGAGGAACCACCCTGTCATGGGGTCCATCTTCATGAATATCGCATCGAACATGCTGGGACTTGACAATGCGGCCACGCCTACCGGACTGAAGGCCATGGCACAGATGCAGGAACTGAATCCGAGGAAAGACACGGCAACGAATCCGATGATCATGTTCCTGGTGCTGAATACGTCAGGGCTGACCATCATCCCGACGACCATCCTTGCCTTCCGGAGCTCGTATGGAGCTGCCCAGCCGACGGATGTGTTCATCCCCATCCTGCTTGCGACGACCGTTGCAACGCTTGCCGGAATCATCATCACGGCCGGCTGGCAGCGCATCAATATCTTCCAGCCTGCTCTGCTTGCAGCCCTTGTGGGGCTGACGGTTTTCGTGGGGCTGGTGATCTGGGGATTCGGGCAGATGGACAAGCAGACGATGGGTACGGTGACCTCCGTCGCCTCCAATCTTATCCTCATGTCGATCATCGTCCTTTTCATCGGTGCCGGCCTGCTGCGGAGAGTAAACGTCTATGACGCTTTCATAGAGGGAGCCAAAGAAGGGTTCTCTACGGCTGTGCGCATCATTCCCTATCTGGTCGCTATCCTCGTGGCAGTGGGAGTATTCCGTGCGTCGGGTGCAATGGACCTGCTGATAAAGGGAATACAGTGGTGTGTGGGGCAATGCGGACTGAATACCGATTTCGTCGGTGCGCTGCCGACTGCCTTCATGAAGCCGCTGTCGGGCAGCGGGGCACGCGGACTGATGCTGGAAGCCATGAAGAGCTACGGTCCCGACTCGTTCGTCGGCAGGCTCAGCTGTATCTTCCAGGGCTCGACGGACACGACTTTCTACGTTCTGGCTGTTTACTTCGGCAGCATCAGCGTGAAGTACACAAGACACGCTGTAGCGTGCGGACTGCTGGCGGACCTGGCCGGCGTGATTGCCGCAATAGCCGTCTGCTATGTTTTCTTTTAGATGACGACAGGACGGTGACCAGACGATAACAGGCAATATAAGCGGTAATAAGCCCAATAACAAAGCGACAATGGCAAATTTAAAATCACTTGCAAAGGACACTGCCATCTACGGTATGAGCAGTATCATCGGAAGGTTTCTGAACTATCTTCTCGTCCCCCTCTATACAGCAAAGATCAGTGCGGTGAGCGGGGGTTACGGTGTCATTACGAATATCTATGCCTATACGGCGCTGCTGCTCGTCATCCTGACCTACGGCATGGAGACCACTTTCTTCCGTTATGCCAACAAGACGGACCAGAATCCACAGAAGGTTTATTCCACTGTCCTGTCGATGGTAGGACTGTCGTCACTGCTGTTCATTGCAATGGTTTTCGTCTTCCTGCAACCCATCTGCAGTTTCATGGGCTACTCGGCGCACCCCTCTTATGTATGGGTAATGGCGGTTACGGTGGCGATTGACGCCTTCCAGTGCATTCCTTTTGCCTACCTCCGTTACAAGAAGCGTCCGATAAAGTTTGCGGCATTCAAGCTGCTGTTCATCGCTCTGAACATCGTCCTGAACCTTGTCTACTATCTTGTTCTCGGCGGACATGAGGTGGGTTACGCCTTCTACATCAACCTTGTCTGCACGGGAACCATCACCTTCTGCTTCTGGAGAGAACTGAAAGAAGGTTTCTTTGCAGGCGGGAAGCTGCTTGATATGCCTTTGGCGAAGAAAATGCTGTCGTATTCCTGGCCGATTCTTATCCTGGGCATTGCCGGAATACTGAACCAGACGGCAGGTTATATTCTCTTCCCCTACGTCTACAAGGGCAGCGATGCACACGCACAGCTCGGTATCTTCGGTGCAGCGAGCAAGATCGCCATGATCATGTCGATGATCACACAGGCTTTCCGATATGCCTATGAGCCGTTCGTCTTTGGCAAGGCACGCGACAAAGACAACAAGGAGACCTATGCCCGCGCCATGAAGTTCTTCATCATCTTCACGCTGCTGGCGTTCCTGGTGGTAATGGGGTACATGGATGTTCTGCGCCATATCATCGGCCGGGACTACTGGGTAGGACTGCGGGTCGTTCCTGTCGTGATGGCGGGCGGCATCATGACGGGTGTCTATTTCAATCTCAGTTTCTGGTACAAGCTCATCGACAGGACCATCTGGGGAGCCTACTTCTCGGGAATCGGCTGTGCTGTAATCATCGGAATCAACGTGGTTTTCGTACCCCGCTACGGCTACATCGCCTGCGCATGGGCCGGCTTCCTGGGCAATGCAACGGCAATGGTATTGTCGTATCTCGTCGGCCAGCGCAAGTATCCGATAGACTATCCGCTGAAGAGTATCTTTACTTACGTTCTGATAGGCGGACTGTTTTTCGCCATTATCGCTTACAGCAACGCCAACCTTTCAGTCCCGGCAGCATTGGGTGTCAACACGCTGGTGATCATCTTCTTCATTGCACATATCGTCTATCACGACCTGCCTTTGGCACAATTGCGCCGACGCATATCAAAATAGTGGCTTTCTGCAGTCAGAGAAACAGCTCTAAGCCGATAAAGGAAAGCCGAAGATGTAAAGGAAGCCAGGGGACGGCGGCTCCAAACGACACAGGAGAAGATTGTAACGGACACCGAAGAAAATTTCCTGAAGGATGCCGAAGACGGCTTCTGAAGGAGAATGGAGAGGAAAAAGAACGCAGCCGACGGCACCGTCTGTCAAAAACCTCCGACTGCCGAAACATATTCCCCTTCCCCCTCCGGCTTCTTGAACTCCCAGGAAAGCAGTATAAATATATCATTCAACAAATAATACGAATATGAAAAAATCAGCTTTGCTTATCGCCGGACTTCTCGCATGGGGAAGCACATCCATGCATGCCGACGAAGGTATGTGGACGCTCTACAACCTCCCTGATGCGGTCTACGAACAAATGGTTGCCGAGGGATTCCAGCTGCCTTGCGACATGCTTTACAACTCGCCCGATGCCATCAGCAATTACGTTGTCAACTTTTCGGGATTCTGCTCGGGTGTCGTCGTGTCGCCGGATGGACTTGTGTTCACCAACCATCACTGTGGCTTCAGTGCGATCAATGCCCATTCCACCGTTGAACACGACTACATGAAGGACGGATTCTATGCCAGGAACTATGTCGAAGAACTGCCCAATGAAAACATGTTCGTGTCGTTCATGAAGAACCAGCAGGACATCACGGACCGTGTCAATCGACTCATTGCAGGCAAGGATGCCGAACAGACAGAGGCCGCCATCGACTCTCTGACGAACCACATGACCGACTCCGTAAAGGCGATTGACAAGACCTTACATGTGACCATTGACCCGTTCTACGAGGGAAACAAGTATTACGCAACGACCTATCAGGACTTCCCTGATGTCCGGCTGGTGTTCACCGTGCCCAAGAGCATGGGAAAGTTCGGCGGAGAGACGGACAACTGGATGTGGCCGCGGCAGACCTGCGACTTCTCCGTCTTCCGCATCTATGCCGACCCCAAGACCAACGGGCCGGCGGCCTACTCAAAAGACAACGTACCTTACCATCCTGCTCACTGGGCGCCGGTGAGCCTTGAAGGCTACAAGGACAAGGACTTCGCCATGACCGTGGGTTATCCCGGTTCGACCAGCCGCTATCTGTCATCGTATGGAATACAGCAGCGTCGTGACGTCGACAACACGACCCGTGTACAGGTGCGTGACATCAAGCTCGCCATCATGAAGAAGTACATGGACCGGAACGAGAAGACCCGCATCCAGTATGAGAACAAGTATGTCGGCTCTGCCAACTATTGGAAGAACTCGATGGGAATGAACAAATGTATCGATTCCATCGGCCTTATCCGGCAGAAGGCGGAATACGAAGCGAAGATACAGAAGTGGCTTGATGCCAAAACCGTGAAAGACCCGGCTGTAAGCGTAGACTTCGCCAAGCTGGGTAAACTCTATGAGACAAGCAGGGAACCGGCATTAGCCCAAGCTTATTGGAACGAATCGTTCTGGAGGACATCGGAGTTTCTCCAAAGAACCTTCGACCTTTCGCGCGGAGCCATCGAGCCGCAGGGACCGAAAGACGACCCCAAGCAGCAGTACATGCAGTTCAAGGACAACAGCGATGAATGGAATCTGGCGCTCGACAAGGAGATGACAGCGGCCATGCTGAAGAATTATGGTGAGCATGTGCCGGCCAGGTATCTTCCGGATTTCTACGGGAAAATCAAGGGCGAGTTCGGCAACAACTACAAGAAGTACACTGACTGGCTGTATGCCCACAGCAAGCTGCTGACAAAGGGGTATAAATTCTATAACGATGAGAAGAACCTCATGGACCCGGGCATACAGCTGGGTGTCCAGCTCATCATGGTCTACCAGACAATCATGGCGGATCTGACAGAAAAAGCCGAATCCATCGAGAATGAAGAGAAGAAACTCTGTGAAGCGAAGGTGCAGATGGAGATGGATATGCCCCATTACAGCGACGCCAATTTCACAATGCGTCTCTCTTACGGACAGGTTGGGGGCTATATGATCGGTGGCTTCAACAGCAACTATTATACGACAGCCGAGAGCATTGTCGAGAAGATGAACCGCGGTGCAAAGCTCGAAGACTACAAGGTGGAACCTGTCATGAAGAGTCTGATGACCGTCAAGGACTTCGGCCGTTACGCTGACAAGACAACCGGAAAGATGCAGCTCTGCTTCCTTACCAACAACGATATTACCGGCGGAAACTCCGGCTCACCGATGTTCGACGGCAAGGGACGTCTCATCGGTCTTGCCTTCGACGGCAACTGGGACAGTCTTTCCAGCGACATCAACTTCGACCGCAACCTTGCCCGTTGTATCGGTGTTGACATCCGTTTCGTCCTCTATATGATGGACAAATGGGGACATGCCGACCGCCTGCTGAAGGAAATCAACCCGCAGTAAGCAAGGTGCGGCGGCACAGCAAAGACGAGTGCCCTCTCAAAGGTAAGCCTCTTCCCGACATCCGGCTTACAACGACTGTACAACAAGCAGACAGCCCTGTCCCGGTTCCGACAGGGCTGTCCTTGTTTCGTGAAGTATCGGCAGAGGGCAGCGTAGGACTTTACAGCACGGGTCTTTTCCCTGCATGAATGTCAATGGAGAAAGCCGTCCGTGATGCCTTGCAGGAATGTTGCAGACACTTTGTACGGGTAAGCGGACGTGTCAGGACCCGCTTCCGACGGAAGACAGCTGCCGACTGCAAAGAACAACCGCTACCAGAGAGTCAAAAACTCGATGATAGCGGTTGTTCTGATGTTTATGAGGGTTTGATACGGTCAGCAGGGAACAGAGGTCTTTCCCGATTCGGAGTTCCGGCACGTTCTCATGCCGTTCCCAAAGCCCGGAAACGATGATAGCCGGCTACTTCTTCGGCCGGCGGCGTGCCCAGCCTTCCTCCGAGAAGTCCGGTTCCTCGCCTTTCAGCTTGGCCGTCGCCCCCTTCATGAGTTCCTTCCAGTCGTCCTTCTTGAACTTGTGCTGTGCGAAGGAGAAGTCCTCTTCCGGTTCCCGGCGGCTGCGTCCCTTGCGCTCCCGGCTGTCCTGCCGTCCTTCTCCCCGGCTTCCGTAACCGCCCCGGCCGCTGGCTGCCCGGCCTCTGTCCGACCGTCCATGCCCGCCTTCTTCAGCGTCATTGCAGCGTACCTTGCGTCCCTTGTACGTCGTGCCGTCCAGTGCCCGCATCACCTTCTGTGCATCCTGTTCCGGCACTTCGATGTAGCTCTGTTTGGACAGCAGGTCGATGTGTCCTACCTCCTGATGGCCGTGTACGTTCTTGTTGATGAACTGCATCACCTCGCCCGGATAGAATCCGTCGGTCTTGCCGAGGTTGATGAACAGCCGTCTGTAGCCGTTCTCTGCCTTGCGCTGGCCGCGGCTGCGTCCGGACTTTCCCTCTCCGCGGCCGCTGCGGGAACTCTCCCGTGAGCTGCGTGACGACGGTTTCTCTATCTCCGGCGCATTCTTGTAGTAGTTCAGGAAACGTCCGAAAGTGGCTGTGACGATCTTCTTGATGATATCTTCCTTGTCGATGTACTCGAACTGGCGGTTGATGTCCGTCATGTATGGTTCGATCTGTTCCTCGTCGACATCCGTCTTCAGGATGTCGTCCATGGTCTTGAACAGCTGTTTCTTGCAGATTTCTTCCGGTGTCGGCAGCGTGCCGTCCACGAACTCCTTACCGATTTCCCGTTCGATGTTGCGCACCTTGTGCTTCTCCCGGGAGTGGATGATCGAGATGGACGTGCCCTTCTTGCCCGCACGGCCTGTACGTCCGGAACGGTGGGTGTAGTTCTCGATGTCGTCCGGCAGGCCGTAATTGATGACGTGTGTCAGGTCGTTCACATCCAGTCCGCGTGCCGCCACGTCCGTTGCCACGAGGATCTGCGTGAGGTGCGAACGGAACTTCTGCATCGTGAGGTCGCGCTGCTGCTGGGAGAGGTCGCCGTGCAGCGATTCGGCGTTGTAGCCGTCCTTGATCAGCTTGTCGGCAATTTCCTGCGTCTCCACCTTCGTGCGGCAGAAGACGATGGCGTAGATCTTCGGATAGAAGTCCACCAGCCGCTTCAGGGCAAGGTACTTGTCGCGGGCATTCACCATGTAATAGATGTGGTTGACATTCTCCGCACCCTCGTTGCGGCTGCCCACGACGATTTCCTTGTAGTCGTGCAGATAGCCCTTTGCCACCCGTTCCACGTCACGGCTCATCGTAGCCGAGAACAGCAGGGTGTTGCGGTCTTCGGGCACACCGGTCAGTATCTCGGTGATGCTCTCCTGGAAGCCCATGTTCAGCATCTCGTCGGCCTCGTCCAGAACGACGTTCGTCACCTTGTCCAGGCGTGCCTTGCCGCGGTGCATGAGGTCGATGAGACGGCCCGGCGTAGCCACGATGATCTGTACGCCATGGCGCAGCTGATGAATCTGCGTCTCGATGGAGGCACCGCCATAGACGGCGGCGATGTGCAGATGGGGGATGTACTTGCCGAAATCCTTCAGGTCGTCTGCAATCTGCAGACAAAGCTCACGTGTCGGACTCAGCACTACCGCCTGAGTGTCCTTGCTGCCGGTGTCGATCCGTTGCAGCAGCGGCAGGCCGAATGCGGCCGTCTTGCCCGTACCGGTCTGTGCCAGTGCGATGACGTCGTTTCGGTTACCGAGCAGATAGGGGATTACTTCTTCCTGTACAGGCATTGGATGTTCAAATCCAAGCTCACTGATGGCGCGGCGAATCTCTTCGCTCACACCCAACTCTTCAAATGTCTTCAAATTCGTTTGTTTATGATTTATTATCCTAATATAATAAGGTAAGTGCGCCACCAAACGAACCCACAGAAAGACACTCGCCTGTGACTGGCTTCCATCAGTCAGCACGCAGACTCTCAGGTGGCATATTTACCTTTATCGGCGTGCAAAGGTACGGCAAGATTTTGAGATGAGCAAATAAAACCGTTTAAAATTGGCCTTAATCCCTGATTTCTATACCGTTTCAGGGTGTCTGCCGGCCCGCTTCCAGCCGGCCATGCGCCGGACAGGTCTTACAATCCCCGTGCCGTGTAGAGAAATGGCCGATAATTGAATATGAATGCCGTGCGTCTGTTATAAAGTCTAAAAGCACCGTTAATTATAGGATATTTTACATTCTATTCTGCACTTTTTTTGTATCTTTGCCCTGTCAAATAGAAAAATAGTCGTTATTAAAGTTAATTATTTGAGTTAGTACAAGAACACACGGCTTGCGTGAGCAAGTCTGATGTTAAACGAAAGGCTTCGCAGGGATGCGGAGCCTTTTTCGATTGTCAGGGCCGCAAGGAGCCGTGGTTCGCATGGGCGTGACGGTACCGTGCGGCGGTCGATGTTTCGGGTGGGAATCCGGCTGGTGGATTTTCCGAATCTGCCTTAAACAGTGTCATTGAAGACAAAGAAAAGTAAAAAACAGAACAGGTTCACATCTTTTTCTTTACTTTTGCAGGAGCGTGACAGGAGAAGATCCGTCTTCGGGTCAGCGGAAATGAACATTCAAAACAATCAATCAAACCCATCCAATGAAAGCAAAAACACTTGTTTTAGGCATGATTGCCACGGCTCTGCCGACATTCAGCATGGCCGGGAACGACCTGGACATGGTTGTCGGGACTTATACCGGAACCGGGAGCGAAGGGCTCTACTCCTTCAGTTTCAACCAGACTACCGGTGTCGCCGCGCTGCGCAGTACGCTGGAAGTGATGAATCCGTCTTACCTCGCCTTCGCCCGTGACGGACGGCATCTGTATGCCGTCAGCGAGAACAACGATGCGACGGCGACGCTCAACAGCATCGCCTTTGATCCGGTGACGGGCAACATGTCGTTTATGAATTCCCAGCTGACCCATGGCAAGGATCCCTGCTATGTGGCGACAGACGGGAAGGTGGCGCTTACCGCCAACTACTCCGGCGGCAGCCTCTCCGTCTTCCCCGTCCTGCGGAACGGGACCCTGGGAAAGATGACGAAACAGTTTGCCGGCTATAAAGGCGGCCCTGACCGTACACGGCAGAATGTTCCGCACATCCACTGCGTGCGCTTTGCCCCCGACGGATTCGTGCTGGCAACGGATTTCAGCGCCGACCAGATTCTCACGTTCAGATACGACAAGGCGAAGGGGACGCTCTCGCCGTACGGCATTGCCACGCACGTGAAACGAGGCTCAGGGCCGCGCCATCTCGTCTTCTCGCCCGACGGCAGGCATGCTTACCTCATGAGCGAACTCTCGGGCTGCATCACGGTCTTCGACTATGCCAAGGGCGAACTGAAAGCTACGCAGACCATCCTTGCCGACGATGCCCATGCACGGGGCGGGGCGGACATCCACGTCAGCCCTGACGGCCGTTTCGTCTATGCCAGCACACGCCTGAAGGCGGAGGGCATCACCCTCTTCAGGGTAGAAGCGGGCGGGAAGCTCGTCAGGATAGGGAAGTGCCGTACAGGCAGCCACCCCCGCAGCTTCACGATCACGCCCAACGGGAAATACCTGCTTGTAGCCTGTCGGGATGCCGACAAGATACAGGTGTTCAGCCGTGACAAGTCCACCGGACAGCTGCGCGATACCCGTCAGGACATACAGCTGCCCCGTCCGGTGTGCATACAGTTCTGTCCGGCAAGCTGACGGGAAGAGAGACAGCCGCCGCAGTGGCGGAGCCCGCTGAAGGTGCATCCGACATTCCGCCTGTCACCGGAATGTCGGATGCACCTTTTCTTTTCCGGTAAAGGGTGGCTTCCTGTGTCCCCGGTTTGAATGCGGAAATCCGGCTGTCGGATCATCCGTTGACACGAAATAATTTTACAATCCACGTGCCGATGACCGTCTGTTTCCCTCACTGCCGTACCCGTTCAAAGGCAAGGGATGTGGGGTCATCTTCTAACCGACCCTTGCCTGACTTCCAATCAACGCCCGTCAGCGTTCTAAGGGGTGCTTGTCTGCATGGCAACCAACGCCTGTTTGGAGCGTAATCAGGCACCTTTTGGAAAGAGAGTTGTATGTGCTTGACTGTTAGTGATTTGTGAATCACCTTAAACTCTGTTTCCTCTTGCTCCGCAGTCGTCCTCGCCGGATGGCGGCATGACGGCATTGTCCCGGCCCTTTCCCTGTAACGGGTGGTAATTTATCCTTACAAATCAAAGGAAGGCTTCTGACGGTTTCCCATTCTGCATCCGATCTTCCCTGACCGATGGGAAAATACTCCCGCCTCCCGCTGCACATTGCTGTTTCGGAATCACAGGACAGGCGTGATGGTATCTTTCTTCTTCAATCAGGGAGGTGTGGGGCTGTCGGAGGACGGAGGTCTGACAGTACACGGAAAGCCCGGGCTGACCGTTGGAAGGGAGTCCCTTCCGCTGTCAGTCCGGGCCGTCCATGTCTATCCTGAAACATCTTTTACCCGATACCTGCCGGTATTGTCTGTGTTGTGTTGTTGTTACCCCTTTGGGCAAAATCCGTACGCGGCGGCCGATTTCCTTACTTGACCCTGTCGAGCAGTTCCCTGGGAAGTTTCGGCATGGCGCCGTTCTGCGTGCAGACGTAGGCACTCACCTCTACGGCCAGCTTGTGAGCTTCAGGGATAGGCATGCCGGCGAGGATGGCGGATGCAAAGGCACCCGTGAAGGAGTCGCCGGCCCCGACGGTATCGGCTACCTCCACCTTCGGGGTCTCCTGATACGACTGCAAGTTGGGAGCAAAGACATAGGATCCGTTCACGCCGCAGGTAAGTACGAGCATATCAAGGTTGTACTTGCCCAGCAGCAGCCAGCACTTGTTCTCCATGTCGAGTCCCGGATAGCCGAAGAGCCGGCCGATCGTCACCAGTTCCTCATCGTTGATCTTGAGGATGTCCGCCTGGTGGAGCGAGTGGGTAATCACCTCTTTCGTATAGAAGTTCTGGCGCAGGTTGATGTCGAAGATCTTCAGGCAGTCCTTCGGCGTAGCGTCCAGGAATTTCTGGATGGTCTGCCGGCTCACGCTGCTGCGCTGTGCCAGAGAGCCGAAGCACAAGGCACGGCAGTTCCGGGCCGCCTCTTCAATCTCGGGCGTGAAGGGGATGTTGTCCCAGGCCACGCCCTCTTTGATGTCGTAGGTGGGAACACCCTCGCCGTCGAGTTCCACCTGCACGGTACCCGTCTGATAATCTACCTCGGGCATGAGGTAGCGTACCCCTTTCTTGTCGAATTCATCGAGTGTCTCCTTGCCGAGTGCGTCATTGCCGACGGCACTGATGGCAAGCGACTCATGACCGAACTGTCCGGCGTGATAAGCGAAGTTGGCAGGTGCGCCGCCGAGCTTCTTTCCTTCCGGAAGACAATCCCACAATGCCTCTCCGAGGCCTACGATTACTTGTTTCATATTGGCTTTATTTGTTCATTTTAGGAATGTACGTAAACAGGTAGCATACGCCGACCGCCATTACAATGACAGCTCCGATCTGTCCGATGGCATCGCTGGCAAAGCCCATGAGGAGCGGGAAGACAGTGCCGCCGAAGAGTCCCATGATCATCAGTCCGCTCACCTCGTTCTGCTTTTCCGGCACACTCTGCAACGCACGGGCGAAGACCATCGAGAAGACGTTGCTGTTGCCATAACCGACCAGGGCGATAGCCACGAAGAGGACTGCTTTCGACGTTCCTACCGCCATGCCGATCATGGAAAGCGCCATCATCGTGACGGAGATGATGAAGAACACCTTGTTGTTCATCACGCGCAGGAAGAAAGAACCCGTCAGACAGCCGAGGGTACGGAAGATGAAATAGAGCGAAGTGGCGAAAGCAGCGTCATTCAGTGTCATCCCGAGACGCTCCATGAGAATCTTCGGAGCGGTGGTGTTCGTACCGACATCAATCCCCACGTGGCACATGATACCGAGAAAACTCAGCAGGACAATGGGCTTCCCCAGAAGGCTGAGACACTCCGTGAACGAGCTTGCCTTGCCTTCTATGGGTTCTTCCTCAATAGGGGTAGAGAAAAGCAGGAGGCTGGCCAGGACACCGATAACGAGGTAGATGGGGAAGAGGACACGCCACCCGAGGCCGAAAGCCGGAATGCTTGCCTGTGCTCCCCACATGGCAAGATAAGGTGCCATGAAGGATGCTATCGCCTTCACGAACTGCCCGAAGGTAAGCGTCGATGCGAGGTTGCCGCCTTTCATCACCGTTGAAACCAGCGGATTCAGCGACGTCTGCATCAGTGCATTGCCGATGCCGAGCAGCGAGAACGACACGAGCATCAGTCCGTACGACTCGCCGAAGACGGGCAGGAGCAGTGAGAGCAGTGTGACGACAAGGCTGAGCAGCACCGTCTTCTTGCGTCCGATCTTGTTCATCAGCATTCCCGTCGGGACGGAGAAGATGAGGAACCAGAAGAAGACAAGGGACGGAAAGACATTGGCTGTGGAATCCGACAGATGCAAGTCGCTCTTCACATAATTGGAAGCAATGCCCACCAGGTCGACAAAACCCATTGCAAAGAAGCAAAGCATTACGGGCAGCAGCGTGAGTTTATTGGTTTTCGACATAATCTTTAAATTTTAGTTTTGTGTAAAGTGATTGTCTTGATTTCGATTGCAAAGTTATGATTTAGCAGTGAAAACGGCTTTTACTTTCCGTTCATTCATCGCAACAAATGTTTCCCAAAGGGATTTTCTTGCGACAAATGAACGAGATGTTACATTCCCTTATGCTGCGTTACTCACCTCTTCACTGCACGAGTCTTCCCATTACAGCCCTTTGCAAGAATCTTGTTGCAGGGACTGGGGAGGAAGACAAGGTTGACCATAGTCATCTTCCCGACAGTACCAAAGCCTCAACGCAGCAGAAAATCAGCAAATTACAGCCTCAGCTCACTCACCTTTATATTCCTGTAAGCGGCCTTGTTGCCATCAGAGTAGAACTTGACAGATGTGTATGGCTGCGTCGGGAACACAAGATTAGTCATTGCAATACGACCGCCATTGACGAAGATTTCAATTGAACACTTGTCAACAAAGACATCCAGATGATAGGTCTTTGAGTCGCAGAGACTCAACGGAGCCCATGTGCCGAGTGCAAAGTCATTCTTATAATTGACTGAATTCAACTTGCGGAACGGCTCCTTAATCTCACGGTGTTCGTGCAGGTCGAATTCCTTTTCTATCTTATGGGCTTCAGCCTTCTCACCGAACTTAGTCCTACCACTCTCCGTTCGGTCCATGACAAGCCTGCCAGCCTTCATGTCGAAATAGATGTTCACCTTCTCACCCTTTTCATTGTAGAGGATGAAACCAGTCCTGGCAGCATCACCGGGAGTAACGTCCATCTCCATTTCAAAGGCATTCTCCTTGCTGGAGGAGAGACCCTTTGAATCCTTCCCCTGCGCAATGACCAAGTCAGGCAGACGTTTGAAAGTCTTTCTCAGTCCGGCAACTTCGGGTACGACATTGGACGACATATAAATCTGTCCGTCCTTGCCAGTAAAGAGTTTGAACTCACGTGGGAGAGTGTTGGCACCACGATACTGGCGGATAGGAGTAACGTTGGCATACTGCCAGTTGCTCATCCACGCAATACCCAGTACACGGTCTTGGACACCAGAGAAAGTTACAGTGGCGTAATGATCCTTGCCATAATCGAGGAATTTGGCAACAGAAGGCTTGCTATCGCAGACAAAATTCTTCCCATCGAAGTCACCGATGAAGTATTCCGTAGCACTTCCGCCGAAGAGACAGCCCGGATTTATGTTGACTATCATCACCCATTTCTTCTTGTTCGGGTTTCCATCAACAGGCAGCTGGAAGAAGTCCGGGCACTCAAACTGGTTAGGCTGTGCGCCATAACCCTGACCGAAAGCACTGACATAAGTCCAATCCCGCAGGTTAGGTGACGAATAGAAACGCATCTCCTTGTCGGCTGAAACAATCATATACCATTTCTTCAGCGGTGCATACCAGAACACCTTCGGGTCACGGAAGTCCTTGAGTCCGTCAAAAGGAGTAAGGACTGGATTTCCCGGATACTTGTGGAAGGTGTAACCGCCATCGGTACTATATGCCATGCACTGTATCTGACCGTTCTTGTCA
Source organism: Prevotella multiformis (assembly GCF_018127985.1). NCBI lineage: Bacteria > Pseudomonadati > Bacteroidota > Bacteroidia > Bacteroidales > Prevotellaceae > Prevotella > Prevotella multiformis. Next base: position 1,193,338 of record NZ_CP072357.1, on the reverse strand, counting down.
CTGGCTGATGTATAAAGGGCAACAATGGCATCCTTGCCGTATTTCGCTGTACCCTCCTTATCGATAACAGCACTTCCCGAGAAGATATGTCCCATCGGGTCACGTGCAATTGTCGGCTCAACCTCTTTCCAATGGATAAGGTCGCGGCTGATGGCATGCCCCCAGTGCATGTTACCCCACTTGGAACCGTATGGATTATACTGATAGCAGAGGTGATAGACGCCATCCTTGTAGAACATACCGTTAGGGTCGTTCATCCAGCCATACGAAGGAGTGTGATGGTAAGAAGGGCGGTAGAAGTCGGTATTGGTCACATCCCAGACATTTGAAAGTTTCATCTGTCCCTTCTTGAGTGCCAGTGCATCAGCCTTCAGGTTGAGAATCTTAACGATGGAAGTCCCGCCTTTATTGAGCTTGAAAGGCACGCAATAGTCGGTTTTTTCTTGTGCCAACCGTACATCCATCCACGTGTCGGTCGCTTTTCCGTTGTCAAGGAGCACCTGCGCCTCGTCCTTCTCCTCCTCAACAGGAAGGATGAGATACCGCGGTGACTTCTCAATCTTCACGATGGTGGTATCACCAGCACGTGTAATCTTCATTGTCTGTGCAGTGGCTGACAGTGAAAGTGCTGTCAATGCAGCACATAGGATAGTATTCTTTCTGTTCATAGCTGTTTTTAGTTATGGCATGTTCCAGTCAGAATTTGGAACTTATGGAACATGCCGGATAATATTTTACTCTTATTTCTGATATGTTCTTGAGTGCAAGATGTCAACAATCCACCTGCCAACAACTGATTATTCATATATTCCCAGCATCTGGTAACTATATTACAAACGCTTTGTACACATATTACAAATGCTTTGTAGAAGCATTACAAACGCTTTGTACACATATTACAAATGCTTTGTAGAAGCATTACAAACGCTTTGTAGACGTATTACCAGTGCTTGGTAACAAAGTCACCAAAACCTGGTAACAATCCGAATAACCCGGAAGCATGGGCAGCCAAGCGTCTTAGAACTTGAGAGAAGCGGTAAACTCAACTGTGAAAGGACGGAGATAGCTGCCTGTCATCAGCTGGTTCTTGATGTTCTTGGCTTCATCCTTGGTGATAAGTTCTGCACCGGCAATACTACCCTTGGCACCTGTCTGGTTGAGGAAGTTCACTACTGTACAGCCTAAAGCCAGTCGCTTGTTAACCTGCCAGTTCACACCTCCGAATGTTTCCCAGTGTCCGTTGAAGTAGTAGGCATCATTGATATTGGCGTAGGTCTTGCTGAAATAACGGAAACTGGTCCATAGCTTGATGTCCTTCGTAACCATGTAACTCGGGTCAAACTCGATGAGCACTCTTGGAATTTCAGCTACAATGTTGCCAGTAGCATTGATACTGCCGACATATCCATCAGCGAAGGTAACCGAAGTTTCATACTTCTTGTAAGTAGGACGCTGATAGGTAAAGAGGAAATGAACGTCAAGCCCCTTTACCGGATGGGCAACCACGTCGGTAGTCCATCCGATAGTCTGTATATCGTAAGTAAGTGGTGCGGCCATAATCTCGCTTCCGTGCTGAAGATTAAGCGTAGAGTTGTTGTTGGTCTTTGAGATGTAAGAGAAGAGAGAGGTGAGGCTCATCCATGAATTGTTGTAATAGAAACCTACACGCCCGAGAGGAACAGAAACCTTGTCAGTGTTAGGGAGTGTCGCTGGAGAGAAAGCCTCGAACTTCGGATGCTGAACGATATAGGTGAAATCACCTGTCAGTCCAAAATGCTTGTTCACCTTATAGGTTGCAGCAAGGGCGAGGTCATAGTTGAACCAGCTGTAATCCAATGGCACAGGGGTTATCTTCGTGCCGTCAGCAGCAGTAGCACCGAGATGGTAATCGGTAAATCGTCCGACGTAATCACCAGCTGCATTCTTCACAGCAAGGTTCTCACCCTTGAGTTTCTGCAGCTCTACACGGGCACCATAGTAGAGATTCAACTGTGGGAGAATGTCCCAGTCATGGGTGAAGTAAAGGGCTGTCTTGTTTTCATGACCACGGTAGAATTCGGATGCGTTCTTGTTATAATCATAGAAGAAGGACGTGCGCTTGCCAGCATCATAGAGTCGTACAGCATAGCTTCCATCAGAAGGAACGCTCTGGTCGTACATCGTTGTATTAGATGTATAATCAATGTGATAGTACCACTCGTTGACACCTACACGCAGTGTTGATTTGCGGAACTTCTTTGAAAGCTCTGAAGTGAAGAGGAATTCGTTGACATCGCCAGAGTTCAGACAGGACATACGGGTCTGGACATACTCACCATTATAAAGCGACTGACTTCCATCAATGCCATACTGCATATAATTGTTGACGAAACCTGGTGCTTTCGTGTTAATCAGCGACATCGGAGTCTGATAAACCAAAGCAGCATGACCATGATCAAAGCGTGCCATTGCCTTCCAAGAGAGTCCGTTGCCGAAATCGTAGTTGTTCATCAATGAAATCTGACTGCTGCGATTGGCGATGGCATCATAGAGGGAAGTGCTTTTCAACTGACCGTCACGCATATCCCGATAGGTGATGTTCGCATCCACTGGCAGATAGGAAGTCGTACCGAGCTTGAAGTCGCCATACTCCTTCACGCTACCGTCACCGGCATAGATAAACGGTGCGGACTGTGTGGCGTAAGTATAGACAGGATGGCTGTTGCTATAGCTGTACATAGCCGTAAGTTCACCTTTGTTACCGGCATAACGCTTCGTGATGGCTGCCTTGTAAATCTGTGTGCGGTCCTGGTTCTGCGAACTCTTGATCTTAAACGTACCGGGATCGCTGTTCTGATACATGCTTCCGCTGTAATACCAGCCTTTTCCGAACGAACCATTCAGGTTCAACGACATTTCCTGCAAGCCGAAATGATTGGTCTTGTAGTTGAGTGTTCCGTGGAAACCATCCTGCCCCAACTGTGTGAAAGAGTTGACAGCATAACCGATATTGCCGGTTGTAATGGCCGTTTCGGCAATCTTCAGCAAGCCTTGATGGCTCAGACTGGCATCGCCACGCCAAAGAGAATTGACGCTGCGGGGATTGGTTGCATAGGTAACCGGCAAACCGTTCTCAAGCACATTGACATCAGCAGAAGGCAGACCAATCTGTATCTCACGTGGACCGTTGGCACTGGCAGCGTTCAACATCACGTTACGATTGCTCTCTTCCTTGTTCCCGTTATCCTTCTTGCTACTGTTGTCATCCTGAGCACTGACAATAGAGAAGGCAGGCAAAGTGGCTAACAATAACGCACCTAAGCGTAATGAAAAATGATAAAAGTTGACCATAATTAAATTGTTTAGTAATGTGAATACTTTAAGTTGCAGTCTTTTCTTCCTTTCAGGTAACTAACTACGGTGCAAAATTACATTGATAAATTAATTGTGTGGCGCAAAATCCGTTCATAGACTGCAAATATTGTGTCTGCGAAACATTCGTTCTATCCTGTGAACGTTTTGTTGTATGTGGCTGATATATGGTCGTCAACGTTCCTGTGCCGGCAGCAAGTCAAACTCTTCCTTATAGCACTTTGAGAAGTAACTTGGGGTGGAGAAACCTACAGCATACGCCACCTCAGACACCGATTTCTCGGTTGTCTGGAGCAGATGACGGGCACGCATGAGGCGGGCTTTACGGAGCATTTCAACAGGAGAATGACCTGTCAGGGCTTTTACTTTGCGATAGAGCTGGACACGAGAAAGCCCGATTTCATCGCCGAATCTCTCCACATTAAACTCGCTGTCACCAAGATTATCCTGAATTATCTTGCGCAGCTGGGTGATGAAAGTCTTGTCTGTTTCGTTCGACAGCTTCTCCAAAACATCGTTTTCATCGCTGTTTGAGAAGAGCTGGCTGAGTTTTTTCCTACTCTGGATAAGGTTGTCAATACGCGAAAGAAGCAGCCGGAGGGAGAAAGGTTTGGATATATAGGCATCTGCACCATGCTCATACCCCTCGACACGCTGATCGTCAAGACTACGGGCAGTGAGCAGGATGACGGGGATGTGGCTGATGGCTTTGTCCTGTTTCAGCTGACTGCAGAACTCCAGTCCATCCATGACAGGCATCATAATATCGGAGATGATAAGGTCGGGTACTATCCGCCTTGCCATTTCCAGCCCGTTCTTACCGTCAACAGCTTCGCTCACCTTATATATAGGGGAGAGTGCCGAACGGAGGTAAGTGCGGATGTCGCCGTTGTCGTCGATGACGAGCACTTCCGGCCTGTCGGATTCAGCGGGCCGGATGAGGTCGTCGACATGGCGGGCCTGATTGGGAATCTCCGTGTTCTCCTCCGTCTCGATGAGCGGGCCGTCCGGCTGCACCTCTTGTGCGCAGGCCTTCCCTTCCTGGCGGAGCGGCATGCTGACGACGAAGGTGCAGCCTTTCCCTTCTTCGCTCTCCACCGTCGCCTGTCCATGGTGCAGCTCGGCAAACGCCTTTACCAGTGCCAGTCCGATGCCTGTTCCATGTCCGGCATTGCCGGCCTGGTAAAACCGGTCGAATACATAAGGCAGGTCGTCCTGTGCAATGCCGCAGCCATTGTCGCTCACCATAATCCCCACTTTGTCAGCCTCCACGGAAGCAGCAAAGCCGATGCAGCCTCCTTCGGGCGTGTACTTCATGGCGTTGCTGAGCAGGTTGTAGCAGATGCGCTCCAGCTTGTCACGGTCGGCACGCATGGGGATGGATTCCGGTACATGGAGCTGCAGGGTGATGTGTTTCTTCCGGGCCGACGTGTCGAAGAGGCCGAGCCACTGCCGCATGCACTCGGAGAGGTCGAAGTCGGACAGGTGCAGCTGCATCTTCCCGTTCTGTATCTTGCGGAAATCGAGTATCTCGCTCACCAGCCGGCTGAGGACGGCCACGTTGCGCTGTACGATCTGGAGCATGCCGCGCTGCTGCGGACTGAGGTTCGGATCATGGATGATGTATTCCACCGGGTCGGCTATCAGCGTCAGCGGCGTGCGCAGCTCATGGCTGATGTTGGTGAAGAACTGCAGCTTGGCGGCTGTCGCCTCCTCTTCGATATGCCGGCGCATGACGGTCGTCCGATAGGCATAGACCATGATTCCGGCCAGCAGGATGATGATGACACTGAAAAGCAGGAGATAGACTTTCTGATGATTGTACTGAGCCAGATAATTGTCCACCTTGCCATGCAGCGACTGGATCCGTGCTGTCTGCTTCATGATTTCCTCACTCTGAAGAAGCAGGGCATTGGCATTGTTGCTCGTTACGAGTGTGCCTTTCAGGTAGTTGTCACGCTTGTAGGGCTTCTTTTCCAAGATGTTCAATGCCAGCTGCATGACGAGGTCGCCGCGGGTAGGATAGATGTAGGAAGCCTCCATCCTGCCGTCGCGAACGTTCTCCATGCCGCCTCCGGGGACGGGAAGAGCGTCAATGCCTGCAATCCTCATTCCCCTTATGCCATGCCGTTCTGCCGCCTGCAAGGCACCGACCGCCATGCGGTCGTTCTGTGCAAAGACATAATCCACGTGCTGTCCACCGGCCAGAATGCTGTCCATTGCAGCCGCCCCGCGGTCTTTCAGCCAGCCGGCATACCGCCGGTCGACGACCCTGATGCCCGGAAAACCGCTGACGGCATCCATGAAGCCGCGGTTGCGTTCGATGGCAGGCGACGACCCTTCCAGTCCGCATATCTCTACGACATTGCCCTTTCCCTTCAGCTGCCGGGCGATGAACGCACCCATCTCGTGCCCTGCCTCGTAGTTGTCTGCCCCGATGAAAGCCGTGTACTTCTTCGAGTCGGTCTTGCGGTCGAACAGGATGACAGGGATTCCCCTGTCATAGGCCTTGTCGATGACGGAAGAGATGGTATGTATCTGGTTGGGCGAGACGATCAGCAGGTCGACCCCCTCCTTGACGAAGCGGCTGATCTGCTTTGCCTGCAGCCGGTCGTCGTCATTGGCGGAAGCGAATTTCAGGACAACGTTGTCATGCTGGTAAGTACTCATGACCAGCTCGCTGTTGAGCTTGTCACGCCAGATGTCTTCCGAACACTGTGAGACACCGATCACGTATTTCTTCCCGTTGTCTGCCGTGCAGGCCGTGAGAAGTAGGGCAAGGAGAGCCAGATAGAAATATTGTCTCATCATCCGACAGGTAACTTTGTTTCAGCAAAGATAGCCTGTTTCTTTCAGATATGCAAGCATTGTCAGCCTAATTTGCCGGTGGGTTGTACTGCCACAGTTCATGCGGAGAACCTGCTTTGTTGACATACATGCAATGAGAGGGGAAGAATACGCCTGCACGTGCGGCGGCCGGAAGGGTGCGTCCCTCCGGAAGACAGCCTGTCTGGAAAATCCTCAATGGCTGTTTCTTTGATGAATTTTCTTTACGATTGCAGGCTGTGAAACCCTCCGTTCCGTGCATCCTGACCATTCCCGGAATGGCAGAATGCGATGGACTGTATCGTAACCGTTGGTCACTTGGCTTCCAATCAACGCCCGATAGCGTTCTAAGCGGTGCTTGTTTGCAAGCCAACTAACGCCCACTTGCAACGCAACTGGGCACTTCTTGCCAGAGTGTATTCTATCTGTCTGATTACAAACAGGTTGCTGATGTCTTGGAATGTGCTTTTCTCTCGTTGGAAAGGTGTTTCGCATGGTCAGACGGAAGGTGGACGGAGGCTCTCGTTCCGTTCCTTCTGTTTCTGACGGGCGGTGGTAAATTATTATGACAGTACAGATTTCTTTTCCGCCTTCAGTCCGGTGTTCCCGGATCGCCGGGACAGGGTGTCCGGAGCCGGCCGCCGGTCTTTCAATTGTAGCCGGCGATAAACCGGCGGGGGAATCAGGTATCCGTCCTGGCTCGATGTCCGGTCAGTCACCGGGATACCTGATGCCCCACACCGGTCAGAGGAGACGCTGTTATCTCCTTGCCATGAAGTAGCTTGTGCCGGCCTGCATCTGCCGTACCTCGTAGACACCTGCAGCATCGGGTGTGACGTCAGCTGTCAGACCGTTGCTCAGGAAGGCCTTTACGGATCCGTCGCCATTGAAATGGAGCACTTTCTTTTCCTGTCCTTCAGCATTCATGTACCATGTGTTCTCCTGCTTGTTGTAAGTGAAATAGAACACGCTTCCGTCCGGCTTGGTGATCTGGTAGCCGTTCTCCAGGTATTTCACGGCATACATCAGCCCGTCGTCGCCCTTGATGTTACGGGTCTTGCCCACACGGTTGGCAACGGGGTTGTCGCCTGTCCAGAACTCAATGGTGTTGAGGACGAACATGTCGGCGGCACTGCAGATTGCGTAGGCCGGGGAGATGACCAGGAAGATGATCTCATTGAGGAACTTGGATTTCGTTGCATGCTTGTTCCACTTTGCGAGCTTGTTGAACAAGGCGAATGAGCCTACGCAGGAGCTCATGAGGGTCGCTCCTGCCAGGAGGACGACCATTGACTTTAGTCCTTTTACTTTCATACTTTCAATTTGTTAGTGAATGAATAGGGTTTTCTTATCATATAATGTAGAAACGGAAAGAAAGGCTGCTTATTTTGTCGCGGGTGATTTTTTTGGTCTTCAGGAATTGGGAGTGATGAGGTTCGTTTCTCGTGCGTTGATGGATTTAATGAAATATCACACGGAGGCAGGGAGCTGTTGGAGAAGTGAAAAGGTAAAAGAGCAAAAGGGCAGACATTATTCTGTCATTCCGCCGTCCTGTCCTCCGTATGCCTTATGATGTAGCTGGCTTACTTTGTCATTCCGTATTCCGGAAGAACCTTTTCCCGATGGCACAGGAGCCGCCCCAGGCCGAGGGAGGGGACAGTGGCTTCCCGAGCCGGGGCGGGGACAGGGACTTCCCCTGGGCACTCCGAGGGAGGGGGGGCGGCAGGGGGCGGTGGATGACGAGGGTGGGTGATGTATAATCCGGCTAAAATCGATGACTTGATGGCCGTTCCTTTCTCTCCTTCGTGTTCCTTGTCGTCTATCCTCCATAAAACAGGCTGATAATTCAGGAACTTTATATAAATTCCTCTATAAAACCGGCCTGTATTTCAGAGATTTTATCTAAATTTGCATATCATCGAACTTAAACATTGGTATCCATATTATACTTTAACAGAACAATGAAGAAAACCTACATTGCCCTTCTGGGGCTACTGATGGGGATGGCAGACATTGCCGGTGCGCAGACCGTGAAGTCTCCGGACGGCAATATCTCCGTGACCTTCTCGCTGACAGGGAACGGTGTGCCGACCTACGAGATGACTTACAAAGGTAAGGCTGTCGTGAAACCTTCGCATTTGGGACTGGAGCTTGCCAAGGACAAACACGCCAGCAAAGGAATGAAAGAGACCAGCCTCATGGACGGTTTTGAGAAGACCGGCACCCGGACGACTGCTTTCGACGAGACATGGAAGCCGGTATGGGGCGAGACGGCTACCATCCGCAACCACTACAATGAGCTGGAGGTAGACCTCAGCCAGCCTTCCAGCAGGCGCGACATCGTCATCCGCTTCCGTGTCTACGACGACGGCATGGGACTCCGCTATGAGTTCCCGCAGCAGCCCGAGCTGAACTATTTTATCATCAAGGAGGAGCATACGCAGTTTGCCATGGCCGGCGACCACACCGCCTGGTGGCTCCCCGGCGACTATGACACGCAGGAGCAGGAGACACAGGAGTCGAAGCTGTCGGAAATCCGTTCGCGCTTCCATGATGCCGTGAACTGGGGCAACTCCTCTGTTGACGTGTTCTCGGAGACAGGTGTCCAGACCTCCCTGCAGATGAAGTCTGCCGACGGTCTGTACATCAACATCCACGAGGCGGCATGTGCCGACTACTCTACCATGCACCTCAATCTCGACGACAAGACGATGACCTTCGAGTCGTGGCTCACGCCTGATGCGACAGGTCTGAAGGGATGTCTGCAGACACCTTGCGAGACCCCATGGCGTACGGTGATGGTAAGCGACGATGCGCGGGATATGCTGGCAAGCAACCTTATCCTCAACCTCAACGAACCCTGCAAAATCGAAGATACTTCCTGGATCCATCCTACCAAGTACTGCGGGGTGTGGTGGGAGATGATAGCGGGCGGCAAGCCGTGGGCTTATACGGATGAGTTCAGTTCCGTGAAGCTCGGTCAGACCGACTATGCGCACGCCAGACCCAACGGCCGCCATCCGGCGAATACTGCCAACGTGAAGAAGTATATCGACTTCGCTGCAGCCAACGGAATGCAGGAGGTGCTGGTGGAAGGCTGGAATATCGGCTGGGAGGACTGGTTCGGCCACTGGAAGCAGGACGTGTTCGACTTCGTCACGCCTTATCCTGACTTCGACCTCAAGGCTCTGAACGAGTATGCCCACTCGAAGGGTGTGAAACTGCTCATGCACCACGAGACCTCTTCCAGTGCGCTCAACTATGAACGTCACCTCGAGGAGGCGTTCAACCTGATGAACAAATACGGCTATGATGCCGTGAAGACCGGCTATGTGGGCGACATCATCCCGCGCGGCGACCATCACTATTCGCAGTCGATGAACAACCATTATCTCCATGTCGTCAAGGAGGCTGCCAGACATCACATCATGGTGAACGCACACGAGGCGACACGCCCTACCGGTCTCTGCCGTACATGGCCGAACCTCGTCGGCAACGAGTCGGCACGGGGCACGGAGTATGAAGCTTTCGGTGGCAGCGCCCCCAACCATACGGTCATCCTCCCGTTCACCCGTCTGCAGGGCGGCCCGATGGACTACACGCCGGGTATCCTTGAGACACGGCTCTCTGCCTGGTGCGACAACAAGAGCTATGTACACACCACGCTTGTCGGACAGCTCGCCCTCTATGTGACGATGTACAGTCCGCTGCAGATGGCAGCCGACCTCCCGGAGAACTACCGGAAGTACAACGATGCCTTCCAGTTCATCAAGGACGTAGCCTGCGACTGGGACGACAGCCGTTACCTGGAGGCCGAACCGGCACGCTACGTCACCGTAGCCCGCAAGGCCAAAGGGACGGACAACTGGTTTGTAGGCGGCAAGACCGGACTGGCTGCCCGCCAGAGTACAATCCGGCTCGACTTCCTCGACAAGGGGCGCAAGTATGAGGCGACGATCTATGCCGATGGCAAGGATGCCGACTACGAGAAGAACCCGAGCGCATACGCCATTACCAAGCGTACGGTGAAGAAGGGCGATGTCCTCAGGCTCTGGGAAGCACGCGGCGGCGGCTTCGCCATCAGTCTGAAGGCGCTGTAAAAGACCATGGCTTATGAGGGTGTGTCAAAATGCAAATACCATTTTGATCATCTTGCAGTTTGAGACAATTCATTAAAAATGACCATTTCTGTACTCGATTTTGAGTAAAGAAATGGTCTTTTCTTTGCTTTTAGGAAAACCTGCTTATAGTTTGAAGGTTGTCAAGCTGTTAATTCGCATTTTGACACACCTTCCTTTTCCGTCCTGTGAATTGCTGGGCAATATGCTGGCCGATGCCGTCCAGACGGGCCGTCATGCCGCCTCTTCCGGTCTGTACGGCCTTGGGGCGGACATTCCTATGCGTCCTTTATCTCGATGGAATCGTGGTAATCACCACGTGTCATGCCGTGTCTTTGCAGGTCGTCCAGCAGGTCGACCAGACTGTTCCAGAATCCTTTTACATTGTGGAGGATTATCTTCTTGCGGTGATAACCGATGGAGGCGGAGGCTGCTACGGTGAAGATTTCATCGAGTGTTCCTACACCGCCGGGCAGCGCATGGAACACATCAGCCCGCTCCATCATGATGGCTTTGCGGTCGTTGAGGTCTTCACAGGGAATCTCTACATCCACATAACCGCTCACTCTGCGTCCTTCCTCCATGATGCGGGGAACGACACCGATGGTGCGTCCGCCGGCTTCATGCACCGCCTTGCCGACACATTCCATCAGTCCGCTGTTGCCGCCACCGTAGACAAGGACGTGTCCGTTCTCGCCGATCCACCGTCCCAGTTCTTCCGCAGCACGGAAGTAATCAGGATCGATGTCGTTGTTTGCCGAGCAGAATACAGCTATGTTCATGCCTGTCCTTCCAAGAGTCTGGCTGCCATCTCACGGCCCAGGCGTGTACACTCGTCCTTGATGGCCGGCGTGAGGGCCTGCTTCATCTCTACCGGCTCGCCCACCTTCTCGAAGTGGAGACGGTTCTCGTTCCATTCACCGATGGCGGCGACCGCCTTTGAAGCCCACGAATAAGAGCCGAACCAGCCGATGAGATGGTGCTTGATGTCGCGGTTGGCAACCTCCTGGAGCAGCACGTCCATCTCGTGGTAAAGGCCGGCATTGTAGGTAGGAGCGCCCACAATCAGGCCGCGGAAGCGGAAGATGTCCTGCAGGATGTAGCTGTGATGGGTCTTGGAGACGTTGTACAGGCGGATGTCCTTTACGCCGGCGAGGGACGCCGAACGGGCGATCTGCTCTGCCATGCGCTCCGTGTTGCCGTACATCGTGCCGTAACAGATGACCAGTCCCGGATCAGTTTCGTACTTCGACATACGGTCGTACAGGCTGATGACCTTGTCCACATACTTGTGCCATACCGGTCCGTGGGTGGAGCAGATGTAGTCGATGTGGATGCCGGCGAGCTTCTTCAGTGCGTTCTGGACCGGTGTGCCGTACTTGCCGACGATGTTGGAATAGTAGCGCACCATCTCCGGCCATGCCCAGTCGGTATCGATCTCCTGGTCGATGAAACCGCCGTTCAGTGCGCCGAAGCAGCCGAAGGCGTCGCCTGTGAAGAGGTGCGACACCTCGCCTTTGCAGAGTGTCATCATCGTCTCCGGCCAGTGGATCATCGGTGTCATGAAGAACTGCAGGGTATGGCTGCCCAGCGGAAGTTCCCCGCCGTTCTTCATCTCTGTCGTGTTGTCCTTGATGTCGTAGAAGCCTGCCATCATGTCAAAGGTCTTCTTGTTGCCGATGACCTGGATATTGGGATAGTACTTCTTCAGCAGCGCCAGCGAACCGGAGTGGTCCGGTTCCATGTGGTTGATGACGAGATAGTCGATCTGACGGTCGCCCAGAACCTCACGGAGATTCTCGATGAACTGGACGAAGAAGTCTACTTCTACCGTGTCGATGAGACATACCTTCTCGTCGTCGATGAGGTAAGAATTGTAGCTGACGCCGTAAGGCAACGGCCACAATCCCTCGAAGAGCGCCTTGTTGCGGTCGTTGACACCTACGTAATAAACTTTATTGGCAATTTCTATCATTTTTATATTGGGTTTGGTTCTTTATTGGGAGGAGGAGTTGGAGCAGTTGAAGAAGCTGCGGAAGGGTTCAGAGAGATTGGGGGTGTGAAAGCCGACTGACCTTTTTGCGTATGTTCCTGTCGGACTTGCATCCTGCGGCACTGTCGGCTCGACGCCTTTCACCCCTCCCGGTTCCTTTCACTTCCGATGCCTTCTACCCTTTCATCCTCTCTCCGAACTCCTTGCTGACATAGTTGAAGATGTCCTTGCAGCAATCGGCCGAGAAAGCCAGGGCACTTGCGATGAGTCCGTCCCACTGCTCCTCGCTCAGCCCGCTGTCGAGGTCGGCCCGTGTGATGCCCTGCTTCAGCATTCCGAAGATGAAACCGGCATTGAAGTTGTCGCCGGCACCGATCGTGCTGATGACCTCCGTGTCGGGTACAGGATAAGCCTTCTTTATGTTCTTGCCGCCGCGCACCTCTACCGGCCGGCTGCCGTGGGTGTAGATGAACTGCCGGCAGTAGAAGGAGATTTCCGCATTGTAGACCTTGTCGGCATCCTCTTTCCTGTAGAGTGTCGCAAAGTCTTCGTGACTGCCGCGGACAATGTCGGCATAGTCAAGGTTCTCTATCAGGTTGGGAGTGATCTTTATCACTTCGTCCTTGTGCGCCGGGCGGAAGTTGACGTCATAGTAGATGATGGCTCCCCTCGACCGTGCATAGTCGAGCAGCCCCACCAGCTGCGGACGGATGACCGGATTCACCGCATAGAACGAGCCGAAAAGCACGATGTCATCGGGCTGTATGTCCGGGTAAGTGAACTCCAGCTGGTCGTGCGGATGATCTTTGTAGAAGATGTACTCGGCGTCATTCTTCTCGTTGAGGAACGCCAGCGACACAGGCGACTTGGAGTCGGGGAAGGTCGCCACGTTGTCGGTATTGACCCCGTTGTCTTTCAGGAAGCCGATGATGTACTTGCCGACGTGGTCGTTGCCGGCCTCGGAGATGAACGACGCATTGACCCCGCAGCGGCCCAGCGACGTGATGGCGTTGAAGGCAGAGCCTCCCGGTACGGCCTCGAGGGGCCTGTTGTCTTTGAAGATGATGTCCAGTACGGTCTCGCCGATACCTATAACTTTCCGCATTTTACTGTGACTTATGTTGTGTCTGCTTTTGTCGTGCAAATATAGTGTAAATCGGGCGGACTACAAAAAGAATCAGGTTCTTTTTTCTTTGGGCAGCAAAGTCTGCTCCCTTTCGTTCTTTTTTCTTAATTTTGCACCTTATGACGAATTACCAGACGGCAGCCCTCGGCAACGGACTGCGCATCATCGCTCTGCCTTCGGCCTCTCCGGTGGTCTATTGCGGTTACCAGGTGAACGCCGGGTCGGCCAGCGAACAGCCCGGTGAAGAGGGAATCGCCCACTTCTGCGAACACGTCAGTTTCAAAGGGACGGCGAGGCGTTCGGCACTGGAGGTCATCAACTGTCTCGAAGAGGTGGGCGGAGAACTCAATGCCTTCACCACCAAGGCGGATACTGTTTACTATGCGGCGATTCTGAAAGAGCATGTCGGCCGTGCGGTGGACTTGCTGACGGATATCGTCTTCCACAGTGTCTATCCCCAGAAGGAAATCGACAAGGAGGCAGAAGTCATCTGCGACGAGATAGAGTCGTATAACGACAGTCCGGCGGAGCTGATCTACGACGACTTTGAGAACCTCGTCTTCGGCGGTCACCCCCTTGGGCACAACATCCTCGGGACGGCGGACCGCGTGCGGAAGTTCACTACGGCGGATGCCCTCCGCTTCACCCGCAGGCATTACCGCCCGGAGAATGCCGTCTTCTTTGCCTACGGAGACATCGACTTTGACGCCCTCCTCCGTCTTCTGGCTGAAGCGAACGGCACAAATGTGACCGGTTTCGGCGGACCTGTCGGCGACGGGGAGACGATCCGTCCGGCCTTGAGCAGCTACCGCCCGCAGACGGTCAGGACAGACAGGCATACCCATCAGGCACACGTGATGGTCGGCAACCGTGCCTATTGTGTACACGACCGGCGGCGCATGGCACTCTATCTGCTGAACAACATCCTCGGCGGTCCGGGCATGAGCGCACGGCTGAACCTCGCACTCCGCGAGCGGCGGGGACTCGTCTATACGGTGGAGAGCACGATGGTGAACTATTCCACGACAGGTGTCTGGAGCATCTATTTCGGCTGTGATGCCGGCGATGTCGACGAGTGCATGCGTCTTGCCCGCATGGAGCTCGACCGCTTCATGTCCGTTCCCCTTACCGATGACGAGCTGGCTGTCGCCCGGCAGCAGATCAAGGGGCAGATCGGCATTGCCTGCGACAACCGGGAGAACCTTGCTCTCGACTTCGGGAAGGGCTTCCTGCACTATGGCTGGAAGAAGGACATCACGGCTCTTTTCCGTGACATTGATGCCGTTACGGCAGACGAGGTGCAGGCGGTTGCGTGCGAGCTCTTTCCGCAGGAGCGGCTGACGACACTGATCTACGAGTGACACGGAAGGCGGGACACCCGGGCTTCGGGAACGACATTCCCAAGCCCTGGGAACGACATTCCCAAGCCCTGGGAACAGGATTCCCGATGGGTCGGGAACATCCGTACCGGGAAACGACTTTGGCACAGTATTTTCTGTGTCGCATACAGGACACATATATATAGAACAGCATATTATATACAGCAGGGATAATGAAAGCAAACATCGAACGTACGGAAAAGAAGAGGGTCGTCATCGTAGGCGGCGGTCTGGGAGGGCTGGAGCTGGCTTTCAAGCTGGCCGGCGGTGACTTCCAGGTGGTTCTGGTCGACAAGAACAACTATCACCAGTTCCCTCCATTGATTTATCAGGTGGCTTCCGCCGGTCTCGAACCGAGCAGCATCTCCTTCCCCTTCCGCCGTCTCTTCCAGGGACACAAGGACTTCTTCTTCCGGATGGCGGAGGTGAAAGCGGTGGATGCGGCCGGGAAGAGGATCGTGACTTCCGTAGGCGACATCCACTACGACTACCTTGTACTGGCGGCAGGTGCCCGGACAAACTTCTTCGGGAACAAGGAAATCGAGGCCACCACGCTCCCCATGAAGTCCGTTAGCGAGGCCATGCAGCTGCGCAACACCATCCTGCGGAATCTTGAAAAGGCGGAGACAGAGGAAGACCCTGCGTGCAGGCAGGCGCTGATGAACATCGTGGTCGTCGGAGGCGGTGCGTCGGGGGTAGAAATTGCGGGGGCTGTGGCGGAGATGAAGAAGAACATCATCGCCCGGGATTACCCCGACCTGGATTCCTCGCAGATGCACATCTATCTCGTCAATGCGGGTAAGCGTCTCCTTGCCGCCATGGATCCGGTCTCGTCGGCACGTGCCGAGCGCGATCTGAAGGAACTGCACGTGCACATCCGTCAGCCGCAGTTTGCGACGGAATACAAGGACGGGATTCTGAAGACGAGTGCCGGTCTGGAGATTCCTGCCCGGACGGTCATCTGGGTGAGCGGCATCTGTGCGAACACCGTTGAGGGGCTGCCGGCGGAGAGCATCGGCCATGCGGGCAGGATTCTCACCGACCGGTTCTGTCGTGTGAAGGGTGTGCAGGATGTCTTTGCCATCGGCGACCAGAGCCTGATAGAAGGCGATGAGGAGTATCCGCTCGGCCATCCGCAGCTGGCACAGGTGGCCATGCAGCAGGCGAAGACCGTGGCGGAGAACCTCAAGTCCCTGCAATGCGGCGGAGAGGAAAAGCCCTTCAAATACAGAAACCTCGGCGTGATGGCGACCATCGGGCGTAACCATGCCGTTGCGGAAATCGGCGGCCGGAAGTTCGGCGGCTTCGCAGCCTGGGTGCTGTGGCTCGTCGTTCATCTGCGTTCCATCCTCGGCGTGAAGAACAAGGCGTTCATCCTGCTCAACTGGGTGTGGAACTATCTGAATTACAAACAGAGCCTCCGGCTGATTCTGAAAGCGAAAGGATAGCAGGATGCCGTGCCGGATGACCGGCGGGCCGGACGGCGACCGGACAGACAGAAGGCAGGCAGCCTACCCACAGCAGCCCCCTCTCGTCCTCTCCCTTTATCGGGAAAAGAATGAGAGGGGGGCTGCTGTGGGTAGGCTGCCTGCCTTCTTGTTGGAAATGCCTGCTGTCTGTTTCGGATCAGTCCTTCACGATGAGGCAGACGGCATAGGCCGCCATTCCCTCTTCATGTCCGACGAAGCCCATCCGCTCGGAGGTGGTGGCTTTGACGGAGACGGCATCAGGGTCGCAGCCGATAATCTCAGCTAAACATTTGCACATGGCCGGGATGTGCGGATTGATTTTCGGCCGTTCAGCGCATACGGTAGCATCGATGTTGCCCACACGAAACCCCTTTTCTGCAAGGAGCCTGATGGTCTTCCCGAGGATGACCTTCGAGTCCATGTCCAGCGTGTCAGCGGCTGTGTCGGGGAAGTGATAGCCTATGTCGCGCAGATTGGCAGCACCGAGCAGTGCGTCGCAGATGGCATGGATGAGCACGTCGGCATCGCTGTGACCGAGCAGCCCGAGGCTGTGTTCGATCTTGATGCCTCCGAGATAGAGGCCGCGTCCTTCAACGAGACGGTGTACGTCGTATCCCATTCCGACGCGGAAGGATGGGATGGAGGGGGATTGGGGGGTCTGCATGAGGATTGGGGGTGATAAGCGGTGATGGGTGATGATAGGTGATGATAAGTGGTGATGGGTGATGGTCGGAGGTGACCTTACTTCCTCTTGAAGAGATCTTTGATGCCGTCCATGTCGAACGAGAGAGAGAAGCGGAGGGTCTGGTCGAGCGGGTTGTTCTTGGCCGTCGCGATGACGTAGCCGGCATCGAGGGAGAAGACGTTCATCTTGAAACCGGCACCGACGGTGAAGTACTTGCGGTTGCCTTTGTTCTCACTTTCATTGTGATAACCGGCCCGGAGGGAGAACTTGTCGTTGTAGGTATATTCCGCACCGACGCTCCACTGTATCTCCTGCATCTCTTCGGAGAACCCGTTGGGCGCATCACCGAAGCTCTTGAAGATCCCCGATATGGACGAGACATCATAGTAATCCTTCTGCAGGCGGTTGTCGTAATCGACCTGCGACTCGTCGGCATTGCGCTTCGGATAGGTCGGAACGAGCAGTTTGTTGGCATCGGCGGCGATGGTGAAACGGTTGAACTCGTCGATGGGAACCATCAGCGAAGCACCCAGCCGGAGGTTGGTCGGGATGAACTCGGAACGGTTGTCGCCGCCGAAGGTGATCTTCGATCCGATGTTGGAGATGTTCATGCCCAGTCCCAGCTGGCACTCCCGCTCACCGATGTTGATGTAGTTCTGGTAATAGCACGACAGGTCGGCGGCAAAGGCAGAGCCCGGTGAAGTGTCGTCTTTGTAGCTGTAGGTCAGGTCGGAATAGATCCAGCGTACAGCGGCGCCGAGCGAGAAGTGCTCGCTGAGCATCAGGGAATAAGCCACGTCCAATGACATCTCGTAGGGATTGATGGTCATTGTTCCGTCGTCGGTCGTCACCTCACCCAGGGAGAAGTAGCGCATGGAGGCGGACACGGCACTGTAATCGCCGATGCGGTAGTAACCGGCGAGGTAAGCGAGGTCGATGTCGTTCACCAGCTGGCGCAGCCAGGGCGTGTAGTTCAGTGAGACACCGGCGCGGGAAATGGTGAAAGGGTACTTGGCCGGATTCCAGTACTGTGAGTTCACGTCCGGGTCGGTGGCCGCACCGACATCACCCATACCTGCCGAACGGGCATCAGGAGCGATGGTCTGCGAGGTCACTGCCGTATTGACAGGATTGAACATATCCTTCTTGCTGTCCTGCGCAAAGGCGGCGGAAGCGGAAAGTACCGTTGCCGAGAAGAGGACGGTGCGGAGTGTCTTATTCATTCTTTACTTGGGTTGCTTGTTGCTAAATGAAAATCCATGAGACGGTGTCAGGGCGGAGAGGTGCGGATCGCCTTCCTCCTTCGGCATTGTCTCATGGATTGTAACGTCATCCCTGCTTTATTTATTGTCCAGGATGATGAGTTTCTTGGCTTTGGACACCTTCGTTGCTCCGTCGCTGCTGAGCCGCACACGATAGAGATAGACCCCGGTGTGGAGGCGTTTCCCGCTGTCGACCGTCAGGTCCCAGTCGGCCGTGATGGCATTGCCTGATGCCGTTCCCGTCTCTGCCCGGTGCCAGAGCAGACGGCCGCTCATGTCGAAGACTTCGATGTCGACATCCACGTTGGAGCCGACGTAGTTGTGTGTCACGATGAAGGTCGTCTCCGTGGTAGCCGGGTTCTTCGATGCGTTGACACTGTAGATTTCCGGGGCCAGACCCTTGACTACCTTGAAGTGGAGGGTGACGGTCGACGGGTTGTTCAGGATGTCCCATGCACGGAACTGGAGGGTGTGGTGTCCTTCGGAGAGTTCCGGCAGGCTGTAGCCCGTCGAGCCGGATGTGTAGCTGCCGAAGTCGTATCGGAAGTTGTCGTTCAGGACATAGGTCTGCGTCAGTTTGCCGTCGATTGTCAGCTGCATATCGTGTCCGATGCCGTTGCCGGACGCGTTGATGCCGTCCTTGTCGGTAATCTGTGCGAAGAAGTATGGCGTGCTGTTGACTTCGCCGCCGTCCGCAAAGGACGGTGTGTTGAGATAAGCGTAGATGGACGGACCGATGGAGTCGTTGTAGACAGTCTCTGACCCGTCGATGCTGAAGCCCTCTTCGTGCCCTTGGGCCATGAGCGTGTGATTTTCATTGATGGCAGAAAAGTTCATCAGTCCGGTGCCTGAAGTGTAATTGATGTCGCGCGGCAGGGCGAAGGTGAAGGTGAACTCACCTTTGCGGATGCTGTCCGTTCCGTTGTACAACACTTTCTGCCGGTCGTAGAATGTGAAAGCCTTTTCTGCCGTATCTTCCTGCTTCTTGCAGGTGATCAGTTCTCTTGTGTCACGTACGGTAGCTGCGAGCAGTCCGTTGAAGTCGGTCTGTTTCTCACCGTCCTTGGCTATATAGCCTTTTACCTTCACGATGGAACCGCCTTTGAGAGTTATCGGGTTGGATGTGTCCGGTGTCTGTCCGTTGATGGTCTCCACCTTGACTTGAAGGGTAGGCAGGTTCAGCGAGAGGGCCGGGTCGCCCAGGAGAGCGTACTGTAGTTTGTTCGGCGTGAGGTCGCTGTTGCCATTGATCAGTTCGCATTTCGCCAGCCGCTGGGCCTCGCCCAGGGTGGTCGGTCTGCCGTCCGTAAAGCTCAGCACATGGCGGAGGAAAGCCGTATTGATGGCTTTGTTGTAGTAGGCATATACCGTGCGGGTCGTTCCCCAGAATGCCACCGACCCTCCCTTCGCATTCAGCATGGCCGTCTCGCCGATGGTCGGCATGGTGGCATCGAAAGGCATGATGTCGCAGCTGGCGGTGATCCATAACGGCAGGTTGGCATTGGTGAAGCCGGCGAAGTCGGTCAGCCGGAGCACCGCTTCATGGGAGATCTGGTCCTCCTTGCCATGGCCGGCATAGTCCATGATGAGTGCTCCCTGTGCCTGCTGCTGCCTGATGATGCTGCTTGCCTCGGGGTAAGTGTTGCCTGTTGCAGACGACACACGGGTGTAGGCATCCCACATCACTTTCTTCACCTGATAGTCGGGATAGGCTGCCATGATGGTCTCGGCGGTCTCGTTGACATCTGTCATGTGCAGGTTGTTGTTGCCGTCGTCACCCATGAACATGATTGTGTTTTCCCAGCTGCCGCCGTTCTTGTTTTCGGCATAGCGGATGGTTTTGTCCACCAAGGTTCTGGCATCCGCTACGGTCGTCACCGGGAAGCGTCCCACTCCGAGGTCTTCCTTGTCACGGCGCAGGAGGTCGCTGCCCTCACCGTCGTCCATGAGGGTGAACCATCCGTCGTTGACATAGCAGTCGGTCTCGCTGAAGGAGTTTTCGCTCTCGTAAGCCAGCAGGTAGTCGTCCGGGTTGAGATGGCGGCACGCAGGGGTCAGCATTCGGTTGTCCCATACACAGTCGCCGAAGAGCAGGAGCGACTTCGGCAGGCTGCCGCCGGAAGCACGGTCGTAGAGCATCTTCATGTAGCGTCGGTAGGCCATTGCGTCCGGCGTTCCGCTGGAGAACTCGTTGTACAGTTCGTCAGCCGGAACGATACGTACCGTAAGGTTGTCGTGCGTGCGGTGGAAGTCGGCCAGCCGTTCGGCCTGTTCCAAGAGCTTCTGGCTTGTCGGAATGATGATGACCATGTCGGCCGGTCCGTCTGCATGATGGTCCTGGTTGGTGATGTTGTAGACGTATTCCGGTACCGGGAAGTTCGATTTCAACGAGGGTGCCGGTGCTGGTGCCGGATAGGTCATGGCGATGTAATCGAGCCGTGCCGGACCGCCTGCCGTAGTCGTAACCTTGATGCTGTCGACTGCGCGGAGGTTGTCGAGCGCATAGCTTCTTACCTCCTCATAACCCTTGTCGAACGAGTCGTGGGGTGCTATTCTTATTTCACCGAGGTCTCTGCCGTTCGCCTCCAGCTTCACCGTCGAGGCATAGGTGCCTGTCGTGCCGGCTACGGTAAGCCTGCCGGCTGCGGTATGTGCCTTGTTGGCCAAGGTGAAGACTTTGCTCTCGTTCAGCTTCAGCGGTGTCTTCTCGAAGAGATTACGGCCGCCGTGATACCAGCTGAAGTCGTCCACCTCGTGCAGACTGTGATAGTCTTCGGCAGCGGGATAGAAGCTGTTGAGGAACTCCGTGCTGTCTGCGATGACGGCCGGTGTACCGCTGTCGTCCTCTGTCAGGAAGTAATAGCCATAATCGGAATAGGGGTTGCGGGTCCTACTGGACGATGTGTTCTGCTCCCAGCTGACAGGGCCGCGGGCATAGAAGAGCCGCCTGCCGCCTGCGTCATAGGTAGGGACTTCCTGCAGGTCGTCGTGCGAAGTGATGAAATCAGCTGTCAGTACTTCGTCCTGCAGATTGCCGCCATAGCCATAGACTTTCACCTTATTCATGTGTGAGAAGCCTGCACGGCGGATGAGTTCCGGTGTCAGCTGGTACACCCCGTTGGACGGAATGCGTATCTTCGCCCACTTGCCGCTGGCAAGGACGGAGTGTTCCGCATAGCGGCTGGCAGCGGAAGTTGCCTGCATGGCGCCTGTACGGGTGGCAGGGTCTTTTCTCCCGCTGGCGGTCTTCGTTCTGGGCCGGGAGGTGAGTGCTATCATGAAACTGACGAGAAACTGCTTTCTCCCGTTGCGCTGTACGATGGGCATGAGCGAGATTTCCAGTACGCCTTTTTTGCGTTCCACCGTCATCTGGCGGTGAATCTCGGGCAGTGAGGGTGGTATGACGGCCGTCAGTGCATTGTATCGCTCGATGTCGGTCTTGCTCATGTCCATGAACTCCGGATAGCGTATCTCCAGCTCGTAGACGGAGTCGGCATACTGCTCACCCACAGGAATGGCATAGTGGAAGTGGGGCAGTACGGAGTCGATGGTCACGTCTTCCACCGTCAGGTTGAAGAATCTTTGCTGCTGGGCTGACAGTCTCATACAGCCCATGAGCAGCAGGAAGCAGAGTATAATGGATGTTCTCTTCATTGTGATGGACAATCCTTTCATCGTTGGTATATGCAGCAGGTTTGTCCTGCATGCTTTCCGTGTTGTCTATTTGCAGTTGAACTCGAGGACTTTCCGATCCTCCAAGTATCCTTCCAGATGGTCGTTGATATGGACAGAGCCGCAGCCTGACGGACAGCCCGTATAGAGGATGTCGCCCGTCTTGAGGGTGAAATAGCGGCTGATGTAGCTGATGATTTCATCCACTTTGTACAGCATATCGCCTGTATATCCCTCCTGTACTGTCCTGCCGTTGACGGCCAGCCGGAAGCGCAGCCGCTGGATGTCAAGGAATCTGTCCTTCGGCACCCATTCACCCAAGGCGGCTGCGCCGTCAAAGCCCTTGCACAGATCCCAGGGCATTCCCTGTTCCATCAGGTGCTGTTGCAGTTCGCGTGCCGTGAAGTCGATGCCCACTGTCACGGCATCGTAATAGCGGTGGGCGAAACGCTCGGGGATGGTCTTGCCGAGCCGGCAGATGCGCACGACAAGTTCTGTCTCGTATTCTATCATCCCGAGGTCGTCGGGGATGAAGAAGGGCTTTCCGTCTTTCAGCAGGGCCGAGTCGGCCTTGGTGAAGAGGACGGGCGTCTCCTTTCCTGATAACGCTTCGTTCTGCGTTTTATTGTGTTCGGCGTAATTCATGCCGACTGCAAAGATCTTCATTGGGTGTTGGCTTTTTAGGATGGGGATGGGAGGTGATGGACGATGATAAGCGGTGATGGGCGGTGATAGGCGGTGATAAGCGGTGATGGGTGATGACGGGAGCTTATGACCGCCTGTCATCGCTTATCCCCCGTCTGTCCCTTCTGACAAAGAAAGGAGCCGCAGGAGCCAAACGGCTTTCCTGCGACTCCCTGTTCTTTTCTCAGAAGGATAGTCTCCGGCTTATTCAGCAGAGAGTGTGAAACGCTTGTAGGCAACAACCTTGAGATCTTTGCTCTGTGCCTTCAGCCACTCGCCGACGCTCTGCTTGTCGCCGTCGCCGAACTGGAACTCCTGGTCAATGAGGCAGTTCTCCTTGAAGAACTTGTTGAGGCGACCCTTCGCAATGTTCTGGATCATGTTCTCATTGAGGTTGGCAGCCTTCTCGGCAGAAACGGTCTTGCGGATCTCCACAGCCTTGTCAGCCTCCTCACGGGTCAGCCAGCCCTTTTTGATGTTCGACTCGATGTGGTCCTCGCTGTCAACGAGGTTGGCATTGATGCCTGCCTTCTTGATGGCAGCTACGACAGCCTTTTCCACCTGCTCTTCCTTGGTCTTCTCAACGGCAACCTTGAACTCCTCGTCCTTGACAGACTGTGGAACAGACTCCTCGTCGAGGGCTACCGGCTTCATGGCTGCCACCTGCATGGCTACCTTGTGACCGGCCTCCTCATTGTTCTCGTTGAGCTGAACCATCGTAGCAAGGGTGTGCTTGTTCATGTGGTCATAAACAGAGACGTTACCGCCCTCCAGGAAGTTATAGCCGTCAAGCTCCATCTTCTCACCCGTGACACCGGAACGCTGCTGGACAGCGGTAGCGGCATCCTCTCCGTTGGCGAGCTTCAGTGCCTTTACCTCGTCGAGGCTCTTGCACCTGGCGGCAACGGCAGCGTCCAGAATCTCCTGGACGAGTGCGATGAAGTCCTTGCCGTTGGCAACGAAGTCGGTCTCGCACTTGACAGCGACCATAGCAGCGAAGCCGTCAACCTGCTTGACGAGCACACAACCGTTGGATGTCTCACGGTCAGAACGCTTGGCGGCGATAGCCAGACCGCGCTCGCGGAGCAGATCCTTTGCCTTGTCGAAATCGCCTTCAGCCTCTGTGAGGGCCTTCTTTACATCAGCCAGACCGGCACCGGTCATGGCACGGAGCTTCTTGATATCTTCAATAGATACAGCCATTTTATTGTTTTCCTTTCTAATGTTATTTAAATATCGTGGGCGTTGATGAGAGACGATGAGCCTTCATGTATCGCACGGATACGGCAGCCCATTGGCACTCACCAGCGCCCACTATGTTTTCAATTGTTACTCAGCAGCTGGTGTTTCTTCCTCAGCCTTGGGAGCCTCCTCGGTCTTGGGAGCCTCCTCAGCCTTGCGTGCAGCACGCTTCGGCTTTGCTTCGGCAGCCTCTTCAGCCTGCTCGGCTGCGGCCTTCTCGTCGGCCTTCTCAGCCTTGCGCTCCTCCAGACCCTCTGCGATGGCATCGCAGCAGGCGGTGAGGATCACCTCTACGGAATCCTTTGCGTCGTCGTTGGCCGGGATGACGTAGTCGATGTTCTTGGGGTCAGAGTTGGTGTCGACGATGCCGAATACTGGGATTCCCAGACGGTTGGCCTCCTTGACGGCGATGTGCTCCTTCATGACGTCTACTACGAAGAGGGCAGACGGCAGGCGGGTCAGGTCGGCGATGGACCCGAGGTTCTTCTCCAGCTTGGCGCGCTGGCGGGAGATCTGCAGCAGCTCTCGCTTGGAGAGGTTGGCGAATGTTCCGTCGTTCATCAGCTTGTCGATGTTCGTCATTTTCTTCACTGCCTTACGGATTGTAGGGAAGTTGGTCAGCATACCGCCGGCCCAACGCTCGTTGACGTATGGCATGTTCACAGCTGCGGCCTTCTCGGCTACAGCTTCCTTAGCTTGTTTTTTAGTAGCGACGAACAGGATCTTCTTTCCGCTTCTGGCAAGTCCCTTGAGTGCCTCTGCAGCCTCGTCAATCTTGGCTACAGTCTTGTGAAGATCGATGATGTGGATGCCGTTGCGCTCCATGAAGATGTAAGGAGCCATGGCGGGGTTCCACTTGCGACGGAGGTGGCCAAAGTGGCATCCTGCCTCCAGTAACTGGTCGAAATTTGTTCTTGACATTTCGTTTGTTTTTTTCTTGTTTACTTTCTTTTTAATTCTTCTTGGCAAATGAGCTTTGCCAGGCTTGTTAGAATCAACCGGCGGGTAGTCCCCCGATCAGGAATCGCGCCGGTTTAGATACTAAACCGATTGATTTGAGATTTGAGATTTGAGGATTGAGATTTGAGGTTTCGCTGCTGAATCAGCTGATGCTGTATCGCAACGCTCAAGTCCTGATATTCATTCTCAGTATTCAACGCTCAATGCTCAATGTTCAAAGTTCAATGTTCAAAGTTCAATGTTCAATGCTCAATGTTCAAAGTTCAATGCTCAATGCTCAAAGTTCAAAGTTCAATGCTCAAAGTTCAAAGTTCAATGCTCAAAGTTCAAAGTTCAATGCTCAATGTTCAATGCTCAAAGTTCAAAGTTCAATGCTCAATGTTCAATGCTCAATGCTCAATGCTCAATGCTCAAAGTTCAATGCTCAATGTTCAAAGTTCAATGCTCAATGTTCAAAGTTCAATGCTCAATGTTCAAAGTTCAATGCTCAAAGTTTAAACCTCAAACCTCAAACCTCAAACCTCAAACCATTTATCGCTTGCTGAACTGGAAGTGAGCGCGGGCCTTCGGCTGACCTGGCTTCTTGCGCTCGACCTTGCGGCTGTCGCGTGTCAGGAATCCGTGGTCTTTCAGGTTCTTCTTGTCTTCAGCGTTGATCTTGACCAGTGCGCGGGCGATGGCGAGACGCAGAGCCTGACTCTGTCCTGTGAAGCCGCCGCCGTCGAGGTTGGCCTTGATGTCGTACTGCCCTTCTACACCGAGCAACTGCAGTGGCTGTTTAACCACGTACTGCAGGATAGCTGATGGGAAGAATTCAGTTAAGTCTTTCTTGTTGATAGTGATCTTGCCGGTACCTTCAGAGAGGTAAACGCGTGCTACTGCGCTCTTGCGGCGACCGATTGCATTTATTACTTCCATCTTTCTCCTTATTATTTATACTGGTTAATATCAATTGCCTTTGGCTTCTGTGCCTCGAGACCGTTGAGCTCTGTTCCTTCGATGACATAGAGGTTGTCCAGCAGGTGACGACCCAGAATGCCCTTCGGCAGCATACCCTTTACGGCGTGGCGGATCATCTTGTCGATGCCGTTCTTGCGCTTGCGGAGCTCGGCAGGGGTGTTGAAGCGCTGGCCGCCCGGGTAACCAGTATAACGTGTGTAGACCTTGTCTGTCTCCTTCTTGCCGGAGAATACAACCTTGGCTGCATTGATAATGATTACGTTGTCGCCACAGTCTACGTGTGGAGTGAAAGTCGGCTTGTACTTTCCGCGAAGCAGCTTGGCTACTTTAGAGCAAAGGCGACCTACAATCTGATCGCTGGCATCGATGACGACCCACTCTTTCTTAGCTGTTTCCTTGTTGACGGAAATAGTCTTGTAACTTAAAGTGTCCATTCTGAAAAATTAATAATTTTACTACTAAAAAACGTTTTCTTTCTACGACCGTGCTTGTCCTAACCATGCTGCCCGGCCAAAGACAGCACTATTAACACGAACCGTACGGGGCTCTAAGTGTACCCACAATAATAATCGGACTGCAAAGGTACTTATTTCCGACCTTATATTATAAGGGTGATGTTTTCCGCACCCGTTATTTACGATTATTTAACTAATGCGATGCGCACATCCCCCGGCCGTCAGGCAGCAGACCCTTTGCCGGCCGTCGGGTCTCGGATGAATCTGCCGCTTCAGTCCGTTCTGTTCTGTCAGACGGGGAACGTCCCATGCCGCATTCGCTTCCATGCCGTCCCGGCCTGACAGGAAGGGTGAAAGTTCTTTACATTTGCAGTCGCCCTGACGGTATTTTTCCGGGGTGGAAACAGCCGTCAGAACCGTTGGAGAAGGCAGGCTGCATCGCAACCGGGCACTGACCGCCTTCCAATCAACGCCTGATGACGTTCCAATCAACGCCTGTCAACGTCCCAACTAACGCCTGTTAAGGCCGCAATCAGGCACCTTTTCAAAAGGTGCTCGTAGAAGTCTGGATAACAGCTGGTTGCGGACTGGAAAAGATAAGGTGCATCGGCCTGTCCCGCTGAATATACCCGGCATCCCGCAGATGTGTGTAATGGGCTGTCTTGCCGGTGTTGATTATGGTAAATAATCAGGACAGAACAAGAACGGAACCATCCTGCCTTGTACAGCAGCAGTGTGTCTGTATGCACTGTGGATAGCAACATAGAAGAGAATGTGGGTCGCAAGAACGCCCTTCTGTATTAAAATAAATTAAAAAGCAACACGTTGTATTGCATATAGGAAGCAAATCGCTATATTTGCAATAATAAGTCTTTTAAACAATAATTATATTGTGTGTTTTTCGATGAATTTAATAGTTGACGTGCTGAAAAGACGGTCGGCTTTTGTGTCGGGGATACGGCTATATCCTTGTCGCCGGTGCCAATACGGCCGCCTATGTCCATGCGAAGGTCTGGATGGCAAGATCGATTGAGGTTGTAAGAACAGACAACGGAACCATTTAAATGAGATATTATTATGAGAAAGAAGCAAACACTTATTTTCGCACTGCTGACAGTATTCTCTTCTCTCTGTCATGCACAGACCACCAGGTTTGCCATGACGCTGGGCACTGACCTGGGACTTGCCGGCAAGAACTACAGGATCGTCACGCCCAACGTCTCTGCGACTTATGACCTGACACCCAAGCTGTCGGTAGGAGCGAGGGTGGAAGACGCCATCACCCTGGCAAAGATACAAGGTGTCAAGACCTACGACTACCTTGCGACGCTTGGCGGACAGGTAAGCTATGACGCATTCCGCATCCTCACGATGATAAACGTGCAGCCTCGCCTCATCGTCGGCCACACGATCGGCGGCGGGCACGACAGAGGCTATATGTACTGTCAAGGCGGTATCTACCTGAAAGCTGACAGGAAGAACGGCGTGATGTCGGAAATCGGTTTCGGCATCCGCCACAACAATTACCGCGGAGACCTGTACAAGGACAAGACCTCCTTCTTCGTTTCTTACGGTTTCGTGCTGCGATAAAGAACATGGAGCGTTTCCTGCAATTGTGGAAAGCGTCTCTGTCATCTTTTCCGCACGCTCCCTAAAGTGACGGGAAAGAGACCGTGTTGAATTGGAAAGCAGAAAGTCCGGCCGGCAGCTGTTCCCTTCGGAGAGCATTGCCCGGCCGGACTTTCCTGGTTTATATCTGTTGATGAACAGCACTGATGAAGGATGGGGCCTGCCGATGCTGCGAGTCTCTGCGCTGTGCCGGCCTGCCGGCCGTATCATCCCGGAGCATCATCCTGTCGGCAACGACACGGACAAAGGGCGGAAACAACAGTGTCAGTATCCGGTGCGGCCCTATGTTCTGTCCCGGGAAAGGCTGAGGACTGCGGGGCAGGGAAGGCTGTACCCGCTTGTGTTAATTATATCAAAAAGCAGCCACCATTATTTGCTTTGTGGGAAAATAATAAATATCTTTGCCAAGAAGTAAAAAGGATTTTGTAAATGACCAGGCAGAACCGGAAAACAAGACATACGCTTATAGCGTGGCTGCTGTTGGCACTTTTCATGCTGCCGATGGTTGTCAAGTCTGTACACGTATGCCAGGTGGAGACGGAGCTTTCCGCCGGTCATCAGACTTCCGGACAGCACAGCCAGAGCCACAATGCCGGCAGCTGTGCCATCTGTCATTTTGCCTTTTTCAATTACATGAGAGCTACGGACATCCGGCTGGATGCGGTAGCTGTCATCTTCTTCGGCTTCCTCTTCCTTTCCGCTGTCACACCTTATCGGCGTCCGGAGGTTGAAGTCACGAGTCTCCGTGCTCCTCCTGCCGACTTTTAGAAGACAATTCCCATATCGAGGAATCGTCTGACGCGGATGCAGTCAAAGGAGCTATGGCGGTGTAGTGTGTCCTTACAGAAAGGAATGCCATGCCGTATCCACACCATGGAACCATGCCGCTGCACCACGTCATCAGCTTGTCGCACAGCCGTCTATGTGCCTGTGACAAGCATACAGATCCATCATTTCATCAAGAAATCATAAACACATGGTAATGAATAAGGCTATTGGAGCTTTTGTTCTTTCGTCTGTGTGTGCGGTTGCCAGCGCAGGCAATCATCTGTCAGCAGCAGTTCCCCAGCAGAAAGGGAATGATGTCGACAGCAGTATTGTCATGCAGGACGTAACCGTACTGGGCAACAGGCAGAAAGACCTTCAAATGCGTTCGTCCGTCAATACCATCAGCATTGACAGGCAGTTTCTTCAGAACAACTTCGCGGGCAGTCTCATGCAGACGCTCAGCGGCATCCCCGGCGTAAAGGCGATGAACATCGGCTCCGGGCAGTCGAAGCCGACGATACGCGGCCTGGGCTTCAACCGCATGGTTGTAACAGAGGACGGCATCAAACACGAGGGGCAGCAGTGGGGCGACGACCACGGTCTGGAAATAGACCAGTTTGCCATCGACCGCATCGAAGTGACCAAAGGACCGGCCGCCCTGCTTTACGGCTCGGATGCCATCGGAGGGGTCATCAGCCTGTACGGTAACTACATCCCGACTGCGAAGTTCCAGGGAAGCGCATCGCTGTTCATGCGCAGCAACAACGAGTCGGTCGGTCTGTCAGCCCGTCTGCAGGGTGCCGGAGACCATTTCTACTGGAAAGCCAGCGGGACATTCATCGACTATGCCGACTACGAAGTCCCCACGGGCAGCATCCAGTACTATTCCTACGACATTCCGCTGCATGACCGCCGGCTCCGCAACACGGCCGGCTTTGAACGCGACGGGAGCATGACGCTCGGTTACAGAAGCCACAACTTCCATACGGAACTGAAGCTGTCGGATGCGTACAGCAAGAGCGGCTTCTTTGCCAACGCACACGGACTGGAGGTGAGACTGTCGGACATCGACTACGACAGGTCGCGCCGGGACATCGACCTTCCTTACCAGAGTGTGAACCATCTGAGGGTCATGAGCCACACGGTCTACGAACAGGGAAGTCTTGCTTTGGAAGCCGACCTCGCCTATCAGAACAACCATCGCAAGGAACTTTCCGAACCGGTGTCGCATGGCTATATGCCGGTTCCGCCCGGCAGCCTGGAACGTGAGTTCAAGAAGGACACCTATACAGCCAACCTCATTGCACGGCTGTCTCTGGGAAGCAGGCATACACTCACCGCAGGCTTCAACGGCGAGTACCAGCACAACCGCCGTTCAGGCTGGGGCTTTATCATGCCGGACTTCGAGACGGCATCATTCGGTACATACGCTTTCGACCGGTTCACGGTCAGGAAAGACCTGATACTGAATGCCGGCGTACGGTACGACCACGTCAGGACAAGCATCCACAGCTACAGAGACTGGTTCAAAACGCCCGTCAGCGCCACCGACTCCGTCTTCAAGGAACGTTCGGAGGATCTCCGCCGTTCGTTCAACAGCCTCACGTGGTCGGCCGGCGTGAACTATACTGTCGGCCAGTGGATTCTGAAGGCGAACGTCGGAAAGAGCTTCCGTGTCCCGATTCCGAAGGAACTGGGCACTGACGGCGTCAATTACCACATCTTCAGATATGAAAAGGGGAATCCTGGTCTGAACCCGGAAGAATCCTACCAGCTGGACGCAGGCATCCACTGGGGGAATGACAGGGTGACGGTTCAGTTCGACCCGTACCTCAATTATTTCCCGAACTACATCTACATGAATCCGACTCCCGACTACTACGAGGGGCTGCAGTGGTATTATTACACGCAGAGCCGTGTCATCCGCTGTGGCTTCGAGCTGCAGACAGACTGGAAGATACTCCCCTCTCTGGATGCGGAACTGAAAGGTGAATATCTCTATGCCGAACAGCTGTCTGGAGAAAAGAAAGGGTACACGCTCCCCTTCTCGACCCCCTGGTCGGCGGATGTCACCCTGAAATACGGATTCTGCCGGAAGAAAGCCGGTAATGAAGGCTTCGTGGCACTCAACCTGCACGTCACCGGCAGACAGAACCGCATCGTTCCGCCGGAGAAGCCGACATCAGGTTACTACACCATCAACCTCAATGCAGGAAAAGACTTTGCCTTCGGGGACAGGAAACTGCGCCTGACCCTCAATGCGGAGAACCTCCTCAACCGCAAATACTACGACCACACGAGTTTCTACCGGCTCATCGACGTGCCGGAACCGGGACGCAACGTGGCGTTGATGGCGACCTTCGAGTTCTGATGCATACGATTCCCGGAAGTGGAACAAGATATAACACTTGATCTTGCAAACCGACCTGAGACTGTCGGGGAATCATCATGGTGGACGGGGCACATCGCTCCTGTCACTGTGATGTCCTCACAGCCCAGACAAAACGAAACGAACAGTGAACTTATATTCAAACCAAGGCGGAAGCCTTCAAAAAACAAATCAAACAATGAAAAAGCTACTTTTTACGGGTGCTATGGCACTCCTGAGTGTGATTGCACTGGCATTTACGTCGTGCAGTAACGATGATGACGATCTGTTACAGAGCAACATCGAGTTCAAGAACGTGGAGTTCGGACACAAGAACAGCAAGACGGGCACGATCGGCGATGACCTTCATCTGGAATGCGACATCAAATCAGGCTCAAAGATACAGTCCGTTGAGGTCGTACTTTCCAAGGACGGGAAGAACGTCATCAAGAAGACCTACACCGACAGCAAGTACGTCGGCGTGCTGAACACCCGGTTCCACGAGCACATCGACCTCCCCGAGACACTCGCCGAGGGCAAGTACCAGTGCTTCATCATCGTCAAGAATGAGGAGAAAAAGATTGACTTTGTCAGTGCGGAAATCACGTTGAAGAAGAAAGCCGTCGACCCCAAAGCACCGAAGATAGCCAATCTCAAGGTAGACAAGATGGAGAGTACGGTGAACGGAAAGGTCACTTTCACGGCCGACATAGAGACGGTCGCCAAAGTGAAAGAGATTGAAATCGAGTTCCACGGTGACAAAGAGACGGAAATAGAAGTGGACGATCTCAATGGGAAAACGGGCAAGCTGACCTTCAAAAAGGAGGTGACGATTCCCGCTGAATGCAAGGCCGGAAAGTATCACATCCACTTCACTGTGAAGGATGCAGAGGGTCGCGAGACGACAGAAGAGATCGAAGGCTTCACGATCAAGTAACCGACAAGAAAACAACCACACAGCGTAGGAAGATGCGTCAGACGGACCAGCCGGCGGCCTGGCGCATCCTCGTCAGCCTCCGCTCCAGCCCATGAACAGCTGCCCCCGGCAGCTTCCTACGCAATAAACGAACAAACGATGAAGAAGATTCTATTCAGTCTGGCAGCCGCAGCAGCACTGCTCCTCACGGCCGCCTGTGGCAACGATGACATGGCAGATGATATGCCTGTCATCACCGATGAGGGCATCACCGCCAACCCGGTCGACTGCCAGGTGTACAACCGAGGGGACAAGATTCCTTTCCGTTACCGCTTTACCGACAACGAAGAACTGGGCAACTACAACATCGAGATACACAACAATTTCGACCATCACACCCACGGTACGCAGGCCTCATCGTGCAGCCTGGACCCTAAGAAGAAGGCGGTGCAGCCCTGGATCTACAATCAGGACTACAAGATTCCGCATGGCTTGAAGGCCTACGATGCCAGCCAGGACATACAGATTCCGGAGGACATCGACCCCGGCGACTACCATTTCATGATCCGCCTGACCGACAAGAAAGGCAACCAGCAGCTCCGGGCCATGGCGATAAAGATAAAATAAAACCGATGCAATAAAGACGAAATAAAGGTTAAAACATTCTTGTTTTTAAATTCAAATGTAATATCTTTGCACCTCGGGAGTTAAATAAGCATTTACAAGCTAAAACAGTATAATTATGAAAAAAATCATGTTAATGGTAGCTGCCTGCGCAGCTATGGTAGCCTGCAACAATGGCAAGACTACTGCAAACAACGAGAGCAAGGACAGTGCACAGGACTCTTCCGTAGCAGCTGACTCGGCTGTTTACGAGGGCATGACCCCTGCTGCCGACGTTGCCGGCATCAAGTACCGTGTCGCACTCGCACAGGATTCTACAAACGGTTTCAGCGTGTCAGAGTCTTACATGAAGTCGGACACTGAGGCTGATACCACCTACAACTATACAGGCAAGTACCAGATTGTCAAGAAGGATGTAAAGGGCAAGAGTAACACTTACTATCAGTTCGAGCTGGGCAAGGACAACAAGACCAACTTCCTCGTCGTGAACGACTCGACGCTCCGTCTTGTCAGCTCCGACTTCGAGGAGCCGGCTGTCAACTCGAAGGACATGAACTATGACCTGAAGCTGAAGAAGTAAACAACAGCCGGTCTGAATCCGGCCGGAACACAAAAAGACAAAAGGCCTGCACAGGGTTTCACACCCTGCACAGGCCTTTTGTCGTTCCATGCAGCAGATTTCTGACAGCCTGCACCGGCAAAGTCGGCAACCGGAGCGACACGCTTCATCCCCTCCGGCAGCCTGTCCCCATGTATTATATACCACGGGGCGTAAAAGCGAGCGGGCGGGATGCGATCATGAGTTCGTCCGCTCATGTTTCCTCCGGGGGGACAGTACGGCAAGCCGTATTACAGCAGTTTCGCTATCTCCTCGTCAAGATTCCTGATCTGCGAAGGATTCTTCACGATGTTGTTGCCGCGGTCGATAAGATAGATGATCGGGAACGCCTGTGCCGGAGCGGTATATGCCTGGCTGATGCCCGTGTCGTCATAGACGTTGATCCAGGGAAGACTGGCCACCTGCTCCTTCCAGAAGTGTGCGTTGTTGTCCAGCGAGACCATGTAGATTTCCAGTCCGCGGTCGTGATACTTGTTATAGAGGTCACGCATCTTCATGATGTATTCCGTCGAGCCCTTGGCGGCAAAGACATGGAAGTCGAGCAGTACGACATGGCCCTTCAGGTCTGTCAGATGACGTTCCAGACCATGGTTGTCACGCAGCGGAAGGTCTACTACTCCCAGCTCCTTGGCCTCCAGTTCCACCGGTCTGTTCTGTGCCTTCACGATGCGTTCGTCTTTCATCCCCTTGATCGTGATGTTGTGCAGGTTCTGCGTACGTTCGGTACCGGGATAATAGGTGTCCCAGCTCGTTGCAACGGCACCGAACACCTTGTTGTCGTTCGCGTCCTTGGCAGGATCGAAGATCAGACGGGCCTGGTTGCCGACGGCAATGTACTGGAAGAGGGCAAAATAGCTGTAAGCCCGCATAGGCTCCCTGAAGATATAGTTTCGTGACACGTCCCGCTTGTAGTCGGTCAGCATCACGTTGATGATCGAGTCGGCCAGTTCGGGACGTTCGGCAAGAATCGTCTGGCAACGCGCCTGCAGGCCGATCTGCTTCAGAGCCAGTTCCTTTATCTTCTCATTCTCGTAGGAATCCTTCACGGTGTAATCGGTAGCCATCTGCGGATAGGAGGCCTTCACCTCGACCGTCTCCGTCGAATCGATGCCGATGTTGATGATCTGTCCTGCTATACGCAGCCGGTAGAACTCGGGATTGTCCATCTTGTCACCAGCAAACGAGAAATTCCCCTTTTCATCGAGCTTGACAGAATCGACGGTCGAGAATCCGTCCAGTCCGTTGTGTTCAAAATAGAGCACAGAGTCCTTGGCATTTGCGACGGAACCCGTCACGTGGAACTGTTCTCCTGTACAGCCTGTCAGTACCGCCAGTCCTGCAGCCACTGCTCCAGCCGCCAGTATTCTTCCGATAGAATGCTTCATTGCCTGATAGATATTACTTTTTTGTTTATATGCTTTGTGCAAAGGTAACGTAAATTGATAAAACTGCAAAGCAAATGTCTCCAAATATCGCTGCGAGGCCGGCAAACTGCCGGTGTTTTTCACTGCCGGTCCTGTCGGATTCTGTTTTGTCAGGCTATCGGAAATGGGCGGAAGAGGACGGGAAAGGCTGTCGGATCATGCGGTCTCCATGCACCTTCTCTCTGTCAGGGCATTCGCCTCGGGTAGTCGTGTGGGCCTCTCATGCAAGGGACGGTCGCCTGAAGGAGCATCTGTCCAGGGTAATCTTTAGACTCTGCCTTGAACGGACAGAAGTCTCTGCAGGTTCTGTTTATGCAAATGGCTCCGTATCGGCTGTCAATGAGCGGCACATCCTGAAAAGCCTTTGTAAAGATGTTTTGCAGAGAAGCCGGACGTGCAGCCGGAGGGGGCACCTGCCGAACAGCCGGTGAGAACATGGAAGAGGGAAGAGAGGTGCGGCATGGGGACTACCGCATGAGTTCGCGGAGGACCGTCTCCTGCTCCCTGTAAAAGCTCTTCTCATCGATGTCTGACACGGGGGCGACCTCCGCCAGGCTGGCTGCGAGGTTCTGCATCTCCCATGTGATGGAATACCCTAACTGCCTGCGCATGGCGAGGCACTTGTCCAGTTCGTAACGGGCGCGGGCCTTGTCTCTGCCGAACAGCAGGCCGGCGAGGGTGAACCGCATACGCTGCCGGAACTTCTCTTCACGTTGTGCGGAGATGGCTTTGCACAGCAGGGCGATCTTATAGCGTTCGTCATCGACGAGCTCGGACAGTTCGTGGAAGAGGTAGGACTGCCGGTGCTTGCTGATGAGGTGCATGTAGATGTTGACGGCCTTGTCCTTCTTGCCCATGATCCGGTAGATCATCGCCTTGTAACGCTGGTTGTTCATGTTGTAAGGACTGTGTTTCAGTGCCTCGGCCAGAATGGGGGCGGCCTTCAGCGCCATGTCGACCGTCGGCTTGCCCTCTACTTCCTTGAACACTTTGCCGACGACACGCATCCCGATGGAGGGAACGGGATGTCCGTTGCTCTCTCCTCTTGTCCAGTCCTCCTCCGTCAGTCGGGTGATGTCCCACTGCGTGATGAAGTCGAGCATAGAGAAAGCCGGGTGATGGTCGAAGACGAGCAGGGCGGCTCGCATCATGGCATTCTGCCCCTTCAGGTCCTTGTCGTCCATGGTAGGGTAGAGTCTCACCAGACTCCTGAATATCTTATATGCTTCCTCCAGTCTGCGTTGCTGGAACCGGAGTCTCATCATGTCCACACCCACCCAGAACATGGCAATCGTGGTATAGTGCCCCTTGTGTGCGGCATACATGGGCAGGATGGCTGCGTATGCTTCTTCGGTCCGTCCTTGTTTCCGCAGTTCAAAGATGTCTTTTATCTCCATAATATCCATGATAAAGAAAACAGACCCCGAAGCCGGGACACGATGCTCGTCTTCAGGGTCTGTCTTTGTTTATGGTCTATCTGTCAATTTCCTAAATGATTACTGGTTGGTCACCGTAAGGCTGCCGGAAGTGTCCGGATTCGGTTTGCAGGCAACGTTCTTCTGCGATTCATATTCAAGGATAAAGAAGTTCATCCATGGGCAGACATAACCGGGCTTGGAATTGATCTGTGCAATCGGCTCGTAGTTTGTGTTGTCTTTTCGTCGAACCTGTAATGCAAGGCGCTTGTAGTCGAAGTAAGTAATCCCCTCTCCCCAGAATTCTATGCGTTTCTGGATCATCAATTCCTTGACGAACTCGTCCATTGTCGTGGCGTTGGCCTGATAGGAGTTGTCTGTGTAGCGATAGGTGTTGACAAACGAGTTGAGGGCGGCGACACCGGCTGCTACGCCATCGAGATGTGCCGTACACTCCATGTCAATGAACTTCATCTCCTCTACACGCATCAGCGGAAGGCTGATGAATTGACCTGCATAAGGATCTACCCTGTTGCCATTTGCCGGTCGGAATTTCGTGTTCACGTAAGCAGGAAGTTCTTTCCATTCTTCCTCGTTCAGCAAGGAGCATGGTACCTTATGCCCTGCTATTGTGAGAGAGTCGTATTGCTTGTATCCCTCGTGCGTCCCTGC
Source organism: Prevotella multiformis (assembly GCF_018127985.1). NCBI lineage: Bacteria > Pseudomonadati > Bacteroidota > Bacteroidia > Bacteroidales > Prevotellaceae > Prevotella > Prevotella multiformis. The sequence goes on along the minus strand of NZ_CP072357.1, from coordinate 1,156,721 downwards.
TGCATCGGGAGCGACCCATGAATAACGGCGCCAGTCGCCTTGTCCGATCTGACCGTAAAGCCAGCTCCCTATCATGCGATAGGCTCCATAGGCACGTGTCAGCCCCCAGTCAGTCTCAGTTGTCACCGTACTTGTGAAGGTGTAGTACATATAGGTAAGCTCCTCTCGGGTACTATAGCCGAGGCACCACATCCAAGCCTGGTTAGGTGTGTTGAAGCCTTTCTTAGGGTCATGCCATTCTGTTTCTGTGACAGGGCTGTAACCATTTGATGCTAAACGCGCATAGCTGCGTGCTTTCTCGTAGCATTCACGAGCTGTTCTCACACCCAATTTGTCGTATGTAATGCTTGTGGAGTCTTCGGCTGCTACTGCGTTTTTTAGGTCGTCAGTTGATTTGTCAAAACGTGTGGCCAGTTCCAGCCATAGGCGTGCCTTCATTCCATAAATTACATTGAGGTCAGGCATTTTCTTATTAGGTCGAGTATAGTCCTTCAGATACTCTTCCGCATGATTCAGATCGGTCAGGATAAATCGGTACATCGTATAGAAAGGAGCGCGTGGGTTGTGGCGTTGCATCTCTTTGGTTGTCTTCTCTGTAACGATAGGCACGGTAAGCCCCCATATCTTGTCCTTTTCTGCCTTATCGTCCAGACTTGCGATACCTGTCTTCTTGAATTCAAACTGACGTGCTATATCCAGATAGGCCATTGCACGGTAAGCCAGGGCTATTCCCAGATAGTTCTTAGAAGTCTGGGAAGCCGTGGCAGGGTCAATCACACTTGTCACATTGTTGCAGGTTGCTATGAGGCTGTAATAATAATCGTAAGTATAATAGGCCTTGTAACGTGAGTCATTTCCGTTCTCGACAGCCGGCCAATAGCTGTAACTGCTGTTGTAGACGGGAATGTCGGAACCGAGGATTTCCCGATAGAACATCTGGCACGGGTAACCCCAATCGTTCAAGGGCAAGGCTCCGTCACCCCAAGAACCGAACTTGATCATATAAGAAACGATGCCGTTCAGCAAACCCTGCTGAGAGGAGGTCAGGTCTTTTACTTGTTTGGAGGTCAGTGTTGATGATGGGTCGACAGAGTCTATGCATCCTCCAAGTCCCGAGATTACTGCAAGCATGACCAGTGACATGAAGTAATTTAATATACGGTGTTTCATACTTCTTTGATTTTTAGTTGATGTTGATCTTAGAAAGTTAGCTTTAAGCCTGCTGAAACGGTACGTGTTGGACTGTAATCAGCTGTGCTGCTGCTTCCGTAGAAAGAGCCGCGAGGGTCAAATCCTTTCCGCTTGCTCCAGTAGTACACATTGTCTGCCGCCAGATAAACACGGATACCGGTCAGTCCTATGCGCTGAACCCAGTTGTCAGGCAGTGTATAGCCGAAGTTGATGCTTTGTAAAGTCAGGTAACTTCCACTGACCAGGAATCTGTCACTTACAGACACGGAATTCGGGTCATTGTATTGCCAGCGGGGGATATCACTTGTAGGGTTGTCCGTTGACCAGGCTTTCCGTGCGTCCTTGTGGATTGCACAGCCGCCAGATGTTCCAATAGGAACTCCCATCAGACTCGCATAACCATAGTCGTAAGCTTTTCCACCGATAGAGTAGCTGAAGGAAACGGAGAGGTCGAGTCCGTATGCGCTTAGTGTCGTCCCGAAACCGCCATAAAGGTCTGGATGAGGACTCCCGCAGTTGTAATAGGTTGCGTTTCCATATACATCTGTTTTCTGCAAGTTCCCGTCATTGTCAGTATAGTACCACATTGATTTCCCTTCCTCTGACAGTCCCGCATAACGGCGGATATACCATGTGTAAAGAGGAAGTCCCTCGGCATAGAGCCTATCTCCTGAAACATAACCTGGATGTCCGTCAACAACCAAGTCGGCCTTGAGCTCATCTGCGAGTTTGGCAATTTTATTCTTATAGGTTGTAGCGTTCACGTTGACATCCCAGCTGATGTTCTTTTTCTTCAGGACGGTTGCGGAGAGATCCACCTCCAGTCCCTTGTTCACCATGTCACCGATGTTGTCGTAGGAACCCTTGTAGCCTGCCGAATTCGGGGCTTCAACGAAGCAGAGCATGTCTGTTGTTTTCTTGTAGAAATACTCGACGCTTCCACGTAGACGGCTGTTGAAAAGCTCGAAATCGAAACCGATGTTGAAATTGTTGTTGGTTTCCCAGGTGATATCAGGATTGCCTTTTTCGTTCAGTACAAGAGCGACTTTACCATTGTTGTTCACGATGGAATAAGTATCAATATAGTGGAAGTCGCCGATGTTGTCATTGCCCTGCTGTCCGAAAGAGGCTTTCAGCTTAAGCATGTTCAGCCAGCGGAGTGACTTCATGAATTTTTCTTTTGTGATGATCCATGCACCGCCAAGAGAGTAGAAGTTGCCCCATCGATGGTCCGGATCAAAGCGGCTTGACGCATCACGCCTGTAAGAGATACTGCCGAAGTATTTCTGGTCGTAATCGTACTGTCCTCGGCCAAAGAATCCTTCTGATTCGTATGCGCTGTTTCCGCTTTCTCCAGTCTTGTCCAGCTTGATGGCTCCCGCCAGCGTCTGATTGGTAAAGTAAGATGCCATGCCCGTTTTTGTACCAAACAAGTTCTCGTAACGACTGCGATAGAATTCGTGTCCCAAGAGTATTTCCATATGATGGTGTCCGAAATCATGGTGGTAGTTGACAAGCTGCTGGAAGTTGTAAGAGTATGTCTGGTCACTTGACCTTGACACGAAACCTGTCGGGTAGGCTGTGCGGCTATAACCATAAAATGGCTGTGTCGCATCTGTCCCGCGTGAGTCGTAGCTCGTAAGCGTCCCGTTGAGTGTGATTTTCAGATCGTTAATCGGCATAATGTCAGCGTATCCGAAGAAAGAATACATGTTGTTTTTACTACTGTTTGTATTCAAACTGTTCTCCTGCAAAGGATTGTTGTTTGGCAAGATGGGGCGTGCATATCCTATCAAAGATCCGTCTCCGTAATCATACATCTGTCCGTTCTCGTCGGTCATGATGTTGCCGGCACCATCACGGATAAATGCCGGGTAGATGGGAGCCATGTTGTTGATCTGATAGAAAAGACCGTTGTCGTCAGAACTAATAGAATGGTACTTTGTACGACTGAAGTTTACGTTTGTACCTACGCGCAGCCACTTGAGTGCCTCATAGTCGGCTTTGGCACGTACCGTTATTCGATTAAAGTCCGAATTATAGGCAATGCCCTCATTGTTCAGATATCCTAAAGAAAGATAGTATTGCATCTTCTCACTTCCGCCGGTCAGGCTGATGTCATACTGTTTTCGTGCACCGTGCCGGAATCCCAGTCGCTCCCAGTTGTCAGGGGTCACCATGTACTCTTTCCCATTGTAGTTGAAGATATGCCCCAGTGTTGCATGCGGATTGATGCGGCCGTCGGCCCCGATAAGGTATTCTCCGTTGGGGATTGTGAAGATCTGATAGCCCAATCCGCCTTCATTTGGTGGTGATAGAAGCTGCTTGTTGGCCTCCACCATAGCCTGTGCAGGTGTCAGTCCAAGTCCGTTGAGCTGGTAGTTATACAGTGCCTTGTAATAATACTCATAGTATTCTGCGGGGTCGCTGATGGTCTCGTAGTCACGCTTGATGCGGGTGTTGGCACCCCATTTCATGTCGACCGTGATGCGGGCATTGCCTGCCTGCGCGCGTTTGGTCGTCACCATGATGACGCCGTTGGCGCCGCGTGCGCCGTAGAGTGCCGTCGAGGAGGCATCCTTCAGCACCGTCACGGAGGCCACGTCGGCAGGGTTGATGTTGTTCCATCCGCCGTCGTAGGGCGCACCGTCCACGATGATCAGCGGGCTCTGTCCGGCGCTGATGCTGCTGAAACCGCGCACACGGATGGCGGGTGTCGCTCCCGGCTCACCGCTGTTGTCTATGATCTGTACGCCGGCCGCTTCACCTTTCAGACTGCTCATCACGTTGTTCAGCTGCTTTTGCTCCATCTTCTTCGAGTCTACGATGGCGGCGGACCCTGTAAAGGCGGAACGTTTCTGTTCTCCGAAGGCCGTTACGATGATTTCGTCCAGGGTGGAGTTGTCATTGACCAGCGTCACTTTCATTTCGGGTTTGGCAATGCCCGAAAAGGTTTTCATGCCGACATAGCTGATTTCCATCTTCGATCCCGGCTTCACATTGCCCAGTGTGAAATGGCCGTCAGCATCGGTCACGGTTATCAACTTGCTGTCGCCCGCAATCTGCACAGTCGCTCCGATGACGGTCTCGCCCGTCTCGTCGACGACGACGCCCTTGGAGGTAAACAACTGCTGGGCGAAGCTGACAATGGCTGACAGCATGAACAAGGAACATAAAACGAGTCTTTTCATATTCATAAGGCAGGTCCTTTATGTTATTATCATGTTAGGTTGTAAGTAATAGACTTCTATGGCGCAAATATAGCTAAAAGTTTTAAACAAACAAATTAAATCAGGTGTTTTCTTTAAAAAAATATATATATCCCTATTTTGACTACGGAACAACATTGCAGAAAAGGCGGCTTTTGTTTCCAATATCATGTTAAATCGCTGTCCGGCTGGCAGTTTCCGTATGAGCCTGCCGCCGGCTGCCTGCCGAATCTGTGACAAGGACCGGGACAGATCCGTTCCACTGCCTTCTGCTGATGAGAAGGTGCCTGACACAAATCGTGCTGTTGGTGGTCGCCCGTCTTGCTGAGGCCTGACACGCATACAACAGCCGCCGGTACGGAAGCCGCCTGTCGTGAAAGAGGCGCTGTCCGGCCGATGCCGGCATGGCTTTTCGGATGAAGCCGGTGGGCTGGCTTTTCCTAAAACAAAAAGGAACAGCCAGTTGAAAGGAGATCACGCATGGGAATCCATGCGGTTCTGGTCTTGCCGGACGGCAGCCGTTGTTTTACCGGGGAAAGATGGCCGGCGGGGCACATGAAAGGAGGAGCCCGGATGCTCTGCCGGTCAGGAGGAGGATGTCCTGTGTCCTGCCCGACGGCAATATGTCTGCGGCTGTCAAGGATATATGGGAAAATAGCCGTACCTTTGCCGGCATAACCAATAACCATAGCATAATGAAATATCTGTTGGTATCAGACATCCATGGCAGTCTGCCCGCACTTGAGAAGGTACTTCGGTTCTACGACCGTGAACATTGTGACATGCTCTGTATTCTCGGAGACATCCTGAACTACGGTCCGCGCAACTCCATTCCGGAGGGTATCGATGCCAAAGGGATTGTGGAAGCCCTGAACAGGCGGGCCGGCAGCATTGTGGCTGTAAGGGGGAACTGTGATGCGGAGGTCGACCAGATGCTGCTGGATTTCCCGATGATGGCGGACTATCTGCTGCTGGTCGACGAGGGCAGGAGACTTTTCCTGACCCACGGACATATATATAATAAGGTGTCGATGCCGAAAGGCAGCATTGATGCAATCGTCTACGGACATACGCACCTGTGGGAACTTACGCGCCAAGACCGTACGCTTGTCTGCAATCTCGGTTCCATCACTTTTCCCAAAGGCGGGAATGTCCCTACTTTCATGGTCTATGAGCACGGTGTCTTCACCGCCTATACGCTGGACGGGGAGGTGCTGGCGCAGGAGAGTCTGTAAGGTCGCCGTCGCCAGGCGGTGAAGGATCCGTCACCGCCTACCGGTTAAGTCCGTTTTTCCCAAAGAACAGTCTTGAAACGCCTGTCGCGTCCATCATCCAGGTTATTCCGAACGATCCGGCCATGGCAAAACCTACACTGACGGCGAGAAAAAGCATCCCCGTAGGCTCTGCACGGAGCAGCAGGGGCTGGTAGTACTTGGCGAGAATCGTAAAGACGGGAGAGAAGAGCAGGAGGGGAAAGGTGTTTCGTCCGATGAAGAGCATCAGGCGTTTCAGCCCCTGTGGAATCCTGCGTGAATAGATCCACAGCAGTGAGCAGATGACGAGGTAGACGATGCAGGCACCCCAGAATGTTTCCTTGTGGTAATGGCCGGGGTCGAGACACACTGTGGCCAGCAGCGGCAGAGTCCACCAGCTGACAGGGAAGGCACGGCGGAAGTCGCCCACCATCTGCCGGACGGCAGCCCCTGCGAAGAAATAAGCGGCATTGGCGGTCGAGAGCAGTCCGCAGCCATGGGAGAGCAGCCAGAGGAAAAGGGCAAGGAGAACGAAGCGCCCCGTCAGCATCTGGTTCTCCAGGCTTATCAGCCTTTCGGGGATGAGCGGTTTCCCCGTTCCGGCTGTCCGGACGGATCTTCCCCTCGGTTTCCTGAAAGCCACGTAATAACATGCTCCGCACAGCATCAGTGTATGCAGGTACCAGTAAGGGCCTGTCGGATGAAGGAAAATGTGGTCGATGAGCAGTCCTGGGGTCAGGTGGTCGATGTGCTCGCGGATAGGCAGCAGCGATGCCATTACGGTGTAGCCGGTCTCCATCACGGAATAGGGAATGAATATCCACAGCAGTGTCTTCCCCAAGGCCGCCCAGGGTTTGCTGACATTGAACAGATAGCCTGATACCAGCAGAAACCCCGGCATGTGGAAGGTATAGACCAGTTGTTTGGCGACAGGGTAGGTGTTTCCGATATAGACAAGATGGAAGGCGATCATCAGGGTGATGAACGCACATTTCAGGAAGTCCAGCTCCTCTATCCTCGGTTTAGCTTTCTGCATTTGGATAATCATGCCGGCAAAGGTATGAAATTGACCGGAAACGGCAAAGGCTGTGTGTGATAAAATAAGGAGGAAGGGCAGGGCATGGGATTGAAAACCATATCCTCAAGGAACACAGTCCCCTGCCGTGCGGCATTTGTTCCTTGTACCGTCGGTGCTGGAAGCACCGGAGAAAGCCGTCCCCGGGCTGTAGGGAGGATGCCTTCTTTCCCCTGTGTGCCGGACCCGGATATGCGGGAAAAGCCTTTCCGGGCAGTAAGGAGCGTGTTATTTGTGACTGGTACTGTCGGACTTGAAGGAGTCGGAGATGCCTTTCCCGAGTTTCTTGAAGAACTTTTTGCCCCCTTCGCCTATCTTGCGGGTGATCTCTCCCATGGTCTTGACTTCACGCTTCACCACCTGTCCTACGCCTCGTGAGACGGATTGCAGCCCTTGTCTTACCTCCATTTCACCGGAATCCTTGCGGGCCGTCTGCCGGGGTGCAGTGCTGGCGGTGACACGCTGGCTGCCGGCTGGCTGCCGACCTGCCGTGCCGGACACGGTCTCTGTCCGTGAACTGTTCCGGGCTTCTTTCTGCAGTGCTTTCTTGTGTGCCCTGACGAGTCTCGGGGATGCTCCTGCGATGCCGCTGTACTCTGTCTGGGCTGCTGCCGACAGGCACAGCATCGACAGGACAACCAGCATTTTCATTCTGATAGCTTTCATTGTCATTTCTTTGTTGTACGGATGAAAAACGCCCGATGACCGGGAATATTGCCGTCCTTAACAATCGATAGGACGTATTAAAGCCCTTTAAAAGCTTCTTCCGTTAAATGCGTAGATGGGGAATAGAATAATGGCTTATGCACCTGCATGGCATGACTGTCCGAAATCAGATGGTCTTCAAAAGAGGACAAACTGCAAGATAAGATGCTGAAAAGGCGCATTGATGCGATGCCTGTCCATCAGCCTGTCTTTCCGTCTTTTACAGACGACCTGTTCCCATATCATCGGTGTCTGTAAACTGTTTTCATGCGATCCAAGCTGACACATGCTCTTCTGGCTTCTGACAGATGCCTGATTGACTTGCAACAGGTGCTCTTTCGGCGTGTTACCAACGCCCTTTTGAGGTCCAATCAAGCACCTTTTGCGAACGGCTCAATAACCAATTGATTAACTGCCGGTTACAGACCTGCTTTTTGCACGTGTTCTTTTTGTTTGCAGATGATTTGTTTGCAATTATGTAATGACTTTTCAAAATCCCATCTGTATTCTCAACGTATTCAAATGAAAAGGGATTTGTATCGGAGGATGAAAATAGAATGGAAAGTTGACGCTCTTGGCTATATTTTCGTCGGTTCTTCCGTTAAAGCTATGCGAAAAGCATCCACGTCTTTAACGGAAGAACCCTTTGGAACAGGCAGGTATGTCCTATCTGACAAGACTCCGGAGGGCAAACCACGCATGGAGGAACAAGGTCTGGAGAAGTCCGTAATGCCGCCGCATCACATCGAAACGCTCCCGGAGCGACTCCTTGTGGTGGAGGGTCGTCTGTCCCTCCTGCACGTAATCGGCCACGACGGCATGGATGTTGCGCAGCAGCAGTCCGCGCCGTTCCCCCTCTTTCATCACCCGGATGCACCAGTCTACGTCTGCTGAATAGCGGTAGCCGGTGTCATACGGCAGCGACCGGGCGATGTCCGTGCGGGCGTAGAACGCCTGATGGCACACCAGCATGCCGTAGCGGAAGGAACGCCAGGTGAGGCGTTCGGGCGGACTGAGCCGGCGATGGCAGAGGAAGTTGCCCTTCTCGTCGATGATGTCCGTATCGCCGAAGAGGACGGCAGGATGCTCTTCGCCGTCGCCCACCACGGCAGCCAGCACCACGCGGTCGAGCGTGTCGGCGGCAGGGAAGCGGTCGCCGGCGTTCAGGAAGACGACATAGTCGCCTGTCGCCAGCCGCAGTCCCTTGTTCATCGCATCGTAGAGCCCGTTGTCCGGTTCGCTCTGGATGCGCACTACATGTTCGTTGTCGGTTTCGGCAGACTGCTGCCGATAGCTTTCGGCAACCTGCACCGTTTCATCCGTCGAGGCTCCGTCAATGATGAGATGCTCTACATGAGGATAGTCCTGCATGAGTACGCTGTCGAGTGTCGCCTGCAGCACCGGGGCCGCATTGTAGGTTATCGTGACAACAGAGAATGTGATCATAGACAGAAATTCTTATAGGCCATCGCCTCGTTATACACTTCCAGGTACTGTCTGGCAACGCTCCGCTGCGAATAGCTGTGCAGCACTTTCGCCACGGCCGCTTCTGAGAGAGCCTTATAGTCGGCCTCGTCCAGCACCCAGCGGATGCCTTTTGCCAGGTCGGCGGCATCACGTTCCGCCGCCACGTAGCCGTTCTTCCTGTGGTCGATCATTTCGGGTATGCCCCCGACTGCGAAGCCCACGCACGGTACCCCGCACGCCATGGCCTCCATGATGGTATTGGGGAGGTTGTCTTCGAGCGACGGAAGGACGAATACATCAGCGGCATTGTAGACGTCCCGGATGCGCTGCTGGTCGCTCACGTAGCCGATGGGATAGACCGGCAGTGCCAGTTTCCCCTCCAGTTCCTCGGCGTGTCCGCCGAGGATGGCGATGCCGGTATGTCCTTTCATCTCCGGATGCTCTTCCGCCATCCGGGCGACCGCCTCCACGAAATAGTCCATTCCCTTGCGCTGGTCCGTCACACGCTGTGAGACGAAGAGCACGAGGCGTCTGTCGTCGGGGAGGTGCAGCCGCTTCCGGGCCGCCTGCTTGTCCTGTGGCTGGAAGAAGTGACTGTCGATCGGGTTGGGGATGTCCCTGACGCTGATGCCGCGCAGGAGTCCGCTCCGTTTCGCCTGCCGGGAGAGCCACTGGCTGCAGGTGACGAACCAGATGTTGCCGTGACTGAGCATTTCCTTCTTGCGTTTCCACACCTTTGCCGACAGGTCGTGCGGGCTGCCGCCGCCGGGCAGCAGCGGGCAGTTGCCGCATCCGTTCTCGTAGCGGCAGCAGCCGTGGGCATAATGGCAGATGCCGGCTGCCGGCCAGAGGTCGTGCATCGTCCACACCACCGGCTTGCCCGAGCACAGGATCTTGCGGATGTTCTTCAGGGAGAGCATGCCCTGGTTGATCCAGGAGAGATGTATGATGTCGGCCTCCTTGAACTCCCTCAGCTTCGTGATGTCGCTCCCTGCGTTGGCGATGTCTATCTCGAAGAGGTGTTCCCGTGAGAAGTGCAGGTGGCAGAACACGCAGAACCGTTCCCAGAGCAGGTGCCGCTGGTTCTGCCATTCGTGGCCGAGACTGACCACGGTGATGTCGTCCGTCAGCTTGTCACGCACCAGCATCTTCGCCTTCACGCCGTTGTTGTTCAGCGCATCCTTGAGCCGGTTGGCGGCAACGGCCGCCCCGCCTGTCTTCTCACTGGTATTTACTATCAGTATTCTCATTGGCGTATCGTTTGCAGCAAAGTTACAAGAAAAGCGATAAACAGACAAGAAAAGTAACAAAATATTGGTTGTTTGCGTACGCAATGAGTTGATTTGCGTCAAGAATGATGCGGTGTTCAGGGATTTCTCCGGTGAAAAGTTGTGTGAAGACAGAAATCTCTCTACCTTTGCATCGTCAAAAGGTTAATAGATTGTTTAGGTTAGTAGTAATAGATTTAGGTTTTTAGTTATTTTATTAAGGTAAAAGTTTAACGATTGATCTGGGATGATAAAGGCGGCCGTGAGGTTTCCTTTCATTTGGAAAAGATTTCTTAGTTAAACATACTGATAACGCCGGTGCTCGCTGAGAGTACCGGCGTTTTTCTTATCTTATCCGTTCTATCGTATATCCGTTGTCCGTGTCTTCCATGAGGCTGTGATACTCGATTTTTTCTATAAGCCCCTTTGTATCAACATGGACTTCCATGGAATTCTTTGGGGTCAGTCCTAAAACCCAGTTGCAAGTCTATCCGCTTAAGCACACAATCTCATAAGTATTTATTACCTTTGCATCATGAAGAGTCACCAATTATTACGTTGCATCTTTCCAGATGTACTTGCCGACTACTTTGATGTTGTCGATATTCAAGAGAGTGTTTCCCAGTTTGACTTTTGGCTTGACGAGCGTAACTTCATGGAAAAGTCAGACCATAAGTTAGGCACTGTAAGCAGTTATGGTTTTACCAGCGAGCGTGTTATTCAGGACTTTCCCCTTCGTGGCAAAGCAGTTTACCTCCATGTTCGCCGTCGCAAGTGGCGTGACAGTTCCAACGGAGAGATATTTACTTATTCATATGATGATTTGACGGCCGAGGGCAGTAAACTATCCCCCGAGTTCGTTTCTTTTTTAAAAGAATAGAATTGAGTCCACTGCAGAGAGCATCGCAAGCATTGGTGCGCACTATGGCGTAAATGGCAAGCTGTTATCCACACAGTACAAGGAACATTTCAGTGATTATCGTAGCTGGAATCAGTTGGATCATGCTCAAGACTGGCTATTGTTTGAAGATAACATAGGAGAGAGTCTAAGTATCGATGAGACCTGTCTAAGCAGTGGCGAGGTTTATACTTTTCTGACCAACAAGGCGGGAAAGGGCAGAAAAGGGACTTTAGTGGCTGTGGTTAAAGGGACCAAGGCTGAGGACGTCATCCAGGTTCTCAAGAAGATAAACCTTTCTAAACGGAAGACTGTCAAGGAGATAACACTCGATTTGTCATCTTCGATGATGCGCATAGCCCGCTCTGTTTTTCCCAAAGCACTTATTACCAATGACAGATTTCATGTGCAGAAACTATATTATGATGCTCTGGATGACATGCGTATCGCTTACCGATGGATGGCAAGAGATAAAGAGAATGAGGAGATAAAAGAAGCTAAAAGTAAGGGAAAGGAATATATACCATTTAGATACAGCAATGGTGACACGCGCAAGCAGTTGCTCGCCAGAGCAAAGTTCATATTGACCAAGCACAAGACCAAGTGGACTGAAACACAGAAAGGTAGGGCACAGATCATCTTTGAACATTATCCGACACTGAAAAAGGCATATGATTTGGCTATGAAACTTACCGACATTTATAACATCAAGAGCATCAAGGATGCTGCAAGGCTGAAGCTGGCAAAATGGTTTAATGAGGTTGAAGAGCTGGGAGTGGACAATTTCTACACAGTGATTGACACGTTTGAAAATCATTATCAAACCATACTCAATTTCTTTGTAAACAGAGCTACGAATGCAAATGCCGAGTCATTCAATGCTAAGGTTAAGGCATTCAGGGCACAGTTCAGAGGAGTTACAGATATTCCTTTCTTTTTATATAGGCTTATGAAATTGTGTGTTTAAGCGGGTAGGCTTGCAACTGGGTTTTAGGACTGACCCATTCTTTGTCGGATAGAATCTGTCTTCTTCTGACCGGAGGGAAATCACGGTCCCCTGTCCGGTGTGCGCAATATGGTAATTCACCACACCTTCAAATCTGTCGAAAAAGTATTCTCCTGATGTCTGCCCTGCTGAAAAGCGGTTGTTGAAGGTGGTCATCATCTGCAGTTCAGGCATGGAAGGATAGAAATCCCATAGATCAACTCCGTTTACGATATAGAATGTCATCACCATGGCCACCTCTTCTGCGGTATCGCCCGACTCTCTCCGGTGTACTTTCTTCCATGCCGGAGCCTGGCGCATCAACATTTTCATCAGCTCTTTCGCAAACCGTTCCTTGTCCTTCAGTTCTATGCCCGTATCGTTCGATGCCGGTTTATACACGATGACGAAGTGATTGCGGCGCAGCAGCTGACGGAATTCTCCTATCGGAATCCTGAATCCATGGAACTCCAGGTCTTCCTTGCTGGAGGAGAGAACGGTATCGGCAATCAACTCCAGACGGCAGAGACTGTCAGTTGACAGCAGCGGCACAAGCCGGAACATATGGTCAAGACAGTTCTCTTCATACGGTTTCGGCCATGTGACCCGATAGGTCAGCGTGTCGCCGGCAACATACTGCGGGCGGAACAGGGGGGCGGGTTCCGGCACGTGGGCGGCACCAGCCTTCAGACGGTCGTAAAGGCGGCTGCGCTTCGCATCCGCCGGATTGCAGACGAGCAGCAGGCTTCCGTCGTAATGTTCTTCGGGGATGGGACGCGGGATGGCAACAGGCTCGTCATCCACGAAGATGGCCGCCACGTCGCTTATTCTGCGGTGACTGAGCAGGGCGAAGGCATCCCTTGACGTCCGGTTCATATTCAGGGAGAACAGCCAGGGATTGTCATCGCTGTTTTTCCGGGCATCCTCCGACCAGACATCCGTGTACTGGACAGAGGGGATGGCATAGGGGCTTTTCATGTCAGCTATATAAAGATACAGCTGTGTGTTGCTGAGGCCGTCCAGCTGGAAAAAGTACCGGTAGCGCGAAGCGTCATAGAAGCCTTTCTCACGGGCAAGTGCCAGCAGAGCTTCCACCTTCGCCGAGTCGGTTCTGTTGACGATGAAAACCGTAGAAACCCCTTTGTCCTTTCCCTCCGTGTCGTAGGCAGCGGAGTCCACGACAACGGAATCCATGTCGTCCTCCCAGGAAGCCGTATCTTCCGCGTCACTTTCCTCATCATCCGACGGAGACGGCGGACAGGTGGGGTGTGTCGGGCCGGCCGGATCGGAACCGGGAATATACAGTTCATGCGTAAGAAGCTCCATGAGCGGTGTCTCCGTGATTTTTCCCTGCACCGGCAGCAGCTTCTCGCTGACCGCTGAAATGACTTCAGGGAGATCAGCCGGAACCGGATAGACGGACACGTGTGCTGGTTTCACGCCTTGTGCCCGTACGGTCTGCAGGCAGCAGGCAAGCAGTAGTAAGAGGAATGTTCGTTTCATAAGGATTCTGGTTTAGGTGTATGCGACGGTCCCCCTCACAGCTGTCCAGCCTCGACCTGCAGGACGATGCGTTCTACCAGCCTGTCGGCACCCTTGGGGTCGTACCGCTTCTTCAGACTGCTGCCGAAAGCCCAGGCGAAAGCCTGGTAGAAACCGGCGCGGACCGGACCGAGGAAGGCCTGGACAAGTTCGTAGGAGGTGGAGTTGCATTCCCGGTCAATGAGTTTGATGAGGAGCTTTCCCTGCGAGAAGCTCAGCTTCTTCATACGGGGTTTATAGGTGTTCCATATCTCTTTCTCCACCCGCTTCATGTGCTCGGACCGTTCTTTTTTCGACGGGATGGTCTCAAGATAGGCTCCGGTCTCCAGGATGATCTGATGGCACTCCTTGGCTATCGGCAGCACTTTCTTGATGTTGTAGACCAGCCTGTAATAAGCCATCTCCTGCGATTTGTTCTTGAACTCCAGCGGGGGGAAGACATAGACATTGCTCGTCCGCACATACTGAATACTGTCTGTCCCCACTTTCGCCTTGCCGATGTGGACCATGGGCACGAACGTGGGAGAATCCATATCCACCGTCCGGTCCTCGGGATTGATATGGTCCTGCGCAACTGCCCCCATCGTGAAAAACGGCAACACCGCAAATGTGAAAAGTATCCGTCTGTTCATATCTGTTGGCAAAGGTACAAATTTTAGGATAAAAGCAGTTTTATATTCTGAAATATTGCAGACGGATAAAACTTGAACGGTATAGATTTCTATGCGCAGTCCCCCTCCGCCCGACAAACCCTCGTTGTTCCAGGAAAAATGTCCTCATTCATCAGATCCGATCGTCTGGCTTTGGCTTGTGCAATATTTCTTCGACGGCAGGCGGTTCCCGTGCCGACGGCATGTTGTATGCGTGTGTGCGTTCAGCACGGCGGGTGTCCACCGCCGGCACGGTCGGTGTCGGGCACCATCGCATCGACAGAAGGCGGATAGACGGATTCTTTCCTGTTCCGGTCACACATATTGCAAAGGGCTGTTGGCGGTCTTGGATGTAAGATGCTGGCCGGACAGTGGTAATGCCGGGAAAGCCGGCTCTGTCCCTTTGTCCTCGGGTCAGGGACGGCTGCGGACATTCGTCCGGCCTGTTCTCCTCCCGACGTGTTCCTGTCATCCGGGACGGGCGCTCTGTCCCGGACGTGTGCGCCGGCAGCAGTTTCTCCGTCTGCCGGATAGAAGCGGGGCAGGACTCATCCGATCCTTAAACAATGTAAAAACTGTAATAATTTCAAGTTCTGGGCTTGCTTCTTTCAGAAAAACCCCTTACCTTTGCACCCGGACATTAAGAAATAATTTATTATGGTAAAAAGAAACGAATTATATAAGTGTGCAGAGAGTGGCAGCATCGTTGAAGTTCTTGCAGGCGGTGAGTGTGGGTTGGACGGCATGAAGCAGCTGAAGGAGAATACCACAGATGCAGCTACCGAGAAGCATGTGCCGGTCGTTGAGAAGATTGACGGCGGCTACCGTGTCACAGTCGGCGAGGTGGAGCATCCCATGACGGAGGCGCATTCCATTCTCTGGATAGAGCTGATTACCGATAAGAACGAAGTGCTCCGCAAGTATCTGGAGCCGACAGACCGGCCGGTAGCAGAGTTCAGGACCGATGCCACAGAGGTCTATGCACGTGAGTACTGCAACCTCCATGGGCTGTGGCGTTCGAAATAAACGCGGGTATTTAAACTGACATAGAGTACAGGGTACACGGGTTCTCCTTGCAGGAGTGCTTGTGTACCCTTTTTCTATGGTTCTTTCTTTAGGGCAGAGCGGGGGGCAGTCCCGGAGACAGGAGGACTGCGGAAGAGGGAAACGTCCTGGCCGTTGTCAACGGCGTCAAGGTCGTCTGCTGTCCGCACTTCTGCCGTTTCTGCGAGGAAGTCCGGCCGTCCTCCTGTCTGTCTGCTGGTATGGGACGGTCTTGCCGGTGAAGGGTTCTCGTCTCCGTGCATCAGGAGCGTTCCTGCTGTCGTCCGTGTGGAGCGGAAAGCAGACAGCTCCGACAGGTTGATGCCTGCCGGAGCTGTCCGTATTCATGTTCTGTCTTGTTTACTTGCCGATGGCAAGCAGCTGTCCTCCCACCACCTTGGTGAATTTCCCCAGGTGGTTCTGTCGGCAGAGCTGCTCGAGGCTGATGCCGTGCTGCCGTGCGATCGTCTCCAGTGTCTCGCCGTTGACCACCTTGTGGTAAGTGATCTGGCTGCCCTCTGCTGCGGCCTCTGTCCGTGGCGTGTGGCTGGAGAAATCGGTGTTGTAGGTCTTTTCCTGCCGTTGGCTGTAGCTGCGGTTGCTCCTTCCCTGGATGTTCTCACGGGAATAACCGAGGCTTGACGAGGTACCGCGCGCTGCTGTCGCCCGGTCAGACTCCTGTGCCACGGTGCTGCGGCGGAACACATAGTAGTCGCCGGTAACGTCCTGATGGGCGAAGTCGAAGAACAGTGCCGGGTTCAGGGCGACACCTGCCAGACGTGTCTCGAAGTGGAGGTGCGAACCGGTGGAACGTCCCGTGTTGCCGCCCAGACCGATGGGCTGGCCTGCACGTACCGTCTGGTTGGGTGAGACAATCTGCTTGGAGAGGTGTCCGTAGATGGTCTCGAGTCCGTTGTTGTGGCGGATGACGATGTACTTTCCGTATCCGTTGGCATCGTATTTCACGACGCGTACCTTGCCTGAGAAGGCTGCCCGGATGGTATCGCCGATATAGACCTTGATGTCCAGTCCCTGGTGGCGGCGGCCCCAGCGGCGGCCGAAGTTACTTGTGATGACACGGCTCGGCGTCGGCATGTGGAAGCCGCGGAGGTCTATCTTGTACACGTCCGGGAGGTTGCCCCCGCGGTGTGCGTAGTTGTTGTTCCAGTCGTTATAGAGTTCGGATGCGGGTTCTTCGATTTCTTCCGCCTCACGCAGTCGGGTGATGACCATGGTGTCGAGTGCTTTGGCACGGCGGTCGATAGGAGCCTGGCGTGCGAGCAGGTCTTGTGCGTTGGCAGAATGGGATGTCAAGGTTAAAAGAGATGTAAGTGCAAAAGTTCTAACTATCTTTCTGAAAGTCATAATCAAGTTGTTTTATTTCTAAACTCAGATGCCATGCCGGCACGGGACCGTTTTTCATGTCCCTTTCGATTGGTGGAGGGTTGTTTGCCGGAAAAATGGCATACAACTTTGAACCAAAAGACTTTGCAAAGATAATGAAAAAATATAGGGAAAGTTGCTGCTTAACAGTTTTTATAGGCTGTTTAACAAAACGGCTCACTTCTTCCTGCCCGCAGATGATTTATGTCAAGCCTTTAAACCATAGTCTCCCGGCGGTTTTCTGGTAATTTCCGCTATGAGATGGAAGCCCAGTCAATATTAGTCTTTCTTAACGTTTTGAGCCTGTTCCAAAGCAGACTGTATTCACTTTTCCGGCAGTCGGGGTCGTCATCGATGATCTTCTGCGCCTCCTCACGCGCCATCTGTACGATCTGTCCGTCGCGTGCGATGTCGGCGATCTTTAGGTCGAAGGCGATGCCGCTCTGCTGTGTCCCTTCCAGATCGCCGGGTCCGCGCAGCTTGAGGTCGGCTTCTGCAATTTCGAAGCCGTCGTTTGTCTCGCACATGATGTCGATGCGCCTGCTGGTCTCCTTCGTCAGCCTGTGGCTTGTCACGAGGATGCAGTAACTCTGGTCGGCCCCGCGTCCGACGCGTCCGCGCAGCTGGTGGAGCTGGGAGAGACCGAACCGCTGTGCGTCGAGGATGACCATCACGCTGGCGTTGGGTACGTTCACGCCCACTTCTATCACTGTCGTGGCAACGAGAATCTGGGTCTGTCCGCTGACGAACTTCTGCATCTCCGCTTCTTTCTCCTTGTCCTTCATCTTTCCGTGTACCTTGCTGAGCCGGAACTCGGGGAAGATGTCGCACAGGGCCGCAAAGCCGTCTTCGAGGTTCTTGAGATCCATCCGCTCGCTCTCCTTGATGAGCGGATAGACGATGTACACCTGCCGTCCGAGGTGTATCTGCTGTCGGATGCCGTTGTAGAGGCTCGGCATCTGGTCGTCGTACTTGTGGAGGGTCTGTATCGGTTTGCGTCCCGGCGGCAGTTCGTCGATGACGGAGACGTCGAGGTCGCCGTAGATGGTCATGGCGAGCGTCCGGGGGATGGGCGTGGCCGTCATGACGAGGATGTGCGGAGGATTCTCGCTTTTGCCCCAGAGCCTGGCACGCTGTGCCACGCCGAAGCGGTGCTGTTCGTCGACGACGGCCATGCCGAGGCGGTGGAACTGCACTTTGTCTTCGAGGAGGGCGTGTGTGCCGACGACGATGTGGATGGAGCCGTCCATCAGTCCGTCGAGTACCTCCCGGCGTCTCTTTCCTTTTATGATGCCTGTCAGCAGTTCTATGCGCAGGTTCATCCCTTTCAGGAAGTCCCTGAGGGTCTGGAGGTGCTGTTCGGCAAGGATTTCCGTAGGTGCCATCATGCACGCCTGGTAACCGTTGTCGATGGCGATGAGCATGGACATCAGGGCGACGAGTGTCTTGCCCGAACCCACATCGCCCTGCAGCAGGCGGTTCATCTGCCGTCCGCCGGCCATGTCGGCACGTATCTCGTGCATCACCCGTTTCTGTGCTCCGGTGAGTTCAAAGGGCAGGTTGTGGGTATAGAACCAGTTGAACTGTGCTCCGATGCGGTTGAAGATGTACCCCCGGTACTTGCGCCGGTGGTCGCTGGCATAGCGGAGGATGTTGAGCTGCACGTAGAAAAGCTCCTCGAACTTCAGGCGGACACGGGCACGCTGGGTGTCGTCGACTGACCTGGGATAATGGATCTTACGCAGGGCAGCATCCCGGGAAATGAGGTGCAGGTGGCTCGTGATGAAGGGCGGCAGCGTCTCCTCCAGAGGCTCGCTGAGCTTGCCGATGAGTGTCTTCGTCAGCTTCTCCACGGCCCGGGAGGTAATTCCGGCCTTTTTCATCTTCTCGGTCGTGATGTAAAAAGGCTGCATCCCCATGTCGTTGAGCTGCAGCTGGGCGGCATCGTCGATATCGGGATGGGAGAACTGGAATCTGCCGTTGAAGACGCCTGGCTTTCCGAAAACGACATACTCCCTGTTGAGCTGGTAGTTCTGATAGACGTACTTCGTTCCGTTGAACCATACGAGGTCGCAGATACCGTGTCCGTCCGTGAAGTGGGCGATGACCCGTTTCCTGCGCTTCCCCGTCTCAGTCTCCTCGAAGCGGATGATCCTGCCTTTTATCTGTACGAAGGGCATGTCCGGCGAAAGCTCTGAAATGAGATATACTTTCGTGCGGTCGACGTATTTGTAGGGGAAGTATTCCAACAGGTCACGGTAGGTACGGATGCCAAGCTCCCTGCTCAGAATTTCTTTCTTTCTCGGGCCTACGCCCTGCAGATACATGATGTCTTGCGATAGTATGTCCATTTCTAATTTAGGATCCGAAGGCCATCATTCATATTATTGTGGGTATATGGCAAAGGTTGTCTTGAAGTCTATGCCTTCGGATGATGCGGTGTGAATGGGACTGCCTTGCCTCTCCCTCTTTCCCATTTGGGAATTTATCTGTCTGCTTCGGATTCTTTCCATGGAGAGAAACATTTTTCTTCACGAAAAGATGCTCCGTCTGCCATGGAGATAATCTCCGGGAGGGCTTTTCCAAGCTTTGCAGCCGTGCATTCTGCATCTCTTTGGCGCATGGGTCTTTCACTCATAGGCTTCTGCTTTAAGCCTCTGCCGGCTTGTTGTTCTCATCCGGTAAACATTGCTTCAAGCATCGGTCATAATGCCTTCGAAAAGAAAACGATGTGTTGAGAGCTAAGAGCGTCTTTGCCACCTGCAGGTCGAACGGGGTGGTGATCTTGATGTTCTCACGGTTGCCTTCGACCATGGTGACGGGATGTCCGAGGCTCTCGACGACGCTGGCATCATCCGTAAATGCCGGATTCTCGTCCTGCCTGTATGCCCTCTTGGCAAGCTGGATGTCGAACACCTGCGGTGTCTGCACCGTTCTGTAGTCGCCGCGCTGCACGTTTCTTCCTCCCGGTGCGTCGCCGGTATAGCGCAGGGTGTCGGTCACAGGGAGTACGGGAATCGCCGCATTCGTCTTCTCTGCCGTGTCGAAACAGCGGGCGATTGTCTCTGTGGAGACGAACGGGCGTACCCCGTCGTGGATGGCGACGAGCCCTACCGCATTGTCGGGAATCGCCGACAGTCCGTTTCTGCACGACTGGAAGCGGCTTGCACCGCCGTCAGCCAGCCGGTATTCCTCACCGAAGTGATATTCCCCGCACAGCTTCTGCCAGTAGGCCTGCTGCTCTTTCGGCAGGACGAGGACGATGTTCATGTCCTTGTCGTAGGCGCGGAAGCGGCTGATGGTGTGCATCAGGACAGGCTTCCCGCCGACGGGCAGGAACTGCTTGGGGATGTCAGCCCCCATCCGCAGCCCCTTTCCGCCGGCGACGATGATGACGTATTTCATGCTGTCCGTTGTCTTTCAGTGCAGGGCGGTCAGTTCGTCGAGCAGCATTCCCTTCTTTATCTCGTCGGCCTTCTCGGGTGATGTGAGCTGCTCGAGCAGTCTGAGACCATAGAGGAAAGAAGCGGCAGGTCCTTTCCCGGTCGTTATGTTTCCGTCGACGGTACACAGCTCGTTCGTGTATTCTGCCCCTGTGAGGAATTTGTCGAAACCCGGATAGCAGGTCGCGCGTCTGCCTTTGAGGATGTCCAGAACCCCCAGCACCATCGGGCCGGCGCAGATGGCTCCTATACGCTTTCCGTCTTCATACTGGCGGAGGAGCATCTTCCCAACCCGGGAGTCGTCTTTCAGGTTCTTTGCCCCCGGCATGCCGCCCGGTATCAGCAGCAGGTCGGCGTCGTCGGCATTGCCCAATTCCTCTATGAGGAGGTCGGCCTTGACCGGTACGCCGTGTGACGACTCCACAAGACGGCTGCCCGTGATGCTGACCGTCTTCACTTCTACGCCGCCGCGGCGCAGGATGTCTACCGGCGCCAACGCCTCTACCTCTTCGAAGCCGTTGGCGAGAAACTCGTACACTTTACCCATATTTGTTTTGTTTTTAAGTAATAAATCCAATTAAAATATTTACTTTTGCAGATGCAAGTATGCTGCAAATGTACTAAATATCTATGGTTTTGTAGAGTTTGTCAGGCTAAAAGAATTTAAAAAGATACGTTTTATGATAAAAAGGAGACTTCGTTTTGCGCTTTTCGGGAATGCGTCCAAGGTCCTGGAGTCTGTCCGGATATGGGGTATGTTAGAATATCTGGTCCGTCACGATGCGGAGATCTATCTGGACCAGAGCCTCTACCTCGGGCTGCGGCAGAAGCTGGAGGGTGCTGTCGCCATAGCCGGCGTGTTCGAGGGGGGGAACTTCGATGTCGACTACGTCATCTCGCTGGGCGGCGACGGTACGTTCCTGAAGGCGGCGGGCAGGGTAGGTGCGAAGCAGATACCGATCATCGGCGTGAACATGGGGCGGCTCGGCTTTCTTGCGAATGTGACTCCAGATGAGATCCGGGCTACACTCGACGAGGTTTTTGAGGGCCAGCCGGAGATGGAAGAGCGTGCGGTGATCCAGCTCGAGGCTGACGGCGGGCCGTTGGAAGGCTGTCCCTATGCGCTGAACGACATTGCCATTCTGAAACGTGACAATGCGGCGATGATCTCCATCCGGGCAAGTGTCAACGGTGAATACCTCGTCACCTATCTTGCCGACGGACTGGTCATCAGTACGCCGACAGGATCGACAGCCTATTCCCTCTCGATCGGCGGTCCGATCATCGTTCCCCAGTCGGGTATTCTGAGCGTGACACCCGTCGCGCCGCACAGTCTGAACATCCGCCCGATCGTCATCAGCGACGACAGTGAAATCCGGCTGGAAGTGGAAAGCCGGAGCCATAACTTCCTGGCGGCTGTGGACGGCAGGTCGGAGAAGCTGCGGGAGGGAGTGACGCTGACCATCAGGAAAGCTCCGCATAAAGTCCGGATTGTCAAGCGAAGCGGACAGCGTTTCTTCTCCACCTTGCGTGAGAAACTGATGTGGGGAGCGGATGCCCGCAGGCTCTAAGACGGGGAAGAAGGCTGCCGGTCTGTGCGAGGACAGCAATTCCGTCTCCCCTTCTCCGGATGCTGTGGCAAGCCTTTCCGCCTCTCTCCGGACGCTGCGCAAACCTCTCCACCCTTGAATACAAAGACAAGCAGAAAACAATGATGAACAGGATAAAAAGACTCTTGCAGGTTCCTGACACGCACTATACGGCCAGGGAAATATTCCGCTGGCTGTGGATCGCCTGGCGCGGAAACCGTAAGCAGGCGGTGCTGAACGCAGTGATAGGCATCCTCGGTGTGGGTGTCTCGCTGGCTGCCGTAGGGGCTGTCCAGCACGCCATCGACGTGGCGTCTCATGTCATCGACGGCAGTATCTATGTGGCAGTGTCCGTCATGGGAGTTTTGATTCTCTGCGACTTCGCCTTGAACATTGCTTCCGTATGGGTGCGGAACCTGCTGGGCATCAAGGCGCAGAACCGTATGCAGCAGCGTATGCTCGACCGTATCCTGCGCTCGGAATGGCATGGGAAGGAGCGTCACCACAGTGGCGATGTGCTGAACCGGCTGGAGTTTGATGTCGCCAATGTGGTGAACTTCCTCACTGAGACCATACCGAGTTCGATCTCTACGCTGGCGATGTTCCTCGGCGCGTTTCTCTATCTGATGTCGATGGACTGGCGGCTGGCGATTCTCATCGTCGTCATGATACCGCTGTTTGTCCTGGTCAGCAAGGTTTATGTGCGCCAGATGAGGCGGCTGACACGAGAAGTGCGCGACTCTGATTCGAAGGTCCAGAGCGTTCTCCAGGAGACCATCCAGCACCGGATGCTCATCAAGACGCTCGAGAGCGACGAGATGATCGTGGGCAGGCTGGAGGGGACACAGCGCGAACTCCGCAGCAGGGTGGTGCGCCGGACGAAGTTCTCGGTCTTCTCCAACCTCGTCCTGAACTTCGGATTCGCTTTCGGCTATCTTGTCGCCTTCACGTGGGCTGCCATCCGTATGTCGCTCCACTCGCTGACGTTCGGCGGCATGACGGCCTTCCTGCAGCTGGTGAACAAGATACAGAGTCCTGCCCGCCAGCTTACGAAGCTGGTGCCCGCTTTCGTGTCCGTGTTTACTGCCGCCGAACGGTTGATGGAGCTGGAAGAAGATCCTTTGGAGGAACAGGGAGAGCCGATAGAGTTGGACGGACCGTGCGGAATCCGTCTGAGGCACGTGGATTACCGCTATGACGACGGCGACCGGGAGATACTGAAAGACCTCAGCTTCAATTTCTATCCCGGTTCCTGCACAGCCATTCTCGGCGAGACGGGTGCAGGAAAAACCACACTTGTGCGTATGCTTCTCGCCTTGCTGAAGCCGAAGAAAGGGTCGGTGGAAATCTACAACGGACAGGAACGCATGGAGCTGACACCGCTCATGCGTACCAACTTCGTCTATGTGCCGCAGGGCAACACGCTCCTCAGCGGTACGATCCGTGAGAACCTGCTGCTTGGGAAAGTGGATGCCACGGAAGAAGAGATGGTCGCCGTGCTCGAGAAGAGCTGTGCCGACTTCGTCTTCCATCTCCCCTTAGGGCTCGACACGCTCTGCTCGGAGCTGGGAGGCGGCCTCAGCGAAGGACAGGCACAGCGCATTGCCATTGCCCGTTCGCTGCTGCGTGACCGCAGTGTCATGATCTTTGACGAGGCTACATCGGCCCTTGATCCGCAGACAGAACGCCAGCTCTTGCAGAACATACTCTCCCGGCACGACCGGACGGTGATCTTCATCACCCACCGTCCGGCGGTCGTAGATTACTGTGACCAGACGCTGACAATAGAAAAAATACAATAAGCCGTTTGCTGTATTCAGAATAAGGTTGTATATTTGCAGCATGACTGACAAGCTGAAAGAAAAACTTGGGGACTGGCTGTTGGATATAGCCAAGTACCTGATGACGGCGGTAGCTCTTACATCTGCATTCAAAGGGTTCGGCGAACCGTTTATGTCGATAATGGCGTTGCTGATATCAGGATTGCTTCTGGCGATCGGCATTATCTTCATTCAGGCAAGTACAAGTAATAATTCTAATCGTAATAACAAGAAATAGGAGGAAACTGTATGGGATTGCTTTATTCTTCTGTAACAGCATTGCTGATAGCCATAGTGCTTTTGTGTTGGTTGCTAATAGATGATCGGACAAAAAAGAAAAAAAGACAGGGACAGTTATGAAAAGAATATTCTTAGCGGCTGCCTGCCTGCTCTTCATGGCGGCAGCGACGGCTTCTGCACAGACAACAGACACCGTGCAGACTTCGGGGCTGGATGCCAGGTATGCTGTGAATATGCTGAAACCGGGCACACCTGCGCCGGATTTCAAGTTGAAAACGTATGACGGAAAGGACATACGGCTGAGTCAGTATCGCGGCAGTTATGTGGTGTTGGACTTCTGGGCCAGCTGGTGTCCTGACTGCCGGCGTGACATTCCGGCGATGAAGGCTCTCTACGAGCAGTTCCGTGACCATGGCGTGCAGTTCATCGGCATATCATTCGATACCGACCGTGACGCATGGGCGAAGACCTACTGGGACCGCTATCAGATGCATTGGATACAGGTGAGCGAGTTGAAGAAGTTCAGGAAGGCAACCGTCATTGACCGCTTGTACAAGATTGACTGGATCCCCTCGATGTATCTCGTTGGCCCAGACGGCCGGATTGTCATGGGAACGGTGGAAATCAACAAGCTGAAGGAAAAGCTGGAGACCGTCGCACCAGCTCCGCAGACAAGCAGAACAGACGTACTCCCCAGTTTCGACGGCGGACAGGAAGCCGTCGCCGGATATTTCGCACAGCGGCAGCACCACACTATCCAGTCCATCCGCTCGAAGGTACATGCTGAGATGACTGTCGTCTTCAATGTCGAGATGGACGGCTCCGTCACCGGCGCACGTGTCGTCAGGGTAGAGAACGTGCAGGGGACAAGCAGGCATTTCCTGAAGATGGATGCGGCCAAACAGAAGCGGGTGCTGGACAACTGTACGGAGTTCTACAAGAACCAGGCCGTCCGTCTGACCAACGCCATGCCGAAGTGGAAGCCTGCCGAACAGAAAGGCCGACCTGTCCAGAGCAAGACAAGTCTGACAATCGTCTTCCAGGCGTAGCCGGAAGGCCCGTTCGTCAGGGATTGTCTTCAACATCCCCTGCTGCTTGGGAACATGGTTCCCAGCCGCTGGGAATGTGACTCCCAGCGGCCGGGAACACAAGTCCCGGCCGGTTGGGAATCGGCTTCCCATATATTAGGACTGATAAACCAATAATAAAACTGTAAAGCAATGAAAACTTTTATGCTATGTATGATTGCGCTGTTTGCGCAGTCGGTGAGTATGACCGCACAGGTGGCGGGACGTATCGAGTTTCCGTACCGGGCCGACTATGAGGACCAGCTGGTGCTGCCTGTCGGTGATAAAGGACTGGTCGTACAGTCGTTTGCCAAGGACACCAAGGACGGGAAACGGTATTTCAAAACCGCATATTATTCAACGGCGATGAAGTATGTCAGTGCCGACTCCATGCTGATTGACAAGGGAATGTACTACTATTCCAATGTGGTTGAGAACGGCGTGCTCTACACGGTGCTGCGCGAGAGGGACGGTTCGTTCATGGTCGTCGCCTTCAATGCCGCCACACGCAAGTGCAACGTTACGGACGGTGAGTACACCCGCAAGGGATCGATGCGCAACCTTGTCATTACAAACGGATCGGTCGTATTCAGCTCGACGCAGAAGAAGACGGACCGCATCGGCATCATTGACCTGAAGACCGGCCACTGTAATTTCGCCGACATCCATTTCCCGAAAGTGAAGGACAAGGACATTTTCATCCTTGAGAACACCGTGATTGACAATGTCATCTATGCCTTGGTGCGCACCGGGGATGATGTGCAGCTGGTGCGTGTGGACAAGCAGGGAAAGGTGCTGGGGACAGACAACCTGACGGCAGATATTGCCGAGCGCATCGTCTCTGCCTCTGTCTCTAAGGCCGGCGGCAGGTTCTTCGTCACGGGAACCTACTCGAAAGTGAAGAAAGGGGGATCGGAAGGAATCTTCTTCTCTGAACTGAAGAACAACCGGTTCAACAACATCAAGTTCTACAATTTCCTTGATCTCAAGAATTTCACCGAGTACATGAGCGGCCGCAAGCAGGCGAAGGTAGAGCGCAGAAAAGCAAAGGCCGAGAAGGCTGGCAAGGAGTACGCATTGGACTATCTGATGGCCTCGCACCGCATCATGACCGACGGCAAGGATTACTTCTACCTCGGTGAGGCTTATTATCCGGTGTACCGTACCACGATGGTGGGCAATATGGTCATGTCGACTTTTGCCGGATATGCCTACACGCACGCTGTCCTGGCGAAATTCAATGCGGCCGGCAATCTGCTCTGGGACGAGTGCTTCCCGATGGATCCGCGCACATTGCCGATGTATGTGAAACGTTTTGTCTCGGCAAGCATGAAGGGAAACAATGTGAACCTGCTTTTTGCCGACAAGAACCGGCTGGTTTCCAAACTCTTCAGGAATGCTGACGGCAAGGTGATCCAGGACCGTACGTCGGAGATGATAGAGACCGGAAATGATGAGGAGGATGTCAAGAAAATGCGCTATTCCAACTCGCAGTACTGGTATGGAGACAACTTCCTTGTCTATGGGACACAGGTGGTGAAGAATTCGAAGACAGGTGAAAGGCGTAAGGTGTTCGCCATCACAAAGTATACAATTAGATAAAAGGAAAAGACGACAATGGAAAATTCTTTCAGACACGGCAGCCTCTTTCTGTGGCTCGCCATGGTAGTCTGCCTGCTCTGCGTGCCCCGTTCCGTATGTGCACAGGCTTGGGACGGTGATGGAGACGTAAAGGTTTATGCCGGTTATGCCAATGTCGGCGGCAAGTCGGGCTTCGAGGCAGGAAGTGATTATGCCATCAGCGACTTCGTGTCGCTGGGCGGCCAGATAACGGTCATTCCTCTCAAGGACCGTGACGATGATGATTACGGTGCCCTGGATGGTTACGACTTCAGTCTTCATGGTGATTACCACTGGGCGGAGGTGATGAAGCTGCCGTCCGTGATGGACATCTATACCGGTGCATCCATCGGACTGCGCACGGGTGGTCTGCAGGCCGGCGTGCGTTATAATTTCAGTGAGACGTTCGGCCTGTATGCGCAGGTTCGCCAGAACCTGTTCAAGACTTTCGGCGAGAACTCCGACCATGCTCCTGTCTATAAGGGGAAGACGGCCCTCTCTGTAGGCCTGACCCTTACATTCTGATGCAGTACATCCGGCTGTGTAAGACGAGCGTATGTCAATTGTCCAATGCGCAGGATCTGATGCCTGCCATGGGCCAGCTTGACATACGCTCTTCTTGCTGTGCCGTGCTTATATATTATTAAGAGGAGATACCAAGGGAGTCTGTCCTGCTTATGATGCGCTTCCTTATTGGTTTTTGAAGCACATGATGTAGTAAACAGGCATATATGTAATGCCATCCTGCGTGTTTACGGTCTGCTCATTGGACAGTACAAATGCCTGGTGGACATTGTAGTGCTTGTTGGACACAAACTTGTCCAGGGCACTGTGCTTTTTGTAGTCTTTTCCAGATTTGACCTCTATCGGCATGACGCTGAGATGCTCTGTGTCGTCTATCAGGAAGTCGACCTCTCCGTTCTGTTTGTTGTCATAGTAATAAAGAGAATAGCCATGTGCTTTCAGTTCTTGGGCCACTACCGTCTCGTAGACGGAACCTAAATTAATGCTTGGAACATCATCAAGCACGGCCTTCGGATTGTTGTGATAATAGATGGAAGTCAGTATTCCCACATCATTCATGTAGAGTTTTAAAAGATTTTTCCCGCTGTTTTGTATCAGGGGAAAGGTGGGTGTACTGATTGCCTTGACCTCCAGTGCAATCCCGGAAGCAATGATGTATTCGAACTCCTCTGCGTAGTTGGACATTCTTTTCCCTGTCTTTCCTTCTATCTCTTTGGCTATGATTCGTTTTTTTGTCTTTTCGAGGTTAGATGGGATCATTTCGTAGATGCGCCGGATGTTCAGGCGGCGGGTTGCTTGCTGCTCATATTTGGCGGCATCAATGCCATAGTTGAGGTAGACGGCTTCCTGAGCTTCACGTGTTGTCCGTATGTTGTTCTGTCCAAGGAAATTGTTGACGGCATCCGGGAGACCACCCGAGAGAAGGTATTGTCTGAACAGACTCATCAGCTTGTTGTGGATTGCCAGAGGCATGGCTTTCCTGTCCGAAAAGTTCTTGTAAAGGCTGTCAAGCAGCAGCTGCCCGACACCGTTTGCGATGAGAAACTCCTCAAAGTCTAAAGGGTACATATGTTTGACCAAGATACTTCCCAAAGGCAAGGAACTTGTCTGTTTTAAGGCAATGCCCAGACGAGAACCGCTGGCTATATAGGTAAACCGTCCATCTTCCCTGAGAAATTTCAGTAAAGTAAACAGGTGGTCGTATGCTTGAATCTCGTCGATAAACACAAGGGTGTCGTGTTTGTCGCCCATTTTGTCTCCAAAATTGATACTCAGTGTCAGGTAGAAATCCCGTACAGTACGGACATCGGCAAACAGGCGGTCACCGAGTTTGTCCTCCTCCATATTTAACTCAATGTAATTCTTGAATTTCTTCTGGCCGATATGTCGGATGATATATGACTTTCCGATTTGTCGTGCTCCATCTATCAGAAGTATCTTTCCATCAGGTGTCTGAAGGTGAGAGCTTATAAATTCCCCGATCTTTCTATACAGCATGAATACACTTTTCTAATGTTTATACTGCGGCAAATATACACTTTTCCTATAAAACGAGCAAGCAAATACTACACTTTTTCTGTAGTATGGAGGGCTGCATACTACACTTTTTCCGTATCAGGTTCTCTGGTTCCTGTACTTTTCTGCTAAATGGACTGTTGGAAACCGCACTTTCCCGTAAAGCTGGTTCATAGAAAGTGAAATGTTCCTTATTGCATTTTTCTTGGAAGATGAAGCTGTTGTCAGTCCTGCGGTGCTGGCGGAGGGTAAACGTCCTCGTAAGTGAAATGGACGGGGCGGACAGGAGCCTCTCATGGTTGCCACTTCATATTTTATGGACTTTATTTGGCTTTACAGTCCTAAATGTTTATCTTTGCAACATTACTTTTTTAATTAGTGAACAGACATGAGTATGAAATCAATTTGTATATTGGGGCTATTCGCCGCTTTGGTGGCAGGCTGCTCCACGGGTACGCAGCAGAAGAAAACAGACAGGTGTGCTGCCGCCGGTTTCGATTCCATTGAGATTGCCCCTGCATCCGGAATGATGAAAGTACGTCATACGGTAAGATGGATGGTGTACAAGAACCGTCGTGTCGTGAAGAACGAAGTGTATTTCCCGCTTAAAGAGTCGGATGAGGACTCTATCGTGCCTGTACAGATCAGCGGTGTAACGGCCTGGAAGATAAATGAACTTGTCAGGGAACTGTATGTCGACCATACCTCAAGAGACATAGACTCGTTGGTTTCCGATGATTATTGTTATGACATGGGCGGACTGTGTGTCTCGGTCTACTGTCCGGGGAAGGTCGTCCGGTACGAGTACGACCATGGCTATGCCGGTGCGCGATATTCTCCTGCGTTCAACAAGCTGATGGAACTCACGGGGCTGGAGTGGCGGCTTCCCCAATAAGCAGGTCGGGCCGGGATGCCGGACGGGAAAGTCTTTTGGAGGAGAGATTACATGTGTGAAACATCTCTTTCCTGACGGCCTGGCACTTCGTTTCGTCAGATCCATTTCATCATCACACACAAGCGGTATTTGCAGGAACGACAAGCGGGGGCTGCCGATGTGTCGGCAGTCCCCGCTTGTTGGATGGAATTTTTGTTGCTGCGTCCTGTTCCTTGCTTGTAATCTGCAGACGGCGTTTTTTATTTGTTTTGACGGGAACGCATAATTTTATCGTAGTTGTCCCCGTTCCCCAGTATCCTGTCCCTGATCTTGTATTTCGGACTCAGCAGATCTCTTTGCGGAACATAATATTTTGTTTGGATTCCACTGAGGTCGAAGAGAATCTGGCACACATTGTCTGTCATGAAAGGCTTGTCCAGTGCAGCCTTGATGTTTCTTATCACTTGAGGATGCTTCCTTTTGTAAGTGTCAGAACACCATATCATGAAAGGAATGCCATACTGATATTTCAGAAGTTCCTTATATTGTCCTGGGGCCGCACTCACCCGTCCCTTTGAGTCGCGGTAATCATATATTTCCTCTCCGTGATCGGACAGGTAAACTATGACAGCATTCGTCTTCCGGTATCTGTTGATGATGTGACTGATGACCGAGTCGTTATAGTATGTGGCATTGTCGTAATTCGCAATATCTTGCAGCTTGCTTTCTGTAAGATACGAATCCCTCCGCCGAATGTCCTTGAATGTGAATCTGTTGAAAGACTTGTTATGGGGGTATCTTGAGGCTGCGTCTATATGCTGTCCCCAGAGGTGGAACATGATTAGGTTGTATTTTCCTGTTGGTTTCTTGTTCTTGAAATAGTCCTGGATAAGCTGGTCGTCATGGCGGAAAGTCTTATCAGATGAAGCGGTATAAGATAGGCTTGCTATGGTCTTGTTGTATAGGAATGAATTGGTTGTAAACCCTGTAAGCCCTTCTGTCACGTCCGTTTTCTGATTATCCCAATAGTATACATCGAAGCCGACCCTTTTGAATATGGCAGGGAAGAATGGCGTGTGATACCATTTCTCATTATCCATCAGGGAATTGCAGCAGAATGTATTCCTTATGGTGAGCGAGGTTGCTGCATACGCACTGACCACGTCATTGAAGATGTACAGGTTGCCTTTGGCTTTCTCTTTTGTTAATCTTGGTGTTGTCAATAGAGGATAGCCATACAGGTTGGAGTGATATTTAATATACGATTCGCCGATGATATATACGACGTTTAAAGAGTCATTATCGGCGACAGTCCCCTTCTCCGCCTTGCAAGAGGCTTTGACAGCTTCCTGTAATTCGTTTTCGGTTGTCCGTATGCTGTTAAGGGAGAAAATCATCTTCGTGACGGTATCATAAGGAAAGGTGTCTTTTATCGGTAAGTCGTCGGTGGTCTTGCTTTTTGCGATATGATAAAAGATGTCGAATTGGCCGAAACCGAAAAGGACTGTAATGACAGTGCCCCACAGGAAGGCCTTTCTTGCAGTCCAGCTGGTTTTCTGTGATATAGAGTTATCGATAAGATCGTGTCTCCATTCTGCCATTACAACTGTCATGAGTGCAAAACAAATGACGATTATGGAGATAATCCCATTCCGGGAGAACAGATAGGTGGACAGAAATTCTGTTGCCTCTCTGCTGTTGGTCTCCCCAATGAACGTGATGATCTGGGGCTGTATGATGAGATGGAAGACCAGCCATAAGAAAACATTCAGCCCGAAAAGGGAAAGGCCGATGGCATAGAACATAACTTTCAGCCATTTCTTTCTTGTGTAGCTGATGATTGCTGTAAAGACATAGCTGACGGAAAGCCCTCGTGCGAGATCTTCAAATACAATCGGATCAAGATGGAATCCCAGCATTCCTGAGATGAAAAACTTGAGCGTAGACAAGCTGATGAGCAGGAAGAACAGGACAAAGAACGGGAACTCACGGCGGATAGGAGATGATATTCCTTTGAGGAGTACCTTTGCGGAACGGGTCAGGCCGTTACAGATGTCTGCTTTCCCAAATGACGGATGTGGTAGCATAGCTGTGAAAAGTTCCCTTGCTGCCCTGTGGAACCTCTGTGTTTGTTGTATATTTCCACATGATATGAAAAGCGTGGGCAGGCTGGTTGCCCGTCCTTGCAGTCCGTTGTCTTCGTATGGCTGTCGCAGGTAATCCCGAGCAGCACAGAAGTCCACGCTGATATGTGAAGATTACCTGTATGTACTCGGAAGGGTACATGTGGGATCCTGATATACACATCTGCAGAAATCTACTGTAACTCTGTTCCCGGCTGTGATGGATAGTCCGTAAAGGTTTGGACTGCCAAGAAAAAGCATTGGCAAACGCCTTGTCATATATGTGTTTTCACCAATTCTCTCTGCCTGTGCGAAGAGAAAGATGAATTCTCTGCAAAGGTACTTCCTTTTCCCGACAATCCATGAAAAAGTTTGAGAAAAGCGGACACGCGCAGAATGTTGAAGGGGGCAAAGCTGGCGGTGTAGCCTATGTGCCCTGCCTCCTGCAGCCATAGGTCTCTCTTGCACGTCACGACAGACGGTTCATACCATGATGTTATACGCCCCTCTTTTTCAGCTTGTACCCTATAGCCTGTCGTCTGAGAAAGAACGGTCAGATTCATATATGCAATGTTTGCTTTTCCATGATCACAGATAAAGGGATGAGAGGACAGCGGTATATTGTGTCGGTGCAAACCCTCAGCACGTATGGTGTTTACTGGCAACACAATCGGTGTCGGGCATCCGCACTTCTGAAGGAAGTGCGAATACCGGTTTGTTCCAGTTACTGCAATAGGTGCTTTTCATCGGCATGGGTGTGGCACGGGAGGCTTTTTCAGGTTCTTCCGTTCAATGCGTAGATGCTTTTCATATAGCTTTAACGGAAGAACCGAAGTGATTGATGAAACAAAAACATGGCCAAGACTGTCAACAGTCTATCCTAATCATCAGCCTCCGAGTCAAAGACCTTTTCATTTTAATACGTTGAAAAGACAGATAGGATTTTGAAAAACCATTACATAATTTCAAACAAATCATCTGTAAATGTAAAGAACACGTGCAAAAAGCGGGTCTGTAACCAGCAGTCAATCAATCGGTTGTCAAGTCGTTTGTAAAAGGTGTCTGATTGGACTTCAAAAGGGCGTTGGTAACACGCTAAAGGAGCACCCATTGCAGATCAATCAGGCATCTTTCAGGAGCCAGAAGAGCATGTGTCAGCTTTGCACTGCACAAAAATATTTACAAACACCGATAATCTGAGAATAAGTTGTTTGTAGAAGACGGAAAGACAGGCTGACGGACAGGCATCGTATCAATTTGTCTTTTCTGCCTTTTATCCTGTAGTTTACCCTCCTTTGCAAGACCATCCGTTTTGGGAGAGTCATACTATGCAAGTACACAAGCCCTTTATTCTATTCCCATCTATCCATTTAAAGGAAGAACTTTTTTTCTTATCTCGGACGCGCGTCTTTCAGCATCACACACAAGCGATATTTGCAGGAACGATAAGCGGGGACTGCCGATGTGTCGGCAGTCCCCGCTTGTTGGATGGAATTTTTGTTGCTGCGTCCTGCTCCTTGCTTATAATCTGCAGACGGTATTAGATTATCGCGAATCTGTAAGGAACTGTTGTCCGTCGTAATTGTCGTCTTCCCATAAGTCGAAGTCATATTCCTTTGCACCTGCTTCTGTACCGCCGGGAGCTTCTGGGGCGGTCTCACTGTGCTGTGAGAAACCGTCTAATAAGTTCTCACAGGATAGCTTGTGCACTTCGATTGTTGGGATCAGGTATTGTCTTTTCATTGTCGTTTCTTTATTTTAGGATCTTTCGGCCTTTGTAAATGTATATCCCCTTTGGCAGGTCGGACTGTGCTGAACGCCTGCCCAGGCATACACCCTGCAGCGTATAGATGTTGTCATCTTCGTATAAAGTGATTGTACTCAGACCAGTGGATTCGTTGATGAACTGCATCTTGGCAGGTGCGGCAGCATCCGACTTCGTCTGGAAGTAACAGCGATAGGCAGGGATGACGACACCGGCATTGCTGTTTGCCTTGACAAAGCTGCCGTCAGCTGCTGTATAGATAAAACAGGATGTTTCTGCTGTTGACACCTTCGTCACCTTGGCCATTGTACCTGCAAAGGTGTAATCTCCAATTGTTGCAGGAATGGCATTGCCGGAAAGTACAGCCTTTCCACGGAACGGAATGAGGCATTTTGCGGTTCTGTTGGCTATAAAGACGTAAGGCTTGAAAGCCTCTATCGAGTTACAGGACTTGAAGATGAAGACTCCGTTTGACGCACCTGTCAGCTGATAAATCTTACCGTCAAGCTGCACAGCTTCTGTCGGACTGACATTGAATGGCAGGCAGAGGGTACTCTTCACATTCCCCTTAAATTCGCGTTCAAATAGATTGTCGGTGTTGCTGCCTGCACCGGTTCTCTCGCTCATCGTGTAATAGCCGCCATTGGTAAAGGCGTATTCATGGCTTTTCTGTGTGCCTGTGGCTACTCCATCATTGAACATGATATTTTCCGGTGTTCCTGTAACGTTGCAGGTCCACTTCCATATTTTATTGCCATTGGCAGCTTTCCCGATGTATTCGCACTGCTGTCCCGGCCAGTTGCCACCCGTATAATTTGAATGACTATCCCATGCCCAGCAAGCTGCTTTGCCCCACGATGCAGGCGATTCAAAGAAAGCTACAGTCTCACTGTTGCTGAAAGTAAGCGGATTCACTTCACCCATAACAGGTTCATTTTCATACTGCGCAGTGTTATCCGTTGCCTTTCTGTTGTTGTAGGTATAGAACACATCGTTGGTTATACCCCGTACATCGTCCGTCTTTGTAGCATCACTACCCTTGTTGAGCAGGAAGTTCAGACGGTCAGCCTTCAATGTCATATAATAGAATACCTTATCGCCCACCTGCCGTTTCTTTGTCAACAGGGTTCCAGGATAGCCATCTGTGAGCGGACTGTCATTGTCCGTCCACGCATAGAGATAGAGTGGCTGCTCGTTTGCTTCCACATATACCGTGATGTCCTTTGCAGGATTTGTCTCCTTATAGAAGGCATAATTCGGGTTTTCTGCCGTTCCGACCGACACGGGTGTGTACCCTTCCGTGTCAACGCCCTTCGGATAACCGCTGATAACCATAATCTTACTGCGCTCACCCTGCACGATGGTTACATAACCGCCATCGTAGTATTTACCTGATACTATCCTGCTCTGATTGCTGATGCCCGCTTCTTTACGTGCGGCAATCATCTTCTCAAGCTCGGTCTGATAGGCTTTCCAGTGCGGAAGGAAGATACAGGGCGTACCCGGCATTGCCAATATGAAAGCATTGGCAGCCAGGATGTTGTTCTGCAACTTCTCACCGTTTTCGTTGCGATAAGTATCGTGATTGTCTATGAAAGTCACCGCATAGCGGCTCATGTTCGGGTCGCCGGCTACCCCCTTATAGGTCAGTGCGCCCCAATTACCGTTTCCGAAGGCATCGTTGATGATGTATTTCAAAGGGAAATCGAAAGCTGCCGAGGTGTAGCCGGTTCCTTTGATCCAGCCCACTACATTGTCATAATTGCTGTCCCAATACTCTCCGACAGAAAACTCCGGCTTGGCATCCTCGTTGTATATCTTAATAAACTCCGCACCATAACCCTTCACCATGTCGTATCTGAAACCCTTATAGCCCATCTCTTCCTTGAGGAACTGCAAATAGGTCTTCACGTTTTTCTGTACGTTCTCGCCCTTGTGGTCTAAGTCACGGTAGCCGAAATGGTCGCCAGTATCGTAATTGCC
This sequence comes from Prevotella multiformis, assembly GCF_018127985.1. Lineage (NCBI taxonomy): Bacteria > Pseudomonadati > Bacteroidota > Bacteroidia > Bacteroidales > Prevotellaceae > Prevotella > Prevotella multiformis. The sequence goes on along the minus strand of NZ_CP072357.1, from coordinate 1,121,487 downwards.
AGAAACAGGGAACTTCTCATTTGCCTCGTCATCCCGGCAGATGTCAGCCAATGACCATTTAAGTTTCTTCCCCTTCCATTCTTCTTCCGGGAAGTCGCACCAGTCTTTGTCGCCGCTCTTGTGATTTATCACGACATCCTCAATCACCGCAACATTCCTGGCATTGAATGCGGCAATCATCTGTTTGAGTTCTTCCTGCGTACCGAAAGAACTGTTCTGATTGAACCACCACACAGGGTTATAGCCCATACTCTTGCCGTTGAGACCGGTATTACAATAACCGCTCTGCGGCACCCAGATGGAGTTGAAACTACGGCTGATGACATCGGCTTGTGACTGCAATTTTGTCCAATGCGTATCTTCGTAGGAGTCCCAATAGAAGGCTTGCAGCATAACGCCCTGATATTTGGAGGGCCATCCCTGACTGAATCCCTGCTGTAACGACAGCAGGAATGAAAATAATAAAAGTAATCGTTTCATCTTATATATTTAGGTTGTATGTATCTTCGGGTTTGTCCTGCAAATGTACTGTTTTAAGCCGTATTGAATGTAGATGCCGGTGATAATCAGTGTTTTTCATTGTGCAAACGTTTGCAGAAAGCAGCGGGGCAGGCTGTGTTGTCGGTGATATTGCAAGGCCGGGGACGGAGCGGAAAGGTCGCATAGGGTGCAGGCAAACGGCTGACAATGAGGAGTTTCCCTGGTGTGGGCGTGGTACGGGAGGCTTCTTCATGAGTTCGGATGCCCTCGTGAAGAGGCAGATACGGAGCCGGTGACACGCCGATACCACGGAGAAGATGCGGCGGCGGGCGTCTGGAGAAATCTCACCTGACCGACATCATGCAATCGATTACGCACAAATTGATTTAAATCATGTGCGGCAGAGTTGCGATTCTGCATTAATTTGATTAACTTTGACGAAAAATAACTATCCCAACTCTATATGAACGTACAGTTTCACATTGACTACCAGACCTACTATGGACAAGATCTTGTCCTGAACATCATCACGGGTCAGCACAACGGGGCGCATGAGGCCTCACAGTACAGAATGCGTACGGAAGACGGCTACCACTGGGAGGTGGAAGTGAAGAAAGACGCCAAACCCGGCACGCAAGTAGACTACTTCTACAGCATTCTCCGCGGCGACAATGAGGAGCGCAGGGAATGGGGGATAATGAACCACAGACTGGAATTCAATGCAGAACGCGGCCTGAACTACCGTGTCTACGACCACTGGAGCGACCTCCCGGAGGATGCCTACCTCTACACTTCCGCCCTTGCCGACTGCATCGTGGGGAAGAAACTGACGAAAGCGAGACTCAACAATTACAACAAGGCCGTAACGCTGAAGGTGCGTGCGCCGCAGTTAGGTGCGTCGGACGAGCTGTACCTGTCAGGGGCTGAGCCTGCACTGGGGGCGTGGAACGTGAAGAAGGCACTGAAGATGGTGCAGCACAGCATCAACGAATGGAGCCTTACCCTGGATGCTGCAAAGCTCTCGGGCAGCCAGCTTGAAATAAAATTCTTCATCAAGAACCGCGACAACGATGCAGCTCCGGTATGGGAATACAGCAACAACCGGATGCTGGAACTGCCCGGCATGGAGGAAGGAGATGCCATCGTCTACGAACTGGACGAGGCGTTCTTCCCGGTTCCGGCCATCCGCGTGGCAGGAACACTGGTTCCGGTGTTCTCGCTCCGTTCGGAATCGAGCTTCGGCATCGGCGACTTCGGCGACCTGAAGAAAATGGTCGACTGGGTGAGCCAGACCGGACAGCGTGCGCTGCAGATTCTGCCGATCAACGACACCACCATCACCCATACATGGACGGATTCCTATCCTTACAGCTGTATCTCGGTCTTTGCCCTGCATCCGCAATATGCCGATCTCACGACATTGCCGGAGCTGAAGGACAAGAAGCAGCGGGAGAAATTCGAGGCACTGCGCAAGGAACTCAACGCTCTGCCGCAGATCGACTATGAGCGTGTAAACGACGCAAAGACGGAATACCTCCGGCTGCTCTTTGCGCAGGAAGGGGAGAAAGTGCTGGGAAGCAGTGCCTTCAAGGCGTTCTTTGCCGAGACTGAGAGCTGGCTCGTTCCCTACGCGCAGTACTGCTACATGAGGGATAAATTCGGGACAGCCGACTTCTCCCGGTGGGCAGACCATAAGCAGTGGGACGAATCCGACCGCAAGGCGCTGTCCAATCCCAAGGATGCAGCCTACAAGGAAGTGGCGTTCTTCTATTATGTACAGTTCGTGCTGAGCAGCCAGCTGAAGGCAGTCCACGAGTATGCGCAGGCACACAGGGTCATCCTGAAAGGAGACATTCCCATCGGCGTGAACCGCTACGGCTGTGACGTGTGGACGGAACCTCGCTACTTCAACCTCAACGGACAGGCAGGTGCTCCGCCCGATGATTTCTCCGTCAACGGACAGAACTGGGGATTCCCCACCTACAACTGGGACGAGATGATCAAGGACGGCTGCCAGTGGTGGGTCAACCGCTTCCAAAACATGGCGAAATACTTCGATGCCTACCGCATCGACCATGTACTCGGCTTCTTCCGTATCTGGGAGATTCCCATCAGCTCGGTTCACGGACTGCTCGGACAGTTCGCACCGGCTCTCGGCATGAGCCGTGAGGAAATCGAAGGGTACGGACTGCACTGGCAGGAGGAACTCTTCACGGAGCCGTTCATTACCGACTGGGTGCTCGACCGTATCTTCCGTGAGCATGCCGATGAGGTGCGGCAGAAGTATGTGGAGCACGTATGGGGCGACCGTTACAGGATGCGTCCGGAGTATGATACGCAGCGAAAGGTGGAGAAAGTGTTTGCGGGTAAGAACTCCGAGACGGATGTCTGGATCCGTGACGGACTCTATGCCCTGATCAGCGACGTGCTCTTCGTACGCGACCACAAGGATCCGAACCGATTCCATCCGCGCATCAGCGTTCAGTTCGACTTCATCTACGAGAGCCTCTACGACAGCGACAAGGCTGTATTCAACAAGCTCTACAACGACTATTTCTATCGCCGCAACAACCAGTTCTGGTACCAGGAGGCAATGAAGAAACTTCCGAAACTGGTGAATGCCACCCGTATGCTGGTCTGCGCCGAGGATCTCGGAATGGTGCCCGACTGCGTGGCATGGGTGATGAACGAACTGCGCATCCTCAGTCTGGAAATCCAGAGTATGCCGAAGGATCCGCATGTACGCTTCGGGCATCTCAGCGAAAACCCGTACCGGAGCGTGAGCACCATCTCCACACACGACATGGCGACGCTGCGACAGTGGTGGGATGAAGACTGGGCACGTGCGCAGGATTACTTCAACAGTATGCTGCACCGGGGCGGCCCGGCACCTCATCCGCTGCCGGGATGGCTGGCAAGAGACATTGTCAGCCGGCATCTGACATCGCCGAGTCTGCTGTGCATCCTCGGTATCCAGGACTGGATGAGCATTGACGAAGACCTCCGTCTGGCTGATCCGAACGCCGAACGCATCAACATTCCGGCCAATCCGAAGCATTACTGGCGCTACCGCATGCACGTCGGCATTGAGGACCTGATGAAGAACAAGGCCTTCAATGAGCAGGTAACCGACCTGATCAGCCAGGCCGGCCGATAACGACAGAGAAGGCGGTGACGGGGGTTCTTTCGGTTACCCGTCACCGCCTGTCTTCGTATATTGTCGTCTGATATTGCCTGGCATCGCCTGTTATTGCTCATGACCTCGCATGGTCTCCCGTTATCTTCCATTCCGCCCATCTCCGCTTATTATCGTTTGTCCCCACTCACATCTCCCATCACCGCCTGTCTCATTCCTCCCTCTGAAGGGCTGGGTCAGGCTTTTATCCTCACACAGACAATGAATATGAAATATCATCTGGCAGCATCCATTGCCGCCCTCTTTCTCTCACAGAATGTTTCCGCCCAGCAGCGTTTCAACGAGATGTCCTATTCTCCCGGCGAGACGACTTTCCGCCTCAACGCCCCTTCCAAACCGACACTTCGGCTCTACGATGCGGGACGGGGAGGGAAAGCCTACAAGAAAATAAAGCTTGTACAGAGCGGTGACAACATCTGGACTGTCACCGTGAAGGGCAATCTGAAAGGCAAGTTCTATACCTTCGACATCGGACACGGAGAGACACCGGGCGTATTCGCCAAGGCTGTCGGCTGCAACGGAGGCCGCGGTGCCGTCATCGACATGAAGGAAACCGATCCGGCAGGCTGGAGCACCGACCGGCGTGTACCGACGAAGAGTCCGGCAGATCTGGTCATCTACGAGCTGCACCACCGGGACTTCTCCGTCGACCCGTCATCAGGTCTGGTACACAAAGGAAAATTCCTCGCACTGACCGAACAGAAGGCCATCGACCATCTGAAGAAGCTGGGCGTCAATGCCGTCCATATCCTTCCTTCCTTTGACTTCGCCTCTGTGGACGAGTCAAAACCGGGCGTACCGCAATACAACTGGGGCTATGACCCGCTGAACTACAATGTACCGGAGGGCAGCTATTCCTATGACGCCGACCTCCCCTCACGCCGCATCATGGAATTCAAGCAGATGGTGCAGGCACTGCACAAAGCGGGGATCAGAGTGATTCTTGACGTGGTTTACAACCATACCTTCGACCTTGCCAACAGCAACTTCGAGCGTACGTTCCCCAAGGCTTACTACCGCTACAATGCCGACGGCACCCCCTCCAACGGGTCGGGCTGCGGCAACGAGACGGCAAGCGAGAGGCCGTTGATGCACGACTTCATGCTGGAGTCGATGAAATACTGGGTGGACGAGTACCATATCGACGGCTTCCGTGTAGACCTCATGGGCATCCATGACATCCAGACCATGAACGACATCCGCCGTGAGCTCAATGCCATCGACCCCGGGATATTCGTCTATGGCGAGGGATGGAGCGCCGGTACGTGCGCCTATCCGCAGGAGAAACTGGCGATGAAAGCCGCCATCCCGCAGATGCCGGGCGTTGCTGCCTTCTCGGATGACATACGCGATGCACTGCGCGGCCCCTTCTCCGATGACCATAAAGCCGGTTTCCTCGGAGGGGTAGCAGGGCTGGAAGAAAGCCTGAAGGCAGGCATAGCGGGTATGATCGCGCATCCGCAGGTGGATTATTCGAAGGTGAACTATTCCAAAAAGCCATACGCCACAGAGCCGACACAGATGGTCGCCTACGTCAGCTGTCACGACGATATGTGCCTCGTCGACCGCCTGAAAGCCTCTGTCCCGGAGGCTGAATACGACGAGAACGAGCTGATAAGGCTGGACGAACTTGCCCAGACGGCCGTCTTCACTTCGCAGGGAGTGCCGTTCATGCTCTCCGGAGAAGAGATGCTGCGCGACAAGAAAGGGGTACACAATTCCTTCAACTCGCCCGACAGCATCAACCGTCTCGACTGGAACAACCTCAAGGTCTATCCACAGGTGTTCAGATACTACAGCGGCCTCATCCATCTCCGCAAGGCGCATCCGGCTTTCCACATGGGCAATGCCGACCTTGTCCGCAGACATCTCGAGTTTCTCCCGACGCAGGACTGTCTCGTTGCTTTCCGCCTGAAGGAGCATGCCGGCGGCGACAGATGGAACGACATCTACGTCGTCCTCAACGCCAACAAGGAGCTCCGCACGGTCAATATCCCTAAAGGAAAATACACCATCGTATGCGCCAACGGCGAAGTAAACGAATCCGGACTGGGCGAGATGGAAGGCGGTGAAGTGATGGTAGACGGGCAAAGCGCACTGATTCTTCACAATTAAACAAGGGAGCTTATGAGCCTGACAGGGACTGATCAGGCCCATGAATCCCGGCACAACAATAATGAACCGAATATGAAATTCAAACAAGTTTTCAGCAAGTCTGTCCTCCTTTTACTGTTCACTGTGTCAATGCCAATAGCCGCCCGTCAACGTCCATCCGCGCCTGTCATATCGCGCATCGAGCCTGCCAGCTGGTTCGCCGGGATGCAGGATCCGACACTCCAGCTGATGGTCTACGGCAAGGACATCAAGTTCTCGGATGTGTCCACCGACTATCCGAATGCAAGGATAGACTCGCTCGTGCGGCTCGACTCGCCGAACTATCTCCTCGTTTACCTCAACCTGAAAGATGCGAAGCCAGGAGAAGTGACCCTCAGCTTCACGAACAAAAACGGTAAGACCACCCGACAGAAGCTCCAGCTCAAAGCCCGTGCCATGGCCGGTGCCGACCGGAAAGGGTTTGACAACTCGGATGTTCTGTACATGCTCATGCCCGACCGCTTCGCCGACGGCAATCCGAAGAACGACATCGTCAAGGGCATGCAGGATCAGCTCTGCAACCGCAACGAACCGAGTCTGCGGCACGGCGGCGATCTGGAAGGCATCCGCCAGCACCTCGATTACTTCACCGACCTCGGCGTGACAGCCCTTTGGTTCACGCCGGTACTGGAGAATGACCGTCCTGCTGACGGCGGGAAATACAGTACCTATCACGGATATGCCACCACCGACTATTACCGTGTTGACCCGCGCTTCGGTACGAACGAGGAATACAAGGCACTTGTCGACGCCTGTCACAGGAAAGGACTGAAGGTCGTCATGGACATGATCTTCAATCATTGCGGCGACTACCACCCCTGGAACAAGGACGTACCGTCAAAAGACTGGTTCAACCATCCCGGCTACGGACTGCAGACAAGCTACAAGCTCACCCCTGTTCTCGACCCGTATGCCAGCAAGGTGGACATGGCGGAGACCGTGGACGGATGGTTCGTGTCGTCCATGCCCGACCTCAACCAGCGCAACCCGCACGTCATCAAGTACCTTATCCAGAACTCCGAGTGGTGGATCGAGACCGTCGGCATCGACGGCATCCGCATGGACACCTATCCCTATGCCGACCGCAAGGCAATGGCAGCGTGGATGAAGGCACTCGATGCGGAATATCCCAATTTCAACGCCGTGGGCGAGACATGGGTCACAGAGCCGGCTTACACGGCAGCCTGGCAGAAGGACAGCAAACTGTCGGACATCAACAGCTACCTGAAGACTGTGATGGACTTCGCCTTCTTCGACCGCCTTTCACAGGCGAAGCACGAAGAGACGGACGATTGGTGGAAGGGACTGAACCGTATCTACAACTCCCTCTGCTATGACTATCTCTACACCAACCCGTCATTCGTGATGGCATTCATCGAAAACCACGATACCGACCGCTTCCTCGGAAACGGAAAGGACTCTACGGCTTTGAAGCAGGCTTATGCCCTCCTGCTGACGATGAACCGCATCCCGCAGCTCTATTATGGTACGGAAATACTGATGAACGGCACCAAGGAGGTGACCGACGGCAATGTCCGCAAGGACTTCCCCGGCGGTTTCCCGGGCGACAAGGTCAGCAAGTTCACGTCTGAAGGACGCACTGCAGCCGAGAATGCCATGTACGACTGGATCCGCCGACTGCTGCACTGGCGGCAGAACAACGAAGTCATCACCCGTGGTTCGCAGACACAGTTCATCCCCTGGCACGGGGTCTATGTGCTTGCCCGTCAACATAAAGGCAGGACCGTACTCACCGTCCTCAACGGAAGGAAAGCCGACAACCAGCTTGAAGTCGGACGCTATGCCGAAGTAATCGGAACACATGCGACAGCCACCGACATCACCACAGGCAAGTCCGTCGACCTGACCAGGAACATCCCGCTGGGACACCGTCAGACAATGATTCTCAGTTTCTGACAGGTGTACAGAACATAGGGTTACATTCCCTTTTCCTGCGGGAAAGGAAGGTCTGAGGGTCGTGGGACACTTTATTCCACCTTAATTATATACAACAGCAGGGGCTGCCGGCAGATGCCGGCAGCCCCTGCTGTCGTGAATGGAGGATGGCGGCAGGGAGTCTGTCGTTACAGACGATGTCCTGGCATCGCCGTCCCTTTGCCGGCTTCTGTTCCAGTCCGGTCAACACTTCCCACATAAGCCGGACGTTAACCTTTAACAGGTATTGCAGTGACGTGGAAAGCCCTGTCTGACCTGTACGTGATGGTTTTCCTCCGCTTCTCTGTATGCTTTATTATGTAGCAGGCTTGCTTTATCACTCCATATTTCGGAAGAACCGATGAAATGCTGAAAAGGCAGATTGATACGAAGCCTGTCCATCAGCCTGTCTTTCCTCTTCTGCAAACAACTTCCCATATCACCAGTGTCTGTAAACTGTTTTCATGCAGCCAAAGCGGACACATGCTCTTCTGGCTTCTAAAAGAAGCCTGATTGACTTGCAGCAGGTGCTCTTTCAGCGCATTACCAACGCCCTTTTGAGGCCCAATTAAGCACCTTTTATAAATGGCCTAATAACCAGCTGATTGACTGTCGGTTACAATTTTTCTTTTTGTACGTGTGTTTTTATGTTCGCAGATGATTTGTTTGAATTGTGTAAGGACTTTTCAATGTCTTATCTGTTTTTCCAACGTGTTAATGAAAAGGTTTTTGTATCGGAGGAGGATAACAGGATAGACTGTTGACGGTCTTGGCTGTGTTTTTGTTGAATGAATCACTTCTGTTCTTCCGTTAAAGCTATACGAAAAGCATCCGCACAACGGAAGAACCAAAAGAAAGGTGTGTTGAATCGCCATTCAACACACCTTGTTCTTCAGAGAGATATATAAAAAGAGTTGTGAAACCCTATTCTGCCGTGCGGCGGTCCTTGATGATGCCGACGGAGAGCGCACCGAGGATGAGGGCGACGCCGGCAACCACCATCATGTTGCTCTGTACGGAGCCCACCAGATGAAGCAGTACGCCGCCTACCGCAGCAGCGACGATCTGCGGTATGCAGATGGTGCCGTTGAAGAGTCCGAGGTATGCCCCCATGTGCCCGTAGCCCTCCAGTGCATTCGTGACGAATGTGAACGGCATGGCGAGCATGGAAGCCCAGGCACAGCCGATGAGGATGAACGGGAGGAACAGCAGGTACTGGTCGTGTACGTAGGCCGCCATGGTGAAGCCGATGCCGCCTAAGACAAGCGAAAGGGCGTATGCCATCTTGCGGTTCTTGAACTGCGGGAGCACCATTGCCCATGCTACGGAGCCGATGGCCTGCACGGCAAAGAGGATGCCCACCCAGTTGCCGGCTTCCTGATAGCCTGTGGTTGTGGTGGCGTCAGCTGCAAACATATCCACGCCCCAGCAGTTGGCTGCCACGGTGCCGTTGGTGTAAGTCCACATATACATGAAGGCAAACCAGCAGAAGAACTGTACCAGGCCCACTTTCCAGAAGGTGGCCGGCGCATTCTTCAGGAGGGTGAGCATGCTTGCCTTCGATTCGTTGTCGGCCTTCTTCAGGCTGTGGTACTCGGCATATTCCTCCGGTGGCATTTCCTTTACCTTGGCTGTCGTGTAGATGACGCAGAGGATGAGGATGGCCGCACCGATGTAGAAGGAATAGACCACGGAGTCGGGGATGACGCCCAGCGGCGCCTGGTTGGAGATGCCCAGCAGGGTGAAGAAGTAGGGGAAGACGTAGCCCGCAATGGATCCGGCGTTGCAGAGGAACGACTGTATGGAGTAGGCGAGCGTCTTCTGCTTCTCGTTGACCATGTCGCCTACCAGCATCTTGAACGGCTGCATGGCCATGTTGATGCTCGTGTCGAGGAACATCAGCGAGAGCAGTCCGAAGACCATGGCCGTCGATACCGCCATGCCGAGCGACCCGGCGTTCGGCAGCAGGCACATCACGAGGACGGCAACGGCAGCCCCGATGAAGAGATAGGGTATGCGCCGTCCGAAGCGTGTCCATGTCTTGTCGGACAGTGTCCCGACGATCGGCTGTACGATGATGCCCATCAGCGGCGGGAGTATCCAGAAATAGCTGAGTTTGTGCGGGTCAGCACCCAGTGTCGCGAAAATGCGGGAGATGTTTGCGCTTTGCAGCGCATAGGCGATCTGCACTCCGAAAAATCCGAAACTGAGATTCCAGAGCTGCCAGAAACTTAAGTTAGGCTTTTGCTTCATTGTTGTATTTGTATTTGTGCCTTCCCGGATCCTGTAAGGAAGGGTAGGCGGTTATAGGCTGTTGTAGGTGATGATAGGCTGTGATAAGCGATGATAGGCCTTGTCCTGACTGGCTTCCGTGGGCATGCTCCTCCTTGGGGGCTGGGGGAGGCTTTCACCTTGTTGTCCCTCTGATGATCAGCCTTGTCCTGACCACCCGCTTCACTACTTTGTCCTTTGGCAAGGCTCCTTCCACCTGGTCGATGAGGATGTTGGCGGCCTCTTCGCCCACCTGTTTGCCGCGTTGTTCTACCGTCGTCAGCATCGGCTCGCAGGCTACGGCCCGCTCACCGTTCGTGAAGCCGCAGATGGAAATGTCCTCCGGCACCCGGTAGCCCATGCGCTTGCAGGAATAGAGAATGCCGATGGCCGTATCGTCGTTGACGGCGAAGAACGCATCGGGCGGGATGCCCAGGCTCATGATGTCGGGTGTGATGGCCTCGGCATCGGCGCGGTTGTCGCAGTTCCTGATCAGCAGGTCGTCGGGGCGCATGCCGTGTTTGAGCAGGGCGTCCCGGTAGCCGTTGTACCGGTTCCTGCCGATCTCCATGGTCAGCTTCGTGCCGTAGAAGGCGATGTGCTTGCAGCCTGTGTCGATGAGGTGGGTGACGGCGGCGTAGGCTCCCATGTAGTCGTCGACGACGACCCGGCTGGCATTGATGCCCGTGCAGATACGGTCGAAGAAGACAAGCGGTGTGCCGTGTCTGGCGAGCCGCTGGAAATGGTCGTACTTGGAAGTGGTCTTGGCCTGCGATACGATGATACCGCATACCTTGCTCTCTAAGTATGCCTGGCATATCCTCACTTCGTCCTCGTATTTCTCCCGGCTCTGTGCCACCATCAGCCGGTAGCCTCGTGCCGAGGCCTCTTCCTCGATTCCCGAGAGGATAGACGAGAAATAGAAGTGGGAAAGCTGTGGGATGATGACACCGATGACCTTGATAGGCTGTACCTTGCTCTTCCGCAGGCTTTCGGCAATGGTGTTCGGAGAGAAGTAATGCTCGCGCGCATACCTCTTTATTTCTTCCCGCTTCTCGGCCGAAATACGGGGGCTGTCCTTGAGGGCGCGAGACACCGTCGCCACGGAGACACCGAGGTCCCGTGCAATATCCTTCATCGTTATGCTGGGTGTATCAACCATTCGATTTAGTCCGTTCTTAGCCCGTTTGTTGTTTTGGTAACGCAAATATACACATTTTTCACAAATCATTTGACCTATGTCAATTTATTAATCATTATTTATTTGTGCAAACGTTTGCACAGCGTAAATAACATTTTCAAAGACAAAAAAGTGTGAAATCCGTCAAACTCGATTAACTTTGCAGACATAAAGCCAATGCTATCGGCTATTAACCGACCTTGACGGAGTGTACAAAATAACTTTAATCAATTTATAATCTTTTAATTAACAAAAATGATGAAGCAGGTAAAATGCAAATTTCCTGTCAGGATACTGACCCTTTTGCTGGGGCTGTTCCTTTCAGTCAGTGCTTTTGCACAGTCTACTGTTACTGGACAGGTGAAGGATGCTGCCGGCGAGCCCGTCATTGGTGCTTCCGTCCTTATCAACGGGACATCCAACGGTACGGTGACCGACCTTGACGGTAACTTCTCTGTCAACGTACAGCCCGGTGCAACCTTGACAATCTCCTACATTGGTTATCAGAAGCAGCAGGTCGCTGCATCCAATGGCATGGTCGTCACGCTCAAGGAAGACGTGGCACAGCAGATGAATGAAGTCGTCGTCATCGGTTACGGTGCTGTGAAGAAGAGCGACCTTACCGGTTCTGTCACGGCTCTGAAGCCGGACGGCAAGAACAAGGGTCTGGTTGTCAATGCGCAGGATATGCTCGCCGGAAAAGTTGCCGGTGTGAGCGTCACCAACGACGGCGGTACGCCGGGTGGCGGTTCTAACATCCGTATCCGTGGCGGTTCGTCACTGAATGCGTCCAACAGTCCGTTGATTGTCATCGACGGTGTGGCCATGGACCAGACAGGTGTCAAGGGTGTGGCCAATCCGCTCTCTCTCGTCAATCCGCAGGATATTGAGTCGTTCAACGTCCTGAAGGACGCTTCCGCTACAGCTATCTACGGTTCACGTGGTTCGAATGGTGTCATCATCATCACCACCAAGAAGGGTCGTCGCGGTATGCAGATTTCTTATAACGGCAGCTTTACCGTCAGCACGAAGTCGAAGAACCTTGACGTGCTGTCGGCTGATGAGTACCGTGACCTGATAAAGAGCAAGTACGGTACGGCACTGTACACGCTGGACGCTAACGGCAACAAGGTCCCGACAGCTTACGGAAGCCTGGGCAAGGCCAATACTAACTGGCAGAACGAAATCTTCCGTACCGCCATCGGCCACGACCACAACGTAGCTGTGTCCGGTCAGGCTGCCAACTGGCTGCCTTACCGTGTCAGTGCGGGATATACCAACCAGCAGGGTATCGTCAAGACCTCCAGCTTCGAGCGTTTCACGGGTGCCCTGACATTAAGCCCTTCTCTCCTGAACGACCATTTGAAGGTCACCTTGAACGCCAAGGGCATGTGGACCAAGAACCGCTATGCTGACGGCGAGGCGATCAAGGCTGCACGTCAGTTCGACCCGACACAGCCTGTCTATGCAGACGGTTTCAACAACTTCGGCGGTTATTACCAGTGGACGGATGACGGTACAGCCCTCAACGATCCGACATGGCCGATGACATTCTATTCTCTTGCAACCAAGAACCCGGTGTCTATCCTCAACCTGAAGAACGACCGTGCCATCAGCCGCGACTTCCTCGGCAGTGCTGACATCGACTATAAGGTACACGGCTTTGAGGACCTGCGCCTCCACGTGACGGCAGGCCTTGATGTTGCAAAGGGACGCCAGGTAACGGATGTCGACCCGGCTTCCCCACTGGCTGTCTATTATGGCTCATACGGCTGGGAGTCACAGTTGAAGCGCAATATGCAGCTGTCTGCTTACGCACAGTACTACCACGACTTCAACGACAAGGCCAAGAACCACTTTGACATCATGGCCGGCTACGAGTGGGCACACTTCTGGCACAACACCCATAATTCTTACTGGAGCTTCTATCCTTCGACGAACAAGGACACCAGCCTTGCCGGCAAGGAGCGCAACCGCAGTTACTATAACTATGCGACGGAGAACTACCTCGTTTCTTTCTTCGGCCGTGCCAACTGGTCTCTGATGGATGGCCGCTACATGGTGACGGCAACAGTACGTGACGACGGTTCTTCCCGTTTCCAGGACCACTGGGCTGTATTCCCGTCCTTCGCCTTCGCATGGCGCATGAACGAAGAGAACATGCTGAAGCAGATCGACTGGCTGTCCGACCTGAAGCTCCGCCTCAGCTGGGGTATGACCGGTCAGCAGGAAGGTATCGGCGACTACAACTACTTCGCTGTGTACGAAATGAACACAGGCAACGACTCTTACTATCCAATTGCCGGTGACGGCTCTCTGGCCCGTCCGAAAGCGTATGACCCGACACTGAAGTGGGAGACGACTACCTCTTATAACATAGGTCTTGACTGGGGTGTCCTCAGGCAGCGTCTTTCCGGTACCGTCGACTGGTACTACCGCAAGACCAGCGACCTCCTCAACAAAGCGACCGTATCGGCGGGCTCCAACTTCCGCAACGAGGTGATGAGCAACATCGGATCGATGTACAACACGGGTGTCGAGGCAAGCATTCACTGGCTGGCCGTGAACTCCAAGGACATCAACTGGACGATGGATTACAACTTCACCTACACCTACAACAAGATCACCGACCTCAACGGTGGTTCTGACCCTGACTATTACGTTCCTACAGGCGGTATCTCTGCCGGCACAGGCGGAAACATCCAGGCGCAGCACGTAGGCAATGCAGTCAATTCTTTCCACGTGTTCCAGCAGGCATACGACAAGAACGGAAAGCCGCTGGAGGGTGTTGTCGTAGACCGCAACGGCGACGGCAAGATCACCGATGCAGACAAGTACTACTACAAGAAACCGGCGGCTCCTGTCACCATGGGCTTTGCTTCCCGCCTCGAGTACCATAACTGGGATCTCGGCTTCGCACTCCGTGCAAGCATCGGCAACTATGTCTACAATGACGCTTTTGCAAGTACTTCCAATATGTCGACTTCGGATCTTTTCCCGAAAGGCAAGTTCCTTGTAAACCGTCCTTCAGAAGTTGTGGGTGACAACTGGCTGTCAAATGATCCGACCTCAACACAGAGTGACTACTGGGTACAGAACGCTTCCTTCCTGAAGATGGACAACGTGACACTGGGTTACAGCTTCGCGAACCTTCTCAAGCAGGGTTCATGGAACGGTATCTCCGGCCGTATCTACGGAACTGTCAACAACGTGTTCTGCATCACCAAGTATAAGGGCCTCGACCCGGAGGTGTTCAACGGTATTGACAACAACCTCTATCCGCGTCCTATCTCGTTCATCCTGGGGTTGAACCTGAATTTCTAAATCTATTAAAGAGTTAAGACAATGAATACTAAATTCAAATATATGTTCTCTGCGGCAGCGCTTCTGCTGTCTGTAGGACTCTCCTCTTGTACGGGTGACCTGGATGTCAAGCCGATTGACCCGAACCTCAATACGAAGGAGAATACGCCGGCAGAAAGCTCGTTCAACAAGTGTTATGCCCACATTGCCATGGCCGGAAACGGCGGTGCCAACGGCGACAGTGATGTTGACGGTATCGACGGTGGTACGAGTGGTTACATCCGTCAGCTGTTCAACTCGCAGGAGCTGCCAACCGACGAGGCCATCTGCTCATGGGGCGACGAGGGTGTTGCCAACTTCAACTTCAACACCTACGATGCGTCCAACCCCATGCTGAAGGGATTTTATAACCGTCTTTGTGTGGGTATCACCTACTGCAACCAGTATCTGTCAGATTACGGCGACTACAACGCAACGATGTCGGCAGAGGTACGCTTCATCCGTGCGCTGAACTATTATTATCTGTTGGATGAATGGGGAAATGTTCCTTTCACGACAGCCATCTCTTCAACGAAACCTCCGCGTATCAAGCGTGCCGACCTCTACAAATGGCTGGTCAGCGAGCTGAAGGAGATTGAACAGGGACTGAACGAACCGCAGCCCAAGGTTTCTTCCACCCAGGGTTACGGCCGTGTTGACAAGGCAGCAGCCTGGCTGCTTCTGGCACGTCTCTACATGAATGCCGAGGTCTATACCGGCACTGCTGACTGGGCAGATGCGAAGACCTATGCCAAGAAAGTCATCGACTCTCCTTACAAGCTCTACACTGCGAAGAAGGGACAGTGGAGTGCCTACCAGCAGCTGTTCATGGGTGACAATGGTGAGAACGGTTCCTCCGTTGAGGCCATATTCCCGATTCTGCAGGATGGCAAGAAGACCACTTCATGGGGTACGACCCTCTTCCTCATGGCGGGTTGCAACGACAACAAGGAGCGTGTGAAGAGTGCCACGGAAAAGGGTAACAACACGACAGAAGGATGGGCCGGCAACCGTATGCGTCCCGACCTTGTACAGAAGTTCTTCCCGAACAACGATGCTCCCAATATCAGTGCATACGCCATGCCGGCGGCAGCCGACGACGACCGTGCCCTCTTCGACGGTGACGGACGCAACGTTACCAACGGCGATGATGAGAATGGCGTGAAGGTGTTTACCAACGGCTTCTCTGTCTGCAAGTTCAACAACTTCAAGACGGACGGTTCTGCCGGACACGATTCCAAGTTCCCTGATGCCGACTTCTTCCTTATGCGTGCTGCCGAGGCTTACCTGATGTATGCCGAGGCTGATGCCCGCCAGAACGGCGGCACGACGACCGCCGATGGTGCGAAGTACATCAACGAACTCCGCAGCCGTGCTCATGCAACGACCTATACAGCTTACTCTCTCCGCCAGATCTGCGACGAGTGGAGCCGCGAGTTCTACTTCGAGGGCCTGCGCCGTACTACGCTGATCCGCTTCGGCTATTTCGGCGGCAACGTCAACTACAACTGGAGCTGGAAGGGCGGCGTGAAGAACGGCCGTAACTTTGATGCTCATTTCAACCTCTTCCCGATTCCGACGAGCGACCTGACAGCCAACGGCAATCTGGCACAGAACCCAGGGTATTCATCGAAGTGACACGTACAGAACAATAGAAAGCAAAACGATTAAAGAACAATCAATATGAAATCAATAATAAAGTCATCATTGCTGTTGTGTGCAAGTGTGGCGCTGTTCTCTGCCTGCGAGAAGGATCTGGACAACAATCCGACCCTCCAGACACCGAAAACCTTCACGCTGAATACACCTGCATACGCAGCCCAGACAGTCGACCTGAAGGTTGCCAATGGCCTGAACTTCAGTTGGTCACAGCCGGATTACGGCTTCCCGGTATCGGCTGAGTACGGTATGCAGTTCTCTACCACCAACAAGTGGACGAAGTCTGTCGACCAGGTGGTGGATATGGATAGCGAGCGGGGCGACTATGCGCCTGTAGGTTCGCCGACAACGACTTGCTCTACATCGGTCTCTGCTGCCGACCTTGCTACGGCCGTCGAGAAGATGGAACGTTATGAAGAGGGAAAGGTTCCTGCCAGCCAGGAACTTTATGCGCGTGTCTATTCATTGGTGAAAGGTGATACCATTTACTCCAATCCGGTGAAGGTGAGCGTTGCTCCTTACTATGTTGAACTTTCCGACGCACCGGTCGAGACGTGGTACCTCGTCGGCGGATCGTTCGGTGACGGTTCCTGGGGCAACAGTCAGGTGGTTCCATTGCTGCCTATGGAGGGCCAGGAGTATGACAAGAAGACCGGAAAGGGTGTCATCTCCTGGACGGGTTACCTGTCAACAGCCGGCTTCAAGCTGAAGAAGAATCCTTCAAGCTGGAATGACGGTCAGGTCGGTCAGGGTGCAAGCTTCGGCGACTTCAAGTACAACGACGGTGGTTCCGGAGATATTATAGTTCCGGAAGCAGGTTACTACACAATCACTTACGATACGAAGAATTTGAAGTTGAAAATCGAGAAGTACACGGGAGCAGCACCTACTGCCTATGCCTCGATGGCACTTCCAGGCAAACATGACAGCTGGAATGCTGCCGGCGGCACGCCGCTGACAGCCGAGACCTCGGTCGTTGAGAACCATGACTGGAAGGGTACCGTGACCTTCACGGAGAAGTCTACCGGTGCCGACGGCGAGGGCTGCAAGTTCGCTGCCAACGGGGCCTGGGACGACAACTGGGGTGCTGAGGCGTTCCCTTATGGTGTTGCCACCAAGGGTGGAAAGAACATCCGTAACAAGAAGGGCACCTACACGGTCTACTTCAACGATATTACGGGTCAGTATTCTTTTGTAAAGCAATAGTTTATTAAGGATGATTACAGGGGACGTGCCGGCAGGCACAACCATGGCGGCGCGTCCTCCTCACATAACAAGAAGAATCGAAATGAAGAAATTGTTTATCATGGCAAGTGCCGCATTGCTGCTGGCAAGTTGCGGCAGCGATGAATATGAAGAGTGGGCTAAGCCACAGGCCAACGGTGCAGAGACAGCCGGCGAAGTGAAATTTACCGTCGCTGAAGCACCGGCCATCGATTTCAAGACGGAGACGGCCGACTCAGTCCAGCTGTTCGTTCCGACGTTGGTTTCTGCAGATGCCGTAACTTCTCAGACGTTGACGGCCGTACTCTCCAGCAACAGCAAGACGGCGACACTGAATGCCAGTGAGGGCGGAAAGGTGAAGAGCTCAGAACTCGTCTCTGCCGTAGAGAACCTCTATGGCAAGAACGGCGACCTGCACGAAGTGGCTGTCGCTGTTACGAACAAGGTGAGACTGCAGCGTGGCGAGGGCTTTTCACTCACACAGAACGTGAAGGCAAAGGTCACCTGTGTCGCACCGGCTTTCACGCAGTATCTGTACATGTCGGGCGATGCCAACGGCTGGTCGTTCAGCAATCCGCTCTATAGCCCTGATGCCGACGGCAAGTACACGGGCTTTATGTACCTCAACCAGAACGGCTTTAAGTTCGCTACCCAGCAGGACTGGAACGGTACGGATTATGGCGAAGGACTCGTCGAGAAAGGTGGCAACATCGTCATGACAGAGCCTGAGGGCTTCTACAAGGTGGATGTCGACCTCACGTCACAGGCGCTTACCTACACTGCTATCAACCGTGTCGGTGTCATCGGTTCTGCAACAGCAGGCGGATGGGACAGCGACCAGGCAATGACCTACAACGCAACAGACAAGTGCTGGGAAATCAAAGGCATCACACTGACCGAGGGTGAGATGAAATTCCGTGCCAACGAAGCCTGGGATTTAGACTGGGGCGGCTCATTGGCCGACATTACTCTCAAGGGCGGCAATATCAAGGTTGCAGCCGGTAAGTACAACATCAAACTCTACCTTCTGTGTGATACCAAGTCTCATTGCACAATGGAAGTAGCTCCATAAATACAGGATTTATAAATTGAGAAAGAGGTGTATCGGTGTGAAAGCTGATGCACCTTTTTTGTTGGGCGAATGAGACGGATGGAACGTTTCTTTGGGGGATGTCGGTGGAAACCCGCACAGAATTGAAAATACGAGTGCAAACGTTTGCATCAAGATTTTGCATGGCAGAAGAGCAATATGTCGTGTGGCAGATGATTAATGGTTACCTTTGTACCTACTGACAATGGCTGAATGTGTCATTTAGAGTATGGGATATATCGGAGTGTTGCGGGGGAGTCTTTTATCCCCTTGACTCCTTTTATTCTTCCTGACTCCAGAAACAGACGAACTAAAAATTGAGATCTATATGAAACGAATGTTAGCAGGTGCATTTACTTTGGCACTTTCTCTCTGTTCTATGGCACAGGGGGTACAGGGCTGGCCGGCCGGCTACGGCGGCGTGATGCTGCAGGGCTTCTACTGGGATTCATTCGACGACTCCCAATGGACGGTGTTGGAGAAGAAAGCCGACGATTTCGCCGGCTGCTTCGACCTTGTATGGGTGCCGCAGAGCGGCAAGGCGGCTGCATCGAAGTCGATGGGCTATGATCCGCTTTATTACTTCAACCAGAACTCCTCGTTCGGTACGGAGGCGGAGCTCCGCAGCATGATAAAAACTTTCAAGGCAAAAGGCATCGGGACCATCGCCGATGTCGTCATCAACCATCACGGCACGAACAGTGGCTGGTTCGGCTTCCCTGCCGAGGCCTACAAGGGGGTGACTTATCAGCATCAGTCAACGGATGTCTGCGCCAACGACGACAATGGCAAAGCTGCCGCTGAGGCCCGCCGTACAGGGGTGCAGCTCAGTACGAACGATGACGAAGGAGAAGGATGGGACGGTATGCGCGACCTCGACCACAAGCAAGCGAACGTGCAGAAAATCGTGAAGGCATACGAGAATTACCTGCTCAACGATCTCGGTTATGCCGGCTTCCGTTATGACATGGTTAAGGGCTTTGCCGGTTCGCACATCGGCGACTATAATACGGCTGCCAACGTGAAGTACTCTGTCGGCGAGTACTGGGACGGCAATACCAATACGGTGAAGTCGTGGATCGACGCCACCGGCAAGAAGAGCGCAGCCTTCGACTTCGCCTTCCGCTATACGGTGCGTGATGCCGTCAATGCCGACGACTGGCAGAAGCTCGCAGGGGCATCGGGGCTTACGGTCGAGGATGGGAAGTACCGGCAGTATGCCGTCACCTTTGTCGAGAACCATGATATGCAGTATCGTTCGGCTTCCGAACCTCAGGACCCCATCCGCCGGGACACGCTTGCCGCGAATGCCTATCTGCTGGCAATGCCGGGCACACCTTGTGTGTTCTATGCCCATTACCTGGCTTATCCGAAGGAAATCAAGGCGATGATCGCCGCCCGCAAGCTGGCTGGCGTGACGAATATGAGCAGCTATCTGCCCTACCGTTCCTCGAAAGACTACTATGCAAATACCGTCGAGGGAACGAACGGCAAGCTGCTGGTGGTTGTCGGCAAGGGTGCCAACGGGCTGTCTGTATCCCCGGGGCGTTATGCAAAGCTGCTCAGCGGCTATCACTATGCTTACTATCTCGCCCGTGAGGCAGAAACGCCATGGGCGGACAAGGCAAGCGGTACGTATGAGACAGAGGACTTGAAAGTAAAGCTGACGGCTGTGTCAGCTCATGCGGATGCCAGGCTTGTTTATACAACGAACGGTACGACACCCACGGCTGGCAGCACACGGGTAGCTTCAGATACGGAGATAACCATCCCCGAGGGTGAGACGACCTTGAAGGTGGCACTGCTCGTCAATGGAGTTGTGGGCAAGGTCATTACCCGCTCCTACAAGGTGAAACGCCCCGTACCGTTCACGCCGCAGACCATCCGGGTCTATGTGAATGCCGATAAGGTGGGCTGGAACAGCTACGTGAACTATCACTCCTGGGGCGGCACGCACAAGGGTACGGCGTGGCCGGGCGACCGTGTGACGACAGCGGAAACCAAAGACGGAAAGAAATGGTACTATAAGGACTATACCCTCAACAATGCAGACGACTACGTGAACTTCGTGTTCAGCATCGGAACAGCAGCTACTGCGAGCGACAACCAGACGCTGGATGTCGAGCGGGTGAAGAAGACCTCCTACTTTGAAATCTCCTCAACGAAGGAGAACGGGAAGTTTACGCTTACTGACAAGACGGCTGCCATGGGCATTAACAATGTGCAGGCTGGCAGGAATGTGGCAGACAGTGCTTATTATACACTCTCTGGCCAGCGGCTCTCCGCCCGTCCGGTGCAGCGCGGCATTTATATCCATGCCGGGCGGAAGATAGTCATCCGGTAGGGAATCTGCCGCGTCGGGAGACATGAGGACAAGACAACGATTCAAGTAATATTTTAATGAGACAAGCAATGGCGGGCACGTGTGTGTCCGCCTTTTTTGTGACAGGACCGTCAGGCTGGATGCAGTGACAAGGTCTTTCACAGGGTGAAGACACACATGGGAAGAGGTCTCGTCGGCGGGTGTTGTCTTCAGAACGCTGCATCCGATAATTCCTTGTCGGTCGGGAACATCATTCCCAGCCGTTGGGAACAGGTTTCCCAGGCGTTGGGAACTTGGTTCCCAACCGGTTGGGAATTTCTGTCTGTGCAGCCTGCTGACGGTTTCTTTTTGCACCTTCAGATAATCAAAGTGTCACATCTTCTGTTCCGTCCGGCTCGGAATCGGCGGGAGAGGTGGCTTTGTGAAGCTAAAGTTTGTTAAACCGTCTGTTTTTGCTGATTGGTTTTAGAAAGCTATTGATATTTTTCCTATATTTGCGATGTGGATCCATTACACGCCATTCAAGACACTGCTTATGGCAACAGCACTGGTTATCATAGAACTGCTGATCGTCTTGTCCTTGATTTTCATCGGCACACGTATCGGAGGCATCGGGCTGGGAGTCTTTGGCATGGTGGGAGTGTTTGTCCTTGTCTACGGCTTCCACCTCCCGCCCGGCACGGCCCCCGTTGACGTCATGATGATCATCGTGGCCGTCATTACGGCGGCCTCAGCCCTTCAGGCATCAGGCGGTCTGGACTATCTTGTGGGGGTAGCGGCAGGGTTTCTCCGGAATCATCCGGATCACATTACTTATTTCGGGCCGATCATCTGCTGGCTGTTCTGTGTCGTGGCGGGTACTGCCCATACATCCTATTCTCTGCTGCCGATTATATCGGAGGTTGCGCAGACCAATAAGATACGTCCGGAGCGTCCGCTGAGCCTCAGCGTGATAGCGGCCTCGCTCGGCATCACCTGCAGTCCTGTGAGTGCGGCCACGGCGGCACTGATCAGCCAGGACCTGCTGGGAGCCAAGGGGGTAGAACTGGGGACGGTGCTGATGGTCTGTGTGCCGACGGCCTTCCTGTCTATACTTGTCGCTGCGTTCGTAGAGAACCATGTCGGCAAGGAGCTGGAGGAGGATCCGGAGTATAAGCGGCGGGTGGCTGCCGGCCTCATCAGTCCGGATGAAGTTCGGGAGGCGGGTGTCGTGGCCGGGACGGAGAACAGTCGGGTGGCGAAGCGTTCTGTCCTTGCCTTCCTGTTCGGTGTAGCACTGGTAGTGGTCTTCGGATTCTTTCCAGGGCTTCGTCCGGAGGGTGTGTCGATGAGTCAGACGATAGAGATGATCATGATGTCTGATGCCGCCCTGATACTGCTCGTCGGAAAGGGGAAAGTGGGGGATGCTGTCAATGGCAATATCTTCAAGGCAGGCATGAATGCGGTGGTCGCCATCTTCGGTGTAGCCTGGATGGGCAACACCTTCTACATGGGCAACGAGAAAGTCCTGGATGCGGCCTTGTCTACCATGATCACTTCCGCACCGATCCTCTTTGCCGTGGCGCTTTTCCTGTTGAGCATCATGCTCTTCTCGCAGGCGGCGACGGTGACGACACTTTACCCTGTCGGCATTGCCTTGGGGGTGAATCCGCTGCTGCTCATTGCCATGTTCCCCGCCTGCAACGGCTACTTCTTCCTTCCGAATTATCCGACGGAGGTGGCGGCCGTCGATTTCGACAGGACAGGCACGACTCACGTGGGCAGGTATGTCGTCAACCACAGCTTCCAGCTGCCGGGGTTCATCACCACGGTGGTGTCCATCGGGCTGGGGGTGCTGGTGATACAGTTCCTGTAGGAGCAGGATGTGAAAGGATGTCTCTCCAAGGGATGCAGTTCGGCGGATGTATGCAGCCCTGCCCGCGCCTTTTCTGGCAAGTATGTTCAACTTATCAATTCCAATCTTATGAGAATATTCAAGATCACATCCCTGACCGTGATGGCGCTGGTGACGGCGACTGTCGTCATGGCGCAGAAACCGCGGATCCGCATCGTCGCCACAGGAGGAACCATCGCCGGTGTTTCGGCATCGGCTACAAGCTCCGCATACGGTGCAGGACAGGTGGGTATCCAGACACTGATAGAGGCCGTGCCGCAGGTGAAGGACATTGCGGACGTGTCGGGTGAGCAGCTCGTCAACATCGGCAGTCAGGATATGAACGATGAGGTATGGCTGAAGCTCGCCAGGCGGGTGAACGACCTCTTGAACAAGGAAGGGTATGACGGTGTGCTGATTACGCACGGCACTGATACTATGGAGGAAACCGCTTACTTCCTGTCCCTGACGGTCCACTCTGACAAGCCCGTTGTCCTTGTCGGGGCCATGCGCCCCTCGACGGCTATCAGTGCTGACGGGCCGGCCAACCTCTACAACGGCGTCTGTACGCTCGTCGACCCGTCTTCAAAAGGACATGGCGTGATGGCCTGCATGAACAACGAACTGTTTGAAGCCAAGGCGCTCGTCAAGACCCATACGACAGACTGTGCTGCTTTCAAGGGCGGTCTCTACGGTGAGATGGGGTATGTCTACAACGGCCGGCCTTATTTCCTCCACACGCCGGTTGCGAAGCAGGGGATGACTTCGGCGTTCAACGTTGACAACGTAACCGCGCTCCCTAAGGTGGGAATCGTCTATGGCTATGCCAACTGTTCTCCGCTGCCGATGCAGGCGTTTGTAAATGCGGGGTTCGACGGCATTGTCCTTGCCGGTGTCGGCGACGGCAATTTCTACAAAGACGTGTTCGATGTCGCCCTGAAGGCGCAGAACGGCGGCATTCAGATTGTCCGTTCGAGCCGTGTGCCGTTCGGCCCTACCAACCTGAACGGAGAGGTCGACGATGCCAGGTACCATTTCGTCGCCTCCCTGAATCTGAATCCGCAGAAGGCGCGCATCCTGCTGATGCTGGCTTTGACCAAGACCCGGGACTGGCAGACAATCCAGCAGTACTTCAATGAGTATTAGGAAGCCGGCAGTGTAGGGCTGCCTGCCCGTCCCGCCCGTCCCTGTCCCCCGTTGCCTCCCATTATCTCCCCCGTCCCCCCCCTATCACCGCTTATCCCTGCTTATTACCGCCTTTCATCACCTATCACCGCCTATAAATATCAATCCTCAAACACCACAACAATATGAAAAAGGCCCTATTATGTACCTGTCTGCTTGCCCTCTCTCTGGTGGCAGAGGCACAGGACAATCACGGTTACGGCTCCGGTGACGGACAGTTCAAGTCGTTGGCTGAAGAGATAGCCGGACTGAAGAAACACAATGACATGTTCAATGTCTACATCAATTATGCTGCCAGCGCACAGGCACAGTCGGATGCTGACCACACGTGGGGAACCGCTTTTGCCAACAAACAGCTTCGTCTGGAGATAAAGGGTAACCTGACCGACCGGCTTTACTACCGGTTCCGCCATCGGCTGAACAAGTCGAACGTCGCCAGTGGGGAGGATAACTTCGCCAAGGCGACCGACATCATGATGGTCGGGTACAGGTTCTCCGACAAGTTCAGGCTGGAAGGCGGAAAGACTACCCAGGCTTACGGCGGCTTCGAGTATGACGAGAACCCGATGTATATCTATGAATTTTCGGAAGTGGGCGGAACGCTGGATACCTATATGGCCGGTGTGACGGCGGCTTTCAGGCCGGTTCCTACACAGGAGTTCGTCTTGAATGTGACCAATTCCCACAATGAGAAATTCGAGGAGGTGTACGGTGGCAATGCGCTTGCCGTCGAGGCTGACGGAACCCATGTGAGGGCATTGGAGAAACCGCGCAACCCGCTTGCCTACATCGTCAACTGGAATGGCAGCTTCCTGAACGACAGGCTGCAGACCCGCTGGTCGCTGGGGCTGCAGGGAGAGGCGCACCACAAGTACAGCCGCACGCTCTTCCTGGGGCAGAAGCTGAATCTGGACAGGCTGCAGTGGTATTTCGACTATATGGGTGAGTTCGACGGATTGGACCGTCTGGGAATCGCGACAGGTGAGATAGCACCTTCTATTACAGGATTCACAGGCAAAGTCTGGCTCAGCGACGTTCATTACAACTCGTTCGTGACGAAACTCAACTGGCAGTTTGCTCCGCAGTGGAATCTCATGCTGAAGGGATCGTATGAAACGGCGAGCGTGACGAAGATCGAGAACCTCAAGGACTTCCGCAAGTGTTACAGCTATGTCGGCAGTGTGGAGTACTATCCTATTAAGAGCCAGGACCTGCGCCTCTTCCTCGCCTATGTGGGCAGAAAGGTGACCTACAAGGAGGGATTCGGCCTCGACAAGTACAATACCAACCGCATCGAACTGGGCTTCATGTACAGGATCAAGGCCTACTAAACGTGGAGCCGGATGCGGGAGAGGATGCCGGACGTGTAGCTCTCTGGGCGTTGTGTGCGCACCATGGGTGGACACCGGCATCCATATAACAAGACGGAGGGGTGCAGACCCTCTTCCGCCAGGCAATAGAATCACAAAACTAACTTTATCAATTAAAAATCATGGAAGAAAAGAAATTTCGTGTAGAGAGCGATCTTCTGGGTGAACTGAAAGTGCCGGAGGAGGCTTATTACGGTGTGCAGACACAGCGTGCCATCAACAACTATCACATCTCGCGCAAGCGTATGTGCGACTATCCCGACTATGTCGTGGCCATTGCGTACGTCAAGCTGGCTGCCGTGGAGACCAACCGCCAGCTGGGTGAAATCAGCGATGAGGTGGCTGATGCGATGGCACAGGCATGCCGGGAAATCATCGCCGGAAAGATGCACGAGAATTTTGTGACTGACATGGTGCAGGGCGGTGCCGGCACATCCGTCAACATGAATGCCAATGAAGTGATTGCCAACCGTGCCTGCGAAATCATGGGACACAAGAAAGGCGAGTTCCAGTACTGTGCGCCCAACGACCATGCCAACTGCGGACAGTCTACCAACGATGTCTATCCGACGACTATCCGCCTGACCCTCATCCTTCTGAACAAGAAGCTGATAGAACACCTGAACCTGTTGATCGACGCCTTCCGAAAGAAGGGAGAGGAGTTCAAGAACGTCATCAAGATGGGACGCACACAGCTGCAGGATGCTGTGCCGATGACAAGCGGACAGGAGTTCAATGCCTTTGCGAATACGCTGGAGGAAGAGGTTGCCAACCTCAACCGCAATGCGGCCCTCCTGCATGAAATCAACATGGGCGGTACGGCCATCGGCACGGGGTTGAACGCTGCCCCGGGCTTCCCGAAGATCTGTGCCCAGAAGCTCAGCGAACTCACCGGCATGGAGTTTGTCGCCGGTACCGACCTCGTTGAGGCGACACCTGACACGGGTGCATACGTCAGCTATTCCAGCGCGCTGAAACGTCTGGCCGTCAAGCTGTCCAAGATCTGCAACGACCTCCGCCTCCTGGCTTCCGGTCCCCGTTGCGGCCTGAACGAGATCAACCTTCCCCCGATGGCACCGGGCTCAAGCATCATGCCGGGTAAGGTGAATCCTGTTATTCCCGAGGTGACCAACCAGACCTGCTTCAAGGTCATCGGCAACGATACGACGGTCATGATTGCTGCCGAGGCCGGTCAGCTGCAGTTGAATGTCATGGAGCCGATCATTACGGAGTGTCTGATCGAAGACTTGACATGGCTGCCGAATGCCATGGATACCCTGCGTGAGAAGTGCATCAACGGTATTACCGTGAACAAGGAGCGTTGCCTCGAAATGGTAAAGCATTCCATCGGCATCGTAACCGCCTTGAATCCTTATATCGGCTACAAGAACAGCACGAAGATCGCCAAGGAGGCGCTCGAAACCGGCGGGTCGGTCTACGACCTCGTGCTCGACCACAAGCTGCTGTCCAAGGAGAAGCTGGATGCCATCCTCTCTCCCGAGCACATGCTCAAATCGGAGGAACTCGTGAAGTAAACGGCAGGACCGAGGGTGTGTAAGCCCCCGATTCCGGCTAAAGACAGCTGTCATTTATAAAGAACAACCGCTACCAACGAGTTGGCAACTCGGTGATAGCGGTTGCTTGGGTGTTTATGAGAGGTGGAAACGGTCAAACAGGATGGGAGGTCTTCCTGAATCCGGGGGGTGCCCCCGACTTCCGTTCTACTGAGACCTTCGGTTCGCCGGTGCGGCATCTGCTGCTGTTGTGTCTGGGGGAAAAAAAGAAGGAATCACTCTCGTAATTCCTTCGCGTGCGCTCCAGGATGGGCTTGAACCAACGACCCCCTGATTAACAGTCAGGTGCTCTAACCAACTGAGCTACTGAAGCATTTTCTGCTTGTTTCTTGTAAGCGGTTGCAAAGGTACTATGTTTCTCCGAACCTACCAAATGTTTTTGAAGAAAAATTCAATGAAACCGTATTTTTCTGTATTTTCCTGCCTCGCACGCAGTGTTTTCCATTATAATAGTGTACTTTTGCCGCATTGTAACCGCATTAAGTAACAAACAAACGACAAGCAATGAAAAAACTCTTCCTGGCATTCGGGCTCTGGCTTTGTGCTTGGGGCAGTACCGTGATGGCACAGAACCCTGCAGACAAGGAACATAACTTCAAGGTGGCGAAGAATCTCGAGACCTTTTCTGCCATCTATAAGTATCTTGACATGATGTATGTCGACACGCTGGATGCCGATGAGGTGGTCGGTAACGGCATCAATTATATGCTGCACTCACTCGACCCCTACACGGTCTATTACCCGGAGGAGAAGGTCAAGGACCTGGACCTGATGATTTCCGGGAAGTATGCCGGCATCGGTGCGCTGATCCGCTATAACTTCGCCCTGAAGAATGTCGTCATCGACGAGCCGTATGAGCACATGCCTGCTGCGGAAGTGGGGCTGAAGAAGGGAGACATTGTCCTTGCCATCGGCGACTCGACGATGGCGGGGAAGGATGTGGCTTACGTCAGCAGCCATCTGCGGGGTGATGCCGGGACGACATTCCTCCTGACCATTCGCCGGCCCTCCACGAACAAGAAGATGAAAATCAGGATTACACGCCGTGCCATCCAGCTCCCTGCCGTGCCCTATTATGGGGTGCAGGAAGGAGGGGTAGGGTATCTCGACCTGAACTCCTTTACGACTGACTGTTCGAAGGATGTCCGCCGCGCCTTCCTCGACATGAAGAAGCAGGGGATGACTTCGCTGGTCTTCGACCTGCGCAACAACGGCGGCGGCAGTCTGCAGGAGGCCATCAACATCGTCAATATGTTCGTGCCGAAAGGCCTTACCCTGGTGAAGACCGTGGGCAAGATGGAACGTGCGAACAAGGAATACAAGACGACCGTAGAACCCATCGACACCGTCATGCCTATCGTCGTGCTGGTCAACGGCGAGACGGCAAGCGCCAGCGAGATTACCAGCGGCAGCCTGCAGGATCTGGACCGTGCCGTCGTCCTCGGTACGCGCACCTATGGGAAGGGACTCGTGCAGGCCTCGATGAATCTCCCGTACAATGCCAGCCTCAAGCTGACGACCAGCAAGTATTACATTCCCAGCGGGCGGTGCATACAGGCCATCAACTACAAACACGCCAACGGCGGCTATACCGAGCATATACCCGACTCGCTGACGCACGTCTTCCATACGGCTGACGGGCGGGAGGTGCGCGACGGCGGCGGCATCAAGCCCGATGTGGAGGTGCTCCCCGACTCGCTGCCGAACATCGCTTTCTACCTCGCTTCGTCCGGACGCGACTCTACGGAGGTGATGTGGAACTGGGAACTGCAATACCTGAAGAAGCATCCTTCCATCGGGCCGGCAAAGACATTCGTCCTCTCCGATGCCGACTATGAGGACTTCAAGCAGACGGTGCTGAAGAGCGGATTCAAGTACGACCGTGAAAGCCGGAAATACCTGGAGAACCTCGTCAAGCTGGCCAGGTTCGAGGGATATTACGAAGATGCGAAACCCGAGTTTGACGCATTGGAAAAGAAGCTGAGCCACAACCTTGCCAAAGACCTCGACTACAACAGGCAGACGCTGAAGAAACTGCTGACAAGCGACCTCGTGTCGGCCTATTACTACCAGCGCGGATCGATTGAAAACAGTCTGCAGTTTGACAAGCAGTGGAAAAAGGCTGTGGAGATTCTGCAGAACCCGGCGGAATACAGAAAGCTGCTGCAGCCGTCTGCGGACCGTCTGGTCGTGAAGGCGGAAACGGCAGCGGGGGCAGCTGTCGACGCCAAGGCGAAGCCCAAGGTGAAGTAAGGAGAAATCTCTTGGCGACCGGATGAGGCTTACAGGACTGTCGGGGCTTGTAAGCCTCATTTTTTCATTGTACCTTCTGGATTGCCATGGCGTACAGCCGCAGTCTTGCAGCCGTTGTCCTTTGTGACGGCAGGGAGGAGATGCCTGGGTGGCCGGCCCTCCTGCGAGGAGGATGCGACTTGCTTTCCTGCCGTTTCCGCCGTGCGGATGTTCAAGGCGGTATCGCCGCAGATTTTTCACGTGAAGAAGGGTGTGTCTTGTTGCTGTCCTGTAAACATCTGCCGTATAAACGGGTCATGCTCTCTTGCAATCCGTATGACTGTGACAGGAACGAGCCTGGCTTCCTGCCGATGTGCTGATATCTGACACCAGCCGTGTCAAGGGTCTGCACGGTTGCGGTCTGTCGCCCGGATGGAGACGGCTTGCAAGTAAAGACCAAAGGGCAGGGCGCTTTGTTGGATGAGGGGGGCTTGCTTTTCCGAAGCCAATGAGGGAGGAGCGGTGGAAAGGAAGCCGCATGGCGAAATCATCAAAGGCATACTTCCACGGCTGTCCCTCTCCATGCCGAAGTCCTGTCTGGATCCCGTCTAAATCGCTTGTCAGCTGATAAAAAAGGTTCTTCCGTTGAATGCGTGGATTGGAAATAGGATAAAAGCTTATGCACTTGCATGGGATGACTGTCCAAAATCAGAGGAGCTTCAAAGGAGGCTAAACTGCAAAGTAAGATGCAGTAAAGGCGAATGGATACGAAGCCTGTCCATCAGCAGGTCTTTCCGTCTTCTACAAACAACTGATTCCCCTGTCATCGGTATTTGTAAACTGTTTTCATGCAGTCCAAAGCAACACATGCCCTTTTGGCTTCTGAAAGATGCCTGATTGACTTACAATCGGTGCTCTTTTAGAGCGTTACCAACGCCCTTTTGAGGTCCAATCAGGCACCTTTTTGAAACGGCTTGACAACCAATTGATTTACTGCTGGTTGCAGACTTGCTTTTTGTACGTGTTTCCTATATCTGCTGATGATTTATCTGAGATTATGTAATGGTTTTTCAAAAGCCTGTCTGTGTTTTCAACCTGTTAAAATGAAAAGGCTCTTGTATCGGAGGAGGATAACAGGATAGACAGCTGACGGTCTTGGCTATGTTTTTGTTTAGTGATTAACTTCGGGTCTTCCGTTAAAGCTATGCGGAAAGCATCCACGCATTTCCACGCATTTAACGGAAGAACCATAAAAAAGCCGTAAAACATTTGGTGTATGACGAAAATAGTCGTAACTTTGCACACGTTCAGAGGAATGAGGGGCTTTCAACAGTCCCTCATTTTTCATATTAAAACGCTTATGATAGACAAAAACGTTGTAAAAAGTCTCGTTGACGAGTGGCTGGAAGGCAAGGAATACTTCCTGGTCGACATTCAAATCAGTCCCGACGACAAAATCGTCGTGGAGATCGACCATGCCGATGGGGTGTGGATTGAGGATTGCGTGGAGCTGAGCAGGTACATCGAGGACCGTCTCTCCCGGGATGAAGAGGACTACGAACTGGAGGTCGGCTCCGCCGGTCTGGGGCAGCCTTTCAAAGTGCCGCAGCAGTATCAGAACTTCATCGGAAAGGAAGTCGAGGTGCTGGATAAAGACGGAAAGAAAGTCAAAGGCGTGTTGAAGAGCGTCGACGGCAACGACTTCGTTGTGGCCGTCAACGAAAAGGTACACGTGGAAGGCAAGAAGCGTCCGGTGAAGATGGACGTGGACCATGCGTACAAGATGGATGAAGTAAAATACACAAAATACATAATAAGTTTCAAGTAAAGCTATGGCAGCAAGAAAAACAGAAGAAGAGCGTCCGAACATGATCGAGACCTTCAAGGAGTTCAAGGACACCAAGAGCATCGATCGTACCACTCTGGTGAGCGTGCTGGAAGAGAGCTTCCGCAACGTGCTTGCCAAGATCTTCGGCAGCGACGAAAACTTCGACGTGATTGTGAACCCGGACAAGGGCGACTTCGAGATACACCGCAACCGTGTGGTCGTGGCTGACGGAGAGGTGGAAGACGAGAACAAGCAGATCAGCCTGACGGATGCACGCAAGATAGAAGACGACTACGAGGTAGGAGAGGACGTGAGCGAGGAGGTAGACTTCAACAAGTTCGGCCGCCGCGCCATTCTGAACCTGCGCCAGACACTGGCTTCCAAGATTCTTGAACTGGAGCACGACTCCTTGTACAATAAGTACAAGGACCGTGTCGGGCAGATCATCTCGGGCGAGGTCTATCAGACCTGGAAGCGTGAGGTGCTGCTCGTCGACGACGAGAACAACGAGCTGATCCTGCCCAAGGGCGAGCAGATCCCGCGCGACCAGTACCGCAAGGGCGAGACCGTCCGTGCGGTCATCCTGCGTGTGGACAACGAGAACAACAACCCGAAGATCATCCTCTCGCGCACGGCTCCGGAGTTCCTGGAGCGGCTGCTCGAGGCGGAAGTGCCGGAGATCAGCGACGGTCTGATTGCCATCCGCAAGATCGCCCGTATGCCGGGCGAGCGTGCCAAGATTGCCGTAGAGAGCTTCGACGACCGCATCGACCCGGTAGGAGCCTGTGTCGGTGTGCGCGGCAGTCGTGTCCACGGCATCGTCCGGGAACTCTGCAACGAGAATCTGGATGTCATCAACTGGACTGCCAATACGAAGCTGTTCATCCAGCGTGCCCTGTCTCCGGCAAAGGTCAGCAGCCTGAACGTCGACGAAGAGAACAAGAAGGCGGAAGTCTACCTGCAGCCGGAGGAGGTCAGTCTTGCCATCGGCCGCGGCGGCATGAACATCAAGCTGGCAAGCATGCTGACAGGTTATACCATCGATGTCTTCCGTGAACTGGATGAACAGAACGCCGAAGAGGATATCTATCTGGATGAGTTCTCTGACGAGATCGACCAGTGGGTCATCGATGCCATCAAGGGTATCGGGCTGGATACGGCACGGCAGGTGCTCAATGCCCCTCGGGAAATGCTGATAGAGAAGGCGGATCTGGAGGAAGAGACCGTAGACAACGTGTTGAGAGTATTGAAGTCAGAGTTTGAACAGTAAAAAGGTGATTGGTTGGTGGGTGATGGCTGTTGACTGAAAGCTAACGGGTGTGACTATTCAGCAACTCCATGTTCGGAACCCCTCTCTACCAAAAGGCATATCAACAATCAACAACCAACACCCAGCACCGTAAGATAAAGTTAATGAGCATCAGATTAAACAAAGCAATTCGAGAATTGAACATAGGACTCCAGACGGCAGTGGAGTTCCTGGAGAAGAAACAGGAGTTAGGCGAGGTGAAGAGCGACCTGAACTTCAAGCTGAGTGATGAGCAGTATCATGCACTCGTAGGAGCCTTCAAGAAGGACAAGGAGGTGAAGAAGGACGCTGCCAAGCTTTTCCAGAAGAAGCCGAAGGAGAAGAAGACTGCTGCGGACCACAGGGGCGAGACGCTTCTGAAGTCGGACAGACAGCAGTACACGCCAGTCGGAAAGATAGATCTCGACCAGCTGAACAGGCCGGCCGCCAAGTCATCTGCTGCTCCTGCTGAGAAGAAGGAAAGTCCTGCCCCGGCTGCTGCCGTAAGCCCTGTGCAGGAGAAGAAAGAGACTGCCGCCCCTGCTGCCGGTGATAAACCGGCGGAGAAGAAAGAGGAGACGAAAGCCGTTGCTGCGGAGAAGGAGCAGCCAGCCGAGACCTCCCGGACAGGGAAAACGGCTGTCCCCCAGAATGATGATGCAAAGACGGTCGCCCCGGCTGCAAAGGAGGAGGGGAAGACAGAACCGGAGAAGGCGGCCGCTGATGCACCGGTTAATTCAGCGGCTGTGGAAGAGAAGAAGGAGAACGGCCTTTTCCTGACCAAGAACGAGAAGAAGATCCTGAATACGCCGAAGGTAAACGTCCTGGGCAAGATCGACCTCAGCACGCTCAACCAGAGCACCCGTCCGAAGAAGAAGAGCAAGGAAGAGCGGCGCAAGGAACGTGAAGAGAAGTCCGGTCAGGGCGGCGGCCAGGGCAAGAAGAAGCGTGTCCGTATCAGCAAGGAACGTGTCGACATCAATGCCGCAGCCAATCAGCAGCAGAACCAGAACGGCAAGAAGGGCGGGAACAAGAACGGCGGAAACACCGGCGGAAAGAACAGCGGCAAGAAGAGCCGCAACCGTAATCAGAAACCGTTGGAGGTGGATGACGAGGCGGTAGCACGCCAGGTAAAGGAGACACTCGCCCGGCTGACAAGCAAGAGCCAGAACAAGAAGGGTGCGAAATACCGCAAGGAAAAGCGTGATGCCGTCCAGGAACGCCTGAGTGCCGAGGCCAAGGCCGAGCGCAAGGAAAGCAAGACGCTGAAGCTGACAGAGTTCGTTACCGTTTCCGAACTGGCGACGATGATGAATGTCCCGGTGACGAAGGTCATCTCCACCTTGATGTCCGTCGGCATCATGGTTTCCATCAACCAGCGGCTGGATGCCGAGACCATCAACCTTGTTGCCGACGAGTTCGGCTTCAAGACGGAGTATGTCAGTGCCGAAGTGCAGGAGGCGGTCAGCGAAGAGGAGGATGATGAGAACGACCTCGTTCCGCGTGCTCCTATCGTGACAGTCATGGGCCATGTCGACCACGGCAAGACCTCTCTGCTCGACCATATCCGCAACACCAACGTGATTGCCGGTGAGGCCGGCGGCATTACCCAGCACATCGGTGCGTACAGCGTGACGCTGGAGAACGGCCGCAAGGTGACGTTCCTCGACACGCCGGGTCATGAGGCGTTCACCGCCATGCGTGCCCGCGGCGCACAGGTGACGGATATCGTGATTATCATCATCGCTGCCGACGACTCGGTCATGCCTACCACCAAGGAGGCGATCGCCCACGCACAGGCTGCCGGCGTGCCGATGGTGTTCGCCATCAACAAGATTGACAAGCCGGGAGCGAACCCGGACAAGATACGCGAGGACCTGTCGCAGATGAACCTGCTCGTGGAAGAGTGGGGCGGCAAGTACCAGTGCCAGGAGATCAGCGCCAAGAAGGGACTGGGTGTGAACGACCTGCTCGACAAGGTGCTGCTCGAGGCGGATATGCTCGACCTCAAGGCCAATCCTAACCGCAAGGCGACGGGTACGATCATCGAGTCGTCCCTCGACAAGGGGCGCGGCTATGTCAGTACGGTGCTCGTGTCAAACGGTACGCTGAAAGTGGGCGACAATGTCATCGCCGGCACTTCATGGGGCCGTATCAAGGCCATGTTCAACGAGCGCAACCAGCGCATTGAGAGTGCCGGACCGGCTGAGCCGGCCATCATCCTCGGTCTGAACGGTGCGCCTACGGCCGGCGACACGTTCCACGTGATGGAGACCGAGCAGGAAGCACGCGAGATAGCCAACAAGCGTGAGCAGCTGCAGCGTGAGCAGGGCCTGCGTACACAGACCCGTCTTACCCTGTCGGATATTTCCCACCGCATCGCACGTGGAGAGTTCCATGAGATGAACATCATCGTGAAAGGTGATACGGACGGTTCTATCGAGGCTCTGTCCGATTCGTTCATCAAGCTGTCTACGGAGAAAGTCAAGGTGAATGTCATCAACAAGGCTGTCGGCCAGATTTCCGAAAACGATGTGATGCTGGCATCGGCTTCTGATGCGGTCATCGTCGGCTTCCAGGTACGCCCTTCGGCCGATGCACGCCGACTGGCCGACCGTGAGGGTGTCGAAATCAACACTTACTCGGTCATCTACGATGCGATCGATGATGTGAAGTCAGCCATGGTCGGTATGCTCGACAAGGTGAAGAAGGAGATTGTCACCGGTCAGGTGGAAGTCAAGCAGGTATTCAAGATTTCCAAAGTCGGGACTGTCGCCGGCGGTATGGTTACCGAGGGCAAGGTCCACAGCAAGGACAAGGGGCGTGTGGTCCGCGACGGTATTGTCGTCCACACAGCACCGATCGATGCCCTGAAACGTTACAAAGACGATGTGAAGGAAGTCGCCACAGGACTTGAGTGCGGTATATCTCTTGTCAACTACAACGACCTGCAAGTAGGAGACATCATCGAGACCTTCACGGAGATTGAGGTTGAACAGAAACTGTAAGAATAAAGAAAGCCGTCTTTTCTCCATCCGAGGAGTGAAGACGGTTTTTTCTTTGCGGTAACAAATGTTGCTGCCGGGAAGGTGGCATACAATTTGTCTGCCCATACCATATATATTAGCATTGAATTACAAATGGATGAAAACAAGAATAATGAATTTGTAAAGAAGGTCGCAGAGCAGAAGTACGAGTTCGGCTTTACAACCGATGTACATACAGAGGTCATCCCGAAAGGACTGAACGAGAAGATTGTCCGGCTCATTTCGCAGAAGAAAGGGGAGCCGGAGTGGCTCCTCGATTTTCGTTTGAAGGCTTTCCACTACTGGGAGACGCTGCCCGTCCCTACATGGGGTCATCTGCATCTGCCCGAGCTGCACCTGCAGGACATCTCCTATTACGCCGATCCCTTGGCGAAGAAACCCAAGAACAAGGAGATGGATCCGGAGCTGGCAAAGACCTTCGACAAGCTGGGGATTCCACTGGAGGAACGGCTCGCATTGAGCGGCACGGCAGTCGATGCCATCATGGACTCCGTGTCTGTAAAGACAACCTTCAAGAAGCAGCTGGCAGAGAAAGGAATCATCTTCTGCTCTATCGGCGAGGCCGTCAAGGAACATCCCGATCTGGTACGGCAGTACCTCGGAAGCGTCGTCCCCTATCGAGACAACTATTCCGCCGCACTGAACTCCGCCGTATTCAGCGACGGCTCCTTCGTGTATATTCCCAAGGGGGTTCGCTGTCCGATGGAACTCAGTTCGTACTTCCGCATCAATGCCATCAACACGGGGCAGTTTGAACGCACGCTGATCGTAGCCGACGATGATGCCTATGTCAGCTATCTTGAGGGCTGTACGGCTCCGATGCGCGATGAAAACCAGCTGCATGCAGCAGTGGTGGAAATCGTCGTGAACGACAATGCCGAAGTGAAATACTCGACCGTCCAGAACTGGTATCCGGGCGATGAGAACGGAAAGGGAGGCGTTTTGAACCTCGTGACAAAGCGCGGCGAGCTGCGTGGCGTGAACTCCAAGCTGTCATGGACACAGGTTGAGACAGGCTCTGCCATCACCTGGAAATATCCGTCCTGCGTGCTGAAGGGCGACAACTCACAGGCCGAGTTCTATTCTGTCGCCGTGACGAACAACTATCAGGAGGCTGACACCGGTACGAAGATGATTCACATCGGCAAGAACACCAAGAGCACCATCATCTCGAAAGGCATCTCTGCCGGACACAGCCAGAACTCTTACCGCGGGCTGGTCCGTGCGACGGCAAATGCAGAGAATGCCCGCAACTACTCGAGCTGTGACTCGCTTCTCCTGGGTTCAGACTGCGGTGCACATACCTTCCCTTACATGGATATCCACAACGATACGGCCATTGTGGAACATGAAGCGACAACATCAAAGATCAGTGAAGACCAGCTCTTCTACTGCAACCAGCGCGGCATTCCCACGGAGGATGCCGTCGGGCTGATTGTCAACGGCTATGCGAAGGATGTTCTCAACAAGCTCCCGATGGAGTTCGCCGTAGAGGCACAGAAACTCCTCTCCGTGACATTGGAGGGAACAGTAGGGTGATATAACAGAACGGACAATATGCGAAAAGTCATTCTCATCACGTCTGGCCTGCTGCTCGCGACAATGCTCCAGGCCCAGTCATGGCAGTTGAAGCCATGGCGGAAGTTTCTTATAGATGAACAGGTGAAGCGAGATACGACAAGTACTTGTCGGTCGGTAATGGGTAACGCCGCTGTACCGATGCCTTATGACCGTCGTCTTTTTCACACGGTAACGGGTTCAGGGTTTATAAAGGATCCGCCTCCTTACAAGAAGAAGCCTAAGTCCTTCTTTGGTGGCAACGATACGTCACCGTCGCTTTTCGATGAGCAGCGCGAACGGGAGAGGTCGGAGAGAATGGCCCGCGGCGACTATCACACTTCCGATTTCTTAGCGGATATGGTGTGTGACATCATTGACATTCTTATTTTGAAAAGTAAATAAAAAAGAAACAATATGTTAGAAGTAAGAAACCTGCACGCAACGATTGCAGGTAAAGAAATATTAAAGGGCATCAACCTCACGGTGAAAGACGGTGAGGTACATGCCATCATGGGACCTAACGGCTCGGGTAAGTCAACGCTCAGTGCCGTACTTACAGGTAATCCGCTCTATGAAGTGACCGACGGCATGGCTGTCTTCAATGGAAAGAATCTCTTGGAGATGAAGCCGGAAGACCGTTCTCATGAAGGGCTCTTCCTTTCTTTCCAGTATCCGGTGGAGATTCCGGGAGTGAGCATGACCAACTTCATGAAGGCGGCCGTCAATGCCAAGCGTGCTTATCAGGGACTCGAACCGCTGAAGGCGGCCGAGTTCATGGCTCTTATGCGGGAGAAACGCCGGCTGGTGGGCATGGACTCCAACCTGTCCCGCCGCAGTGTGAACGAAGGCTTCTCGGGTGGTGAGAAGAAACGCAATGAAATCTTCCAGATGGCGATGCTCGAACCGAAGCTGAGCATCCTCGACGAGACCGATTCCGGCCTTGATGTTGACGCCATGCGCATCGTAGCGGAAGGGGTGAACAAGATGCATACTGATGAGACGTCCACCATCGTCATCACCCACTATGAACGTCTGCTCGACATGATCAAACCGGATGTCGTCCATGTACTTTACAAGGGTCGTATTGTCAAGACGGCAGGTCCGGAGCTTGCCAAGGAAATTGAACAACGGGGCTACGACTGGATCAAGGAAGAGGTGGATGCCGGAGACTGAAAGGCTGCCGTTTATCTTGATTGTCCAGTCCGGCTGGTGTCCCTGTGAGTCATGGGGATTGTCTTATCCGCTATATCCAGCCGGCTGAAACGCCTAAAAAGAAACAACAATGCAAAGCGAAAAACAATATATAGACCTCTACAACGAGGCGCAGCAGATGATCAAGGATCATGCTGCACCCGTTCTCAATGAGGTGCGCGACAAGGCTTTCGAGGACTTCCGCCGGCTTGGCTTCCCTGACAGGAAAGTGGAACGCTACAAGTACACGGATATGCAGAAGCTCTTTGAGCCGGACTATGGCCTGAATCTCAACCGCCTTGAGATTCCTGTCAATCCCTACGAGACTTTCAAGTGCGATGTTCCCAACCTCAGCACTTCCCTTTATTTCATTGTCAACGACCAGTTCTATACCAAGGCGTTGCCGAAGACAAAGCTCAACGACGGCATCATCGTCGACAGTCTGAACCGCATGGCGACAGAACATCCGGAACTGGTGCGGAAGTACTATGGCAGTATTGCCCACACAGAAGCCGATGCCGTAACGGCACTGAACACGATGCTGGCACAGGACGGACTCTTCATCTATGTGCCGAAGAACGTACAGATGGAACGCACCGTGCAGGTGGTCAACATCCTCCGCTCGGATGTCGACCTGATGGTCAACCGCCGTGTGCTCATTGTCCTCGAGGAAGGTGCGAAAGCCCAGTTCCTCTTCTGCGACCATGCTGCCGACAACCGGAACTTCCTCGCCACACAGGTCATCGAGGCTTTCGTGGGCGACAATGCACGTCTGGAACTGAACTGTCTGGAAGAGACTCATGCGAAGAACACGCGGGTTTCCAACGTTTATATAGAGCAGCAGCGCAACTCCCGTGTCAGCCACAACGTCATCACGCTGCACAACGGTGTGACTCGCAATATGCTCGACCTTGTCTTCAAGGGTGAGGGCAGCGAGTGCTTCTGCAACGGCTGTGTGGTTGCAGACAAAAGCCAGCACGTGGACAACAACACGCTCATCGACCATCAGGTGCCCCACTGCACGAGCAACGAACTCTACAAATACGTTCTTGACGGAAATGCCGTCGGTGCCTTCGCCGGCCGTGTGCTTGTCCGCAAAGGCGCGCAGAAGACGCTCTCGCAGGAGAACAACCGTAACCTCTGCGCCAGCAGGACAAGCCGTATGTTCACGCAGCCGATGCTCGAAATCTATGCGGATGATGTACAGTGCAACCACGGCTCGACCGTCGGACAGCTCAATGATGCCGCCCTCTTCTATATGCAGCAGCGCGGTATCGACCGCAAGGAAGCCAAGCTCCTTCTTGAGTTCGCCTTCGTCAACGAGGTCATCGACAAGATGGAGCTTGAGCCGTTGCGCGACCGCCTCCACCACTTGGTAGAGAAACGCTTCCGGGGCGAGCTGGACAAGTGCGAAGGCTGCACGATGTGTAAATAGTATGACATCGGGCTTATGGGGATATTTTGCCCCATAAGCCCGATTTGCCTGATAAGGCAGACAAGTCCAATACAAGAAAATATGTACGATATCAACAAAGTCCGGGATTCCTTCCCGATTCTCTCCCGCACGGTTTACGGCAAGCCGCTGGTTTACCTTGACAACGGCGCCACCACGCAGAAACCGCTCTGCGTACTGGATGCCATGCGCGAGGAATACCTCAATGTGAATGCCAACGTACACCGTGGTGTACACTGGCTGTCGCAACAGGCAACCGACTTGCATGAGGCTGCACGTGAGACGGTACGGAAGTTCATCAACGCACGTTCCGCAAATGAGATTATCTTTACCCGTGGGACGACGGAGAGCCTGAACCTCGTTGCCTCCAGCTTCACAGAGGGCTGCATGAAGGAAGGCGACGAGGTGATTGTCTCTACGATGGAACACCACTCCAACATCGTCCCCTGGCAGCTGCAGGCACAGCGCAGGGGGATTGTCCTGAAGGTGATCCCGATGACTGAAGAAGGCGTGCTGGACCTGGACGCATACCGGAAGCTCTTTACAGAGCGCACACGGCTTGTGAGCATTACCCATGTCAGCAATGTCCTCGGAACGGTCAATCCCGTCAAGGAGATGACACACGTTGCCCATGAGCATGGCGTACCGGTCATGGTGGACGGTGCGCAGAGCGTACCCCATTTCGCTGTCGATGTACAGGAACTCGGCTGCGACTTCCTCGCCTTCAGCGGGCACAAGGTCTACGGCCCGACGGGCGTCGGCGTGCTTTACGGCAAGGAGGCGTGGCTCGACAGGCTGCCGCCTTATCAGGGCGGCGGCGAGATGATCGGACACGTGAGCTTCGAGAAGACCACCTTTGAGCGGCCACCATTGAAGTTCGAGGCCGGCACTCCTGACTATGTCGCCACACACGGACTAGCCAAAGCCCTCGACTATGTCTCTTCGCTGGGCATGGACAATATCCTTTCCCACGAACAGGATCTCACCCGGTATGCCCTCCGGCAGCTGCGTACCGTTGAGGGCATACACATCTACGGACACGGTAACGGCAGCGGTGATGCCGTCATCAGCTTCAATGTCGGCAATATCCATCCCATGGACCTCGGCACACTGCTCGACCAGCTCGGCATCGCCGTCCGCACGGGTCACCATTGTGCCCAGCCGCTGATGGACCGGCTTGGCGTCCTCGGTACTGTCCGTGCCTCCTTCGGTCTCTACAACACCCGCGGGGAGGTCGATGCTTTGGTAGCCGGCATCAGGCGGGTTTCTGTAATGTTTTAGGAGAGGGCAGGCGGTGATAGGCGATGATAAGTGTTAATGAGAACCTATAAACGCCTATCATCGCCTGTCATCTCCTATCCCCGCCTATCCCCGCTTATTATCGCCTATCACCGCCTACCCCTATCCCCCTTTATTCTTATCCTTTATGCTGAAAAATCATTATTATCAAGATCTTGTTGAGGCCGGCTGCGACGAAGCCGGGAGGGGCTGCCTTGCCGGAAGCGTTTATGCAGCAGCGGTCATCCTGCCTCCCGGTTACCAGAACAGCCTGCTGGACGACTCCAAGAAGCTGACCCCCGGAAAGCGTTATGCCCTCCGTGATACCATAGAACACGATGCCGTGGCCTGGGCTGTGGGAATCGTCACACCCGAGGAAATCGACAGAATCAATATCCTCAATGCTTCTTTCCTCGCCATGCACCGTGCGCTGGACCAGCTCAAAGTACGGCCGGAGGCAGTCATCGTGGACGGCAACCGCTTCACTCCCTACCGGAAGCTGCCCTTTGCCACCATCGTCAAGGGCGACGGTAAATATCTTTCCATAGCGGCGGCTTCCATCCTCGCCAAGACTTACCGGGATGATTATATGTGCTCACTGGCAGAAGAATATCCACAATACGGCTGGCAGAAGAATATGGGCTATCCCACGAAGAAGCACCGGCAGGCGATCCGGGAGTACGGTATCACCCCTTATCACCGGAAAAGCTACAACCTGCTGGGCGACACGCAGCTGTCTTTCGACTTCTGATGCCGGAGGGAGAAAAAAAACTCCTGCCGGGAGTGCCGTCCTTCAGGTCTGTACTTCTTGTCAGAACCCGGCGGCAGCCGGAATGGTCGGCAGCCGTCGGGAATGCGGTTCCCAGCCGCTGGGAATGCGAGTCCCGGCCGTTGGGAATGCGATTCCCACACGGTTGGGAATGTCATTCCCGACGGCCGGATGCGGCAGGTCGGCCTGCGGGCAAGGACGGCGACCGTTGGCGCTCCTTCCCGATACTGTCGCCGGCCTCCCCCTCTTCCGTCGTCCGCCTTTCTGTGCATGTTCCGTTCAGTGTGCCGCCTTCCGACTGTAAAGCGGATGGTGGCATTTGGTAGATGTCAGGTGGATTTACCTGTCAGATTGTACGGATGTGTATTACATACAATATAAAATGTTCGTGTTCACTTTTGAATGCGAACATTTTGCTTTCTGTGACGTTTCTTGTCTTTTTTCACGGCTGAACACTTAATTAATGTGAAAAAACAAAACTTATGTTTACATTCGTTTGGATGTTAAAAAAAACTATGTTAGCTTTGTAACCTGACGAGAATACCCTTCTTGCCGGAACCTGACGATTGGTTTTGTGAATTTTACCAGTTGCAATGAGACAAACAGAGTATATTTATTGTTAACAAAAAAGCGATTTTATGAAAAAAAGACTAACCATGTTTTTAGCCGTGTTCTTCCTCTGTATGGGAACAGCACTGGCGCAAACAGAGATTAGCGGAACCGTAATCTCTTCGGATGACGGGCAGCCCGTAGTCGGTGCGTCTATCCTCGTGGTAGGGACGCAGACGGGAACCGCGACGAACATAGACGGGCATTTCTCGTTGCCTGTCAAGGCTGGTTCTAAGATTACAGTGTCCTACATCGGCATGAAGACGCAGACGCTGACGGGTAAGGCACACATGAAAATCACGCTTGATCCGGACGGGAAGGTGATGGACGAGGTGATGGTCGTTGCCTTCGGTACGCAGTCCAAGGCCTCATTTGCCGGTTCTGCAGCCGTTGTCAATTCCGGTGATTTGAAAAAGAAGATTACTACCAATGTGGCTGATGCGCTCATCGGGTCGGTCCCGGGCTTGCAGCTGACAGGCGGATCCGGTGCTCCCGGTGCTGGAAATGCGAACATCCATATCCGTGGTATCGCTTCTCTTTATGCTTCTACAGATCCGTTGATCATCGTCGACGGTGCTCCTTACCCTGCTTCTCTGAGCAACATTCCGCAGGACGACATCGAGAGCGTTACCGTTCTGAAGGATGCCTCCTCTGCTGCTCTTTATGGTGCACGCGGTGCGGCAGGTGTCATACTGATTACAACGAAGAAAGGCAAAGGCAAGGCAAACATCAATGCTGAGATGAAATGGGGTGCGACGAGCCGCAGTATTCAGGACTATGATGTGTTCACGGATCCCGGCGAGTTCATGGAGGCTTACTATTCACAGTTCTTCAACTATGCTTTCTACAAGCAGGGTATGACACGTGAACAGGCTAATAAGTGGGCGAATGATAACATGATCACCAATCGCAGCTTCGGATTGCAGTATAATCCATATACACTTCCCGCCGGTGAGAATCTTATCGGGCTTGATGGTAAGTTGAATCCGAAGGCGACCCTCGGACGCGCTTACGAATATAATGGTACAAAGTACTACCTCCAGCCGGATGACTGGAAGGATGAGGCATACCGCCATGGATTCCGTCAGGAGTATAACATCAATGTAAGTGGTGGTGATTCCAAGATGAGCTATTACTCGAGTGTAGGTTACCTGAAAGAGAAAGGTGTACTGGAGAACTCCGGATATGAGCGGTTTACGGCTCGGTTGAAGGCGGACTATCAGGCTACCAACTGGCTGCACCTCTTGGCAAATGCCGGATATGTGCATTCTGACCGTGAGTCGAATCCTAATCTGAGCGATACCAAGACCGATGCGGCTAACCTGGGTTATTTCACTCAGTATATTGCTCCTATCTATCCTGTCTACGTCCGTACACTGGATGCAAACGGTAATCCGGTGATTGCTACAGATCAATACGGTCACCCGAAATATGACTTCGGTGTGCCGGCAACAAACTATCCGGGCATCGGGACCCGGCCTTTCCTCAGTACAGGTAACCCGCTGGGCGCGAACAGGTACAACAAGCAGAATACCATACTCGATCAGTTGCAGGGACAGTTCAACTTTGATGTTACGCTGACTCCGTGGCTGAAGTTCAATTCGATGAACTCCATCACCCTTTTACTGACGCGTTATTCTTTCTATGAGAATCCTTTTATCGGCAGTGCAGCTGCGGACAAGGGGCGCATTAATAAGGATGCCGGGGTCAGCTATCGTTGGAACTATGTCCAGACGTTGACGGGGCATAAGGCCTTTGGCCTGCATGATGTCCAGCTGATGGTAGGACATGAGTGGTACAAGTCTAATTATAACTATCTGGAAGCATTGGCTCGTGGTGGCTTCTCGCCGGATATCAAGGAAATCAATGCGTTTGCAGATCGTTATGACAGCTATTCTTATCGTACCATCTATAATGTGGAAGGATATTTTGCCAATTTGCTTTACAACTATGACCAGAAGTATTTCGCACAGGCTTCTTTCCGTCGTGATGCTTCCAGCCGCTTCGCAAAGAAAAACCGTTGGGGTAACTTCTGGAGCATTGGAGGAGCGTGGATTCTCAGCAAAGAAAAGTTCTTCCAGGATCTGAATGCCAAGTGGGTTGACAATCTGAAGTTTAAAGTCTCTATCGGACAGCAGGGTAACGATGGTATTCCTGATTTCAACTATGTCGACCGTTACAGCCTGGTACGTGGTGAGAAGTCGATGTTGCCTTCGTTCACTTCCATTGGCAATCCTGACATTACCTGGGAGACGACTACCAACTTCAACCTCGGTCTTGAATTTGCACTCTTCCAGAATCGTTTGAATGGTGAGCTCAACTGCTATACCAAGAAGACAACGGATATGCTTTTCTGGCTGGGTGTTCCGGAGAGTGTAGGTGTACGGGGTTACTATGGTAACATTGGAGACATCCGCAACTCAGGTGTCGAGTTTACGCTCGGCGGAGACATCATCCGTACGAAGAATATTGTATGGAGTGCTTCGGCGAATATTTCTCACAACCGTGCAAAGGCTTTGAAGCTCGACCCTACCAAGATTGCACAGTATGGCGGATTCTCACAGGCGGATGTCAGTGCAGGATTCAATATCCCGATGTGGTACGCAGAAGGTCAACCACTCTACAATGGAATGA
Organism: Prevotella multiformis; assembly: GCF_018127985.1. Lineage (NCBI taxonomy): Bacteria > Pseudomonadati > Bacteroidota > Bacteroidia > Bacteroidales > Prevotellaceae > Prevotella > Prevotella multiformis. The sequence continues at coordinate 1,076,742 of NZ_CP072357.1, read as the reverse complement.
TGGCTGATTATGCCGGTGTGAATGAAAAGGGACAGCCGCTTTACTGGGTTGACGAGGACATCTACAAGGAGTTCAAAGCCGGCAGGCTGTCAAACAGTAACAAGCCGGGAACGAAGCATTCTTTCACAACGACGGATTGGAGTGAGGCTACGAATTATACCCATGAGATGTTACCGGCTGCCAATGGCGGCTTCACCACGACACTGAGAGTTTACGATTTTGACCTCAATGCTACATTTGACTATCAGATCGGCGGTAAGATCTATGATTTCGGCTATGCTTCGCTGATGAATAATGTCAGGACAAAGGGAGACGGATCAAATCTGTCCAAGGATATATTGAAGTCTTGGACTCCAAACAATACTTCCACCGATATTCCACGTTTCATGTACACGGATCCTGACTTGACGGCACAGTCCACGCGTTTCCTTACGAGTGCGCGGTTCCTCAATTTCCAGTCGTTTACGGTCGGTTATACCGTTCCGACAAAACTGGTCCGTAAGTTGATGCTGAGCAAAATCCGTCTTTATGTACAAGGACAGAACCTTTGCTTCTGGTCTGCCCGCAAGGGACTTGATCCCCGCTTCAGCTTCCAGGGAACATCTCACTCGGGTGTCAATTCCTATGCGCCTGTACGTACAGTCATGGGCGGTCTGCAGGTTTCTTTCTAATTAACAAAAAGAATATGACAATGAATAAGATTTTTTCAACAATACTCCTGGCGGCTTTAGGCACTTCTGTGCTTACGGGTTGTATCGAAGAGGTAGAGCCGCAGAGCAATGTCGCTTCACTGGATCAGGTGGCGAGAGCTCCGGGTGCCTTTGATAACATGGTCAGCGCACTGACAACGAACCTCAGCGGAAAGAGAACGTATTCTCCCAGGAGAAACAACGTGTGGGATTTCGGCTATACGGCGTTCTTCCTTACCCGTGATGTTGAAGGACAGGATGTCGTGCCGGCAGGTGCCAATAATCATATTACTGCCTGGTACAACAACGTCAAGTACCTGGCATCTGGTTATGCCGTTACCCAGTTCCCATGGACCTGCTACTATTCGTGGATTACTGACTGTAACAACGCCATTAAAAGTGCCGGTGCTTCGGGATATAAAGAACCCGAAAACGCAAAAAAGACTGGTACAGGTATTGCTTATGCGATGCGCGCCATGTTCTATCTGGACTTGGTACGTATGTATGCGGCAAAACCTTATTCGGTTGATCCGAAAGCCTTGACAACGATTAAGGCTGATGAGTTGCGTACATTGCAGGAGGCTACTCATAGTGAGCGTATGACTTGGGAGGAAGCTTTCGATTTCATTCTGAAGGATCTTGACGCAGCAGAGAAGTATCTTGCGAACTATAAGAGATCGGACAAGTATACTCCTGATATCAGTGTCGTTTACGGCCTCAAGGCACGTACCTATCTTGAGAAGCAGGACTGGGCGAATGCCGAGAAGTATGCCAAGCTGGCACAGCAGGGCTACACGATGATGAGTGAAAGCGAGTTTTTGAGCCGTGACAATGGTTTCAACAAACCTAACAGTTCCTGGATGTTCGCTACACAGTTCCTTCCTACCGACCCCAATATCAAAGATAATGACGGTGACGACTCCTGGGGATCTGTAATGATGATGGAAGGCGGATTCGACGGCGGATATGCCTCTTCATACGGTGGTGTGATGGTGATTGACCGTCATCTCTATTCTACGATTCCCAGTACGGATTTCCGTCGCAAGTGCTGGGTGGACTTCTCTTTGGACGGCATGAGCAAAGCGGCTGCCATCAACAAGCTGGGAGACTACTCTAATTATCCCGAGCGCGTCTACAAGTCAGGGATGGAATACTCCAAATACGGTCTTGGCGGTTTGTCTTTGAAGTTCCGCAATGCAGCGGGGAAAGCTGATGTCAAGTACGATGCCTGGTGTGTATCAGTCCCTTTGATGCGTGTTGAGGAAATGAAGCTTATCGAGGCTGAAGCCGCAGGGATGCAGGATGAAGCACGTGGTAAGGCGTTGTTGGAAGCATTTGCCAAGACGCGAGACCCGCAGTATGTGTATGGCAAGCATACAGATGCTTATTACAATGTCAGTACGTCTCTTTTCCAGAACGAAGTCTGGTGGCAGCGCCGTGTAGAGCTCTGGGGTGAAGGTTTTGCTACTTTTGATATCAAACGTCTGAACAAGGGCATTATCCGCAGTTATGCTGGAACCAATCATCTTGAAAATGCGCGCTGGAATACGAAGGAACTGCCTAACTGGATGGTCTGGGCATTCGTGGGAACAGAGTCTGACAACAATGGAGGTATGACTCGTAATCCTGATCCGGTTCAGCCTGCCGCCGACTCTGATCCGTATGTTTTCTAAGCAATTGACGAATATAAAAGCAAAAGATTATGAAGAAATACATTAAGAGTTTACTGTTACTTACCCTTGCCGCCGTTGTTTTTACGGGCTGTAAGGAAGAGTATGGCACGGAGCCGGGCAATGACGGCACACCCGTTGGAACGGTTTATCAATACAAAGTCGGAGATGGGTACAATGCCGATAACGACTGTCTCTTCCGTGTAGCGACCAATGCTGCTGTCAGTGAAGTATATTATCTGGCTGAACTGAAGTCGGCTAAGGAAGCACGTAAGATGACAGAAGGTGAATATGCCGACTATGTCGTTTCCAATGGAAAGAAAGTTGACGTGAAGCCTTCTGATTACAAGGATGTCTATGTTACGGATCTGCACGGGCTTTATTCCATAACCGTTGTTGCGGTGAATGGTGGCACGAAGACTTCGCAGAGTATCGACTTCGAGGGGCTTGACTACAAGGCTTTTGGTACAGGAACATATACCTCGGAAATGTTCGGCAATATCGGTACCGTCAATGTCGAGTATTCAGAAGTGGGCAATCGCTACCGTATCAAGGATCTGTGGAAACAGGGACATGGCTTCTCTTTCAGCCCGAACGGAAGTAAGGTGACAGTCTATCCTTCTTCCATGGAGACGGGGGTTACTCATTCGAAGTATGGAATGATCAGTGTAACAGACCAGGGAAGTACTTATGACGAAGGGACAAAGACGTTCACTTTCAATTTCAATTTCACGGTTGCTGCAGGCTCTTTCGGCCCAATGAAGGAGGTTCTGGTCTTGAACAAGTAAGGTTTGAAGACGAATGATATTGACTCTCTGTACAGGCTATATGCCTGTACAGAGAGTTTCTTCATGCTAAGACAATTAATGGCCTTCCTGTGCGTTTAGTACTATACAGGATAAGTGTTATTTATGAGATTTGACAAACTAAAGAAGCAGTTAGGGCTGTTGATACTCTTGTCGGACGGTCGCAACTATACGGTGGACGAACTGTGCGAGAGGATGGAACTGTCACGGAGGAACTTCTATTATCTGCTTGACTTCATCAAGCATGCCGGCTTCATCGTCTTCAAGCATGAGGGGTTTTATCATATCGACCGCCGTTCGCCCTTCTTCACCCAGCTGCTGCAGGCCATCCAGTTCACGGACAATGATGTCAGGACGATTCATAGCCTGCTGACGATGGCTGGCGACAACAGCATGATGGTGAACCGGCTGCGGCGGAAGATAGAGAGTGCCTATGCCCTTTCCGTGTCTACCCACTCTCCCATCCGGCGGCAGGTGGACAGCAAGCTGAAAGTTCTCAGGAAAGCCATGGAACATAAGCGGATGGTGCGCCTGGTCGGCTATTCCAGTCCGCACAGCCATACCGTGAAGGACCGTATCGTCGAACCTTTCCTCCTGCTGCATGATGATCAGGATGTGCGGTGCTACGAACTGCTGTCCCATGAGAACAAGACCTTCAAGCTCTCCCGGATGGAGAGGGTGGAAGAGGTGGATGTCCCATGGCTGCATGAGGACCAGCACCGTCAGGTGTTTACCGATATATTCATGTTCTGCGGCGAGGACCGCCATCGGGTGAAGCTTCGGCTGGGACAGTTGTCGCACAATCTTTTCATAGAGGAGTATCCGCAGGGGGAATATCTTGTGACGCCTGACGGCGACGATACCTGGCTGCTGGACATAGAGGTCTGTGACTATCGGGGACTGGGACGGTTTGTCCTTGGCCTGTTCAAGGATATTGAAATCGTAGAGGGTGACGGGTTCAGGGAGTATATGAGAGAAGAGATAAGAAGCCTCACCCCCGGCCCCTCTCCGAATGGAGAGGGGAGTGGTCAGCGGTGAGGGAATGCTTAGCTGTTTTACATCACAGCCTATCCTCGTTTATCCTCGCTGATTGCCCATCTTCGCCTATCCCTGCTTATGCTCGCTTATCTTCGCCCATCCCTGGTTATGCTCGCTTATCTCCGCTTATCCCTATCTTCGTTTATCCACGTTTATCATCGCTTATCATCGCTTATGCCATTCCCGCTTATCCTCGCTTATGTCCATCCTCGCCTGCCACATCCCCTCCTTTGGAGGGGTTTAGGGAGGCCTTAGCCCTATTTAATGATTTATATGACAAAGAGACTTTTACAGCTACTGTTTTTGATTATCGGCCTGTCCGTCCATGCACAGCAACCGTGCTGGGTGGGGACATGGGCCTGTGCTCCGCAGACTGTCGACAAGACATTCATGCCTTACAACAACCAGATGAGCGACCGGTCAGTACGACAGATCGTGAAAGTCAGTATCGGCGGCAGTGTCATCCGTCTGCAGCTGAGCAACGAGCTTTCTTCGGAACCGCTTGAAATCACGAGCGTCTATATCGCAAGGGCTGGAGTCGGATCTGTCATCCGGCAACATTCGGCAAAGTACCTCCTGTTCGGCAAGAAGCGGCGAGTGACGGTTCCTGCCGGGAAGGCGGTCTTCTCGGATGCGTTGAAGTTTGCCCTGCATCCCTTGGAACGTGTCGCCATCACGGTCAACTACCTTAAAGCTCCGAAAGAGCCTACCGTCCATATGGGGTCGCGTACCACCTCCTATGTACTGAGAGGTGTGACGAATGCCCATACCGACTTTTCGACTGCTTTCAAGGAAGACCATTGGTTCAATATCACTGCCCTCGATGTACTGGATGCCACGGCCTCCAGCATAGCCATCCTTGGCAACAGCATCACGGACGGCAAGGGGAGCACCACCAATGCGCAGAACCGCTGGCCCGACTTCCTTTCAGCTGCATTGAATGGCGATGCTGCTTCCAATAGTTCCAAAGCTGCCAGAACGGGAATTCTGAACCTCGGAATCGGCAACAACCGCATCCTCTCCGTGGGATTGGGGCAGCCCGGAAAGGATCGGTTCGACCGGGACATACTGGGACAGCGGGGACTTCGTGCAGTCGTCATCTTCGAGGCGATCAACGACATCGGCACATCGATGAATCCCGATGAGACGGCACGCCAGCTGATAGAGGCCTACCGCCAGATGGCAAGAAAGGCTCGTCTGCGCGGGCTGAAAGTCTACATGGGGACGATAACACCGTTCAGAGGCTGTAAAGTCTATTTTACGGAAGCACGTGAGAAAGCACGGAAAACGGTGAATGAATGGATCAGAACAACACGTGAAATCGACGGTTTCATCGATTTTGATGCCCTCATGCGTGACCCTTCCGCCCCGGATCAGTTGCGGCGTGAATGGCATATCGGCGACTGGCTGCATCCCAATCCGGCCGGTTACAAGGAGATGGGGGAGTATGCGGCGAAGAAAATGTAGAGAGAGGACTGTCCGGTGAAACGTGGGGGCATGCCCCCGGGTGCGTCATTCCCCTTCAACGGGAGGTGGCGCATTGTCTTTGAAAGGCAAGTCTCCCTTTCCCCCTCAATAAGTTATGCTGGTATTGGACCGTATAATCCCCTTTCCTCTGCAAAAGAAACATTTACCATCACGCTTATGGGCAGCATAACGCCTCCCTCTGCACGTTTCCCTTTTCCGGCAACAGACGGTATGCTGTACCCTCACCGCACAACCGGGAAAAGGGCAGACCCATCCATCCGCAATGGATCAGTCTGCCCTTTCCGATTTCCTCAAAGCCTGCTGACGGCCTGCGCCGTCTGCCGCTATTGTTTTTCCTTGTAGATGACGTTGTTGGCTCCGCTGGTAAAGTTCAGTGCCTCAGGATGCTCGGCGACGAAACTCTCGATGTGCCGGATGCGCTTCTCCTCAAAGATTTCATCGACGGCAATGAGGATGCCTGTCTCCTCCACATCGCCGAAACCATAATTGATGGCTGTGCCAAAGAGCTTCATCGTCGGCGAGAGATTCATGTAAGCGTTGACCAGAGGCGGGATGTTGTACCCCAGCTCACGGATTTCACGGTTCAGTATCTTGTAGTCTTCCTTGAAGTCCCTGCCTTTGAACAGTGCGTCCAGTTCCGCTTCGGGAGTGTCGATTTTCAGCGGTTTGATCGGTAGAATGAGGTTGTCCTTGTCATCAAAATACTTCTTCAGGAAATAAAGGATCATGTCTCTTCCACGACGGATATAAGACGGGTACATCGTCATCTTTCCAAAGAAATACTTACAGTCAGGATTCAGGACCGTCAGTGCGCCGAGACCGTCCCAGAGGTTGTCGAGCGCGAAGATGCTCTTCGAGTTCCGCCTCACGTTCTGATATTCCAACGAGACGAACGAGCGTCCCAGCTCGACCGTGTAGGGAGCATATTCCTTCATGAACCTGTCAGAGAAACGGAACATGTGGCTCGTCGCCAGCACAGGCTGCCCGTCCGGTCCGGTTTCCCAGTCGCTTCCGAAAATGTAACGGTAGCCTCCGATGATTTCTTCCGCTTCCGGATTCCATACAATCAGCTGCCGGCAGCAGTTTTCCATCGTGTCGAACTCATCGATATCCATCGCCTTGCCCGTACCGCCCCCTGCCGTGCGGAACGCGATCTCACGCAGCCGGCCGATTTCCTTCATCACGTCGGGAGCGTTCTTTGCCGTCACTACGTAAATCTCGTTATGGCTCTTGTTGGTCATACGGAGCATCCTTTCAGGAGTCAGTTCCTTCTTGAGCAGCTCCTTACTGATGGGTTGGATGATTTCTTCTTCCATATTCTCTATCTGTTCTTTATGCTTTCTCTGTCGCTTCCGTCCGTCCTCCTCCAGTGTGCGGAGTCTATTTCCCCGCACCGGAACCTGCCATTTCGTACACCTTGTCCTCGACGAATTTCGCCCATTCCATCGGCGTCCGGCTTCTGTCGAAAGTCTGCCAGGGAATGGGTTTTCCGATCACGACCCGGAATGTTTTCCCAACGTTCCTGTACATTTCATCGACAAGGAAGAGCATGGCGATATTGATTTTCCGGACATACCGGTCGCTGAAATGCGCGATGCGGTAGAACCGTTCGGAGTTACCTCCTCCGAAGAAGATCGGCACCACGTCCCGATGATACTCCACGCTCTTGGTGATGAACGTCTTTTTCCATGCTATGTCGTGAATCCGTCCGTTGATTTTCCGGCTGTTCAGTCCGGCAGGAAACATCAGCATGTGGTTGTCGCTCCGGAAGCCTGCCTCCACCATGCGTGGGAAATCGCGGCTCTGCTTCCCAGTCTTGTTGATGCCGATGCACACCGGTTTCAGCCCCGGAAGATTCAGCAGCAGGTCGTTGACAAGATAGCGGAACTTGCCGTCGTAATGCCTGCCGATGATGGAGCCGAGCGCAACCCCGTCCTGTCCGCCGAGCGGATGGTTGGAGACGAAGGTGTAAAGCCTGCCGTCATCCTTGTCAGGGAGGTTCTCCAGCCCTTCCAGCTGCAGTGTCATGTCCAGGTAGCGTACGCAGGCTTCCAGCCATTCCGTGCCCGACAGTCTGCGGTTCTCCCACAGAAACAGGTTCACCTCGTCCTCGTGGATGATGTGCTTCAGCCAGTTCACGGCAAAGCGGGGTACGAATTTCGCCTTCGCACCCATCTTGTCTTCCAGAATCCTGTCGATGTCTATGGTCTTTTCCGCTTCGCCGCCCATCTTCTCAAAAGTCTTCTAATAATCTGCAAAAATAACGAAACGATTTGGAATAGCCCTCCTTTTTGCTGAAAAATATGTATCTGAACGGAAAAAAAGCAAGTAGCAGCTGCTTTAAAGAAGCATGACTTGGGAAATGAACCGTTAATTTTCACAAAAAAGGAGAGCACTCCTAAAAGTATGTGGGGAACGGTGGGGGTATGTGGGGAAAAATGTGTAACTTTGAAGCCTGTTAGTGTTTTACAGAGAAGTACGTATGAGGTTCTTGGGAAATATCGAGGCAAAAACAGATGCAAAGGGCAGGGCTTTCCTGCCTGCGGTCTTCCGCAAGGTGCTGAACGCATCGGGCGAGGATTCGCTCGTCCTGCGCAAAGACATCTTCGAACCTTGTCTCGTGCTTTATCCCGAGTCGGTATGGAACGAGCGCATGGACACGCTCCGCAGGCGGCTGAGCCGCTGGAACCGGCGCGACCAGATGATTTACCGCCAGTATGTGACCGACGTGGAAATGATTACGCTGGACGGCAACGGGCGGTTCCTCATACCGAAACGCTACCTGAAACTGGCGAACATCGACCAGCAGGTCCGGTTCACGGGAATGGACGATTGCATTGAAATCTGGTCGAACAGCGAAGACAGCACGCCGTTCATGCCGGCTGAAGAGTTCAGCAAAGCCATGGAGGAGGCCATGGGAGCAGACGGCTTTCCCTTCTCCGGCAGCCACCTGCCGGACGGCCGCCCAGACACCACAAACGAACCCGCCGCATGATCAGAACAGCAGAGGCTTATCACGTACCGGTACTCCTCGACGAAAGCATAGAGGGACTGAACCTGCACCGGGGGGGCATCTATGTGGATGTCACCTTCGGAGGCGGTGGGCACAGCCGGGAGATCCTGTCACGGCTTGACGGCGGCAGCCACCTGTACAGTTTCGACCAGGATGCCGATGCCGAACAGAATACCGGCAGGATGGGGCTAAGCGGCGAGCAGGTCTCCCGCTTTACGTTCGTCCGCTCCAATTTCAGGTATCTCAAGAACTGGATGCGTTATTACGGCGTAGACAAGATAGACGGGCTGCTTGCCGACCTCGGAGTCAGCAGTCATCACTTCGACGACGAGACACGGGGCTTCTCCTTCCGCTTTGAGGCTCCGCTCGACATGAGAATGAACAAGCGGGCAGGACAGACGGCTGCCGACATCCTCAACGAATACGACGAGGGGCGGCTGGCGGACATATTCTATCTCTACGGAGAGCTGAAACAGTCGCGCCGCATCGCCGCCGCCATCGTCAAGGCGCGGGGGCAGCAGCCGTTCAAGACGACACACGACCTGCTCGCCGCCGCAGAGCCGTTCTTTCCACGGGCACGTGAGAAGAAAGACCTGGCAAGGATGTTCCAGGCTCTCCGCATCGAAGTGAACCACGAGATGGATGCCCTCCGGGAGATGCTGCTGGCCGCCACCGAACTGCTGAAGCCCGGAGGGCGGCTGTCCGTCATCACTTACCACTCACTGGAGGACCGGATGGTAAAGAATATCATGAAGTCCGGCAACATTGAAGGAAAGGTGAAGCAGGACTTCTTCGGACGCATTGAGACCCCTTTCCGGCTGGTCAACAACAAGGTTATCACTGCCACTGACGATGAACAGGAACGCAACCCACGGAGCCGAAGTGCAAAACTTAGAATTGCAGAAAAGAAAGCAAATGAATGACGAGAACGACAAGAAAGAACCGGATGTAACGGCGCGTCCCCTCCCGGAAGGACAGCCGACAGCCGCCGGCGAGCACATAAGCGTCACAGAGCCACTCATGGAAACGGATATGACGGAAGAGGTCCTGCAGGCTTCTTTCAGTGAGGAAGATGGTCGGCCACAGACCGGATCCGCAGGCCGGAGAAAGAAAAAGGAAGAGGAAAAGAAACAGAAAGAAGAAGAGAAGAGAAAAGAGGAAGAGGAAGAAGTAAGGGAACTGAAAGCCGCCATTGCCGAACAGGCCCGCGAAGACGAACAGCCGCAGTCGTCGAATTTCACGCTGAGGAAGATCTTGGGCGGCGACATCCTTTCCGCACGGCTGTTCCGCAACAATATCTGGCTGATCATCACAATCGTCCTGTTTGTGATTGTCTACATATCCAACCGGTACAGCGTACAGAAGTATCTGATAGAAATCGACAGGCTCAATACCGAGCTGGAAGATGCCAAATACCGTGCGCTGTCAAGCAGCAGCCAGCTTACGGAGAAGACACGGGAGAGCCACATCCTGGAATTGCTGAAGAACAGGAAAGACAGCGTGCTGAAGATGTCCGACCGTCCACCTTATATAATAAACGTTCCCGAGAAATAAAATATGAGCAAGTTCAATAATAGCAAAATCATGCCCCGTTACAGTGCCATAGCCATCGTTATGTCACTCGTCGCAGTCGCAGTGATAGGCAAGACCGTCTACACCATGACCGCCGGCAGATCCTATTGGATGGAGGTGGCCGCCTCGCAGAAGAAAGACAGCGTGACGGTGAAGCCTACCCGGGGCAACATCCTCAGCTGTGACGGACAGCTCATGGCCAGTTCGCTGCCCGAGTTCAAGGTGTACATGGATTTCAATGCCCTCAAGGAGGCGGGCAACGATACGGCCTTTGTCGACAGCATCAATTACATCAGCAAGGGACTGAACAACATCTTCCCCGAGAAGTCGCCGGCTTACTTCAAGCAGCGCCTCATGGAAGGTTTCCACAAGATGAGCAAGCACTGGCCCGTCTGGGATGAGCGCATCGACTATAACACCTTCAAGGAAATACAGAACCTGCCGATATTCCACCTGTCCAAGTACCAGAGCGGTTTCCACTGGGATGAGTTCAATGCCCGCCGCCGTCCCTTCGGCTCGCTGGCCCAGCGTACGGTAGGCGATATGTTCGGTGCGAAGGACACGGCACGCTGCGGACTGGAACTGTCCTACGACTCTATCCTCCGCGGTACGAACGGCATCATCCACCGCCGCAAGGTACGCAACAAGTATCTGAACATCACCGACACGCCTCCGGTCGACGGTGCCGACATCGTGACGACGATCGACGTCAGTATGCAGGATCTGGCCGAGCGTGCCCTGCTTGACGAGCTGCGGGAGCCCAATGTAAACGGAAATGTCGGCGTCGCCATCGTCATGGAGGTGGCCACGGGAGACATCAAGGCCATTGTCAACATGGACAAATGCAGTGACGGCAAATACCGGGAGGTGAAGAACCATGCCGTAAGCGACCTGCTGGAGCCGGGATCCGTCTTCAAGACCGCCTCCATCATGACCATCCTCGACGACGGTCTCGTCGATACCACCTATACGGTCGAGACCGGCCCGGGCGTATGGAACATGTACGGACGTGACATGAAGGACCACAACTGGACACGGGGCGGCTATGGCACACTGACGCTGCCCTGGACGCTGAAATACAGTTCCAACATCGGGGTCAGCCGCATCATCGACCTGCATTATCACAAGAACCCGGAGAAGTTCGTCCAGGGAATCTACGACTTAGGTCTGGCGACCGACTTCCATGTGCCGATCGTGGGCTATTCCCCTGCAAAGATCCGCATGCCCCACAAGAACCGCCACGGGCAGTACGACAACTGGAGCGCCACCGCCCTGCCCTGGATGAGCATCGGTTACGAGACACAGATTCCGCCCATCTCCACCCTCACGTTCTACAATGCCATCGCCAACGGCGGAAAGATGATGCGTCCGCGCTTCGTCAAGCAGATCGTCAAGAACGGAGAAGTCCTCTATGACAATCCGCCGCAGGTCGTAAAAGAGCACATCGCCAAGGAGAGTACCATCAAGGAGATTACCCGCATCCTGACCGAGGTCGTCTCGGAAGGGCTCGGCAAGAAGGCCGGTTCAGACAAGTTCCTTGTTGCTGGAAAGACGGGTACGGCGCAGATGTCGAAGGGCGCGCTGGGCTACAAGAGCGGCGGCACCAGCTACCTGCTCAGCTTCGCAGGGTTCTTTCCTGCCGACAATCCCCGTTACAGCTGCATCGTCTGTATTCAGAAGACAGGGCTTCCGGCCTCCGGCGGCGGCATGAGCGGTGTCGTCTTCCATCACATAGCCGAAGGCATCATGGCGCAGAGCCTGAAGCTGAATGTGACGGATGCACGCGATTCCTCGTCCATTCTGATTCCCTCGGCGAAGACCGGCAACCTCCTTGCGACAGACTATGTGCTGAACTGTCTCGGTTTCAACGTCACCAACGGCTGGAACGGTGCTTATCCGTTCGGCAACCCTGTATGGGGAACGGCGACGGAGAACGGCAAGTCGATCACTTTCCACAAGGAGACTTTCCTCAAAGGCGGCCGTGTCCCCAATGTCCGTGGCATGGGCGCCCGCGATGCCGTCTATCTCATGGAGAAACACGGAATCAGGGTGAGCCTCACGGGGAGGGGCAGGGTCATAGAACAGAGCCTTGCATCGGGAGACAGGTTGGCAAGGGGCATGAAATGTTCCCTCAGACTGGGTTGACGGGTTGCAGGAGCATGGTATGATCCCCGGACAGGACAAAGAAGGAGACACTGTACAGAACATCAAGAAAGAACAGAACGAAGATATGAAACTAAGCGAATTACTCAGGAACGTCAAGCCCATCGCCATCCATGGCAATGCGGACGTTGAAATCAAAGGCGTGAACATTGACAGCCGCAGGATTGAAGACGGTCATCTGTTCGTCGCCATGAGGGGAACACAGGTGGACGGACACCGGTTCATCGGCAAAGCCGTCGCACAGGGGGCGGTAGCCGTCCTGCTCGAGGACATGCCTGCTGTGATGGACGAGAAGGTCACCTACGTGCAGGTCGCCTCCACCGAGGAGGATGCCGGCAAGGTCGCCACGGTGTTCTACGGCAATCCGTCACGCAGGCTGAAGCTCGTCGGAGTAACGGGAACGAACGGAAAGACGACCGTCGCCACCTTATTATATAATATGTTCCGCAAATTCGGGTACAAGACAGGTCTGCTTTCCACCGTCTGCAACTACATTGACGACAAGGAAGTTCCTGCCGACCACACCACGCCCGACCCCATCGAACTGAACTGTCTGCTCTCCAGAATGGTGGATGCCGGCTGCGAGTATGCCTTCATGGAATGTTCCAGCCATGCCATCCACCAGCGGCGCATCAGCGGACTGGAGTTCGCCGGGGGCATCTTCACCAATCTCACGCGCGACCATCTCGATTACCACAAGACCTTCGAGAACTACCGGAATGCCAAGAAGATGTTTTTTGACGGACTGCCGAAGAACGCCTTTGCTCTCACCAATGCCGATGACAAGAACGGCCTGTTCATGGTCCAGAACACCAGGGCCGCCGTCAAAACCTATTCCATCAAGCGCATGGCCGACTTCCGTGCGAAGATCTTAGAGTGCCACTTCGAGGGAATGTACCTCGAAATCGAGGGGAAAGAAGTGGGAGTGCAGTTCATCGGGAAGTTCAATGTCAGCAACCTGCTTGCTGTCTATGGGACGGCGATCCTGCTGGGCAGGCAGCCGGAAGAGATCCTCGTTGCCATGAGCACCCTGAAGAGTGTCAACGGCCGTCTCGAACCCATCCAGTCGCCGGAGGGCTTCACAGCCGTCGTCGACTATGCGCATACACCTGATGCGCTGGCGAATGTGCTTGCCGCCATACACGACGTACTCGACACCAAGGGCGGGCACGTCATCACCGTCTGCGGAGCCGGCGGTCATCGTGACAAGGGCAAGCGTCCGCTGATGGCACAGGAGGCTGTCAAGCAGAGCGACACGGTCATCCTCACAAGTGACAATCCGCGTGACGAGGATCCGCAGGCGATCATCGACGACATGCTCTCAGGCCTCGACGCCGCCCAAAGAAAGAAAGTGCTCACCATCGTCGACCGTAAAGAGGCGATCCGCACAGCTGCCATGATGGCGAAGAAAGGAGATGTCATCCTTGTTGCGGGAAAAGGGCACGAGAACTATCAGGAAATCAACGGGGTGAAGCACCACTTCGATGACCATGAGGTTATCCATGAGATTTTCGGGATATGACAGGGGAGCATCGGCTCTGGCAGTACTGGCAGCCCTGACGAGACCAGCGACTCTAACAGAGATAGATAGGCTGGATTCGCCAGGAAAGATAGAAAGGCCGGATTAGCCTGGATGGCCGGCAGGCCCAGAGCAGGAAATCCTCCCTCTTCCTACAAAGAACAAAAAACAGAAGCAAAATGCTATACTACATCTTTCGCTGGTTAGACCAGTTCGGCATCAGCGGCTCCCATCTTTGGGGTTACATCAGTTTCCGTGCCATTCTGGCGATGATTCTGGCACTGGTTGTCTCCGCATGGTTCGGAGAACGCTTCATCAAGTACCTCAAGAGCAAGCAGATCACCGAGACGCAGCGCGATGCCGCCATCGACCCGTTCGGTGTCAAGAAAATCGGCGTGCCGTCCATGGGCGGCATCATCATCATCGTAGCACTGCTGATTCCTGTCCTCTTGTTGGGCAGACTGCGCAACACCTATCTCCTGCTGATGGTAGGCACGACCCTCTGGCTGGGCTTCCTCGGCGGGATGGACGACTTCATCAAGATTTTCAGACACGACAAGGAAGGGCTGAAAGGGAAATACAAGATCGTAGGGCAGGTGACCATCGGTCTTATCGTGGGGCTTGTCCTCTGGGCATCGCCTGACGTGAAAGCCAACCTCAACCTGGAAGTCGCCAACCAGAACGGGCAGGAGGTCGTTATCAAGCACGAGACAAAGGCAGAGAAGACCTTGAAGACGACCATTCCCTTCGTCAAATCCCACAATCTCGATTATTCTGAGATCGTAGGGTTCTTAGGGAAGTACAAGACGGCGGGCGGATGGATCCTCTTCGTCATCATGACCATCTTCGTCGTCACGGCTGTTTCCAACGGCGCCAACCTCAACGACGGCATGGACGGTATGTGCGCCGGCAACTCGGCGGTGATCGGTGTCGTGCTGGGCATTCTGGCGTATGTCAGCAGTCACATACAGTTCGCCGCCTACCTGAACATCATGTACATTCCCGGTTCCGAAGAGCTGGTGGTGTTCTTCATGGCATTTATCGGCGCACTGATCGGTTTCCTCTGGTACAACGCCTACCCGGCACAGGTGTTCATGGGCGATACGGGCAGCCTGACCATCGGCGGCATCATCGCCGTCGGCGCCATCATCATCCACAAGGAACTGCTGCTCCCTATCCTCTGCGGAATCTTCTTCGTCGAGAGCCTGAGCGTCATCGTCCAGGTATGGTATTACAAGCTGGGAAAGCGGAAGGGGGTAAAACAGCGCATCTTCAAGCGCACGCCGATCCACGACAACTTCCGCACGCAGGACAGCCAGCTCGACCCTGAGTGCAAGTACCTGGTGAAGGTGCCGCACGGTGCTGTACACGAGAGCAAGATCACCCTGCGTTTCATCATCGTGACCATCCTCCTCGCCGCATTGACCATCATCACATTGAAGATAAGATAAACCTTCCGTTCGGACAGCTCCGGTGGAAGATTGTCGGCGTACACTGGGAATGGGATTCCCGATTGGTTGGGAACAGGATTCCCGACGGCTGGGAATGTGATTCCCGACGGCCGGGAACAGGAGTACCGACGACGGGGGACATCCTCCGGGAGAACGGAAGGCAGGCAAAACAAGTGTAAGGAAAGGAAAAGAGATATGAAAAGAATCGTAATACTGGGTGCCGGAGAGAGCGGAGCCGGTGCCGCCGTACTGGCTAAAAAAGAGGGCTTCGACGTCTTCGTGTCGGATATGTCGGCCATCAAGGACAAGTACAAGAAACTGCTCGACGACCACGGCATCGAATGGGAAGAGAAGCATCACACGGAAGAGAAAATCCTCAATGCCGACGAGATCATCAAGAGTCCGGGTATCCCCAAGGAAGCTCCGATGATCCAGAAGCTCATGGCACAGGGCACGCACATCATCAGCGAGATAGAGTTTGCCGGCCGTTACACGGACTCGAAGATGATCTGTATCACGGGAAGTAACGGAAAGACGACGACGACGAGCCTCATCTATCACATCTTCAAGGATGCCGGATACGATGCCGGGCTGGCAGGCAACATCGGCAACAGCCTCGCCCTGCAGGTCGCCGAAGATCCGCACGCATACTACATCATCGAGCTGAGCAGTTTCCAGCTGGACAACATGTACGACTTCCGCGCCAACATCGCCATTCTGCTCAACATCACGCCGGACCATCTGGACCGCTACGACTTCAAGTTCGAGAACTATGCCGATGCCAAGATGCGCATCATCCAGAACCAGACCAAGGACGACAGCTTCATTTACTGGAACGACGACCCGGTCATCAAGAAGGAACTGGAGAAATTCGACGTGCATGCCGTGTGCTATCCCTTCTCCGAACTGAAGGAGAACGGCAGCATCGGTTACATCGAAGAAGGACAGTACAAGATAGAGAAGCCCGAACCGTTCAACATGGAACAGGAAGACCTCTCGCTGACAGGCCGGCACAATATCTACAACTCGCTGGCAGCCGGCATCGCCTCCGGTATCAGCGGCATCAGGAAAGAGAATATCCGCAAGAGCCTGAGCGACTTCCCCGGCGTAGAACACCGGTTGGAGAAGGTGTGCAAGGTGGCCGGCGTGCAGTATATCAACGACTCCAAGGCGACCAATGTCGATGCCTGCTGGTATGCGCTGGAGAGCATGCGCACACCGACCATCCTCATTCTCGGCGGCAAGGACAAGGGGAATGACTACGATCCCATCAAGGAACTGGTAAGGGAGAAGTGTGCCGGTCTCGTCTATCTGGGTGCCGACAACAAGAAGCTGCACGACAATTTCGACAGTCTCGGCATTCCCGTATGCGACACCCACTCCATGAAGGACTGCGTGGCGGCCTGTGCCGCAATGGCGAAGCCGGGCGACACGGTACTGCTGAGCCCCTGCTGCGCCAGCTTCGACCTCTTCAAGAACATGGAGGACCGCGGCGACCAGTTCAAAGGCCTCGTAAGGGCCTTATAAGACAGGAAAAACAAGATCTGGCAGACTTTCAAAGCATTTCAAAGTGACAAAGAATAAATGAAGAATAAATCTCTCGGCAATCTTTTCAAAGGCGACAAGGTCATCTGGATGGTCTTTTTCTTCCTGTGCATCATCAGCATCATCGAGGTGTACTCGGCCTCAAGTTCGCTGTCCTATACAGGAGGAAAGTACTGGGATCCCATCATCTACCACTGCGGCATCCTCCTGGCCGGCGTGGTGCTGATGGTGGTAGTGCTGAATATCAAATGCCGTTATTTCAAGCTGTTCACGCCTTTTGCCCTCGCCATCTCCGTCCTGATGCTCGTATGGGTACTCGTCGCCGGGCAGAGCACCAACGGTGCCAGCCGCTGGATCAACCTTCTCGGCATCCAGTTCCAGCCTTCCGAGCTGGCGAAGGGAGCACTTGTACTGGCCGTGGCGCAGGTGCTCAGCGCCATGCAGACCGACAAGGGCGCAGACCGCAAGGCATTCAAATACATTCTGGGGCTCTCCGGAGTCATCATCGGACTGATTCTCTTTGAGAACCTGTCTACTGCCATGCTCATCGGACTGACCGTGATTCTCATGATGTTCGTGGGCGGAGTGCCTTTCAACCAGTTGGGAAGGCTGCTCGGGGTCATCGTCCTGTCAGGAGTCTTTCTCCTGTCCATGGTGATGCTGGTCGGCGACGACAAGAAGGCCGGCGATGAGCTGCCCGCAAAACAGAACCTCACCGAGCAGTCTGCCGCCGCCCGGCAGGAGGAGCGGTCGCCGGGTTTCTTAGGCAAGACGCTGCACCGCGCCGATACGTGGAAGGCCCGTATCAAGAAATTCTTTGACAATGAGTACGTAGCGCCGAAAGACTACGACCTCGACAAGGATGCACAGGTGGCACACGCCAATATCGCCATCGCCTCGTCCGATTTCGTGGGCAGAGGGCCGGGCAACTCCAACGAGCGCGACTTCCTGTCGCAGGCGTTCTCCGATTTCATCTATGCCATCATCATCGAGGAGATGGGGATTCTCGGTGCTGTCGGCGTGGCATTTCTCTACATCATCCTCCTTTTCCGGACGGGAATCATTGCCAACCGGTGCGAAAACTCTTTCCCGGCATTCCTCGCCATGGGCATCGCTTTCCTGCTGGTCACGCAGGCGCTGTTCAATATGCTGGTAGCCGTCGGCCTCGCCCCCGTGACAGGCCAGCCGCTGCCTCTCATCAGCAAGGGCGGTACCTCCACCATCATCAACTGCGTTTACATTGGCGTGATACTGAGTGTCAGCCGTTCGGCAAGAAAGAAGAAAGAGGGAAGGACGATGCCGGGAGAACTTTCCAAGACGGCCGCCTGAAGTGTTGAGAAGTCTAAAAAGAAAACTGAAAGTTGGAGGAAGACGAAAAAATTGATTACCTTTGTAGGTTATAAAGAAGAAGCAAATGGACAAGGACTTGAGAATTATCATCAGCGGCGGCGGGACGGGAGGACATATCTTCCCGGCCGTGTCGATTGCCAATGCCATCAAGGCGAAACACCCGGAGGCGAAGATACTCTTTGTCGGTGCGGAGGGACGCATGGAGATGCAACGCGTGCCGGCCGCCGGCTACGAGATAAAGGGGCTGCCTATCAAGGGATTCGACCGTGCACACAAGCTGAAGAACATTGAAGTGCTGTGCAAGCTCTGGAAGAGCCTGCGCATGGCGCGGCAGATCGTCAAAGACTTCCGGCCGCAGGCGGCCGTAGGAGTAGGGGGCTATGCCAGCGGTGCGACCCTCTACGAGTGTGCCAGGATGGGGATTCCCTGTCTTATCCAGGAGCAGAACTCCTATGCCGGTGTCACCAACAAACTGCTGGCGAAACGGGTGAAGAAGATCTGTGTGGCATACGAGGGGATGGAACGTTTCTTTCCCGCCGGGAAAATCATCATGACGGGGAACCCCGTCCGTCAGAATGTCCTCTCTACACCCCTCTCCGTCGGAGAAGCCCGCAAGAGTTTCGGGCTGGCACCGGACCGGAAGACCATCCTCCTTGTCGGCGGCAGCCTCGGTGCGCGTACCGTCAACCGGTCCGTCATGGAGCATCTGGATCTTGTAGCCGGTACGGACGTGCAGTT
Source organism: Prevotella multiformis (assembly GCF_018127985.1). NCBI lineage: Bacteria > Pseudomonadati > Bacteroidota > Bacteroidia > Bacteroidales > Prevotellaceae > Prevotella > Prevotella multiformis. The sequence continues at coordinate 1,057,700 of NZ_CP072357.1, read as the reverse complement.
CATCTGGCAGACCGGAAAGTTCTACAACCGGCAGATCATGGACTTCATGAAAGGCAAGGAACTGCCGAACCTGAAGATCATGGACTTCATCAGTGACATGGGAGCCGCCTACAAAGCCGCCGATCTGGTGATCAGCCGTGCCGGGGCAAGCTCCATCAGCGAGTTCCAGCTTATCGGAAAGCCGGTCATCCTCGTCCCCAGTCCGAATGTGGCGGAAGACCATCAGACGAAGAACGCCATGGCGCTTGTCGACAAGGAGGCGGCTCTCTGCGTAAAAGACAGTGAAGCTCCTGGCACACTGCTGAGACTCGCCCTCGGCACCGTCGCCGACGACAGGAAGCTGGCGCACCTCAGCGAGAACGTAAAGAAGATGGCACTCCGCAATGCTGCCGATGTGATTGCAGACGAAGTCCTCGGTCTCATCAAGGACTGACCGGTCCCCACGCTTCTCCCTGTTCCGTCCAGGACACGGTCGCATTCTGCAATCAGGATGCCCTCTTCGGGTAAACATCTCCCCGACAACACACAAACAAAAGAAAAAGAAACAGATAACACATGGAACTCAAAGATATCAAATCGGTTTATTTCGTCGGTGCAGGCGGCATCGGCATGAGTGCGCTTGCCCGCTATTTCCTTCATAAGGGAATGCCGGTGGCCGGGTACGACAAGACACCATCCGAACTGACCCGTAACCTGGAGAAAGAGGGCATGGACATCCACTACGAGGAGAATGTCCGGCTCATCCCCGAGGAATGCAGAAAGCCGGCATCTACGCTGGTGGTCTTCACGCCGGCCATCCCTGCAACCCATACGGAACTGGTTTACTTCCGGGAGAACGGCTTTGACATCCAGAAACGCGCACAGGTGCTCGGCACGCTCACCCGTACACACAAGGGGCTGTGCTTCGCCGGCACGCACGGAAAGACGACCACCTCGACGATGTGCGCGCACATCATGCACCAGAGCCATCTGGACTGCAACGCCTTTCTGGGCGGCATCTCCAAGAACTACGGCACCAATTACATCCTCTCCGCACACAGCGACTTCGTCGTCATCGAGGCCGATGAGTTCGACCGTTCCTTCCACTGGCTGCGTCCCTGGATGAGCGTCATCACCTCTACTGACCCGGATCATCTGGATATTTACGGAACCAAAGAGGCTTACCTCGAGAGCTTCCGCCACTATACGGAACTCATCCAGAAAGGCGGCGCGCTGATCATCCACAAGGGGCTGGAAATGAAACAGCATGTGCAGGAAGGTGTGAAAGTGTACGAGTACAGCCGGGACGGAGGCGACTTCCATGCCGGGAACGTCCGTATAGCGGACGGCACCATCACCTTCGACTTCCTCTCTCCTATAGAGAATGTCAGGGATGTAGAGCTGGGGCAGCCCATACCCATCAACATCGAGAACGGCATTGCCGCCATGGCCATGGCACAGCTCAACGGCTGTACGGCAGAAGAACTGCGCAACGGCATGAAGACCTACGGGGGTGTCGACCGCCGTTTCGACTTCAAGATCAAGAACAGCCGGCACGTGTTCCTGTCTGACTACGCACATCACCCGAAGGAAATCCTCCAGAGTGCGAAGAGCCTCAAGGAACTCTATGCGGACCGGAAGGTCACCGTGATTTTCCAGCCGCACCTTTACTCCCGTACACGCGACTTCTACAAGGACTTTGCCGAGGCGCTCAGCCATTTCGACGAGGTGATCCTTACGGAGATCTATCCGGCACGTGAGCAGCCGATTCCCGGCGTGACGAGCAGACTCATCTACGACAACCTCCGCCCGGACGTCGAGAAGCAGATGATCAGGAAAGAGGATGTGCTCGATTTCGTCAGGTCACGCGACTTTGACGTGCTGGTCGTCCTGGGGGCAGGCAACCTTGACAACTATGTGCCCCGGATTACGGAAATACTCAACGGGAAGTAGGAGAGGGAAGGGACAGAGACACCTGTCCCGGAACGGGGAACGGCTCTTCAGAACAAAGAAGAAAGTATGTATATTCAGTGGAAAAAGATCATCATTACCGTGCTGGACATCGTGCTGGCCGTGTATCTTTTCATGGCTGTCACCTCATGGAACAGTCCGGATGAGAGCGGGATGGTGTGCTCTAAGGTGAATATCAGCATATCCGATTCCAACAATGCAGGCTTCCTGACCGCCGGGGAGATAAAACGGATTCTGGAGAAAGCCCGCCTTTATCCCCTCGACAGGAAGATGGACGGGGTCAATCCGCGTGCCATCGAGGAGGCACTGAAGGTAGGACCGTTCGTCAAGACGGCTGAATGCTATAAGACCAAGGACGGCCATGTCAACATCAGCATCACACAGCGGATGCCGATCATCCGTATCAAAAGCAACAGCGGGGCCGACTTCTACCTTGACGACAATGGCGGGATACTTCCCAATTCCAAGTACACCAGTGACCTGATCATTGCGACAGGCAACATCGACAATAACTTCGCGCGCTTCTACATTGCACCTCTCGCCAAGGCGATCAGCGCCTCGCCGCTATGGCTGAACCAGATCGAGCAGATCAATGTCCTGCCCGACAAAGGAATAGAATTGGTCCCGCGGGTCGGCGACCATATCATTTTCATCGGCTATCTGCCGCAGAACAAGGGGTCGTGGACACGGAAGCACGAAATCAACCTCTTCGTGACGAAGAAGCTGTCACGGCTGGAGAAGTTCTACCGGTATGGCCTCTCACAAGCCGGGTGGAACAAATACGCCTACATCGACATCGAGTTCGACAACCAGATTATCTGCAGACGGCGGGATGCGAATGCTGAAAGGGCCGAAGAGCAGGCGCTGGAGAAGGAAGAAAAGACCGGCCGTGCTGCAGACCGGAAGCGGACGGAAGAAGAGAGGGAGAAGGCCCGGAAAGAAGTGGAACGGCAGGAGACCGCCGCGGACGGACCGACAGAGTAGGGCGGCAATCAAAAGGAAAATCAAAACAAGGAATACATAATACTTAACGAATATGGCAGAGTTCATAGTAGCCATTGAATTAGGCTCATCAAAGATTACGGGAATCGCTGGCAAAAAGAATCTTGACGGCAGCATCTCCGTGCTTGCCGTGGTAAAGGAAGACGCTTCGCAGTGTATCCGGAAAGGAGTCGTCTACAACATCGACAAGACGGGGCAGTGCCTTACCGGCATCATCAACAAACTGAGGAAACAGCTGAAGTACGAGATCTCTCAGGTCTACGTGGGCGTAGGCGGACAGTCCATACGGAGTGTACGCAACGTCATCGTAAAGGATCTGCCTGCGGATACCATCATCACGTCGGACATGATCAACGAACTGATGGATGCCAACCGCAATATGACGTATCCGGACCAGGAAATCCTCGATGCCGCCACACAGGAATACAAGGTCGACAACCAGTACTCTCTCGACCCGGTGGGTATCAAGGCGACCCGGCTGGAAGGAAACTTCCTCAACATCCTCTGGCGCAAGGCTTTCTATGACAACCTGAACAACTGCTTTGAGAAGGCCGGCATCTCCATTGCCGAGATGTATCTTGCCCCGTTGGCACTGGCGGATTCCGTGCTGAGCGAAGCCGAGAAGAGAGGAGGCTGTGTGCTGGTAGACTTCGGGGCCGACACGACGACAGTCTCCGTCTACCACAAGAACATCCTCCGCCATCTGGCAGTCATCCCGCTGGGCGGCAACAACATCACAAAGGACATTGCCAGCCTGCAGATGGAAGAGAAGGATGCGGAGGCGATGAAACTCAAGTATGCTTCCGCCTACACGGAAAACAACGACATAGACAACAGTCTGAAATACTCCATCGATGCGGAACGTACCGTGGACAGCCGCAAGTTCATCGAGATTGTGGAAGCCCGTGTGGAGGAAATCGTCGAGAATGTGTGGTGTCAGGTTCCGCCGGACTATACCGACAAGCTCCTTGGCGGATTCATCCTTACGGGTGGCGGCATGAACCTGAAGAACATCGAACGCAGCATCCGCAACTGCACCCACATCGACAAGATCCGCAAGGCGAACTTCGTCACACAGACCATCACCTCCGGCAATGCCGACATCACCGCCAAGCATGGCGACATGAACACGGTTCTCGGACTGCTTGCCAAGGGCGACATGAACTGTGCCGGTCCTGCTTACAACCCGTCACAGAACACTCTTTTCAACAACGACGACGTGGCGGTCGGGACTCCGGCAGACAGCTATGCCCCGTCGGCTGCCAGCCGGCAGGGACAGGGTATCGTCCCTACACCGGAGGAGAAGAAGAAAGCCGAAGCGGAACGGCGCAGGCGGGAAGAGGAAGAACGGAAGCTGCGGGAGGAAGAAGAAGCAAGGGCGAGAGAGATAGAAGAAGAAAAACGCCGCAACAGCTTCTGGCACAAGTTTACGCGCAAGGCGAAGGAGTTCGGCAAGAAGATCATCGACGAAGAAGAGGAATAGCCGTTTCCTATACGTACAAGAAAGAACATTGTTAAAATAATATACAGATACCGTTATGGCAGACAACAATAACAGATTAGATATATTAGACTTCGATGACAACGATGTTGCCGACAGCATCATAAAGGTCATTGGTGTCGGCGGAGGCGGCGGGAATGCCGTCAATCACATGTACCGCGAGGGAATCCACGATGTGACCTTCGTCCTATGCAATACGGATGCACAGGCACTCAACGACTCTCCCGTGCCGGTTCATCTCCAGTTGGGCAAGGAAGGACTTGGTGCAGGAAACCGGCCGGAACGTGCGCGTCAGGCTGCTGAAGACACCATTGAAGACATCAAGCACATGCTGGACGACGGGACGAAGATGGCGTTTATTACCGCTGGGATGGGCGGTGGAACCGGTACGGGTGCTGCACCGGTCATTGCACGTGTGAGCAAGGAACTGGGGATTCTTACCGTGGGCATCGTCACCATCCCCTTCCGTTTCGAGGGAGCCAAGAAAATTGACCAGGCGCTGGACGGTGTGGAAGAGATGGCCCGGCACGTTGATGCCCTGCTCGTCATCAACAACGAACGGCTGCGTGAGATTTACCCGGAACTGAGCCTGCTCAATGGTTTCCGCAAGGCTGACGACACATTGAGTGTGGCGGCCAAGAGCATTGCCGAAATCATCACGGTTCACGGTATTATGAACCTCGACTTCAACGATGTCAAGACAGTCCTCAAGGATGGCGGCGTTGCCATCATGTCGACCGGTTACGGTGAAGGCGAGGGACGTGTGAAGCAGGCGATAGAGGATGCCCTCAACTCACCGTTGCTCAACGACAACGATGTCTACAAGTCGAAGAAGATTCTGCTTTCCATCAACTTCAACAGCGACGACAAGGACAACCCGGGGCTTACCATGGAAGAGATGGGCGATGTCACCGAGTTCATGAACCATTTCAGCGCTGACTTCGAACTGAAATGGGGACTTGCCATCGATCCTGAGCTTGACAAGAAGGTCAAGGTTACGATCCTTGCGACAGGCTTCGGCATCGAGAATGTTGACGGTATGGGCGGTCATATCAAGAAGCAGACACAGGAGGATGCCGCACGCCTTGCGGAAGAAGAGGAGAAGGCTGCCGAGCGTCGTGACCGTCGTGACCGTTTCTACACAGACAACAGCAGCTCTCAGTACAAGCACCGTCCTCATATCTATCGCTTCACAGCCGACGAGCTCGACAATGAGGATGTGATCCTTGCCGTTGAGAATACGCCTACCTACAAGCGTACCAAGCAGATGGTCAAGGACATCAAGCGCATCGGCGCTCCCGAACAGAATGTGCAGGAGAACGAAAACAAGGATACGGTCAAGGGAGTCATCAGCTTTGTCTGATGAAGCCTGGTGCTCCAGGAATGGATGATAGGCGGTGAACGGAAATGGACTTCATTACCGTTCACCGCCTATCATCGTTTATCCAGCCTGTCTTGCCATCATCGTCTGCCTTGTCATCCTCGCCTGTCCCCGCTTACATCCGCAAGTTACAGCACCGGAGCCAGGAACCTGGCAAGGCAATAGCCGCCTCCTATCAGCCAGCACCACAGAATCGCAGCCAAGAGGAAAGGCTTGAGGCCGGCCTTCTTGAATTTCTCGATGCTCGTCTCGGCACCCAGTGCCGACATGGCCATTGTAAGCAGGAACGTATCAAGCGTATTGATGAAAGACACGACACTGTCGGGAAGCAGGGACAGGGAGTTGAACCCGATCACGACAAGGAACAGCACGGCGAACCAGGGGATTGTGATCTTGCTGTGCCCGTTTCCGGCGTTCTCACGCTCCGCCACGTCCTTTGCCACGAAAAACGCAATGACCAGCAATACAGGTACCAGCATCATCACCCGGATCATCTTCACGATAATCGCCGAGTTGCTGACGGCTGCCCCCATGGCATTGCCGGCGCCGACCACGTGGGCCACCTCATGAATCGTAGAGCCTGCAAAGATGCCCATCTCATCCGGAGACAGTCCCAAGGCTCCCGTCCGGTAAAGGACGGGATAGAGGAACATCGATAGCGTTCCGAAAATGACCACTGTCGCCACGGCCACAGCCGTCTTGTAAGGTTTCGGGCGGATTGCGCCGTCCACGCCCAATACGGCCGCCGCTCCGCAGATGGCGCTTCCGCAGGCGGTCAGCAGTGCGATGCTTCTGTCCATCTTCAGCAGCTTTCCTGCCGCAACCCCCAGCAGGATGGTTCCTGCCACAATCACTGCATCAATGAGGATGGCCGGCAAACCCACCGCTGCGACATCCTGGAATGTCAGCCGGAAACCGTAAAGGATAATGCCGAAGCGCAGCACCCGTTTCCCGCAAAAGGCAATGCCGGGCACCCACGTGTCAGGAAGATTGTTGCGGAGGCTGTTCGCATACAGCATGCCCAGCACGATTCCCACCACCATCGGGCTCAGGGACAGGGCCTTCACCCAGTTCATGTCGCCGATGTAGAAAGCCGCACAGGCAAACAAAGTAATCAGCAGTACCCCGTGAAGCATACTGCTTCGCTGTTCTGTTAGTTTCATGTTTTCTTATTGTATGAAAGATTAGAAATGTACGATTGATGAAACGGAATGATGTTACAGAACTGCAAAAATACAAAAATAAACCGACTCCACCGGCTTCCTCCACAAGGATTCTTCTCGCTTTTGTTCTGTTGTCGTCCTGCGAAACATATAAAGTCATGTTTCTCTTTGTGTGATATCCTTTTGCCGGACAATCCCTCATCGTCTTTGGAAAAGCAGGCTTTCCCTCGTCAGACCCGGCACGTTCCCCCCCTTGGCTTCTATTGCAGGTCGTCTCCATACGGACAAGCAGAATGTCTGCGTGCATGCCCCCGCCACGGGTGGTGTCTGCCGTCAGCACGGGTGGTGTCGGACATCCGTACGCCGGCAGGAGGCCGGGTCGGTTTCTGTCGATGATGTATAGGGCAAGAGGAAATGGCAGGCTTATGCGGGAAATGTCTGCCGGGCGGTGATGCCTTCCGCATCGTCTGTTTCTCTCCACAGGCCGGATACCGGCTACTGCCCGAACAGTTCCTGCAGCACCAGAAAGCTCTTCAGCTCCGGCATGTCGGGGACATGGATCCGGTAATACCGGAGGATAATGTCCGAGATGTGGTTGCGGTCGGTATGTGAAAGCCGGAAGAGGTGCATGTTCTCATAATCCATGCGCATAAGCAGGCCGATGTTCGCCGCCTCGGCAGGCAGAAGATAGTCGGGGTGGGAGGGGACGCAGTCGGTAAAGGTCGCATTGCGCAGGTCGAAGCAGGCCCCCTTCCGGTAGTCCTCAAGATTGGGGAAGAACCCGATGAAGCGGCTCAGGCGCATCATGAAGACAAGATGGAAATTGGCATAACCCTGTACGGCCTCGTCCAGCCATTCCATGCTGGTCTGCACATAGTGATACAGATGGACATTCTGCTGCTCCCCCCGCGTGACATACGACAGGAACTCTGAAAGGAAAAGAAGGACCGCCGACTTTGCCGGATCAAAGGGGATCGAACCGTAAGGGCGCAGAATCCGCACATCTCTTATCCGCTGCAGGGTCACACGCTGGCGGTAGTCGAACGACAGCTCGAGGAGGGTCAGCGGCTGGAAGAACTGCTTCTTGACCTTTCCCTTGGCCGATTTTGCGACATGGGTGATGAAAGAGATGCGGCCTTCCTGCTCGGTAAACATATCGACGATCAGCGATGTGTCGCCGAACTTCAGAGACCGCAGAACAATGGCTTTTGACTTCTGTATCATATCAAGACCCTGCAAAAGTACAAAAATACAGTATCTTACAGAAATTATTTCGGCAAAAGTTTGGCTGATTGAAATAAAAGGAGTACCTTTGCACCCGCAATTTGACCACGGTCCCTTCGTCTATCGGTTAGGACGAGAGATTTTCATTCTCTAAAGAGCAGTTCGACTCTGCTAGGGACTACAAGTAAAATAAAAGAAGGAAACAAAGATGGCAAATCACAAATCATCATTGAAGAGAATCCGTCAGGACAAAGTCAAGACGCTGCACAACAGATACTATGCTAAGACCATGCGTAATGCTGTTCGCAAGCTGCGCAATCTGACGGACAAGGAAGAGGCTGTAAAGCTCTATCCTACCGTACAGAAGATGCTGGACAAATTGGCTAAGACCAATATCATCCACAAGAACAAGGCAGCCAACCTGAAAGCTTCTCTCTGCAGGCACGTTGCAGCATTGGGATAATGCCTTCAAGTCATAGCTGAAAAAGAATAACAGAGCCGCAATCCGGGAAAGGATTGCGGCTCTTCTCGTATCGGCGCCCGTCGCTGCCGGCCTCTCTGTCAGGCGGTCTGCCGGATGCGGATGCGGTCGGGGCGGCTCGGGAGAATCGCCCCCGTCCGGACCGACGTTCATTCCCCGGAGGTACAGGCTGTAAGCCTCTGGGCGTACACCCTCCGTCAGGTTCCTGCAGCAGCCGCTTCCGGAGGCTCCCGCCATCCTCCGGAAGTCCCCTCCGCATGGACTTTACAGAACAAACCTTAAGCGTTTTTTGCAAGTTTTTATTTCCTTATCTGAAGGAAAAAGTGTATCTTTGCATACCATAAGACAATCTAACGAAAAATGGCAGAAAATCAAGAAAACGAGAATAATTACTCCGCCAGTAACATCCAGGTCCTCGAGGGGCTGGAGGCCGTACGCAAGCGTCCTGCCATGTATATTGGCGACATCAGTGAAAAGGGACTCCACCACTTGATCAACGAGACCGTCGACAACTCCATCGACGAGGCGATGGCCGGCTACTGCAAGAACATTGAGGTAAGCATCAACGAGGACAATTCCGTCACGGTCGAGGATGACGGCCGAGGCATCCCTGTAGACGAGCACAAGAAGCTCCACAAGAGTGCCCTTGAGGTCGTGATGACCGTCCTGCATGCCGGCGGCAAGTTCGACAAGGGCTCGTACAAGGTCAGCGGCGGTCTGCACGGTGTGGGTGTCAGCTGTGTGAATGCCCTCTCGTCTCACATGAAGTCGCAGGTGTTCCGCGACGGAAAGATCTACCAGCAGGAGTATGAGAAGGGGAAGCCGCTCTATCCGGTAAAGGTCGTGGGCGAGACCGACAAGACCGGTACACGCCAGCAGTTCTGGCCGGATGCCGGCATCTTCACGACGACCGTTTTCCAGTGGGACATTGTGGCGCGCCGTATGCGGGAGCTGGCATATCTGAATGCCGGCATCAAGATCACGCTTTCCGACCTGCGCCCTGACCCCGAGACCGGCAAGACCCGTACCGAGGTATTCCATGCCAAGGACGGTCTGAAGGAGTTTGTACGCTATGTGGACCGCCACCGCCAGCATCTCTTCGACGATGTCATCTACCTCAAGACCGAGAAGCAGAACATCCCTATCGAGGTGGCTGTGATGTATAACACGGACTACACGGAGAATATTCATTCCTACGTCAACAATATCAACACCATCGAAGGCGGTACGCACCTGCAGGGATTCCGCACGGCACTGACCCGTACGCTGAAGGCATATGCCGACAACGACCCGCAGATCTCCAAGCAGATAGAAAAGGCTAAGATCGAGATTGCCGGCGAGGACTTCCGTGAGGGGCTGACTGCCGTTATCTCCATCAAGGTGGCAGAACCGCAGTTCGAGGGACAGACAAAGACCAAGCTGGGCAACAGCGAGGTTTCCGGAGCCGTACAGCAGGCGGTCGGCGAAGCGCTGTCAAACTATCTGGAGGAGCATCCGAACGAGGCGAAGTTGATCTGCAACAAGGTCATCCTTGCCGCCACGGCACGTGTAGCGGCACGCAAGGCACGTGAGAGCGTCCAGCGCAAGAACGTGATGAGCGGCGGCGGTCTGCCCGGCAAGCTGGCCGACTGTTCCAACAAGGATCCGAAAGACTGTGAGATATTCCTCGTCGAGGGTGATTCCGCCGGCGGTTCTGCCAAGCAGGGGCGCGACCGTTACACACAGGCCATCCTCCCGCTCCGCGGTAAGATACTGAATGTGGAGAAGGTGCAGCGTCACCGTGTGTTCGAGGCCGAATCCGTCATGAACATCATCCAGTCCATCGGTGTCCGTTTCGGTGTAGAGGATGAAGGCGACTTCGAGGCGAATACCGACAAACTCCGCTACGACAAGATCATTATCATGACCGATGCCGATGTCGATGGCTCGCACATCGACACCCTGATCATGACCCTCTTCTATCGCTATATGCCGAAGGTCATCGAGCAAGGACATCTGTACATCGCCACCCCGCCGCTCTACAAGTGTACCTACAAGAAGGTGAGCGAATACTGCTACACAGACCAGCAGCGACAGGCCTTCCTCGACAAGTACGGAAACGGGGTCGAAGACGGAAAGACCATCCACACCCAGCGTTACAAGGGTCTCGGTGAGATGAATCCGGAACAGCTGTGGGAGACGACCATGGATCCCAAGACCCGTCTGCTGAAACAGGTGACGATCGAGAATGCCGCTGATGCCGACGAGATCTTCTCCATGCTGATGGGAGACGACGTAGAACCCCGCCGCGAGTTCATAGAGAAGAATGCCACCTATGCCAACATCGACGCATAGACCAAGGCTGAATCCCATGCGGCAGCAGGTCTGGCAAGTAAATATGTGTAGCCTGACGGTGTGTGAGGCGGCCCGCTGACAAGGACAGGTGCAAAGCCGACCGGCATATAGCGGGAGACGGACGAAGATGGGCACAAGGCTGACCGGCATATCCACCGGAGAGTGACAAGGAAGCATGACAGCAGAACTTGTCACAGAAGGCTCTCCTCCTCACGAAACAAGGAGGAGAGCTTTTGTTTGAGGTGTTTTCTCATTGCCTGCTATTGTCTTGTCATCGCTTGTCACGGTCTATCCCCGCTTGTCACGGTCTATCCCCGCCTATCACATCCTATCTAAACAAGGGAAAATGAACAGAAACATAAGACTCTCCGAAGTGGACGTCGCCCATGCAAGGCGTATCTACCCGGAAGGTGAATACATTGACAACGACCTGATACTCTTCGAGGACATTGCGAAGGTATCGCTTCCGGAAAATTCCTCCCGGATGAAATCGCTCTTCCTTGCGCTCTGCACCGGCGGAAAGGCGCAATACACCGTGGATACGAAAGCGCATGAGGTAGGGGCCGGAGACGTGATCATCATCAGTGAGGGACAGGTCGTCGGCGACTACAGACTGTCATGCGACTGCAGGGGGATTGCGCTCATCCTGTCGTATGACTTCTTCCAGAATATTGTCAGCGGCATCCACGAGCTGTCGGCTCTCTTCCTCTTCGCACGGACCCATCCCGTCTTCCACCTCAATCCGGACCAGACAAAGGCGTTGGAAGACGACATCCGCCACATCCGGCAGAAGGTCACAGACACGGGACACCGCTTCCGCCGCGAACTGGTGATGACGATGCTCAAGGCTCTGATCATCGACATGAGTAATGTCATCTACCGCTTCCAGCAGACAGGTGACGAAAGCCAGATGCGTTCCGAGGTCATCTTCCGCAATTTCATCCAGGCTGTTGAGAAGAATTACCGTACAGAACGCCGTGTCAGCTGGTATGCCAGGCACCTGTGCATCACATCGAAATACCTCTCAGAAACGGTACGTACCGTCAGCAGGCGGACACCCAGCGAATGGATTGACTCTTACGTCACACGTGAACTGCGCGTCATGCTGAAAAACAGCACGATGAGCATCAAGCAGATTGCCGATGAGATGAATTTCGCCAATCAGAGTTTCATGGGCAAATACTTTAAGGAACACGTAGGGATGAGTCCGTCGCAGTTCAGGAAAAGTTGACAGGCCGGCAGGTGGACAAGTGGACGGGTTGTGGCTGAGACAGAACCGAAAAGCATAGGTCTCGAGGGGTAATTGCGGTAAAAGCGCATCTCCTGAATGGCTTTGTGGCAGCATGAAGGGCACACGCAAGGGATGGTTTCCCACGCTTCAGGCCCGATATCTTCATGTCATTTCCGGAATGGACGAAATGCGATTTTTTAAACGGACAACAGGTTTACCTGTCAATTTGTAAATGCGTCAACTCGTCTGCCACTTCACACAGTTCCTCATACCACTCTCTGCCGAATCTGCGGATGAGCGGTTCCTTCAAGAACTTATAAAGGGGAAGATCCAGTTCTTCTCCTTTTTTTCGTGCATCAGCACAGATGCGCCATCGATGGTAATTGATTCCACAGGTGCCGTTGCCGAAGTCCTTCACACGGATCGGATACAACGAGCAGGAAATGGGCTTTACGAAGCCGGTCTTTCCGTTGCGGTAGGAACGTTCCAGCGCACAAAGGCAGCAGTCATGCTCATAACAGGTGAAAACACAGTCCTTACCACCGACGATGCTCGTCACCAACTCGCCCTCCTCATCGGTATAAGCCACCCCCTGCCGATCGATAACAGACTGGCCGGAGGCAGACAGGTCGCCCCAGACAGCATCCAGGACGTTCTCGATTTCCATCGTCTCATCTAATGTCACAGGTGCCCCGGCATCTCCTTCGACGCAGCACTGTCCATGACACTTGTCGAGGTCGCAGCAGAACTTCACCGTAAGAATGTCCGGAGAGACAAGGACATTGCCTACCATGAATATGTGATCGTACGTGTTACCCATCTTTTTCGCCTTACCTTGAAACGATTGTCACCATGCAATGGGAACTGTTCCATGAGCCTCCAAATACTGGTTGCACCGTGAAAACTGGTGCTGTCCGAACCAGCCTCCCCGGTTGGCAGAGAGCGGTGAAGGGTGTACACTCTCGAGAATACAATGCCGCTGTGGGTCGATCAGCGCCTTCTTGCTGCGGGCGAAGCCACCCCACAGCATGAATACAAGATGATCCCGCCCGTCACTGAGCGCCTTGATGGCGCCATCGGTAAATATGCCCCATCCTAACCGCTGGTGGCTGTTTGCAACGTGGGCACGGACAGTCAGCGTGGCATTGAGCAGCAGCACACCCTGTTCGGCCCATCGTGTCAGGTCACCCGACCGGCTGGCCGGTACGCCGAGGTCGTCTTCAATCTCCTTGTAGATGTTCACCAGCGAGGGAGGAATCCTTACACCGTCGGGCACGGAGAAGCTCAGTCCCATTGCCTGACCGGGTTCGTGATAGGGATCCTGCCCGATGATGACGACTTTCACCTTGTCGAAAGGACACAGGTTGAAAGCGTTGAAGATGAGTCGTCCAGGCGGATAACAGGGGAATTTTGCATACTCCTGTCTCACCTGTTCTGTTAACTGCCGGAAGTAAGGTTTCTCAAATTCCCCGGCCAGCCGCTGTTCCCATGACGGTTCGATCTTTACATTCATCGCCTCGTTTCTTTTTCCTGCAAAAGTACGATAAAGTTCCGACAAAAACAAAAAAGTCGTGCCTTTCCGGCACGACTTTTATCTGTTCACCCTATCTGATTATTTCTTGCCGGGCTTGCACTGCTTCCTGCACGGCTTCTGTGCCTTTTTCGACTTGTCGTTGCGACAGTCTTTCTTGCAGTTCTGCTTGTCCTGCCTGCAGCATTTCTCGTCCTTCTTGCAGCAGGGTTTTGCCGGCTGCTTGTCGCAGCAGGCCTTTGCATGCTTCGGACATTTCTTTGTCTGCTGACATGCCTGCTCCTGCTGGGCTTTGTCACACTTGACTGCATCCTGTGCCTGTGCGGTTACTGTGCAAAGACTGAATGCTACTGCGAAGGATAATGCTATTTTCTTGAATTCCATAACCTTTTGCTGTTTTAAATTATACATTAATAACTGATTAACTCATAAAAGGGGAAAACCCTTATGTTTGCAAAGGTAATAAAAAAAACAATTCCCGCCGCCCTCTTAGACCGCTTGCATTGTGCTTTTTTGCTTTATTATAATATTTTCATTAATTTACAAGATCCTTTTCTGTCACGCCTAAGTCTTTACCGTACTCACCCTGCGTGAAGGGCATATCCTTGGGGTGCAATAAAAAAGGTTCTTCCGTTCAATGCGTGGATGCTTTTCGTATAGTTAACGGAAGAGCCGAAGTGGTTCATTCAACAAAAACATAGCCAAGACCGTCGACTCTCTATCCTGTTATCCTCCTCCGATCCAAAGACCTTTTCATTTTGATGCGTTGAAAAGACAGATAAGGTTTTGAAAAGTCATTACATAATTTCAAACAGATCATCTGCAAATAAAAAGAATACGTGTAAAAAAGCTGGTTTGCAACCAGCAGTCAGTCAACTGGTTATTAATTCATGTTTAAATGGTGCTTGATTGGACTTCAAAAGGGCGTTGGTAACACGCTAATAAAGCACCTGTTGCAAGTCAATCAGGCATCTTTTAGAAGCTAAATGGGCATGTGTCGGCTTTGAACGGCATAAAAATATTTACAAACGCCGTTGATATAAGAATAAGCTGTCTGCAGAAGACGGAAAGACATCTGAAGTTCTGTTACTTTTTTTTGCTTTTCTTGCTTTCTCCCAAGCCTTGATCTTTGCTTTATCTTTAAGACAGGCGCGCTTTACTTTCTGTTCGGTTTTAGCGACTCCTTTCTTGACTTTCTTTACATCAGACTTCGACTTGGCTTTGTCGGCTTTTTCGGCATGCTTTACTTTGCAATTGTTCTTCTTTGCATCAGCGCAGACCTTTTCTTTGCCGACTTTCCCTGCATGCTTTACCTCGCTGCCGACCTTTTTCGCATCTGCATCAATTTTCTTTTCGTCAGCATTGAGCTTCTCTTTGCCGGCTTTCTCTGCCTTTTCCACTGCAGGGCTTACTTTCTTTGCCAGTGTATCGATACGCTGCCCAATCGTTTCATGACTTGTCACTTTCTTGCCTGTCTGTGCCTGTGTGTTAAGAGAACAGAGTCCTGCAAGTACTGCCAGTGATAATGCGAATTTACGAATCTCCATTGTTTTTCAAAATAATAACTGATACTTAATAATAAGTCGTGAAAATAACTCTCGACGACAAAGGAGACATAAAAAATCCCAAAAGCCAAAAACAGCCTTTGGGATTTATTTGTTTTTAGATTGTCAGCGATCTCTTAGTCTGTAATCAGGTTCTCACCTGTCATGTCTGCCGGCTGCTCCAGTCCCATGATATGGAGGATGGAAGGAGCGACATCGGCCAGCCGCCCGTCTTTGACGGTCGCTGAATTGTTGTCGGTCACGTAGATGAACGGAACCGGATTCAGCGAGTGTGCGGTGTTCGGCGTACCGTCATCATTGATGGCGTGGTCGGCATTGCCGTGGTCGGCGATGATGATAGCCTCGTAATCATTGGCCTTGGCAGCCTCAATCACCTCCTTGACACAGTGGTCGACAGCCCATACTGCCTTGGCGATGGCATGGTAGACACCTGTATGCCCTACCATGTCGCCGTTGGCGAAGTTCACCACGATGAAGTCGTACTGCTGTGTGTTGATGGCGCCGACGAGTTTGTCCTTCACTTCAAAGGCGCTCATCTCCGGCTGCAGGTCGTAGGTCGCCACCTTCGGAGAGTGGACCAGGATGCGGTCTTCGCCCTCGTAAGGCTGCTCGCGTCCGCCGTTGAAGAAGAAGGTCACGTGTGCGTACTTCTCTGTCTCTGCGGTGTGGAGCTGCCGTTTGCCGAGCCGGCTGAGGTATTCGCCCAAGGTGTCTACTACATTCTCCTTGGGGAAGAGAATGTGTACTCCTTTGAAGTTGGCATCGTAAGGTGTCATGCAGTAGTACTGCAGGTTCTTGATGGTGTGCATGCCTTCATCCGGCATATCCTGCTGGGTCAGCACATACGTCAGCTCCCGGGCACGGTCGTTGCGGAAATTGATGAAGATGACCACGTCGCCTTCCTGAATCGTACCGTCTACCGAAGAGTTGTTGATCGGCTTGATGAACTCGTCCGTCACGCCGTCGGCATAGCTTGCCTCGACAGCCTTCACCATGTCGGTGGCCTGGTTGCCCTTGCCCTCGACGAGCAGGTCGTAAGCCTCCTTCACACGGTTCCAACGCTTGTCGCGGTCCATTGCATAGAAGCGGCCGACGATGGAAGCAACGTGTGCTCCGTTGGCATCACAGACCTTCTGGATGTCGGCGATGAAGCCGGCGCCGCTCTTCGGGTCGGTGTCACGGCCGTCCATGAAGCAGTGTACGTAGACATCCTTCAGATTGTATTCCTTGCCGATTTCAATCAGTTTGAAGAGATGATCCAGTGAAGAGTGGACGCCTCCCGTAGACGTCAGTCCCATCAAGTGGAGCTTCTTGCCTGTCTTCTGTGCATAGCTGTATGCGTCGACAATGCCCTGGTTCTTCAGAATGTCCCCTGTCTGACAGGCTTTGTTGATTTTCACGAGGTCCTGATAGACGATACGGCCGGCGCCGATATTCAGGTGTCCCACCTCCGAGTTGCCCATCTGGCCGGCCGGCAGACCGACATCTTCCCCCGAAGCCTGCAACTGCGAATGTGCGCTGACCGCATTCAAATAATCCAGAAAAGGTGTCGGTGTGTTGTAAATCACATCGCCTCTGTCATGTTTTCCGTTACCCCATCCGTCAAGGATCATCAATAAAGCTTTCTTTGCCATAATTTTACCTTTATATTTTGTTGTTGTCTTCGTTTCTGCAAAGATACGACAAAAGAATAAGACTATGGCAAAAAGGCATTGGATTTTTACGGCAGAAAATACGGCGGGTTTCTGCGAAAGCGACAGGTGTCTGCCGCTCATCGTGGTTGAACGTGTTTCCGCTGTTTTCAGCAGGGCAGGGTGCTCTTCGCCTATGGGGACGGACTATTGCAGCCGGAACGTTATGGGGACGACGGCCCATGTCCCTTTCTTGGGCTTGCGTTTCCATTTCCAGGCCGGCATCGTCTTTAAGACACGGAGCGCTTCCTGATCTAACGCCGGGTCAACAGAACGCACAACCGTAAACCGGCTGCACCTGCCCTTGGGGTTGACAAAGAACTTCACGATGACCCTTCCTTGGCAGCATGTCTCCTGCAATGTGGGAGGGTAACGGAGATTGGCTGCAACGAAAGCCTTGAAGTCACCGGGAAAACAAGGGTATTCTTCGAAGAGACATACCGTTTCCATTCCCCGTTTCCGTTCCGTCTTTGCGGTGTCTTCCTTCTCCATGGGTTCGACCGAGGACACCGTGTCACGGCAAGAAGCAGAAGCCGGTTCGGCGCAGAACATGGGCAGAGAGGAGCTGTCGCACCTTGTTTTCCCCGGTTTCATCGGCTTCTCCTGGTGCTGTGCAGCGGATTCCCCGACGACAACGAAACACATCAGCAACGTACAGAATAATTTTTCCTTCATAATCAAGACCGTTTAATATTCAATTCAGTATGTTTGCTTCATTCCGAAATCCAAGCTCTTCCTTTTCTGCAAGAACCGGAGTGGAGGATAAAAACCTGCGCCAGCGCTTAAACGCAATCACGCCGCCGCAGGTTTATGAAAAGCAGATGACATATATTGGAACTTAATGTCAATGCAAAGGTAAAGAAGAAAAGAATACTCTGCAATACCCCGCTCTTCCTTGACACATTTCCGGTCATTAGCCTGCTGATTATCATTCGTTTATCTCTCCCTTTCCATAAGTTCTGACACAACTGTGATTTGGCGGTCATGCATAGAATGTGTATCTTTGCATATATGAAAACGAGAATGTGCCTGCTGCTGACGGTCCTTGCCGCTTTGCTCTCATGTCAGCAGAAGAGACTGCCTGCCTATCCTGCTACCGACGACGGAATCGCACGGATGCGGCTCGACAGTGCGGCGTTGTTTGCCGGGAGACATGACGCCCGCAATGCGATGTATCAGCTGAAGGCAGCTGAGAAACATCTATTCAATGTAACGGAGGACTCTCTGAAGTTCACGACTTACTACCGTATCGCACTGTTGAACGCGCAGAGCGGTGCCTACAGGCTGGCTCTCGACTACCTCAGCCATGCCGCCGGGCACGCCGACGACAGCAAACGAAGCCACCGGCTGACGGATATTTACCTCGAAAAGGCTTTCGTCTTCAACCAAATGGGACTGCGTGATTCGGCCTTGCTGTATATAAAAAGGGCGGAAACATTCAGACCCCGCATCCGGAAAGATCAGGAAAAGACGCTGCAGGAGATACGTACACGGATAGAGAAGCATCAGGTTCTGTCGGTTTCACCGGAGAAAGACATTGAGATGGTACAGATACAGGACCGTTATGAAGTGGCGGTCGCACAGCGGAAAGCCCTGCAGTTGCAGCTGTACATTGCTTATCTGCTCCTGCTTCTCGTTGCCGTGACCATCGGCGTCGTCGTATGGTTCCGCCGTCGTCTGCGGCAGCAGGCCCGCTCCTACAGGAAGCTGCAGCAGGAAACGGAGCAGAACATCCAGCAGACCCTGCAGCGGAAGGATGCGACCATCGACGAGATGAAGACGGAGATTGACAACAGGCTCAACGAACTGAAACAGCTGAAAGCTTCACTTCCCGCACCTGCAGAAGATGAAAAAACAATCGATTCCATCGAGCAGATGAAGCTGGGTATAGACACGCTCTATACGATTATGAAAGGCGGAAATCTCTCCCAGATGGGCAAACGGGAGCAACTGGCGGTCAACGTCATCATGCCCAGCTTCGACTATGACCTGTCGTATGTGATCAACAACCCGCATTATGCCTTCACGCCCAAGGAAACATTTTATTACATCATGGATCACAACGGCATGACGGATGAACAGAAAGCCGAGGCCTTCTGTTGTACGGCGCAGGCTGTGAGGTCGATAAAGAGCCGGATGAAGCGGAAGATGGAGAACAGGACGAAACCGTCCTGAACAGGGGGGCGGCTTCAGTCGGCCGTCAGCCCGCCTGCTGTATGTATGATTGTGAAGGAAACGGGTCCGTATTTCCCGTACAGGGTGTACATCGTCTGTTGGAAGGCATCTGTGCATAGGCGGTCCGGGCTGCTTCAAGTCTGATGGGACAGCCGTTTTGTTGACTATGGAAAACCATGGAAGGCATTGCCTTTCATTTCGAGATTCTCCTTTTCCTGCAAAGAACATCTGCTGGTTTGCATATGCCTTTGAATTCGGAAGGTCTGTTTGGAATCATAGAAAAGGCCGTTTCAAAAAGCAGACACACCTGTCCTGTGCGTTTCCCGTCGGGTTCTGTTGATGGATGCTGAGATGCCGCACCCTCTCCATCCACTCGTGGGTACTTTTTGAAACAGCCTTTTTCTGTCGGGCTTTTACGGGTCTTTACGACGATGGAACCGTCTGTTTTTATCTGATGAAAAGCAGCTCCCGGTATTTGGGAAGTGTCCACAGCTCATCGCTGACAACCAGTTCCAGTTTGTCGATCTGGTAGCGGATGGCTTCCATCTTCGGTGCGACCGTGTCGTGATAGGCCACTGCTTTCTCCCGCTGGCTTCCGATCTTGTTGGCATGTTTCCGGGCATTGACCAGTTCCTCGACTCCCGATTCGATGATGTTGGTGCGCTCGGCGATCTCCCGGATGATCTTGATGTTGCGTTCGCTGAGCTGCTTCCCCTCTACATCGCCGAAGATGTCGACCATGTTCTGGACGTTTTTTGCCAGCTGGCTCTGGTAGTGCGTGGCTACGGGGATGATGTGGTTCATGGCGAGGTCGCCCATCACACGTGCTTCGATCTGTATCTTCTTCGTGTACGTCTCCCATTTCACCTCGTTGCGAGCTTCCAGTTCGTTGTGGCTCATGACGTTCATCTGCTCGAACATCCGGATGGATTCCCTGTCAAGGTAGCGGTCGAAACAGACCGGACAGCTCGGCTCGCAGTCGAGTCCCCGGCGGGCGGCCTCTTCCTTCCATTCGTCAGAATAGCCGTTTCCATCGAACCGGATGGGCTTGCAGGCCTTGATGTCCTCGCGGAGGATGTCGATGATGGCTGATGTCTGCTCTTCCCCTTTCGCTGTCAGTGTGTCGACACGTTCGGCAAAGTCGGTCAGGGCTTCGGCGACGGCGGTGTTGAGGACGATCATGGCCGCGGCGCAGTTGGCTTCAGAACCGACAGCACGGAATTCGAAGCGGTTGCCGGTGAAGGCGAAGGGTGAAGTGCGGTTGCGGTCGGTATTGTCGATGAAGAGTTCCGGAATCTCCGGGATGTCAAGCTGTATGCCGGTTTTCCCGCTGAGGTTGAAGAGATTGTCTTTGTCGGCCTTCTCTATGTGGTCGAGCAGGTCGCTGATCTGCCTGCCGAGGAAGGAGGAGATGATGGCCGGCGGTGCCTCGTTTGCACCGAGGCGGTGGTCGTTGGTGGCACTCATCACGGAGGCTTTGAGCAGTCCGTTGTGTCGGTAGACGGCCATCAGCGTCTCGACGATGAAGACGACGAAGCGGAGATTGTCCGCCGGTGTCTTCCCCGCAGCATGGAGGAGGATGCCGTTGTCGGTACACAGGCTCCAGTTGTTGTGCTTGCCCGATCCGTTGATGCCGTCGAACGGCTTTTCGTGCAGGAGGACACGGAAGCTGTGTTTGTGGGCGATTTTCTTCATGAGCGACATCAACAGCATGTTGTGGTCTACCGCCAGGTTGCATTCCTCGAAGATAGGTGCCAGCTCGAACTGGCCGGGTGCCACCTCGTTGTGGCGGGTCTTGCAGGGGATACCCAGTTCGAGAGCCTGTATCTCCAGGTCTTTCATGAACGCCTGTACACGTTCTGGAATCGTGCCGAAGTAGTGGTCGTCCATCTGCTGGTTCTTGGCGGAGTCATGTCCCATGAGCGTACGGCCGGTCAGCATGAGGTCGGGGCGTGCGAAGTAAAGGTCTTCGTCGACGAGGAAATACTCCTGCTCCCAGCCGAGGTTACTGTGTACTTGCCTGACCTCCGGGTAGAAATAGTGGCAGACCTTGGTTGCGGCCACGTTTACGGCATGCAGCGCCTTCAGCAGCGGGGCCTTGTAGTCGAGCGCCTCCCCTGTATAGGAGATGAAGATGGTCGGAATGCAAAGTGTGTCGTCGATGATGAAGACCGGGCTGGTCGGATCCCAGGCCGAGTAGCCGCGTGCCTCGAAGGTGTTGCGGATGCCGCCGTTGGGAAACGAACTGGCATCAGGCTCCTGCTGTACGAGCAGCTTGCCGGAAAATTCCTCCATCATGCCGCCCTTTCCGTCGTGCTCGACAAAGGCATCGTGCTTCTCTGCCGTTCCCTCTGTAAGGGGCTGGAACCAGTGCGTGTAGTGGGTCGCGCCGTGTTCCTCCGCCCATTTCTTCATTCCCTGTGCTACGGCATCGGCGATCGACCGGTCCAGGCGTGTCCCGTTGTCGATGACATCCACCAGCTTCTGATAAACGTCAACGGGAAGGTACTTGTACATCTTTGCGCGGTTGAACACATACTTTGCGTAGAAGTCTCCCGGCCGTTCTTTAGGGGTGTTGACCTCGAGGGGGCGTTTCTTGAAGGCTTCCTCGACAGCTTCAAATCTTAAATTAGCCATATCTCTTACCTTTTAAATGGAACTTTCTGCTGCAAAATTAAGTATTTTCCTATGATCCTGCAAAGTATTCCGGCAGATTAGTCGCCGTTCTTTTCTGATGGGATGATTGATGGGATGACTGATGGGATGGCAGCGTCTTTCCGGACAGGGGGAACTTCCATGGGTGGGAAGACGGCAGTGAAAGAAGAGCATGGAGGCGTGAAAGAAAAGAGTGTACACCTGCTCGCGCAGACATACACTCAGCCACTTAACTAAATAACTTAAAAATTATCTGATTCAAAGTTTTGCCGGATACCCTTCATCACGAGGAGCGGTCTGGCTACTTAAAATGACTATTAACTAACTAATAACTATGTAAACGTAATTTGATTGCTACTCAATAATAGCCTTGAATTGGACTGCAAAGATAAAACTTTTCCTGCAAAGGAAAGGCATTCTGTCCCTTTTTTATTCATCATGTATGTGAAATTTGTTGTACGTAGGACGTTTTGTAACTTCGCTTGTTCGTTTTTTCCGTTCCATTGCACGTCCTGTTGTCCTCAGCCAGCTCGTTCTGGTTGTTGCGGAGGGCTGTCGGACTGTCCTTTTCCGGGCAGACAATCAGGGGGCGGCTCGGGCGGGGGGATGGAGATGGAGAGCTGGGGAGCCGTGTGGACAGCTGCTGCCGGCTGCCCGTCCTCTAAGGCATTGCCGTCTTCATGACCATCAGGATGTCGTTATAGGTGATGTCAGACGGGCACAGCTCCTTGATGGGTCTCATGCCGCCATCCGTCCCTACACCTTTTATGATCCGCCTGATGAGGTTGACTTTCGAGCTGTCCATCACCTCCTCAATCTTTATGTCGCCCTTCCGGATATAGGGAATGAGATGCCCCTGGACTGTCCCCGGGGTGAGGCCGCGCTCCTTTGCGATTTCCTTTATCCGCTTCCCCTCCTTGAAGAGCCTGAAGGTTATCTCGCCGGTACTCGGTCTGGGTGCAGACTTGGGAGCGTCCGGCTCTTTCTTCCTGCGTTTTCTTCCCTTTCCATCGTCGAGACTGTTCAGGATGGCCTCCTGCTTTGCTGTCAGATAGGCGACCGTGGAGAATCCCTCCTCCATGATGTGTTCCAGCAGTTCGCATTTGACCTGATACGACTGCTGCAGTTCCGCATAAGTGTTCTCAAAGCGTCTGGCGGCAGTCTTGTTGCTCGTCTGCAGTTCCTTTGTCATGCCGAGCACGTGGCTGAACAGTTCCGTCAGCTGGCTGTGGAAGTAACGTGTACTGCTCTTCACCCTCTCCATAAATTCGGCTTCATGCAGCTGTCCGGCGGTCATCCTTCTGATGATGTTCCCCCATTTCATCGATACTTTCAGGATGCGTGTGTCAAGGTCGGAAAGTGCCATCCTGTGGAGTGCCGTAATCTTCGGGAACTTGAAGAAGAACTCTGTCAGTACCCTGAAAAGTGCCGTTTCGGAGGCTTTTATCTCGTCGAAGTTGAACAGTTCCATGAGCAGCTGACGGTAGTATTCTTCTTTCAGGGCAGGCAGGGCGGAGATACTTTGCGCCGCCTGTTCGGTCTGATGGGAGATGTAGTCGCTCACGCGCCGGTCATTGATGATTGCCGTGCTGCGGATGGGCGTAGCCAGTACAAGTCCTTCCAGGGTCTTGCAGCGGCTCAGGGCGACGTAGACCTGTCCCGAGGCGAATGCCTGCTGCGCATCGATGATGGCGTGTTCGAAGGTCAGCCCCTGGCTTTTGTGTATGGTGATGGCCCATGCAAGTCGCAGCGGATACTGCCTGAAGGTGCCCTGCACCTCGGCTTCAATCTGTTTTGTCCGTTCGTTCAAGGTGTATTTCGTGTTCTCCCAGGTCTCCGCTTCCACCTCGATGGCTTCGTCGTCACCGGGGCAGAGGACGAGGATCTTGCTGTGGTCAACGTATGTGACGTGCCCGATGCGGCCGTTGTAATAGCGGCCGCCGTTGTCGTTGCGGATGAACATCACCTGCGCCCCCGTCTTCAGGGTCAGATGGAAGTCGGCAGGGTAGTTGTATTCGGGGAAGTTGCCCTCGGTCTCCGCCCTGAATGTACAGGCTCTTGTCGGGAGATTGCGCAGCTGGTCTTCGTTGCAGCTCTCTGCGATCCTGTTGTGTGTCGTCAGTCGGATGTAGTCGCTCTCCGCCGCCGGCCGGAAGGCCGGTTGGTACCGCTCGTTGAGCCGTTGCAGGTCGGCCGCCGTGGTCTGTCCTTCTCTTACATGATTAAGTAAGGTGATGAAGGAACTGTCCTGCTGCCGGTAGACGTGTGTCAGTTCGATGGTCACGTAATTGATGCTGCGCAATGCCTTCGATCCGAAGAAGTAGGGCGTGTCATAGTACTGCTGCAACAGCTTCTCTTCTTCCGGTGTCACGACCGGCGTAAGCTGCTGCAGGTCGCCGATCATGAGCAGCTGCACTCCCCCGAAGGGTCTGTCGTGTTCGCGGAACCGGCGCAGGACGGAGTCGATGGCATCCAGCACGTCGGATCGGACCATGCTGATCTCGTCGATGATCAGCAGGTCGAGGGTGCGCATGATCTTGCGTTTCTCCTTGCTGTAGTCAAACCGGTTCTTGATGCTGGCATTGGGTACGAAGGGCGACAGAGGCAGCTGGAAGAACGAATGGATGGTCATGCCGCCGGCATTGATGGCCGCCACGCCGGTCGGTGCCACGATGATGCTCCGTTTCCTGCTCCGATCCCTGAGGGTACGGAGGAATGTCGTCTTGCCTGTGCCGGCCTTTCCGGTCAGGAAGATGCTGATTCCCGTATGTTCTACAAAGTCCCATGCGTTGCGCAGCTCCTGGTTCTTCTCCATGCTTCTGTCCGTTTGTCTGTTTGAGAGAACAAAGGTAATGGAAATGTCCGAGAAAAGCAAACTTTGCGTGCTTGATGAAAGTCAAGCAGCTTGACGCAAGGTAATTAAATAGCGGAAAACAGGATCCGGGACAGATAAAACTTGCTTTCTGTCCCGTTTCTCTCTACCTTTGCACCCGTAAAGATTAAGGATAACATATTTGAGAACAGGAGGCGGAGAACGTCTCCATTAAAAGGAAAGAAGATTATGATTTCAATAGTATTAGCCGCTGTAGTAGTTGCAGCATTGGTAGCAAAGGCAGTGAACGTCAACAACCACATTGCTGCCTGAGCTTGAGAGCGTGATTTAGAAATTTGAGAGTAAAGACTGTGTCCCGGCTTCATCTGGTGTGAGGCCGGGACTTTCTTTTTCCGTACCTTGCAGGGATGCCCGCAAGGATGAAAGCCCCGGGATTCTGCCGGCAGGGGGCGGACGGGGGCGGACAAGGCCTGTCAGCAACCGTGCCGGACGGTCGCCCGGCTCTGTTCTCTTCTCCCTTTTTCTGATAGGCGGGCGGGGAACCGTCTGCCCTTCCGCCTATTCCTCCCCGGCAAGAATCTGTGCCGCATGGTCCTTGGTCTTGATCTGTTTCGGGCCGAGGATGCGCTCGACGATGCCGTCTTCGTTGATGATGAAGGTGGTGCGGAAAGTGCCCATGTAGGTGCGTCCGTACATCTTCTTCTCGCCATACACGCCGAAGGCTTCCACCAGCTTCAGGTCGGTGTCGGCGATGAGCGGGAAGGGCAGGCTGTTCTTCTCGATGAATTTCCGGTGCGATTTCTCGTCCTGTATGCTGGCGCCGATGACGGCATACCCCTTCGCCTTCAGGGCATCATAGTTGTCGCGCAGGTTGCAGGCCTGTGCCGTGCAGCCCGATGTCAGGTCTTTCGGATAGAAGTAGAGTACGATCTTCTTTCCTTTATAGTCACTCAGTCTGATTTCTTTCCCGTCCTGGTCTATGCCCAGGATTTCGGGTGCTTTGTCTCCTACGTTCATGTTCTTTTCCTGTTTGGTGAATTTTGTGTTCTGTCCGCAAAGATACGGAAAAGAAACGGTTTTTCACCGGGATTCGGGCGGAATTGTTGTATGGGTGAGGCCGGAAACCGCCGTGCAGCCGTTTCCTGCATTCGGCTGCTTACTTCTATGAAAAGATGTGGGACCTCATCTCACGATGAAGTCCCACTGGTAACTAAAAATATCCCATAAATAATAGGATTTTGGTAGTTATTTTCTTATTTTCATTTAACTAAGACCTTTCTGTCCTGTCGTTCACGCCCTCTGGGGACGTGTCTTTTTCGCCGTCTGTGCCCTGTCGGGGCGTACGGGAGACGAACGTGCGGAGCCTCCGCCGGTCTGCTGCACAGCTCTTGCCGGTTTGTCTCCGGCCGTCTTTCCGATGTCTGCGGGGGAGAAGTTGCAGGACAACGGCAGGAAGTGCTCAGATCAAGAATGTCGTATGTGTGTGATATGTCAATATAAATGTAGTCATTGTCGGTATCCTGTGTCTTGTCCTCACCGCCATTTGCCTTAATGTGCAATTATTTTGATGAACGGGCAGGAATGTTAGCGTCTTTTCGGATGCAAATATACGATATTTTGTTGAATTAATAGATAAATAACACTATTTCTTATCAAAAAAATGTGTTTTGAGTAATTTGACATAATTACGGATGTGACTGTAAAAACCTGACAAGTGGCGGATGGAAACATTGCTGGAAACCCTTTGGGCGAATCGGGAACGGCAAGGCTCAAGACCTTTCTTTTTGTAAATGAAATGTCCCGGAAGAAAGGAGAATGCCTTTCGGGTAGGAGCTTCAGAAGGACGGTCCGGACTCACCGTGCCGGGTGGAGGCGCCGGAACCGGGTAAGCCGGAAGTTTTTTTCCTTCATTCTCCATGGGTGGCAGGGACAGCTCATCTGTTTCTTTCGCCCGGTGCTGTCCGGTTGTCTCCACGCTCTCACATCCCGGCAAAGGGAGCGAATGACGGTCCTGTGCGGAATCCTGCCTGCCCGACAGCTGCCGTCCAGGGCATGCCGTCGTGCTTCCCTGCCGGGGGACGATTTCCCCTTTGCTGTCTGCCCGCTGCATGGGGCGACTTCTTCCGCCTGTTATTTTGTACAGTCTGCTTTAATTTGTATCTTTGCAGCCGTCAATCAATGCGGTTCAATGCAGCTATTCAATATCTTCAAGGTAAAGAGAGAGGAACGCTGGCTGGCACTTGCCATGCTTGCGGTCTTCGTCATGTTCAACGCCCTCGTCATTGCCGGCCACTATCACGCCTATACGATGGGGGCACACGGTGGCTTCTGGAGCATTTTCACCAAGAACTTCCGGATGTCGGGATATGACAACTGGTCGTGGATAACCATCTCGGGAATGCGCATCCATTTCGAGACGGTGCGCCATCCGCTTTATCTTACCTTTCTCTATCCGCTTTACCTGCTCGACAGCTGGCTCATTGATGCCGTCGGCTATAACTTCGCCGTCTATTTCATGGCCGCCATCCTCGTCTTCTCTGCCTTCTATGCTGTCGTCTTCATGTATCGTGTCTTCCGTGAGGTGCTCGGACTGACCCGCTTCGATGCCACGCTCCTGACCCTGTTCCTCTTCTCTTTCGGCCATGTGCTGGTGCCGTCGATGGTTCCCGACCACTTCATCATCTCCATGATGTTCCTCACCATGACGCTGTACATCACGGGCATGAAAATGAAGAAAGGAAGACTGCTCACGGCATGGCAGGGATGTGTCCTCACGTTTTTCACGGCGGGCATGGCGACCTCCAACGGGGTGAAGACGCTTCTGGCGGGGCTGTTCACCAATGGCAGGCGGTTCTTTTCATGGAAGTATGTCTCTCTGGGGGCCGTGCTTCCGTTCCTGCTGCTGCTCGGCATACAGCAGTCACAGTATTATCTGCTGGAAGTGCCGCAGGAGGCGGTCATCCGGAACATCGTGCATGTCAACAGGGAGAAGGATGCCCGGAAGGTGGAACAGCACATCAACGAGCGTGAGAGCTGGCTGAAGTCGCATACCGGCAGGAGTGCCGGCGACGGTGCTGTCGGCAAGCTGATGGATATTTCCACGCCGAGGGGCGAGGCGCTGGTCGAGAACTTCTTCGGCGAGTCCGTCCAGCTGCACCAGCAGTACCTTTTGAAGGACGTCTCCTGGGACCGCCCCGTATTCGTCGCCTACAGCTGGGCTGCCAACTATGTCGTCGAGGCTGTCGTCGTCCTGCTCTTCGTGGCAGGAATCGTCTCCGGCTGCAGAGAACGGTTCTTCCGGATGCTGCTCGCATGGTTCGCCTGTGATGTGACCCTGCACCTTGTTCTGGGCTTCGCCATCAACGAGGTGTACATCATGACGGCAGGCTGGGCCTTCATCATTCCCGTTGCCTGCGGTTACCTTCTCCGGCGGCTGCCACAGCGGCTGCGGCGCCCGTATCGCTGGCTGCTGGCTGCGCTCACCGCCTTTCTGTGGATGTACAATGCCGGGCAGACCGCCTTCTATTTATGTTCCCGAATATGCTGAGTCAGATTTTCAAGATAAGAAAGGAGGAACGGTTCGTCACCGGACTGTTCCTTCTCTGTCAGCTGCTGATGCAGGCTGTCGTCATCGGCTGTTATTATCCCCGGTTCTCGGTCATCACCGGGAACTACAGGAAGGTGTTCCTGGATGTGTTCCATATTTCCGGCTTCGACCCCCTGACCTATTGTGTGGTGACCGACTGGTCCACTGCTTACAATGTGTATCGCCATCCGCTGCTGGCGTTCTTCTATTATCCGGTCTATCTTGTCAACCGGGTCTTGATGGCGCTGACAGGCATCAACTGTGCCCAGTTTCTCGTGGCCGCCGTCCTGCTTTTCTGCTCGCTGTACGCCTTCCTGCTGATGGTCCGGATCGGGCGGGACCTGATCGGCCTCTCCCTGAAAGAGGCGGCCGTGCTGGGATTCCTGCTCTTTTCCTTCGCCCATGTCCTGCTGGCATCCCTGTCCCCTGACCATTTCATGCTGTCGCTGTTCCTGCTGCTGCTCGTCATCTACACGACAGGGAGGCGGATGCAGGAAGGGCGGGGACTGACGAAAGGGCAGACCGTCGTGCTCTTCCTGCTCACGGCAGGCGTATCGCTCAACAACGGACTGAAAGTAGTCCTGGCAAATCTCTTCAGCAGAGGCCGCCGTTTCTTCCGTCCCGCCAACCTCCTCCTGGCGCTTCTCCTGCCTGCCGCAGCTCTCTGGGGATTCAGCGAGTGGGAATACCGCACGTTCATGGCGGACAGCGTCCATGCCCGGCAGGTGAAACGCACCCGGATGATGGAAAGGGAGAAGGCCGGGATGCTGGCTGCTTTCCGTGATACGACGCAGCTGACGGACAGTGCCGCACGGCAGGCCGCATTCGACGGAATCTGGCGGGCGCACCGGCAGGCGCAGATCCGCCGGCAGGCCGGAGAGTCGCAGGTCGCCCATGCCGGGAAGCCTGTCAGCCGGCAGAAGTTCCTGAACTGGACGGATATGACGACCTCACGCAGTGCGACCCTCGTGGAGAATCTCTTCGGCGAGTCCCTGCAGCTGCACAGCAGGAACACCCTGGGCGATGTCATGCGCGACCGCCCCGTAATCGTACGTTACAGCTGGGCTTTCAACTATTTCGTGGAAGTTCTCCTGCTGCTGCTCTTCTCCGCCGGGCTGTGGGCAGGCAGGCGGAGCCGTCTGATGTGGCTCGCCTTCTCCTGCTTCTGCCTCGACCTGATTCTCCACATCGGTCTGGGCTTCGGCATCAACGAGGTGTACATCATGGCTGCCCACTGGGCATACGTCATCCCGATGGCCTGTGGCTGTCTTCTGAAGGGACTGTCGCACAAGTCCCGGCGGCTGCTGTATGGCCTGCTGCTGGCACTTACCCTCTGTCTCTGGATCTACAACGGAGGCCTGACGGTTTACCATCTACTGAATTTCTGAATCAATAAGAGAGAATCATGCGGAATATCTTTGCGGTCAAACGGAGTGAAAGGCTTCTCTGCCTGGTGGCTGTCCTTGCTTTCATGGCCTTGAACGGACTGATGGTGGCCTATAACTTCCGGCTGTTCACGAAGGGCGGAAACCTGGGCTTCTGGGGACTGTTCTTCGACCATTATACAGTATCGGGCTTTGACGACCTGTCTTATATGACGATGTCACGCTGGAAGGTCTATTATCAGCTCTATCGCCATCCGCTGCTGCCCACGTTCTTCTATCCTTTTTATGTTCTCAACCACTGGCTGATGGCGGAGACCGGTGTCAATTTCGCCGTTTTCATCGAGGCTTTCCTGAATGTGGCCGCATCCACATACAGCTGTCTTTTCATCTGCCGGATCTTCAAGGAGGTGCTGGAGCTGTCAGGAAAGGATGCGGTCTTGCTGACCGCATTCTTCTTCTCTTTTGCCTCCATCCTGCTTACCTGCTTCGTCCCCGACCACTTTGTCTTCTCGCTTTTCTTCCTGACAATGACACTGTATATTGCCGGAAAGGCGATGAAACGGGAGAAAAAACGTATGAAGACGTGGCAGACGATGCTCCTGGCGTTCTTCGCGACAGGCGTCACCTCGACCAATATCGCAAAGATCGGATTGGCCGACCTGTTCGTCAACGGCAGGCGTACCTTCCGTATCAGGCACCTCTTTCTGGGCTTTATCGTACCCCTTGCCGCCTTGTCTGCCGTTTATGCATACCAGCAGGCGGCCTTTGTGGAGCCGGATGCCAGGCTTCAGGAAAAGGTGAAAGAAAGGAAATTGAGGAATGACCGCAGGTTTGCCGCCAGATATGAGAAGCAGCACGAGTTCATGAAGAGCCGTACCGGGACGCAGGTGGCGGACAGCAGGTTCTTTGAATGGACCGACCTGTCCAGTTCACGGACCGATGCCGTCGTCGAAAACCTCTTCGGCGAGAGCATCCTGCTGCACCGGGATCACGTGTTGGAAGACGTGAACAAGTCGCGGCCCGTCATTGTCAGGTACGGCAGCGTATTCAATTACATCGCTGAAGCACTCGTCTTCCTGCTGTTTTCAGGCGGAATCATCGTGGGATGGAAGGACAGGTTCCTGCGGCTGTGCATGCTGTGGTTTGCTACGGACATGGTACTCCACATTGTTCTCGGCTTTGGGATCATCGAGGTGTATATTATGGGCGCACACTGGCTGTTCGTCATTCCTGTCGCCGTGGCGTTCCTTTTCAGGCACATGAGAACGAGGCTGGCGATGATAGGCGCAAGGCTGCTCGTGGCATTTCTCACTATTGGCTTGATGGCTTACAACCTCAGTCTTGTCATTCCTTTCATGCTCCGGGGCTTCGTAGCACCGCAATAAAGAAACGGCTTCCTTGCCGCATGAGGAAGCCGTTTCTTTATGTCTGGAATCTTGTAGACGGCTGCCTGAGACCGTCTGGGGCGTTCGGGGGATCCTGCTCGGAAGTGACTGCTTTCCTGTGCCGGGGACTTTCCGGTCTTGTCCCGCCCGGTTCGGGGCGGGCGGGGGAGTGTCAGAGATTCTCTTTGTAATCCGTGACCGGCTTTCCGCAATACTGCCATTTCCGGATCGCATTCCGGAATTTGCACCCGTCCAGGAACTTGTACAGCTTGAAGAACGGCCGGTAGAACCGGCCGTTTTCAGGCAGGTATCTGCCGTGATACCTCTCACGGAGCGCATCTGTGTCACGCTTCCAGATCGCACCCCCTTGCGCTGTCTTGGTCTCCGGATAGATGCGGATGGCGCCAAGGTTGCGGTTGATGCGTCTTACCTTCAGTCCTGCCTCGTATACTCTTATCAGCCATTCCACGTCCATCTTGGCGTGGAAGGACTCATCAATATAGCCGATTTTATCGAAGATCTCACGTCTCCAGAACATCCCCGGCTGTGAAATGTTGTAGCAGCCATGGCGGAAGAAGAAGCGGCTCATCACGATATGCGTGAAGTTGATGATCTTCCCGTCCCTGTCCATTTCGACCGTATAGCCATTGGCGAAGTCTGTGTCGGGATGGTCGTGGTAGAACTTTGCGACCGTATGCAGCGTTCCCGGCAGCAGGACATCATCGCTGTTGATCCAGCAGACAATGTCGCCCGTCGCCCTGCGCATGCCCTTGTTGATGGCATCGCTTTGTCCTTTGTCCTTCTCACTGCACCACCAGGTGATCCTGTCGGTGTACTTCTTCAGTATTTCCACGGTTTCATCGGTCGATCCACCGTCACAGACAATGTACTCCAGGTTGGGATATTGCTGTCCGATGACCGACTTCAGGGTCGCTTCTATGAACTGTCCCTGATTGTAGGACGGTGTCACGACTGTTATCTTGGGATATTCCATCATCATTGTCATTGCGGTCTCCGTTCATGCTTGTTTTACGATCCGGGCCGGGTTGCCGGCCACGGTACAGCCGGCGGGGACATCCTTGAAGACCACGGCCCCGGCCCCGATCGTCACGTTGTCGCCTATGCGGACAGGCCCGAAGACCGTCGCACCGGTCATTATCTTCACGTTGTCGCCTATCACAGGGCGCCCTTCACGGCCTTCGTGGTGCCCTGTCCCCAGGGTCACGAGCTGAAGACAATAGAAGTTCCTGCCGATGCTTTCGGCATTCAGGTAGGTCGCATAATTGTGCTCAAAGTGGGCGCCTCTCCCGATGGAAGGGCACCAGATGTTCAGTGTCCGTTCAGCGGGACACAGCCATCTGACGGGTGCGGCCTTGTATTCTCCGATCCTGTAATAGAACAGGTTGCGGAAGGTACGCTCACGGGTCATCGCCTTCACGAAGTTGCGCACCCCTCGCTTGCGGTCCTGTACCTGCAGCAGGTCGTCGTCGACCAGCCCGCTGTGCAGCCTGTACAGCAGGAGATGAGGTATCAGCCTCAGGGAGGATGCGGCGAGTATTGCGCCTTGAACGAATGGGTTCATCTTCTCTTTTTTATGCAAATGTACAACTTATTCCCGAATCTCCCAAGCCCTCTTTCTCCGCTATCGCCTGCGTCTGTGCAGATAGTTCATGCACTCCGCGAGGATCTGCGAGCCTGCCCGCTTCATGATGAGGAAGTAAAGTACGGCCGCCGTCAGGATTCTGACGGTCAGCAGCAGCAGCAGGTTATGGATGGCGGAGGTGGCGAAGTAGGTCGTGGCCATCACCGCCGCCGATGCCAGCAGGTAGGGGCTGATGTCCTTCAGGACGTCCACGAGCCGCAGACCGGTCTCCCTGCCGGCAAAGAACTGCCATACGAAGAGCCACAAGACGGTTACGGCCGTGTAGGCGGTCACCATGAACACCACGCCCTCCTGGCAAGAGGCGACGACGAAGGCGATCTGTGCGACGATCAGGGCCACCGTACACCACATATAGACCACGGACTTGCCACGGCTGATGATCAGGTTCTGATACATCGTATAGAACGGCAGGAAGGCCCCGCTGATGCAGAGGATACGCAGCAGAGGGATACTCTCTGTCCATTTCTCTGATATAAGCAGAATGATGAATTCGTGCGCTGTCATCGCCAGACCGAACATGGCCGGGAAGACCAGGAAAGCCGTGAAACGGAGCATCTTGCGGAAGACTTTCACCTGTCGTTCAGGGTCATTGTTCACTTCGACCAGCACGGGCTGCGCCACCTGCGCCACCGTGCCGGACACGAAGGTGCTTGCCATCGTGTCCCACTTGAAGGCCTGGGAGAAGTTGCCCACGGCTTTTGCAGAATACAGACGGCCGAAGATGAAGGTGAGAATATTCTGACTGATGGTATTGACGATTGTCGTCAGGAGGATCTTGTAACTGAAGGAGAACATCTGTCTTACAGGGGTGAAGTCGATGTGGAGGGACGGGCGCCACGGAATGATGAAGAACCGCCACAGGCTGGTCAGACTGATGTAAAGCACCTGCTGCCAGGCCAGACTCCAGTAGGCGTAGCCCCGCAATGCCAGCAGGATGCCCGCCACCCCCGAAACAAACAGGCAGGTGATGCGCAGCAGGGCGGTTTCCCTGACCATCATGTTCTTGAAGAGGTAAGCGGCGGGAGCTGTCCCCAGCGACGAGAACAGCAGTGAGGCAAAGACGAAACGTGACAGGTCGACCAGCTCGGGGTGACGGAAGAAAGCGGCGATCAGAGGGGCTGAAAAGAAGAGCACCGTGTAGGAAATCCAGCCCATGAAGGCGCTGAACCAGAACACGGAGTTGTAGTCGTTGTCCGTAGGGTGGTCCCTGTTGGCGAGTGCCGCGGTGAATCCGCTCTCCTGCAAGGCGCCGGCAATAGCCGTGAACACGGCCAGCATGCCCACCAGTCCGTAGTCGGCCGGTGAGAGCAGACGTGCCAGAAAGACGCCGATGACGATATTCAGCAGCTGCATGGTCCCGTTGTTCAGTGCGCCCCAGAAAAGCCCCTTGGCGGTCTTCTCCTTCAGTGTCTCGCTTTTCATCTGTTCTTGTTCTTTCATCTGCCGTTCGAGGGATGTATATGAATAAGGTGGGCTTCTTCAGACCGGCCGGTGTCCCTTCTGCCTGCAAAAGTAGTGTTTTTCCGTTGAACTCACAAACTTTAGGCCGATTCCCGAGCTTCCCTTGGAAGGATTCCTGTCTTTGCCCACCGGATGCGGTCTTCCTCCCGTGGAGGCAGGGAAGAGCCATGCGGATGAAATCGGAAACCGGCAATGCTGTGTAAAATGAAAGCGTAAAGGGCCTTGTAAGGATCTGACAGGGGGCGGCTCTTTGTGTCAGAAGACGGGAAAGGAGCTGCCGGTACTCCTGCTCCCGGCCGTCGGTACTCCTGTTCCCGGCCGTCGGGAATCCGATTCCCAATGGGTTGGGAACAGGATTCCCAGGCAGCAGCAGGCATGCACGGTGTAAACAACTACTCTCTGAAATACAATGAGGGGTGTACCGGATATGCCGATGGCAGCATATCCGGTACACCCTTTCTGTTTTTGTTCCTCTTTCTTTTTGTATCTTCCCTGTCGCTTTGCCTCCCCCTCTCCTCTCACTGTGTCTCTGCACACAGGGAGAAACGATAACGATAGTCGATGGGCTTAATAAGCCCTATTTTCGTAGTTTTTTTACGATAATCAAAGAAATGTTTGTAAGATTGGTCTTTTATACTTACTTTTGCAGAAAAGAAGTGGTTTCAAGAAATCCATATTATGATTCGAGACTTTTGGGTCAGGAACTTCCTTTCTATTGATGACCGGCAGCAATTGAGTTTTGTCGCCAAAGGGCCTGCTTCCGAACTTGTGGTGGAAGTGGCAGACCATGTGTTCCTCTATAAGTTGGGAATACTGTATGGAGCGAATGCATCCGGCAAATCAAATATGCTGCTTGCCATGAACGAGATTTTCCGGCTTATGACACGTCCAAAGTTCAAGGCGGACAATCGTATTTCCGGCTATATTCCCTTTGCGTTGCACAGGGGAGACCCAACGGAAATGCATGTTTCGTTTTATGCCGAATCGATAAGATACGACTATGATGTATCATTCGATAGCAGACATATCATTCATGAGACGTTGAATTATTATCCCAAAGGAGCGAAGTCGCTGTTCTATGAGCGCCGTTTTGTGGCAGACGATGTGCAGGCTGACATAAAGTTCGGACCCAGTCTGAAAATACAGGCCAGGACCCAGGAGCGCATACGTGAGAACACGCTCAACAACCACAGCGTCCTCGCTGTCTGTGCGAAAACAGCCTTCAAGGCGGACATAGGACCTCTCAACAGATTGCACCGATGGGTTATGGCATGCTGCCATGAAGTTGACGGTGACGGAGAAAAGGAGAAGGGAATCGTCGAGATACTGAAGGATGCCTATGCTGACAGCAAACGCCGTAAGTTCTTTTATCAGATGCTTCAGAAAGCCGACTTGAACATCCTGGAGTACAGACCTGTCGTGGAAGACCGGGTGATTCTTCCGGAAATGCGCAGGCAGATAGAGCAGGGAGACCTTCCCGAGAAAGTGAAAGAAGCCCTGTTGAGCCCCACGGTAGATTCAGTTACGTTCGTGAATGCGACGGCCCAGGGCAATTTCGACATTCCTATCAGATGGCAGTCAAAGGGCACATTGAAATATATACGCATTCTGAACGTCCTGTACGACCTGGTTACCGGTCTCCATGTTTACTTTCTTGACGAACTCGGAGAGGATCTGCACTACGACCTGCTGTTTTATTATCTGAGTGTGTTTCTCTACAATTCAACGCAGTCCCAGCTTGTCATCAGCAGTCAGGAGACGACCTTGCTCTCACAGGAACTGATCAACGAGAATCGGGGAGCAGTGTGGTTCGTAGAGAAAAGGAAGGAAAGTGCCTCGTCCGAATATGCCCGTGGCGACTCTTTCGGTCTGCATAAGAACCTGTCCCTTTACAATTCCTACCGTATAGGAAAGTTAGGATCCAAGCCGGAACTGGGAAGTATATTCATTGATCTGGAGGACTGATATGGGAATCTTGCATAAGACGGTGCTGGTAGTGGGGGAAGGGCCGACGGAGTTCTACTATTTCAAGTCGCTGAATGACGTGTTTAAGGGTTTGACAATACAGCCGGACTATCCCAAACATACGAACCTGAAAGAGCTGGAACGGAAAATAAGGGAAGGAGTGGAGATGGGCTACGATGAGGTCTGTTGTGTGATAGACATGGACAACAAACACTGTGAACCCGAACGGTCGCTTTATGCAAAGTTGAAGCGGAAATACGGGAAAACCATAGACAAGCCCAAGAAAGGTATCCACTGTAAGGTCAGGTTCTATGAGACCCACCGCTGTACGGAACTGTTTTTCCTCTATTATTTCTGTTACACCTCCCGGGAGTACACAGCCCAGGAACAGCTTCTGAAAGATCTGGGCAGACACTGTGAGTACCGCAAGACAGACAGGTTCTTTGTCAGGAGCGGAGGACTTCATTCTTACTTTGAAAGAAACGGCGGCAGCCTGACCGATGCCATCGGACGTGCTGAACAGTCCGTACAGGAGAGGAGGGCAGAGGGCCGCGACTATACTTATTCGGAACTGGGAAGAATGATGAAGGAACTTTCTGACAACAGGAAGCAGCCACTGCCCAGTACTTCTTTTCCAAAGAAAGAAGCTGGACATAATTGAACGAACCAAAGAAAGAGAAGGTGTATCAAAACACGAAAACTTTTCTTGAAAGTCTTGCAGTTTAACACAATACAATAAGGAAAGCCCATTTCAGTACTCCTTTGTGAGTAGAGAAATGGGCTTTTCCTTGTTTTTAGAAGATTTCAGCTTGCCGGTTGAAGTTGTAAGACCACCGGTTTCTATTTTGACACATCCTCTTTCTTATTGCTATGGATGTGCCGTCAGTCTCAATTACCAGATATGCGCACGCTTCTCCTGCGGAACGAAGAGCTTGTCGCCCTCCTTGACGTTGAAGGCCTTGTACCAGCTGTCGATCATCGGCAGGGCCGCGTTCACACGGCTGACGTTCGGCGAATGTACATCAGAGTTGACGATGTAGGCGACGAACTGCGGTGCGACGTTGCTTGCCCACACACGTCCCCAGGCGAGGAAGAACCGCTGTGCCGGAGTAAAGCCGTCCTTGTCGGCCAGCGGGTTCTGCTCCATGCTGTTCTCCAGCGCACGGTAAGCGATGTTCAGGCCGCCGTTGTCACCGATGTTCTCGCCGAGGGTCTTCTCTCCGTTCACTTTCAGACCGGGGATGACCTCCTGCTGGCTGAACCAGTCGACAAGCACCTTCGTACGGGCATCATAGTTTTTCTTGTCCTCGTCCGTCCACCAGTTCTTCATGTTGCCTTCCTTGTCGAACTGACAGCCCTGGTCGTCGAAGCCGTGGCTCATCTCATGCCCGATGACAGCACCGATAGCCCCGTAGTTGGCGGCATCGTCCACCTCCGGATCGAAGAACGGCGGCTGCAGGATGGCTGCCGGGAAGTTGATGCTGTTGGTCGTCGGGTCGTAGTAGGCA
Organism: Prevotella multiformis; assembly: GCF_018127985.1. NCBI lineage: Bacteria > Pseudomonadati > Bacteroidota > Bacteroidia > Bacteroidales > Prevotellaceae > Prevotella > Prevotella multiformis. The sequence goes on along the minus strand of NZ_CP072357.1, from coordinate 1,020,030 downwards.
TTGACGGTCTGCGGTGTCATGTGCCATTCTTTCTTGTCGACGGGCTTTCCCCAGCGTTTGGCAATGCGGTATTTCATGGCAGCCTCTTGTACTCCCTTCACATTGTCGAACAGCGACTTTGCATCATCGATAACGAAGACACTGTCCATATTCTGCCACTTGTCCGGATAACCGATCTTGACATCGAATGCCTGCAGTTTTTCCAATGCCTTCTGCTTGGTGTCAGCAGTCATCCAGGTATTCTCCTCGATGCGCTGTGCGAAAGCTGTCTGGAGATTCCTGACCAGTGCTATCATGCGCTGCTTGCTGCTCTCCGGGAAGTACTTCTGCACGTAGAGCTTGCCGACGGCTTCGCCCATGATGCCCTGTACGAACGACAGGGCACGCTTCCAGCGCGGCTGCTGCTGCTGGACGCCGTAAGCCACCTTCGTGTATTCAAACTTGCGGTCGGTGAAGTTGTCGGACAGCATTCCAGCCGCACTCGACACGACAGCCAGCTCCATATAGGCCTTCAGCGATTCCAGCGGAGCGGTAGCGAGGATCTTCTCCACCTCATGTACCGGTTCCGGCTGGCCGACATCCACCTTTCCGCCGTTGTCCGGGAAGCCTGTCGCCTTGAGCAGATAGTTCCAGTCGATGCCGGGATAATCCTTCAGCAGCTGCTCCCACGTCATCGGGTGGTAGTTGGCCTGCGGGTCACGCGACTTCACCTGGTCGTAGCTGACCTTGGCTATCCGGTCCTCCAGGGCAAAGGCCGCCTCCATCTTCTTCTCGGCAACGGCCGGCGCATTGCCGACCATCTTCAGCAGGTCGTTGTTCAGGCTCTTGTAGGCGGCGACGACGGCTTTCTGCTGTTCGTTGGGATGCGTGTAATACTCCGGATCCAGTCCGATGCCGCTCTGTCCGATGCCGATGATGTAGCGGCTGGAGTTCTTCGCGTCCACCGTCATGCCGAAGCCCACGGGGAAGGTCCCGTAGCCTTTCACGTCGAGGTCGTACATCAGCTTGAGCAGCTCCTTGCGGTTCTTCACGGCACGTACCTTCGCCAGTACCGGTTTGATGGGCGTGTACCCCTCGCGGTTGCGGCGTGTGCTGTCCATGTAGAGCTTGTAGATGGATCCGATCTTCTGGGCGACGGTGCCCCGGGTCTGCGGCTTCCCGGCATAGTCCTCCACCATCTCGCGGATGCGTTTCTTGTTCAGTTCCTCCAGGTCGACGAAGGCTCCGTTCATGGGATGCTCCTTGTCGAGCGGATGGCTCTTCATCCAGTTGCCTGCCGCATACTCGTAGAAATTCTCGCCGGGCTGGACGGTGAGGTCCATGTTCTTCCGGTCGATACCCGACTTCAACCCCTGTGCCATCGCTGAGGAGGCTACGAAGGAGGCCGTCAAAAATAACATTTTTATTTTCATGTTCTGATAGCTTTATGAACCCCTCCTTTCCTCTCCGGGAGGATGCCGGAGGCGTTCTGTGAGTGTTTTCTGTGATGGGCCTTTAGGTATGAGATGTGCCGGCCTGTGCCCCCTCTTATATAGAATAAGGTGTATGAGACCGTTTGTTTCCGACCCTCAGCCTGCATGGGACAGGTTCTGTTCAGCCCTCTGTCCGTGTGGGGACAGGGTTTTCCGGGCTTTCTGCCTGCATGGGACAGGTTCTTCCCATCTCTTTACAAAGGTAAATAAAAAAAGCCAATGCGCTCTGTCAGGTCACTTTATTTGTCGGAAAAATGCGTTTCCGATCCCTTTTTTCATTTCTTTTAACAGGTGTGCGCCGGGTGGCGGCTCTGTCCGGCGGGTTGGAGCGTACATTGTCATCCGGCGGGATCCGGTCAGCTTTGCTGGGGAAAATGCTTGGAAACAAGCCTTCCTTCTTCCGACAGAACCGATGCCGGGAAAGTGCGTTTTCCGGACAGACTGGTTCCCGAACAGGACAATTCTGTCACTGTAAATCTTTTATTTTTTATATTTTGGAAACCAGAAGGGAGAAAAGACTACTTGTGAATGAGAAACAGAAACATATTTTCAATATGTACCCTTGCTATGTATCTGTTTTTTCCCGAAATTTGTACAAGAAACCAACAGTCTCTTTCCTGTCAGGAGAGGGAACGAAGTTAACTGCTAAGCGGAGTGTCGCCGTCGTGACGAAGGACATTCCTGAATGCAGACCTGTGTAGACTAAACCATTCTTATCGAAGAAGTAAAAGTCTGTTTTGAAATCGAAAAGGGACGTTTGTCCTGACCACTTGACATACAGGAATCCTTTGCCGCCGGTATGCTGTATGTAAGTCCCATTGAAAGGCGGCGACCGTTGTCGTCCGACAGATGACAGACGGGTATGACATGGCTTACGGAACAGCCGGAATCCTGTCCATAGCCCTGTCTCTTGCAGACAGCCACCTGTCCGGTATGGCTCTGTGCATAACTTACGAGAGAGAATCATTGTGACAAATCATCATTCCATCAGTTGAAAACAGCGTCGTGTCTGTGCATAACTTACGAGAGAGAATCATTGTGACAAATCATCCATTCCGTCAGTTGAAAACAGCGTCGTGTCTGTGCATAACTTACGAGAGAGAATCATTGTGACAAATCATCCATTCCGTCAGTGAAAAAGCAAGGCTCTGTCTGTGCGCAGCATACGGGAGAGCCGTTGCGGCAAACCATCCATTCAATCAGATAAAAACCCGTAATAACCAAATTAAAACCCAAATTAACCCCCAATCCGTAAACTCCAAATCTGTAAAAACTAACGTATATGAGAACTATCAAAATTCTGTTTTTCCTCTTGCCTGCCTTGTTGCAGCTGACGGATGCCGGCGCCGTAGTGACGGGAGACCTGATCAACAGGGACGGCATCACTTATGTCGTGACGTTGAAACGCGACGCCGGCAACGGTCATCCGGCTGCTTACCATGTGGCTTTCGTCGGTTCCGACCTGGCGGAAGTGAAGATTCCCGAGACCGTCAAAGACTCGGCGAACGAGCATACATGGACCGTGACGGCACTGGCCGACAACAGCAAGGTGAAGAATGCCACTTCTGTGACCATCCCGAACACCGTCGAGACCCTGAACGCCCAGTGCCTGCAGGGCAGCCTGCTGACCACGGTCAACATCCCCGCTTCCGCGACCGACATCAAGGACGGCGTGTTCGCTTTCACGCTCGGACTCCAGCGCATCACGGTCGATGCGGCCAATCCCAGGTATTATGCCCGGGACGGCGTGCTTTACAGCCGGGACGGCGGCGGCTATCTGGTAGCCTATCCGGTCGCCAGGGCGGGTGCCGCATTCAGCATCCCGGAGGGCATCGTCGGCATCCGTCCGAACGCACTGCAGCAGAACCGGAACCTGGAGACCATCCGGCTGCCGAAGTCGCTGACGGAGCTTCCCGCAGCCAAGGAATACAACGGCTTCACGAGTGCGTTGAAGCTGAGCGCCATCGAAGTGGACCCTGCCAACCCGAAGTTCAGCGGTGTCGGAGGTGTCATCCTCTCGAAGGACGGGGAGCAGCTCGTGGTCTACCCGAATGCGAAGAAGGGCGATCCTTACACCGTGCCGGCCACGGTGAAGCAGATCCTCGACGGGGCGTTCGGCCATGCGGAAGGCCTCAAGGGCATCGTCATGACCCCGCCGCTGGTGAAAATCGGCAAGGAGTCCTTCAAGGACTGCATCCAGCTGCTCACGGTGACCATCCCGTCGACGGTGACGAAGATCGACGACGGTGCATTCTCCGGTGCTTACCGGGTGAAGGGGTTTGTCGTCGACCCGTCGAACACCGTCTACAAGACGGACGACAAGGGCGTGATCTATTCTGCCGACGGGACGGAACTCGCCGCCTTCCCCGCAGGAATGACGGGTACTTACGCAACGCTGCCGACGACGAAGCGCATCCTCAAGGAGGCCTTCAAGGCCGCACCGGTGGTGGAGAAGGTGATCTTCAACAGCGGGCTGGAGACCATCGGGCAAGATGCCTTCCAGGCGGCCACGGGGCTGAAGAGAATCGAGTTCGCCGCTCCGGCTACCGTCAAGGGCATCGGCGACTTCTCCTTCTATGGCTCTGCATTGGAGACACTGAGGCTTCCCGCCTCCGTTGAGACGGTCGGGTGGTCGGCCTTCGCCAACTGTCCCCGGCTGAAGACCGTGTCCGTGGAAGCGCATTCCCGCCTGCAGAAGACCGGTACTTCGTCCTTCGAGAACTGCGGCAGCCTGGAGTCGTTTGTCTTCGAGGGGGCGTGTGCCTTGAAGACGGTGGGAAACCGTACGTTCATGAACGACCCCAGACTGACCGGGTTCAGATTCCCTTCCAAAGTGGAGGAAATCGAGACGGGTGCCTTCAACGGCTGCAAGGCCCTGGTGTCCGTGACGTTCCCGGCCGATGCCGTCATCCGGAAGATCGGAAAGGGGGCTTTCCAGAATGCCCTCTCCCTTCCGTCCATCACGCTTCCCGCCTCCGTGGAATCCATTGAGGAGTCGGCTTTCAACAGCTGCCAGAGTCTGGTCGAAATCAAGATCCCGGCCACGACGACGAGCATCGACCCGAGGGCTTTCCAGTTCTGCGGGAAGCTGGCGACCTTCACGGTCGACCCCTCCAATCTCTCCTATTCCAGCGTCGACGGATTCCTGCTGAGCAAGGACAAGAAGACCCTCGCCACCTTCCCTCCTGCCAAGGCGGGCACTTACTACACCCTTCTTCCGCCCGTCATCGAGAAGATCGGCGACTATGCCTTCTATTATGTGCAGAACCTGGAGAACATCACCATCCCCGAGGGCGTGACCGAAATCGGGAACTACGCCTTCGACAACTGCAGCCGGCTGAATACGATTGCGTTCCTGAGCCATACGCCGGTTCCGGCTTCGAAGATCGGCGACAAGGCCTTCAACGAGGACAACGTCAACAAGGGCGACATCGAAATCAGTGTGCGCGTCGATGCTTTCGAGGCTTATAAGAACAATCCTTTCTGGAATGCCTTCCACGACGTGATCCGCTCGTTCAAGGTTGACGACGGGGATGGAGCGACGGAGCTGTTCCCCCTGTCCAAGAGCGCGGTGATGGTCGTCGACGTGCAGAGCGACGTCTTCACCTATGTCGTCCCGAAGAAGGTGAAGCATCCCCAGTACCCGGCGCGCACTTACGAGGTGCGCCTGTGGAACGACCGGGCCATGGCGAAGAGCAACACCGACATCAAGGAGGTCGTCTTCAAAGGGCAGCTCGACTATCTCGGCATCGAGGCCTTCCAGCGGCAGGACGGCACATCGACCGTCGAGCGCGTCTTCTTCACCGGCAATCCTCCCAAGGACATGAGCGCCGTGAAGTGGTACCTGGGAGCGGGCTACCGGGAGTTCACCGGCAACATCCAGAAGATCTACGTGAAGAAGAGCAAGGTCGATGCCTACAAGACAGCTGTGGGATGGGACGGCTATGCGGCCCGCGTCGACTATCAGATACGCGACGTGAACATCACGCACAAGTACGGCTCCTTCGCCCGCGAGTTTGACACCGACTTCGGCGAGTACGCCCGCGAGAAAGGCACGCAGGACAAGGTGGCGGCCTTCGTGGCGACCCGCTACGGGGAGGCATCCGTCAGCCCCGGCAAGCCCGACTACGGAACGGCTACCCATGTCGTCTTCATGTCGAGCGTCGACGTCAACGGCGGCGTCGTGGGTGACCCCTGCTATGTGCCGGCCGAGGAGGGAGTCCTCCTGAAGGTGCTCGGCAGCGAATCAATGCCGTCCGACTTCTTCTACACCATCGGCGAGAAGGACGACAAGGAGTACACCGTCGCCGGCAGCATAATGCGGGGCGTGACGGCCAAGGCACGCAAAGTCCCCGCTTCGGGCACTTTCTATGCCGTCTCGGCATCCAAGGGCGTCTTCATGAAGTTGAAGCCCTCGGCCACCGTGCCTGTCCACCGCGCCTACGCCGAGCTGCCGGGCATACCGGCTGCTGCAAAGGTGATGTTCGCCTTCGAGGACGAGGGCTCCGCCACGGGCATCCTCTCCGTCGGCAGTCCGGAGACGCGAGAGGACGGCGGCCGCGCCTGCTACAACCTCAACGGGCAGCGGGTGGAGAAGCCGCAGCGCGGCGTGTATATCCGCGGAGGAAAGAAGTATGTTGTCAGATAAACCCATGAAATCAATGCTACGCGATATGAACAGAAAAGAAATCATTTTGAAAGAATACATCCGGCCGCAGGCCGGGTGTTACAGGCCTGTCCTTGAAAACCTGATGCTCACAGCCAGTCCCGGCATCTCCGATGAGGAGATCGACGAAGACGACATCGGCGCCAAGGAGCATCACTTCTTCGGGGATACACCGTCCGGGGACGGCGATCCGTGGAGCCCTGCGGGGGTGTGGGAAGACTGACAGGCAGACGGCCGGGGAGAGGCGGTGTGCAGGACGCATGGCTGACAGCTCTCCCGCCTTGCGTGTGCGGGAGGGTATGCTCTCCACCGCTCCATGCGTGCAATGCCTGGCTTGTGAAGGCCATGGCCGGATCGGGGAATCCGGGCATGGCCTTTCTTCTGCAGCGGGGGAGGGTAGCGAAGCGGCTTCCGGGCCGTGCCGCCGTATGCGTTCGGGGCACCGACACAGAGGGGGCGGGGCATTGACACAGTCGGTGTCGGGTCTCATCACGGCTGCCTCCGGTGCTCCTTTGCCGGCCGGCCGGTGTCCGGAAGATTGTGCAGAGCCGTCCGGATTCTGCAGGACTTCCGGTCATTTCACGGTCTGAGGAGACGGAAAAGGTATTGAAGAAGCGGGCGGGCAGGATCCTGGGAAAGCGAAAGATCGTGCTGAAAAGTGGAGAATGAACGGAAAACTGACAGATTTCAGGGCGCGAACCCTTCAGATTGTTGCCCGGAGAAAACCTTGTGTCCTGGCGTGATTTTGCGGCTGTCTGTATGTGGAAAAAGGCAGGAAACAGGCACTTTGTGACAAAAATAGAAATAGAATTTATATATAAGAAATAATAGGATGGAAAAAGGAATTAAATCAATTACAGATTGAAATGTTTTTTCACCAAATTATGCTTATCTTTGCAACACTAAAACGAAGATTTCCGGCGGACATCAGTACAGTGGTTGCTGAGCCGGCGGATGACCCTAAAATCACGACAGATTGTGACAAGATTCAGCACATGGTTGGCAGAGATTAGAGACGGATAGTTTCTATGTATGCCGTTGCACCTTATATGATAAAGCGTCCTGCCGGCATCCGGCGGACATTTGGGAAAGGTGCTGCCTTTATAGCCCCCGCACAGCGGCCACCGTCTGGGCGGGAGAAAAACGGGAAAAGAGAAAATCAATAAATTCAATATGTTAAATTAGATAGAGTTGTTAAACTTATGAGAAAAATTAGATTTTTCCTGCTGACGCTGCTTTCATTGCTCTATGTGACCAATGTGAGTGCGCTCGTAAAAGGAAACACGTTCACGAGGGATGGCATTACCTACCGGGTCACCTTCATGGACAAGGCGCATGACGGACTGCCTGACCGTTATGAGGTGGAAGTGGCTTCCTCTACGAAGACCGGTGCGGTGACAATTCCAGGCGAGGTTTACGATCTGGACAATCAGTATAACTTCACGGTTTCAGGTATCGGGAACGCCTGCACGATACCCGGTGCCACTTCTGTCGTGCTCCCGAACACCATCAAGCGCATCGGCGCCAATGTCTTTGCAAAGACCAATATCACCAGTATCACGATTCCGAAGGGAACAGATGACATCAGCGACGGTGCTTTTGCCCAGATGTCGAAGCTGACGGAAATCAAGGTCGAGTCGGGCAATACAAAATATAGTGCTACCGATGGTGTCCTTTATGAGAACCGCACCGACGGCAAGTACCTGAAGTCTTATCCTGTGGCGAAGGTCGGGACGAGTTTCAGCGTCCCCAATGATGTGTATGGTGTCGCTGTCAATGCTTTCCAGCTTGCAGCCAATCTTACCCGTATAGACATCCCTGCTTCTGTCAAGGATCTTGCTACCTCGAAGGAGGCGAACAGCTTTACGAGTGCCGATAAGCTGAAGGAAATCAAGGTTGATGCCGGGAATACCGCTTATAAGGATGTTGACGGTGTTGTCCTGACCAAGGATGGAAAGACGCTGGTTACCTACCCTCACGATAAGTGGGGCACTATTGACCCTACTTACGATGCACCTGCCTCAATAGACCCGACGCATGCCATGTTGAAAGGCAATTACTACAAGATTCCTGACGGCGTGGAAACGATTGCCAAGGGTGCTTTCGCACAGGTGCGTAACGTCACGGCCATAAAGCTGAACAACGTCAAGACGTTGGAAGAAGGTGCGTTCTATTCGCCCCGTAATCTGAGAAACATCGAGATTTCTGCTTCTGTAAAGACCATCCAGGATGGTGCCATCTCGGGTACTCCTACGCTTTTCAAGTTCACTGTCGATTCTGCAAACCCAGACTATTCGGCTGATTCCGAGGGCGTGATTTACAATCATGACAAGACGGAACTGGTGCTCTTCCCGGCCGGAAAGAGTGGCGAATACACAACGCTACCTACGACCAAGAAAATCCGCAAGCGTGCATTCTACTATGCGCAGAAGGTTGAGAAGATTCACTTCAACAAGGATCTGGAGGAAATCGACAATGACGCCTTCCAGGCAACAGTTGCCTTGAAAGAAATTACATTTGACGAGCCTTCCAAGCTGAAGCGCATCGGTACGTGGGCGTTCTTTAATACTGGTCTGGAGAGCCTGAGACTCCCGGCCTCTCTCGAGACGCTGGGTTCTGCAGCTTTCCGACAGAACAGCAAGCTGAAAACAGTAACTGTGGCTGCCGGCTCAAAACTGAAGAAGATAGAAGCGGGCGCATTCTATTCCAATACGAACCTGGAGTCCTTCACGTTTGAAGGAACCACGGCTCTGGAGACCATCGGTCAGCAAGCTTTCATGGGTGCAACGAAGCTGAAGAAGTTTAATATTCCTGCTTCGGTGAAGTCTATCGAGAGTGCCGCTTTCGAGGGCACAAGTTCCATGAAAGAAGTTACCTTCGCCGCACCGGCACAGATCACGAAGATTACAGAAGGTGCTTTCCAAAGCGCGAGTGCACTGGAGAAGATTGAGCTTCCTGTATCTGTAAAGGAAATCGAGAAGGATGCTTTCAACAAGTGCAAGAGCTTGAAAGAGATTGTCATTCCGAAAGATGTGAACAAAATTGACCCTACAGGCTTCCAGCAGTGTGAGAGTCTGGAGAAGTACACGGTCGACAAGTCGAACACTACGTACTCCAGCGTCGACGGCTTCCTGCTGAGCAAGGACAAGAAGAAGCTGGTGTCCTTCCCGCCGGCAAAGGCTGGTACTTACTACACCATGCTGCCTCCGACTATCGAGGAAATCGGCCAGCAGGCGTTCTATGATATCCAGAAACTGGAGAACGTCACCCTTCCTGCAAATGTGAAGAAGATTGATAAGTGGGCCTTCGACCTGGTTAAGAATCTGAACACGATTGCATTCCTGGGCATGACTCCTGTTGATGAAGCTAATATTGATGGGACAGCCTTCAATCCTTTGAACGTGGACAAGACGAAGATCCAGATCAACGTCCGCAAGGATGCAAAGGCTGCTTATGCTGCAAACAATGTATGGAACAAGTTCAAAAACATCGGTGTCTCTTTCTGGAAGGAAAGCAATGGAACAGGTAACGGCGAAACAGAGTACTTCCCGCTGTCGCAGAAGGCTGTGATGATTGTCGACACCAAGGCGGATGTATTTACTTATGTTGTCCAGCCTAAGGTGACAAATCCTGATGACAACAAAGATTATGAGGTACGTCTCTGGGGCGACTATGCGTTGAAGCAGAATACGACCAACATCAAGGAGGTCGTATTCAAGAACACCCTTGACTATATGGGTGTCGATGCCTTCAAGAAAGCTGACGGCACATCGACCGTTGAGCGTATCTACTTCACTGCCCCCGTTCCTACAAAGGATATGAGTGCCACGAAGTGGGAACTGACGGATCTGACTCCTGCCCAGCACGAGTTCGACGGACAGCTGAAGCACATCTATGTAAAGAAGAGTGGTGAGAACGCTTACAAGACGGCTACCGGATGGACGGACTATGCCGGTGTGATCGACTATAAGATCAAGGATGAGGTGAAGATAGCACACCAGTACGGTACGTTTGCCCGTGAGTTCGATGCCGATCTCGGTATCTATGCCCGTGAGAATGGTGACAATGGTCGCATCGGTGCTTTCGTTGCACAGACGGGCGACTTGAAGAAAGGCACTGTTGCTGGGAATGAGGTCATCAAGTGCATGATGAAGAGTATCAATTATAATACGAACGTGCCTGCTTATGACTATGTACCTGCTGAAACCGGTGTGCTGCTGGAGAGCCGAAGCGGACTCCAGACTCCGGCTGACTTCTACTATGCCATCGGTGAGGAGGACAATACGACTTACACCGTTGCAAACAACGTCATGGAAGGTGTGACGGTCAAGAATAAAAAGATGCAGTTGGCCTCTTCTGACGCTACTGTCTTTGCAATGACCAAAAGCGGCCTCTTCAAGCCTCTGAAGCTAAATGTTGTGCACAATCTTCCTGTTCACAAGGCAGTTGCCAGACTTCAGGTAAGTACGTCAAGCCCTGCCAAGGTCATGTTCGTCTTTGACGATGGCAGTTCGATAGATGCCGAGACGACCGGTATCGAGCATATTGCGAATACCACGGCGGAAGACGACAATGTTTACTATAACCTGCAGGGCCAGCGTGTTGAGCATCCACAGCATGGTGTGTTCATCCACAATGGCAAGAAGGTTGTCTTGAAGTAAACTGCTGTTTCTCCAAGGACAGGGCGACTTCCATACGCTCCGAGGGGGTGGTGCTTCCTGCATCACATGCCGGCAATGGCAATGCAGCGGCATCACTCCGCAGGAGAAGTCTCCCTGCCGTACGAAAGAATAATGAACCTAAAAAAAGACCACACAATGAAAAAGAAGGCTTATATGACACCTGAAACCCTCTGCTGTAACTTGAAGACAGAAGGCCTGATGGGTGATCACACGGAAATATTGCAGACCAGTCCCGGTGCGTCGGCACTGGGTCCCGGGCAAGGCGGAGACCTCGATGATGATGACGAGATCGCAGCTAAGCCGTTCCCGGGTTTCACGGGATGGGAGGACTGATGCCGAGACATTCTCATTCATCAGGCAATCTGGATGCACGGGAAGGTTTCTACCGTGAAATGCGCCGTGCCCGCAGAAAGCGGCTGCTGGCGAAGGTAGGCCTCGCCCTGTTGGTATTGTGCTCTCTGATAATCATGGCACTCTGTGCCTATATGTACGGTTTTCTCCAGTAGGGTGTCGACGGCAGTCTTCACCTTATTGTACAACCGGTTTCGTTTCGGGGCAGGCTCTTATTCGTTTAAGTGCCTGCCTTTTTTCCTGGCGGATGCCGTTCCGGGGACGTCTTAGGCAGGATGGGTCGATGGCGGGTCGATGACGGACTGTCGCATCGGAGATTTCGTCAGACGGCATCAGATGGCTTTTCTCCGGATAAAAGTTTGTTGTTTGGAATTTAATCCGTATCTTTACAACGTAATTTACAACTGAATGAACGACGAAATAAAATCAACTGCTCCTGCAATCTCCGATTTTGATGAGATTGTATCTTATGTAAAGAACGATAAGTCTGACGTAGAAGGGAACATCTATATTGGATCGAAATTTCTGATTGTGTGCGGCTGCAATCCTTTCTTCAAGCCGATCATCGAGGAGCGAGGACCTGTCCGGATCAGCGTTGTCCGTGTGGTGATCGTCAAAAGCGGATGGTGCGAGCCGGTCATAGGCTTCAGGAAGTACCGCTGCGGCCCTGGCGATATGCTGTTCCTCAACTGGGGCGTGACAATCAGTTCCGACACCTTCGGGGTTGACACCACCTTCGAGGGCATCGCACTGACGGAGGAATATATGAAGACGATCTTCGGCGGCCGTCTGCCCGAACTGTTCGTCTCGCCAGGCCAGTGCTTTGTGCTCCATCTGAGTGCGGAGGAGCAGGAGGTGTGGCGGCAGTACACCCATGCGCTCTTTAACCTCGTCCACCTTCCGTCGGTAGAGGAGGAAGTCGCCGGTTCGCTCTTCGTGTCTTCGCTGAACTATGTCGCTTCGCTGCACAGTGCGAAGCTGATGACGAAGCGGGGCAGCTGGTCGCGCAACAAGCAGACTGTCGAGCGGTTCGTGCGGCTTGTCAACGACTATGCCAAGACGGAGCATGAGATAGACTTCTATGCCTCGCAGCTTTTCATGACGGCACATTACCTGGGCATGGTGGTGAAGAAAGAGACGGGGATCACGGCGAAGGAGTGGATCGACAAGACGCTGGCCATCCTCATCCAGCTGGAGCTGCGCTATACGAACAAGTCGCTGAAGATGATCGCCAACGAGTTCAATTTCGTTTCGCTCAGTTCGCTGTGCAAGTTCTTCAAGCGGCGTACGGGGATTACGGCGACGGAGTACAGGATGATGCCTGAAGACACCTCACATAATTCGGCAGGAGTCCCCCCCCCCCCAAGAAGATGTAATCCGCTGAAAACCAACTTATTGTTTGTTCGTTGGGAATATTCTGCCCTGGCTTTTCAGGATGTAGGATAAAACAGAGGATAGAAAAGAGGGTGTGCCTGTATTTGGCACACCCTCTTTTTATTGAGAGAGAGAATTTACACTGTTGTGTAAAGAATGAGAACTCAGGATGCGAGTCCGTATAGATAGATGCAAAGTGCCAGGATTGCCAGGGCAATCAGTATGAGACTTGACAGAAATGCCTTTTTCAGTTGTCTCATCTTACGTTGATGTCGCATCTGCGTAAAGAACCGGTCTCTTGCATCCATTGTCGTATTTGTCGGTTTCCTTAATCTTCCCAAGGTGAATAATGAGGATATTCCGTAGAATTGAAAGAGGGGTTTTCTTTTGCTCCTACCTCATCGTGAACCGGGTCAAACTCGTCGTTTGAAATGCCCGGACTGGCGGTAATCATCAGGTTCTCCATTGAGAAGCGGTGGCTCTCGGTTGAAGGTATGATATATCTCTTCTTTTTCATGACTGTTCCTTTCTCATTTAATGATAACTTTCTTTCCGTTGTGGATATAGACTCCGTGCTGCGGATGTTCTACACGCTGCCCCTGCAGGTTGTAGTAAGCTCTGTCGGTACCGTTGTCTGATGAGGCTGCATCAATCGTGTCGATACCTGTCGTTGAGGAGTCGTCGAAAGAGAACATCACCTTGGCACCGGCCGGTACGCCCTGGATCTTGGCGTATGCCTTGTGAACCGGTATGTTGATTGTCGCCTTGGCTTTCTTGAAGATACCTTCACGGGCGGACATGACGTAGATAGGATCCGTGCCTGTCGTGACGGTGTGCGGATTGACTGTGACACCTTCCATCATGTTGTGGCTGATGGTATATGTGTGATCGTCTTTCTCACCGATGGTGTAGTAGAAGTCAGCGGGAGTTTTCTCTCCGTCAAGCACCTTCAGCAGTACACCGGTATAAGCCGGTACATAGCCGTATTCGTTGGCAACACCGCCGTTCACGTCTACACTTGTCATACGTACCATGTAGGTAGACGTACCGTAGTCGCCGGAACCCTGTGTGATGCTTGAGATAGGAGCTACAAATGCGCCCATGTCGCAGATGTGCTTTTCCTTCTTGTACTCGCTGAAGTCCGTGTCGAACTCACGTGCGAATGTACCGTACTTGTGCGTGATGTTGATACCCGGAATCTTGAAGTCAATCTGATTGATGAAGTTCTTGGTGCTTTCAACATATTTATGTTCAGTCGTACTGTAGACCTTTTTATCCCATTCAGTCTTGTAATTGGAAAGCTGGGACTTCTTCACATAGACTTTCGTAGAAGAGGCGAACTCATTGTAATCTTTTCCAGTCTCATCCAGTTCAAAGCGGGTAGTACTCAGCATCTGCTTTGTCGGGTTGGAAGAAAGGAAGAATACATTTTCGATGGTAGAAGCATCAGCTGTAATGTTTGTCTTGAAAGCCTTGGCACCGATGTACTCTACATTCTTCTTCACAACCACCTCGTGTACGTTAGCAGAAGTTGACTGGAAAGCATAGTCACCAATCATGTTGACATTGTAGGTCTTGCCGTTGTGCTCAACTGTTTCGGGTACGACGAAAGTATAATCGGTGTTTTTTACATCGAGGAGATCGACAGAATTTTCTGATACCGGCAGATACTCCAGATTGTTTTCTATGAAAGAGGTATGTGTACTCTTAAAGTTCTGATAGAATGTGTTGCTTTGATAATCAGTAAGCCGTTCTTTACGTACATAGATGTTTATGTTGGTCGGCATATTCGTTGTTCCTGCTGAGCCATTGTCGAAGCTGCGCTTGTTTTCTTCCTGATTGATTTTTGCCGGGTCAATCATCTTGTCGCAGAGGAATGTAATGGTATTCAAGTTCTTGCATAAACTGAATGCACGCTCGCCAATTTCTTCGACCTTGTTAGGAATAACAACATTCTTCAGACCTACGCATTCATAGAACGCATAATTTCCAATCTTCTTGATTGAAGGAGGCAGGAGTGTAAAGTGTTCACTCGCCTTTCCATGAGGAAAGAGAATCAACTCTTCTTTATCGTGAGAAAGGAGATAACCGTCAACACTTGAGTACTTGGTATTCTCCTTGTCAACGTTGATTGCGGTTAAATGCTCGCAATATTTGAAAGTTTCCGGACTGACACTCTCTACATTCTTTGACAGATTGACGGTTGTCAGGGCTGAACAGTTGCGGAAAGCTTCTTTTTCAAGGGTCTTAACACTGTTTGGAATACTGATAGAAGTCAGACCGCAGTCGGCAAGTGCTCCTGCCTTAATGGTTGTAATGATAGCGTCGTCCTTAAAAGTGGCGGTTGCCATGCTCTTACAGCCGTTGAAAGCATTGCTGCCGATGGTAGTCACATTCTTGGGGAAGTTGAATCCCTCCAACTTGTCCAGGTTCTGGAATGCTCCGTCCTCGATAGTCTCAAGATCGCAACTGCCTTGGAAGTTGAAGTGCTTCAAGTTCCTGGTAAATTGGAGTGCACCGTTCTTTATCGTCTTCAGTTTGGAGTTGTCAGGTACGTTGATGGTTTCCATACTTGAACATGATGTGAAAATCTTATCCAGTTCCTTTAGAGCGGAAGGCAGGGTTACCTCCTTTAATGCATAGTTCCATCCAAACGCACCACCGTCAATCTTCGAACAGCTCGAAGGATTGATAAATGTAACTTTCTTCAAATCCTTGAAGGAGCTGATGGCTTGCGTGTTAATTGTCGTTACACTGCTCGGAATTGTCAGCTCTTGGATATTCTGATTACTTGCAAAGGCAAACTTTTCTATTTCTTTGACGAAAGATGGGATGGTGTATTTCCCATCTGTTATTTCTTTTGACGGAGGGAAGAAATAAACTTTAGACTTGTCTGGTTTACTGTAGATGACACCTTCTTCTTCAATGAAGTTAACGCAGCCTGGTGCTGTTTTGTATTCCTTGATTTTCGGACAGCTGGCAATGGCTCCCGCCGTTCCGTCTACTTCAAGATCCTTTGGCAGAGTCACTGTCTTCAGATTCTGACAGCCAAAAAGAGAGTTGACATCTAATTTGGTCACTTGGTTCATATCGATACTCTCCATCTGTCTTACAGCATCGAAAGCACGCAGGTAAATTCCTTTTATACCATTGGGAACCTTGTAATCTTTGTCCTGTTTGTTGCGAGGATATTGCACCAGTTTGTCTTTGTAGAACAGCACACCTCCATCAACCTTATAGTCTCCTGTAGCACCTGCAGGCATCTCGTAAGCCTCTAAAGTGTTTATCTGTGCAAAACTTGGATAGTCTGTTGCAGCATTTTTCAGATGAGGCGGTAAAATGATTTTCTTTATGCCTGTGTTCTGAGGAAAACTGATAAAGGCAGAATGCTTTATCTCTTCTACGGCAGGGTTGATGGTATAAGTGCAGTCGGCAGTCATATATGCATCTGTCGGAACGGCATAGAGTTGGGTTTTGTTGTAGTTATAGAGTGCCCCATGTCCGTCATCCGAAAATGTTGTACTGGCTGATGCAACCGTGATTTTCGGCATTTTCTTTACTCTGTAGAAAGTGTTGTCAGATATTGTCTTAACAGTGGCAGGTATATTCAGTGTCTCCAGCTCTGCATCTGTAAAGGACGAATAGGCAATTTCCGTAATGCCTTCCGGCAGGTTCACGCTGGTTACCCCCTGGCATTTATAGATCTCATTACCACCCACTTTTGTAACCTTGAAGGTGGTACCTTTATCGTCACTCCATGTTGCGGGGATGGTAATGGCTCCCGTCTTGTTCTCTGTTCCGACAAACGACAGGGTACTTTCACTTGCTTTTACCACTTGGTAGACGATACCGTCATGTTTGACGATATCACCATCAGTGTACGCTGCCACTTGCTTAGGCAGCAACAGCATCAGGAAGGCGATAGTCCATAACCTTAATTGAATTGTTTTTTCTTTCATGTTCATTATTGTGTTTGATAAAAATACTCTGCTTGATATAAATATGTCTGAAGTCTGCCTGTTGTTTCCTTCAGACTGAATCAGTATGCTTTGGGGTTAATTTGTTTGTATTTATTTTTAGAACACTCTCTAAATATGCTGTTTACAGGTGCAAAGTTAGAGAGATTTTTCATTGCAGTTGTGTTCTAAAAAGTATCCATGATTTCCTTTTCATCTTCTGTTAATGTCGTATAATAACTTAATTTTCTTTTTAAGTCTTTTCCTTATTCTTTTGAGGAGGTCCTCTGTTCTTTTTTTACATATGGGGTGGCATGGTTGAAGCTCTGTTTGCTTATTAGCATGGTTCTGTTCCATAGGGGATAATAATGAACGCCTGATTTGTAGATTATGGGTGTGGGAGTTCGCTGACCAGGGGCAGTTGCTTGCATCATGCTCACCAGAATTTTGAAAGGGCGTTACTTACGTTGCAAGTAAGCCTTACTTGGACTTCAATTGGGCGTTACTTGCAACGCAAGTAACGCCCAATTGAAGAGGAGGGAATAATATACTGATAACCAGGTCGTTGTAGATTTCGTAGAGAAAGCAGGAGCCCAGAGCAGGGCAGTGTGTGGAATGACATGGTTTGCGTAGATTCCGCCCTGTCTTACGGACAGGTGTGTTGATGAGCTGCAGGCAGTAAATCATACCACTTTTATTCCAATCATGCAATATCAGTATCTCGTTCAAAGTATACAGACTTCTAAAGAATTGTTTGTTGCAGAGTAGAAATTTGTTTCTTGTTTTGTTCTTTTTATTGCTTAAAAAGTTGCTTTTTGGAGGTTAAAGATATAACATAGGTTAAAAGAAGCGGCTGGTCGGATTATTTTCTTACCTTTACACAAACATAAATGGGCTAAATGAACGATAATAATGATTTGACACATACATCGGTTGCGAGCTTTGGCGAGATTACCTCTTGCGCAAGAAACAACAGGGATATTCTGAACGGTAATATCTCCGTAGGTTCAGGATTTACGGTAGCAATCGGTTGTAATCCTTTTTTCAAGGCGCTTATCAAGGAGAGGAGTCCTATCCGTCTGGATGTGATGCGTGTGGGAATTGTGAAGACGGGATGGTGTGAACCTGTCATCGGCTTCAGGAACTACCACTGCGGTCCGGGCGACCTGCTCTTTATCAATTGGGGGGCTGTCCTTACCGATGATGACTTCGGTGAGGACACGACGTTTGTCGGTATCAGCATGACAGAAGGATATATGCGCGACGTATTCGGCGGAAGGCTTCCTGATCTCTTTCTCTCGCCGGGGCAGTGTTTTTCTCTGCACTTGTCAGAAGAAGAACAGGCTGTCTGGGAGCAGTCTACGCATACATTGAACAGGCTGGTCCATATGGAAGGCGTGGACCGGGATACGGTCAGTTCATTTTTCCTGTCTTCACTTCATTTCATCCATTCCCTGTATAAGTCGAAGGTTGCGGTAAGATGGAAGTACAAGTCGCGTAACCGACAGACCGTCGAGCGTTTCGTCCGGCTGGTCAACGATTATGCCAAGACGGAGCACGAAATCGAGTTTTACGCTTCTCAGCTCTGCATGACGGCCCATTATCTGGGTATGGTGGTGAAGAAGGAGACAGGCATTACGGCGAAGGAGTGGATTGACAAGACGCTGGTTATCCTCATCCAGCTGGAACTGCGCTATACGAGCAAGTCGCTGAAGATGATTGCCAATGAGTTCGAGTTCGTCTCGCTCAGTACGCTGTGCAAGTTCTTCAAGCGGCGCACGGGGATTACAGCGACGGAATACAGGATGATGCCTGAAGACACCCCATGCAGTTCCATAGAAGGTCCCCCCCCCCCCCGTAAATGACTGTAAATTATTGATATATAGTATGTTGATGGTTTTTTGTTGTCTCCTCCTGGACGATACTTCCCGCTCTTCCAAACCTTTCCCCTCTCTCTATACATTTTTCCGTCCGGTTTTCTCATGGGGTCACAGCGGGTCACGGAGTAAATGGATTGAGGCAGGAATGTTATCTGCTTAAATGTGAGGAAGGACGATAACAGACTGCGGAAGAGCTAATAAAGACGGCCTACTTCCGTCTCGATGGCAGGCGGCACGAGCCCCCGGACGGACATTCCCTGCCGGATGCGTCGTCTGATTTCCGTACTGCTGATATCAATGAAGGGCGTACTGAGGATGCTTACACCGGGGGGCAGGGCATTGTCTGAGAGCTGCTCGCCACGGCGTGGATAGACTACGAGGCGGTAATGAGCGAGGATGTCTTCGGCATGATACCAGCGATTGAAGGCAGCCCAGTTGTCGCCTCCCACAAGGAGCGTGAAGCGGTGGGCGGGGAAGTCGCTGCTGAGATGCCGGAGGGTGTTCCATGTGTAGGAAGGCTTCGGTAAACGGAACTCGTAATCCGAGGCCTTGAAGTGCGGATTGTTGCCTGTGGCTTTTTGTACCAGATTCAGGCGAAGGTGATCGTCAAGCAGTGCCTGGTCTGCCTTGAAAGGATTCTGGGGGGACACCATGAACCATACTTCGTCCAACTTTTCTTTCTCAAGAAAGGACTTTGCCAGTGTGAGGTGTCCGTTGTGAATGGGGTTGAAAGAACCGCCGAAGATGCCGATGTTCATCTTTCTATAAATTCCTTCACAATCTCGTATGCTTCCTGTTCTGCCTTTTCGAGATTGTCGTTGACAATGATCCGGTCGAATCTGTCAGCGAAGGTAAGTTCGTAGGAAGCCTTGGCAAGGCGGTTCTCGATGGCTTCGGCACTGTCGGTCTGTCTGCCCACGAGCCGGCGGCGCAGTTCTTCTATCGATGGCGGTTGGATGAAGATGCTCAAGGCCCGGTCGCCGTAGAACTTCTTGATGTTGCAGCCGCCTTTGACATCGACATCAAAGACCACGTTCTGCCCGGCAGCCGTCTGGCTCTCCACCTGTGACTTCAATGTGCCATAGAAACGGTTTTCGTATACCTCTTCATACTCCAGGAACTCTCCATTCTTAATCTTTTCCTTGAACGCTTCTGGCGATAGGAAGATGTACTCCACGCCATTCTGCTCCGTACCGCGCGGTGCCCGGGTGGTACAGCTGATGGAGAATGCCAGCCGCAGTTCCGGATGTTCCCGCATCAGCCATTGCACGATGGTGCTCTTGCCCGAGCCGGAAGGGGCGGAGAAGATCAGCCTCCCCCCGCCTCTCTGAAGGAGGGAATCGCCTGACGGGGTGTCGTGGGCTGCAGCCTCCTGTGTTTGGGTGACGGGCGATGTGCCGGTTGTCGGGTGGTCAGATGAAAGTTTGCTCATGATGGATTTTATTTTCTGTATTCTCTCCTGCGGGTGAGGAAGCCTCCTCCAAGGGGGTAGGCGGTGATAAACGATAATAGGCGGTGGTAAGCGGGGTGATGGGGGTGATGGGTTTCTTACAGGGCATTCAGCACCTGCTCTTTGATCTGCTCCAGCTCGTCCTTCATCTTGACGACGATGTTCTGCATCTCTGCCTGGTTGCTCTTCGAGCCGGTCGTATTGATTTCGCGCCCCATCTCCTGGGCAATGAAGCCGAGCTTCTTGCCGACACCGTGTCCGCTCTCGCCCATGGTCTCCCGGAAATACTTGAGGTGGTTGGCGAGCCGCTGCTTTTCCTCGCTGATGTCGAGTTTCTCGATGTAATAAATCAGTTCCTGTTCCAGACGGTTCTTGTCGTATTCCACTTCCGGAATCAGCTTCAGGCCTTCGATGATCTTCTCTCTTATCTTCGGCACACGGCTCTGCTCGAGGGGTTCGATGTTCTTCAAGAGAACAGCGATATTGTCAATCTTCTCGGCAAATTTCTTCTGCAGTGCTGCACCCTCCTGGGTGCGGAATTCGATGAGCTTGTCCACCGCCTTGTTGACGGCCTGCAGCGCAGCCTCCCATTCGCCGTCTTCAAGTACTTCCACCTCGGTCCTCGTCGTGACGTCAGGCAGGCGCAGCAGTGTCGTGAACCAGTCGGCCGGTTCAGGGATGCCGGTGTTCTTGGAGAGGGTCTTGATCTGATTATAATAGTTTTCTACGAGGGCAGCGTTGATGGGCGTTGCGTCAACCGTCGTCTCTTTCTCAATCCAGATGGAGAAATCCACCTTTCCGCGTTCCAGCTTCTGGGCGAGCAGGCGGCGTATCTCCATTTCCTTTTCTCTGTAGAGGGGTGCGATGCGTGCTGACAGGTCGAGTGTCTTGCTGTTAAGCGACTTCACTTCGACATTGATTTTCTTTTCCTTGTAGGCTACGGTAGCTTTGCCGTAGCCTGTCATTGATAGTATCATGAGCTTTTCGCGTTAAATTTCTGCAAATGTACAAAAAATATGGAATAAAAGGAGTATATTTGCATGTTATTTAGAATATAAGAGTCATTTATGTCTTGTATATTGAATATTGACACGAGCACAAACGTGTGCTCCGTTGCAGTAAGTCAGGATGGGAGCTGTATCTTCGAGAATCAGGATACGCTCGATTCCAAGCATCGGGAGAAGTTAGGAACATTCGTTGACGAGGCACTTGCCTTTACAGACAGTCATGCGTTGTCGTTGGATGCGGTGGCAGTCAGCGGCGGTCCCGGGTCATACACCGGACTGCGTGTCGGCGTGTCCATGGCGAAAGGCATCTGCTACGGGCGTGGCGTGAAGCTGCTGGCTGTCCCTACACTGGAGCTGCTGGCTGTGCCGGTACTGCTTCACCATGAGGCTGTCGAGGACGATGCACTCCTCGTTCCGATGATCGATGCACGCCGGATGGAGGTGTATTCCGCTGTCTATGACCGTGCGCTGAAGGAGGTCCGCGGCATTCAGGCGGATGTCGTTGACGGGCATACCTACAAAGAATATCTTGACCGTGGTCCGGTCTATTTCTTCGGCAATGGTGCCGAGAAGTGCATGGAGGTCATCCATCACCCGAATGCCCACCTCGTCAAGGGCATTGACGCACTGGCAAAGAATATGTTTCCGCTGGCAGAGAAGCGCATGGCGGAGGAGAAGTTCGAGGATGTGGCGTATTACGTCCCGTTCTATCTCAAGGACTTTGTTGCCAAGAAGGCGAAACCGCTGCTGTAGGGAAAGCCTATCACCGTTTATTATCTTATTCATCGCCTATCATCACCCATCACCCAATGAACATACCCGGATTAGATTACAACACACAGCGCGAGAGACTCATACTGCCACAGTATGGGCGAGAAATACAGAACATGGTAGATTATGCCGTGACGCTCCCTACCAAGGAAGAGCGTCAGCGGTGTGCAGAAGCCATTGTCGCCATTATGGACAGGATGAATGCCCAGAACCGTGGAAATTACGACCACATGGAGAAACTCTGGGACCATCTGGCATTGATGGCCAATTTCAAGCTGGATATAGACTATCCCTGCGACGTATCGCAGGCCTTGAAAATCGCCACGAAGCCGGAGCCGATGACCTATCCCATGTCGAAGATTCCCGTGAGACATTACGGCAAGCTGCTCTTTGAAGCTTTCGAACAGCTGAAGACCATGGAGCCCGGTGAACGGCGGGATGCTTTCGTCCGTTCTGTCGCCAATCAGATGAAACGCAGTCTGATGCAGTGGGGGCACGGCTCGAGCGACGACGAGAAAGTGGCGTCAGACCTTGCCCGTTTCACCGATGGAAAGATTCAGCTCGACCTTGATACTTTCAAGTTCGAGAGAATCAATGCCCGTGATTTTGCCCAGCCTCGTAACAAGAAGAAAAAGTAAGACGACGAACATGGAATCCTTTATCATTGAAGGTGGACATCGGCTGAGTGGCACGATTGCCCCGCAAGGTGCGAAGAATGAAGCCTTGGAAGTCATTTGTGCAACCCTGTTGACGACGGAAGAGGTCATCATCCGTAATGTTCCGGACATCCTTGATGTGAACAACCTCATCAAACTGCTGCAGGACATCGGCGTGAAGGTGAGAAAGCTCGCTCCGAACGACTTCTCTTTCCAGGCAGACGATGTGAACCTTGACTATCTGGAGAGTACCGGCTTCGTGAAGAAATGCTCGTCCCTGCGTGGCAGCGTACTGATGATTGGTCCGCTGTTAGGCCGCTTCGGCAAGGCGACGATAGCCAAGCCGGGGGGGGACAAAATCGGCCGCCGCCGTCTCGATACGCATTTCCTGGGTTTCAAGAACCTCGGGGCACACTTCGGACGTGTCGAGAACCGTGATGTCTACGAGATACAGGCCGACCGCCTTGTCGGCACTTATATGCTGCTGGACGAGGCATCGGTGACGGGTACGGCCAACATCATCATGGCTGCCGTGCTGGCGGAGGGGACAACGACGATATACAATGCTGCCTGCGAACCGTATATCCAGCAGCTCTGCCACCTGCTCAATGCGATGGGTGCGAAAATCAGCGGTATAGCCAGCAACCTGATTACCATAGAGGGTGTGAAGACGCTGCATGGGGCAGAACACCGGATTCTCCCGGATATGATAGAGGTCGGCTCGTTTGTCGGAATGGCAGCTATGGTGGGAGACGGCGTACGAATCAAGGATGTATCGATTCCCAACCTCGGCCCGATTCTCGATACCTTCCGTCGGCTGGGCGTTCAGATCATTGAGGATGAAGATGACCTCATCATTCCCCGCCAGGACCATTACGTGATAGATTCTTTTATTGACGGAACGATTATGACCATCAGCGATGCGCCCTGGCCGGGACTGACACCGGACCTCATCTCCGTGCTTCTCGTTGTGGCGACTCAAGCGCAGGGCAGCGTACTTTTCCATCAGAAAATGTTTGAGAGCCGGCTGTTCTTCGTCGACAAGCTCATCGACATGGGGGCGCAGATTATTCTCTGTGACCCTCACCGCGCCGTAGTTGTCGGACACGACAACGGAAAAAGACTCCGTGCCGGACGTATGTCAAGTCCTGACATCCGCGCCGGCATCGCCTTGCTCATTGCAGCCTTGACAGCGGAAGGCACGAGCCGCATTGACAACATCGCACAGATTGACCGCGGTTACGAGAACATCGAGGCACGCCTGAACGCATTGGGGGCAAAGATCCGCAGAGCCGAAATATGTTAGCCTCATAGCCTTGTGAAACCTATTCCTTGACCAAGCGTGTTATAGGCTCCAGACAAAAAGGGTCTACCTGTTTTCGCAAAAGGGTAGACGGTTTTCCGCAAATAGGTCGACCCCTTTCTTCATAATGCACAATTGGGGATTGAAGTAAGCTATCATGTATCAGGACCGCTGATTTAACAGAAAAAGATGATAAGGAAAGAAGAGGTCTATAAAGTCGGCCGCATCGGGAAACCGCACGGCGTACACGGAGAGCTGCAGATGCAGTTCTCCGATGATGTGTTTGATGCCGTTGATGCCGATTATCTGCTATTGGACATAGATGGAATACTTGTGCCTTTCTTCATGGAGGAATACCGCTTCCGTTCGGACGAAGTAGTCCTGATGAAGTTCTGTGATGTCGATACCGAGGCACAGGCACGTGAACTGACGGGAAGTGAGGTTTACTTTCCGCGCAAACTTGCAGAAGAAGGAACTGCTGAGGTTTCATGGGCACAAGTCGTTGGCTATACCCTGGTAGATAAGGCTACGGGAAAGACTGTCGGCAGGATTGTTTCAATCGATGAAACGACAATCAATACGCTCCTTGAGGTGATGACACCGGAAGATGAAGAACGATTGATTCCTGCCAGTACAGACCTGATAGTGAAGGTAGATGCAGAAAAGCAGACGATTGCAATGCGCATTCCTGCCGGGCTGCTTGATCTTTGATTTACTTTGTAAAAAATAGAATGAAACAACAAATCTGTATATTAGGTTCGACGGGCAGCATCGGTACGCAGGCACTGGATGTAATCAGCCAGCACCCCGACCTTTATGAGGCTTATGCACTCACGGCCAACCGCCGTTGGAAAGAGCTTGCTGCTCAGGCACGCCGTTTCCATCCCGCCGCCGTGGTCATTGCCGACGAGACTTTCTATGAACCTCTGGTAAAAGAACTGGCCGATATGCCCGATGTAAAGGTGTATTGTGGCAGCAAGGCATTGGAAGAGATCGTCGAATCCCCTTCCATTGACATGGTGCTGACGGCGATGGTGGGCTATGCCGGTCTTGCTCCGACCATCCATGCCGTCAAGGCGAAGAAGAGAATCTGCCTTGCCAACAAGGAGACGCTCGTCGTTGCCGGTGAGCTGATTCTTCAGCTGGCACAGCAGTATCATACGCCTATCCTGCCGGTTGACAGCGAGCACAGTGCCATCTTCCAGAGCCTTGTCGGCGAGGACGGCAACGAGATTGAGAAGATTCTGCTCACCTGTTCGGGCGGTCCTTTCCGCAGGTTTACGCACGATCAGCTGAAGACGGTCACTGCCGCTGATGCCCTGAAGCATCCTACATGGGACATGGGGGCCAAGATCACCATCGACTCCGCATCGCTGATGAACAAGGGCTTTGAGGTGATAGAGGCGAAGTGGCTCTTCGGTGTACCGGCCGATAAGATACAGGTACTCGTCCATCCGCAGTCTATCGTCCACAGTGCGGTGCAGTTCCGTGACGGTGGTGTGAAGGCGCAGCTGGGGGTTCCCGATATGCGTCTGCCCATTCAGTATGCTTTCTCGTTCCCGAAACGGCTGCATCTGAACGGCGACCGTCTCGACCTGTTCCGCCAGTCGCTGGAGTTCTTCGAGCCGGATGTGGAAAAGTTCAAGTGTCTTGCCATGGCTTACGAGGCAATCAACAAGGCCGGAAATATGCCGTGCATTGTCAATGCGGCCAACGAAATAGTCAATGCGGGCTTCCGGCGTGGCTTGTGCTCGTTCCTCGCCATGGGCGACATCATCGAGCAGACCATGCAGCAGGTTGCCTTCGACAGCAATCCCGACTATGAGGTTTACGTGCAGACGGATGCCGAGGCACGCCGTGTGGCACAGGATATTATGAATAATCAATAAGTTGTAAATAGATAATGGAAACATTTCTGATCAGATTGCTACAGTTTGTTCTGGCAATCTCTCTGCTTGTCCTGCTTCACGAAGGCGGACATATGTTCTTTGCGAAACTCTTCGGTGTCCGTGTCGAAAAGTTCTTTGTCTTCTTCGATGTGAACATCGGGAAGTGGAAAGGAAAGCTCTTCAGCTGGAAGCCGAAAAAGGACGATACCGAGTACGGCATGGGCTGGCTGCCGCTGGGCGGCTACTGCAAGATTGCCGGTATGATTGACGAGAGTCTTGATACCGAGCAGATGAAGAAAGAGCCGCAGCCTTGGGAGTTCCGAACCAAGCCGGCATGGCAGCGGCTGCTGATCATGGTGGGTGGCGTGCTGGTCAATTTTGTCCTTGCGCTCTTCATCTATTCGATGATCATGTTCACCTGGGGTGATTCTTATTTCAAGGTGTCGGACATGAGCATGGGTATGCGTTTCAATGCTGATGCCAAGGCACTGGGCTTCCGCGACCATGATGTCATGCTCGGGACGGACCAGGGACCTTTCCGTGAATATGCCAATGTGAACGGCGACTTCTTCCGCCAGATAGCCCAGGCGAAACGTGTTGATGTACTGCGTAACGGCAAGAAGCACAGCATTGCGCTGCCCGGCGACATGGATATGCTGCCGATGATCAAGACACGTCCTTACTTCGTCGAGCCGTTCATCCCGGCACAGGTCGACAGTGTGATGGGCGGTTCGCCTGCTGCCAGGGCGGGCATCAAGGCGGGTGACCTCATCAGAACGGTCAATGGCAAGAAGATTGAGACATGGAGCGACATGAACTATCAGATGGGCGTGCTCGATGATGTCATGTCCGTGAAGAATACGCACAAGGATTCGCTGGCGGCCCGCTCGGTGGTCCTGACCGTACAGCACAAGGGCGTGGAGAAACTCGATACTGTGAAGATGGTGCTGACACCCGACCTCAAACTGGGTGTTCTTCAGGCGACGCTTGCCACCTATTACAAACCAGTGCAGGAGAAATATGGCTTCTTCGAGAGTTTCCCGGCCGGTATCAAGCACGGCTGGAACGTGCTGCGCGGCTATGTCGGCAACTTCCGTTACCTCGCTTCGGCTGACGGTGCGAAGAGCATCGGAGGCTTCGGGGCTATCGGCAGTCTCTTCCCGCCTTACTGGGACTGGTACATGTTCTGGTCGATGACGGCCTTCCTGAGCATCATCCTCGCCTTCATGAACATTCTGCCTATCCCGGCACTTGATGGCGGTCACGTGGTCTTTTTGCTCTACGAGATGATTACCCGCCGCAAACCGTCAGAGAAATTCATGGTACGTGCGGAGTATGTCGGCATCACCCTGCTGATCCTCCTTATGATATTTGCCAACCTCAACGACATCCTCCGTTGGCTGCATATAATGTAAGAACAAACAGGAGTCAGCTGGATTAACTTCATTGAGGTAGTCAGTTACCAATATCTCAATACAAAATCACGCAATACTTGTCATCGCAGGTATTGCGTGATTTTTGTGGTTTATAGTGTTTTATTGAAAGGTTGTTGGCCGGCAAAGGATAAGGTAACGCATCGTCTGCAAAGTCGCTTGCGAACGGTTATTTTATGTAAGCACAAATAGGAATCTGCCGGATCAACCTTCCTAGAAGTAGTCCGTTGACAGCATCTCGATACGAAATCACGCAATACTTGTCATCGCAGGTATTGCGTGATTTTTGTGGTTTATAGTGTTTTATTGAAAGGTTGTTGGCCGGTAAAGGATAAGGTAACGCATCGTCTGCAAAGTCGCTTGCGAACGGTGCATTCTACTCCCCTCTCCATTCGGAGAGGGGCCGGGGGTGAGGCTTTTTTTCTAATACAGCAGCACCAATCCAGCAAAGGCCGCATAACAGATCATCCGGATGGGATTGATCTTCATCCACATCGTACCGGCAAAGGTCGCAGCGAAGAGGAACAGACTGATGCAGAACTGCCAGGGATTGACGGAGGGCACAGAGAAGTTCTCGGCATTGCATAACAATAAAGTGGCGGCGGCCAGCAGACCGACGACGACGGGGCGCAGTCCTGCAAAAACCGACTGGACGATGGGATTGTTCATGTATTTCAGAAACATCCTGCTGATCAGGACCATCAGTATCAGGGAGGGCAGAACGATGGCGATGGTGGCGGTGATGCTTCCCAAGACCGCCATTCCTCCGCCGAAGCCGGCGTTGTGTACGGCAGTATATCCGCAGTAGGTGGCGGAGTTGATGCCGATGGGACCCGGTGTCATCTGTGAGATGGCGACAATGTTCGTGAACTCCGCGGAGCTGAGCCAGTGGTGTCTCAGGACGGTCTCGGTCTGTATCAGCGACAGCATCCCATATCCTCCGCCGAATCCGAAGAGTCCGATGAGAAAGAAAGTATAGAAGAGGTGTAAGTATATCATGTTGTTGTTTGTTGTAAGACTGGGAGTCCAAGAGCATTGCCTGTCGTCAGAAACACGCTCGCCCTTCCTTGTATTTCCCTTCGGCCGGCGACTGTCGGCCGGAGGGGCTGCAGGAGGTTTCTACTCTGTCGGCCGGATGTATTTCCCATAGAGAAACCCGCCGACTCCTGCTGCAAGGATGACATATACCGGATTTACCCCCAGGAGCCAGATGAGGAGTGCCGTGGCAAGGGGAATCCAGCAGGTGGTCAAGGTGATGCGTGCTTCTTTTGCCAGCTGGAAGGTAGGGACGGCTATCAACGCCACTACGGCAGGACGGATGCCGCGGAACATGGCCGCTACCCAGGGGATGTCCATGAACTGGTGAAGGAAGAGTGCTATGCAGAGAATGATGAGAAAAGAGGGGAGAACCGCTCCCAGGCAGGTGCAGAGAGCACCGGGCAGCTTCCGTATCTTATACCCCACGAAAATGCTGATGTTGGCAGCGAGAACTCCCGGGCAACTCTGCGCAATGGCGATAAGGTCGATGAACTGGTCCTGGGGAATCCATCGTTTTTTCTCCACGACCTCCTGTTGGACGATAGGCAGCATGGCATAGCCGCCTCCAAGGGTAAAAGCTCCGATTTTGAAAAAGGTCTTGAAGGCATCCCAGTAGAAGGATGACGGGGGATGATGGCCGGATATTGGGGAAATGTTTTCTTTTTGCACAGGATTTCTGATTGAAAGGAAGTAGATGAAATGATAAATCCCCTCGTCCGTCCTAGTCCCTTTGGGTGTCAATGGACGGACGAAGGAGATTTCCATGTTGTCTGTAATCTGTTCAGAGGGAAGGAATGTCCCGGAGGTATGGGACAGGCCTTACAGCTTGCTCTCCACCCATTTGCGGGCATTGACAAACGCCTCGATCCATGGTGTCACCTCCTCCTGGCGGCGTTCACGTGGATACCATGCCTGCTGCCAGGGGAAGACGGAACGCTCCAGGTGGGGCATCATGGCAAGGTGACGGCCGTCGGCAGAGCAGATGCCGGCTACGTTGTAGTCCGAACCGTTCGGGTTGCCCGGATACTCCGCATAGTTGTATTTGGCAATGATGTTATACTTGTCCTCGGCTTCCGGCAGGTAGAACCGGCCCTCGCCGTGTGCCACCCAGATGCCGAGTTTGTTGCCGCTCAAAGAACCGAACATCACACTGTTGTTCTGCGGAATGGTCAGATTCAGGAACGCACTTTCAAACTTCTTGCTGGTGTTGTGGCAGAGGTGGGCACGGTGCTTGTGCTCCGGGTTGATGAGATTCAGTTCCACCATCAACTGACAGCCGTTGCAGATACCCAATGAGAGTGTATCTTCACGTGCATAGAAGCGGTCGAGTGCCTGCTTAGCCTTTGGATTATAGAGGAAAGCACCAGCCCATCCCTTCGCCGAACCGAGTACGTCAGAGTTGGAGAAACCACCGCAGAAGACAATCATATTCACCTCTTCCAAGGTCTCACGACCAGTGATAAGGTCGGTCATCATCACGTCCTTCACCTCAAAGCCAGCCAGATAGAGTGCGTAAGCCATCTCACGTTCACCATTGGTACCCTTCTCACGAATGATAGCTGCCTTTGGTGTTGGGTGCAGAGTGTTAGGTATTGAAGTCTTCCAACGGTCTGCATCGAGTCCATACTGCTGGAGTGTACCAGTGAAGTCAGCTTTGAACTTCATCTCCACCGGCTGTTTCTTGTAGTTCAGGCAGCGCTTCTTTGCCATGCCGTTCTTGCTCTGTTTGCGGTCGAGCAGATAGGAAGTCTTGTACCACGTGTCACGCAGTGCGTCAATGTTGAACTCCTTTTTCCAGTCACCATCAGCAATACTGAGGGTGCGTTTGTCTGGACTTGGTGTGCCGATGCGGGCAAAGCCGATGCAGTTTTCTGTCAAGAATTCCTTGACTTCTTCCTTATGTTCGTCAGCAACCTGGATTACGACGCCTGGATTCTCTGCAAAGAGCTTCTTGATAACATCGTCACCCTTGATGTCGTGGAGGTTGATATGCAGGCCACCTTCAGCATTGGCAAAGGTCATCTCAAGCAATGTTGTAATCAAACCACCTGCTGAAATGTCGTGTCCCGCGAGTATCCATCCACGGCGAATCATCTCCTGTACGGCATCAAAGCAGTCGCAGAAGTACTGTGGTTCTTTCACTGTCGGAACGTCACTACCAATCTTGCCGAGGCTTTGGGCAAAGGCTGAACCGCCCAAACGCTGCTCGTCGAAGCTGAAGTCGATATGATAGAGACGGGTGTTCTTGTCGTTGACAAGTACTGGAGAAACCACCTGACGCACATCGCTCACCTCACCACCACTGGTCACGATGACGGTTCCCGGAGAGATAATCTTGTCGCCGTTAGGATATTGCTGGGTCAGAGAAAGTGAGTCTTTACCCGTTGGAACGTTCACACCGATAGCGCAGCAGAAGTCTGATAGTGCCTTAACCGCACTATAAAGACGAGCATCCTCACCCTTCTGTGAGCGACAAGGCCACATCCAGTTGGCTGAAAGACTCAAGCTGTCCATGCCGTCTGCCAATGGTGCCCATACGATATTGGTCAATGACTCGGCTACTGAAAGGACTGAGCCTGCCTCTGGTGATGCGAGTCCTGCTTGTGGCGCATGACCGAGTGCGGTAGCAATACCCTTATGACCACGATAATCCAAGGCTACAACACCACAGTCAGAGAGTGGCAACTGAATCTCACCCTGACACTGCTGGCGGGCAACTTTACCTGTGACAGAGCGGTCAACCTTATTGGTCAGCCAGTCCTTGCAGGCCACAGCTTCCAACTGAAGCACGCGCTGGAGGTATTCCTCCACCTTGTTTATACTATAAGAAACATTCTCATATTTGCGCTCAACGGTCTCATCTGTCATGATTGTCTTTGGAGAATGACCGAACATCTGCGCCACGTCCAAGTCGAATGGCTTGACACCATCACCCTGGACAAACGAGAAGTGGGCATCGCCTGTGGTCTCACCGACAACATACATCGGTGCACGCTCACGCTCAGCAATCTTCTTCACGTGGTCGAGATGCTTCTCGTCAATGAGCAAGCCCATGCGCTCCTGTGACTCGTTGGCAATGATTTCCTTGGCACTCAAAGTCTTGTCGCCGATTGGCAACTGTGTCATGTCAATCTTACCACCACACTCTTCAACCAACTCGCTCAGACAATTCAGGTGTCCAGCAGAACCGTGGTCGTGGATAGAAACAACTGGATTGTTGTCTTCTTCTACCAATGCACGCACGAGGTTGTAAGCACGTTTCTGCATCTCCGGGTTGGCACGCTGTATGGCATTCAACTCAATACCATTTGAGTAACGGCCAGTATCAACTGATGATACAGAACCACCGCCAAGTCCGATGCGGTAGTTATCACCACCAACGACAACCACCTTATTGCCAGCTTGTGGCTCGCCCTTCAGGCAGTCTCGCTTGGTTCCATAGCCTACACCACCAGCAAGCATAATCACCTTGTCGTAAGCATATTTCTCGCCATTCTCCTGATGCTCGAAGGTGAGCAGTGAACCCGTAATCAACGGCTGACCGAACTTGTTGCCGAAATCGCTCGCACCGTTAGATGCCTTGATGAGAATCTGCTCCGGTGTCTGATAGAGCCACTGGCGAACTGGCAGAATATCCTCCCAATCGCGCAGGGCTGGTGTACTGCCGTCGTCTTCCTTCAAGCGGGGATAAGCGGTCATATATACAGCAGTTCCAGCGATAGGCCACGAGCCGACACCGCCGCCCATACGGTCGCGTATCTCACCACCCGTACCAGTCGCTGCTCCATTGAATGGCTCAACGGTAGTTGGGAAGTTGTGGGTCTCGGCTTTCAGAGAGATAACACTCTCGATCGGCTTTACTCGGAAATAGTCGGATGTGCTCTGGTTGGCTGGTGCAAACTGTTCGACTTCTGGACCTTGTGCGAAAGCAACATTGTCTTTATAGGCTGAAAGAATCTTACCAGGATTCTCTTTCGTAGTCTTCTTGATGAGGCTGAAGAGGCTGCTTTCCATCACCTTGCCGTCGATGATGAACTCACCTCCGAAGATTTTATGGCGGCAATGCTCGGAGTTGATCTGTGCGAAACCGAAGACTTCAGAATCGGTGAGTGGGCGACCGTTCTGCTTCTCAATCTTGTGGAGATATTCCATCTCCTCTGGAGAGAGTGCCAGACCCTCTTCTTCGTTGAATTTCTCCAGATTGTCAACGTGCCTGATAGGCTCCGGCTCGTGGTTGACTGTGAATATCGTCTGGTCCAGACCGTCGTACATGCGTTGCAGCATGGGGTCGTAGTCGGCTTCCTTGCTGCTTACAGGGAAGTACTCCTCTATACGCAGAATGCCGTCAAGGCTCATGTTCTGAGTAATCTCGACGGCATTCGTACTCCAAGGAGTAATCATCTCACGGCGTGGCCCCACATAGAAGCCCGGCAGCGCCTGTGCATCCTGCAGGTAGACGGCATCGCCGTAGAGCCAGCAAAGTTCGTTGATTTCCGCATGGGACAGCGCATGGTTGACTTCTGTAGCAATCACGCTCTTGGACTGAGTTCTGAAGAAAAGAATCATAGCCTTTATATAAAAATTGGTGTTACTTTGTTTGCAAAGATACGATTTTCTTTGGAGATAGTATCTTTCTGCACTGTGTTTTTTGGAAAGGTGTTTTAAAACCATGCTCAAACCTGGCTCATTTGAGGGACATGGAAAAAGGCGGTTCTTCCGTTAAATGCGTAGATTGGAGAATAAAGGCTTATGCACTTGCAGGGTATGACTGTCCAAAACCAGATGGCCTTAAAAAGGAGGATGAACTGAAAGATAAGATGCAGGAAAGGCAGATTGATACGATACCTGACCATCAGCCTGTCTTTCCGTCTTCCACAGACAACTTATTCCCATATCATCGCTGTTTGTAAACTGTTTTCATGCAACCCAAGCTGACACATGCCCTTCTGGCTCCTGAAAGAGGCCTGATTGACTTGCAACAGGTGCTCTATTAGCGTGTTACCAACGCCCTTTTGAAGTCCAATCAGGCACCTTTTGGGGATGGATTGGTAACCAATTGATTGACTGCTGGTTACGAACCTGTTTTTGGAACGGATTTTTCTTATTTGCAGGCGATTTGTTTGAAATTATGTGATGACTTTTCAAAATCTTGTCTGTATTTCCAACGTGTTAAATTGAAAAGGTCTTTGTATCGGAGGATAGAAGAATAGACTGCTGACGGTCCGGGCTATGTTTCTGTTGAATGAATCACTTCGGTTTTTCCGTGAAAGCTATACGAAAAGCATCCACGTATTTAACGGAAGAGCCAAAAAGGCGGGGTGGGGCAGGACGGTATGGGGTGGGGGAGTGGGTAATCGTTATAAAAAGATTGCTGTCCGGCACTCCTTTCCCATATAAGGCGGTCGTCCCTCCCTTCTCTATGTAAAGGTCGCAGCTGCAACAGGCCTGCCCTCCTTCCTGTGGCCTGATCCCCGACACCGGTCGTGCTGATGTCCGACACCAGTTGTGCCGATGCCTGACACCGGTCGTGCTGTGTGCTCGCATGCTTACTGTACGTTGCCCGGATGAAACCGCTTTGTTGTAAAAGCCAAAGGCCGGCGTACTTTGTTCGATGAGGCGGACCAGCTTCCAAAGTCAATGGGGGATTGCCGGTTGACAGAGCGTTACACATTGATATACGGGATGTTTGAGTTTTGCCGGACAGTAACAACCGCAAATGTCAGGAATGACAGCCGGGCTTTTCCAGGATCCGTTGCAGTAGATCAGGTGTGTCTTTGTATCATGCCAGGACTATGAATCCGGTCGATACTGATTGTTTCTTACATCTATGCGGTCCCTCCTGCATTCAGTCCGGGAAGGAGAATCTGTCAAATACCTTTTCCGGACCTGTCTTGTTTTCCGGCCTCTTATGGTTGGCCATGTGTCACGGACATTGGCTCTTCCTGTGGTAAGTTCTGTATGTTTTCATCAAATATTTTCTTTATTTCTCGATTTCAGGTTAAAAATCTCTAAACTCATCGCATGACATTTTGTTTTCCATGACTTTATCCTATCTTTGCAAAAGATATGTGCATCTTGTGAATATTCTGCTTTCGCAACAGGGCACGAATCTGCACTTTAAAAATACGAACCTAAAATGAAGAATATGAAAAAGAGTCTTTTTATCGTAGCTTTAGCCGTAGGGACACTTGCTTTCAGCAGCTGTGCCAGCAAGAAAGATCTGGAGAATTGCCGGGCAGAGAACAACCAGCTGTCTGCGGATTACCAGAGCGCCAAGGAGACGATTGCCGCCAATAACGCACGGATCAAGAGTCTGGAGGATCAGTTGGCACAGGCAAGGGAGAGTGCTGCCGCTTTGCAGGGAAGTCTTGACAACAGCTTGAGGAACGCCAATTCAAATAACATCAACATTTCCAAACTCGTTGACCAGATCAATGAGAGCAATCAGTACATCCGCCATCTGGTGGAGGTCAAGTCGAAGAGCGACTCGCTGAACATGGTGCTGACCAATAACCTTACACGCTCGCTGAGCCGTGAGGAGCTGAAGGAGGTCGACGTGCAGGTGTTGAAGGGCGTGGTTTATATCTCTCTGGCCGACAATATGCTGTATAAGAGCGGTTCTTATGAAGTGAATGACCGTGCCGAGCAGACATTGAGCAAGATTGCCAAGATCATCACCGACTACAAGGATTATGATGTGCTGATAGAGGGCAATACGGATAACGTGCCTATCAATACGGCGAATGACAAGATGAAGAACATCCGTAACAACTGGGATCTCTCCTGTCTGCGTGCGGCTTCGGTCGTACAGTATCTGCAGGACCGTTTCGGTGTCAACCCCAAGCGGCTGACTGCCGGTGGACGGGGTGAATACAATCCGCTTGCTACGAATGATACCGAACTGGGCAAGCAGCGCAACCGTCGTACACAGATTATCATTACTCCGAAACTTGATCAGTTTATGGATCTCATCGGTGAGGCTCCTGAGACTAAGTCGGCAAAGTAATCTGATTATGAATAATGACGTTCTGTCCTTGATTCTCCAGCGATGTCCACGGAGGTATAGGTGGATTTTGGCTGCATTTTCCGTATATATGATTTATTTCTGTGGGAAGTGCTTTGGTGAAGCAGTGTGGTATCTGCTACATTGATAGGAACTGAAACGTTTGGGCATATATAAATCTGCATCTTGTCTGCATCATGCTGACAAGATGCAGATTTATCTTTTAGCATAGGCAGGTTGTAAAATTCCCTCGGTTGGATTTTCCGGGTCAGTCCTAAAACCCAGTTGCAAGCCTATCCTCTTAAGCACACAATTTCATAAGTCTATATAAAAAGAAAGGAATATCTGTCACTCCTCTGAACTGTGCCCTGAATGCCTTAACCTTAGCATTGAATGACTCGGCATTTGCATTTGTAGCTCTGTTTACAAAGAAATTGAGTATGGTTTGATAATGATTTTCAAACGTGTCAATCACCGTGTAGAAATTGTCCACTCCCAGCTCTTCAACCTCATTGAACCATTTAGCCAGCTTCAGCCTTGCAGCATCCTTGATGCTCTTGATGTTATAAATATCGGTAAGTTTCATAGCCAGACCATATGCCTTTTCCAGTGTAGGATAATGTTCAAAGATGATTTCCGCCCTGGCTTTCTGTGCTTCAGTCCACTTGGTCCTGTGCTTGGTCAATATGAACTTTGCTCTGGCGAGCGACTGCTTACGCGTGTCACCATTGCTGTATCTAAATGGTATATATTCCTTTCCCTTACTTTTAGCTTCTTTTATCTCCTCATTCTCTTTATCTCTTGCCATCCACCGGTAAGCGATACGCATGTCATCCAGCGCATCATAATATAGTTTCTGCACATGAAACCTGTCATTGGTAATAAGTGCTTTGGGAAAAACAGCACGGGATATACGCATCATAGAAGATGATAAATCGAGTGTTATCTCCTTGACAGTCTTTCGTTTAGAAAGGTTTATCTTCTTGAGAACCTGGATGACGTCCTCAGCCTTGGTCCCTTTAACCACAGCCACTAAAGTTCCATTTCTGCCCTTTCCCGCCTTGTTGGTCAGAAAAGTATAAACCTCGCCGCTGCTTAGACAGGTCTCATCAATACTTAGACTCTCACCTATGTTATTTTCAAACAACAGCCAGTCTTGAGCATGCCCCAACTGGTCCCAGCTACGATAATCACTGAAATGTTCCTTGTACTGTGTGGATAACAGCTTGCCATTTACGCCATAGTGCGCACCGATGCTTGCGATGCTCTCTGCAGTGGACTCAATTCTATTCTTTTAAAAAAGAAACGAACTCGGGGGATAGTCTACTGCCCTCAGCCGTCAAGTCATCATATGAATAAGTAAAGATCTCTCCGTTGGAACTGTCACGCCACTTGCGACGGCGAACATGGAGGTAGACTGCTTTGCCACGAAGAGGAAAGTCCTGAATTACACGCTCGCTGGTAAAACCATAACTGCTTACGGTACCTAGCTTATGGTCTGACTTTTCCATAAAGTTACGCTCGTCAAGCCAAAAGTCAAACTGGGAAACACTCTCTTGAATATCGACAACATCAAAGTAGTCGGCAAGTACATCCGGAAAGATGCAACGTAATAGTTGGTCACTCTTCATGATGCAAAGGTAATAAATACTTATGAAATTATGCGCTTAAGAGGATAGACTTGCAACTGGGTTTTAGGACTGACCCGATTTTCCCTTTTGGGCGAGAGGATTCTGCTTTCTTCTTGAAGGAGCGAACGAGAGAGGGCGTGTCAAAAGTTTATATGAAAGCTGACATAGGGGCAGATGTCCTTGCCTGTCTGCAAAAAGAGTATTCGTCGGACGGGTGGAGGTATGTTTCCCGATGGGTATGTGACATACGTTCGGTTGAAAGAGAAAGCAGAAGGTGGTGCATAAAGGCATAGAGGGACCAAAGAGTTGACAGGGTTCTTTCAACGATAGACCGACGTGTTTTTTTAAGAACAGCTCTATAATAAAGGTGATGCCTTTTAGGTACTCACTAAAAATAAAGGGACGTTTTTTAAAGGTCCTGTAAAATCGTTCGTGATCGAGCTATATATATAATGTGTCTTGACAGGCTGTACAAAGTCAGGTGTAAAGGGTGTCCGGTAGATAGGAACCTCTCCTTTTTGTAATAAGCATTTTGCGGGGGGTGGTTTTGTATGTGTTCATTGATTAAGGCGGGAGTAAGCTGCCCGTAGGTCTTTGTCTTGCCCAAGAGTCAGAGTATATGCCTG
This sequence comes from Prevotella multiformis, assembly GCF_018127985.1. Taxonomy (NCBI): domain Bacteria; kingdom Pseudomonadati; phylum Bacteroidota; class Bacteroidia; order Bacteroidales; family Prevotellaceae; genus Prevotella; species Prevotella multiformis. The sequence continues at coordinate 982,842 of NZ_CP072357.1, read as the reverse complement.
CTGCCGGTTCAGATTTGTTGGGGGTAGGATGATCGGTTCTGCGCATATCGTTTCTTGCTTGAGGGGTGGCTTATGGCAGCACGACATATCGTGCGTTGATTGTCTTGAGGCAGAACGGACTCTGGCAGCTTTGATTTACAGCCAGCCTGTCCGGTAGAAGGTCGCCGTGCAGCTTCCCTTGTTTCCGATTTTGCGACTGGAGGCTTTGTCTGCTGCTTCCTGTCTTTATTCTGCTTTTCCCGGCTTCGGATCCTCTCGGATGCTTGTAAGGGCGTTCTTGTGAAATTTGGATTGATCTGCGTCAAGGCAGCGGGCTCCTTTGAGATTTTTTGAAAAATAATCCCCGAAACATTTGGCGCGTATGTTTTTTCTTTATACCTTTGCACTCGCTTTACGAAACGAGCCGCACGGCTTGTATCGTCGGCACAGAAAGAAAGAGTTCTTTGAAAGGATTTACATAGACAGAGAAGTAGTACAAGAAGCGTCTGCGCGGCATGCATGCCGTGCGGACGGGTAAAAGAAACGAACCGATCAATTCGGCATCAGGGTCAGGCTTTCTGGTTTCCGCCATTTCGCCGTTTCGCCCTTTTGCTTTTTGAACGAGGTGCTCTTTGAGCTTGATATTTCGGTAAAGGCGTTCCGGGACAGAGATTGTCCGAGGCCGGGATGACGGGACGGGGCTTTCGCTCCTGTCCGCTATCCGTCGTCCGGTCTTGTCATCACATTTTACAGTGGAGAGTTTGATCCTGGCTCAGGATGAACGCTGGCTACAGGCTTAACACATGCAAGTCGAGGGGAAACGGCGTTGAGTGCTCGCACTCTTCGGACGTCGACCGGCGCACGGGTGAGTAACGCGTATCCAACCTTCCCGTCACTGCGGGATAACCTGCCGAAAGGCAGACTAATACCGCATGGCCTTCACTGACGGCATCCGAGGTGAAGTAAAGCTTTTTAGCGGTGACGGACGGGGATGCGTCTGATTAGCTGGTTGGCGGGGCGACGGCCCACCAAGGCGACGATCAGTAGGGGTTCTGAGAGGAAGGTCCCCCACATTGGAACTGAGACACGGTCCAAACTCCTACGGGAGGCAGCAGTGAGGAATATTGGTCAATGGGCGGAAGCCTGAACCAGCCAAGTAGCGTGCAGGAGGACGGCCCTACGGGTTGTAAACTGCTTTTATGCGGGGATAAAGTGAGGGACGTGTCCCTTTTTGCAGGTACCGCATGAATAAGGACCGGCTAATTCCGTGCCAGCAGCCGCGGTAATACGGAAGGTCCGGGCGTTATCCGGATTTATTGGGTTTAAAGGGAGCGTAGGCCGGGGATTAAGTGTGTTGTGAAATGTAGGCGCTCAACGTCTGATGTGCAGCGCATACTGGTCCCTTGAGTACGCGCAACGCCGGCGGAATTCGTCGTGTAGCGGTGAAATGCTTAGATATGACGAAGAACCCCGATTGCGAAGGCAGCCGGCGGGAGCGCAACTGACGCTGAAGCTCGAAGGTGCGGGTATCGAACAGGATTAGATACCCTGGTAGTCCGCACGGTAAACGATGGATGCCCGCTCTCGGCGCCTGGCGCCGGGGGCCAAGCGAAAGCGTTAAGCATCCCACCTGGGGAGTACGCCGGCAACGGTGAAACTCAAAGGAATTGACGGGGGCCCGCACAAGCGGAGGAACATGTGGTTTAATTCGATGATACGCGAGGAACCTTACCCGGGCTTGAATTGCAGGAGAACGATACAGAGATGTTGAGGTCCTTCGGGACTCCTGCGAAGGTGCTGCATGGTTGTCGTCAGCTCGTGCCGTGAGGTGTCGGCTCAAGTGCCATAACGAGCGCAACCCCTCTCCCCAGTTGCCATCGGGTTATGCCGGGCACTCCGGGGACACTGCCGCCGCAAGGTGCGAGGAAGGTGGGGACGACGTCAAATCAGCACGGCCCTTACGTCCGGGGCTACACACGTGTTACAATGGCCGGTACAGAGGGCTGGCGCTCCGCGAGGCGCGCCGAATCTATAAAGCCGGTCTCAGTTCGGACTGGGGTCTGCAACCCGACCCCACGAAGCTGGATTCGCTAGTAATCGCGCATCAGCCACGGCGCGGTGAATACGTTCCCGGGCCTTGTACACACCGCCCGTCAAGCCATGAAAGCCGGGGGTGCCTGAAGTCCGTGACCGCGAGGATCGGCCTAGGGCAAAACTGGTGATTGGGGCTAAGTCGTAACAAGGTAGCCGTACCGGAAGGTGCGGCTGGAACACCTCCTTTCTGGAGCGGTCGTCTTTCCGCTTCAGGCGACGGGGGCGTCTCGGGTTCGTTTCCCTTCCTGTGCTGCTCTGTCTCTGTCTTTTCCTTTTCCAGGAGTCCGGGTACGAGGCCCGCATGCGTGAGGTTCGAGTCCTCCGTCTCCGCCAGCGGGGCCGGCCGGCTCCGGGAGCAGGGTTCCGCCCCGCGTCCCCTTCCGGCCGTTTCCACACGATCTTTGACATATTGACACAGGCAAGACTGTAAAGCAGAGCCGGTCTCCTTTCGGAGTCCGGCGTTCTCCGGGGGTTCTTTCCCCCGGATGGAATCTGAAAGACAGCTGAAAGTATGAGCTGCCTCCCCGCGTTTTTCCGCGGGGAAGGCGAAGAAAGTAAGAAAGGGCGCATGGCGGATGCCTTGGCTCACGGAGGCGATGAAGGACGTGATAAGCTGCGATAAGCCCCGGGTAGGTGCAAATGACCGTTGATCCTGGGATTTCCGAATGGGACAACCCGGCAGGCTGAAGGCCTGTCATCACTGCATATGCAGTGAGGCGAACGGAGGGAACTGAAACATCTTAGTACCTCCAGGAAGAGAAAATAAACG